>NZ_JAWOSZ010000011.1:0-167268 GCF_033338615.1 Vibrio sp. Vb1980
TGGAGGCGCCTCCCGGAGTCGAACCGAGGTCCACGGATTTGCAATCCGCTGCATAGCCACTCTGCCAAGGCGCCTTTTTATTACGCTTCAGGGCTCTACCCCGTTGCGTTGGTGGCTACTTTACGGATTGAGAGAAGATAGTCAAACAAAAACATTTCATTTTCTGTTTGTTTGATTTCTTTTAAGTCAATTCGACCAAAGTTCGATCTTATTGGCTTAAAACGAAGCAATATAAATCTCGCTTTCAGTTCGTTTTGTCCCATGAAACATTAAGGCGTTTAATAGTTGCTGACCCTTTTTAGCAATCTTCCCACAACATTAGGGTGATAAGACCAAGTGTGATCAAACATCGACATTAATGCAGGATTTCCGTATTTCGATAAGCTAATCGCGTGAAAACGGTTTTTCTTCGCTTTGAGCGCATCCACTTTGGCCAGTAACTCGTCTTGTTGTTTTGGCGCGATAAAGTCGGAAATGACTACCATGTCTGCGTTTTTATATTTATCACCGCTCATCAAGTCGATAGATTTAATCAAAGTTGGCTCTAAGTCTGTACCACCATGGAAGCTATAAGTTAGAAAGTCCGCCGCCTCGCGCAGACCATCTTGTTTGGTTAGTTCGTAGGTAATGTGTTCCGTAGAAAAAATAATGACATAGCAATCACGTTGCTCCGCTAGTGCGATTTGCATCAGAGCATAAGCCATGGCTTTGGCGCATTGCTCAGGAAAGCCACTCATGGAACCGGACGCGTCCACACAAACAATGAAGGGGCCTTTTTCGATATCTACCGCTTTATGGTCAGGTCGGTGAGCTTTAACTTTACGTAACGTGCGCGATTTGCCTTGTGTACGATAGTTCATGAGCCTTTTATCAACTAAGTGTTTATAGAATACAACTTCAAGTTCAGGATACGCCAAAAACATCGTTTCGTTGGGAAGTAGCTTATTTAGATCATCGCTTTCGTGAATACCGACAATATCATCCGTCGCCTCATCACTTTTCTCTTCGACCAATTGAAGTTCTTCAGTGGGCGCACGATTTAGTTCAGGATCATTTACTTGCCCCGCCATACGACCGAGTTGCTCCGCAATTTCTTGCAAGCCTTGGTGCTTCTTCAGAAACTCAGCATGGCGTTTCATCACCGTTAAGTCTGTTTTACTCAACTTGGCAGATGCCATATCCCACAGGCGCCCTACACTTTCAGCATCACCCGACTCCGTGACTTTATCCATATTACGCATGGTTTCCATACGTTGATACAGGTCATTCAGCACCTTTTCTTTATTGGCTTCAAGCTCGCTTACTTGCGCTTGTTTTATTGCATCGGTGAGGCTTTGGTACCATTGATCACAAAAGTAATGAGGGAACATAGGGTTATTCATCCCTTTGTTCTTTTCCATCATTCGGCGAGCTTGTATGTAAAACGCAGAGTGCCATTCCAGCTTTTTAATCACATCTTCGATGTTTTCAAAAAACGCCTCTTCATCCCAATGAATAACCTCTTGATATAAAGACAGCTCTTGTTGGAAACGCTCTGTCTCACATACCTTGGTGATCCGTTTTTTAACGCTGCCTCGCCACTTTAACAAGTGACCTTTGACCGAAGATTTAACACCTCGGTTTTCTGCCATCATCATGACTTGTGAACGAGCCATCAAATCATTAACTGCGCTATCGATGATGCCGGAGTCGGCCACCATCAGCGCGAGGTTAAGTCCGTCTGCACCTAGCATGTCGTCTCCTTATGAGAAAAACTGATTTAAGTTTTTAAAGCGTTGGATAACTTTTTCACTTTCTGCTTGGATTGATTCAAGTCTCTGACTGACCTGTTGTAGACTCGACTCCATAAGGCGGGGGAGTTCAGGATCAACAAAGCTATGCGGAAGCGCATCATGAAAGTTCGCTTTCACCTTGCGCATATGGTGTTCTGCCTCACTAAGCTGATTTACGGCTTTTTCGCTCTGCGTTAACCACTTTTGGTAAAGCTCTACATCCAAGCCCTCTTGAGTCACTAGGCTAACCAAAATGCCTCGGTTCGCGATATCACGGATAACTAGGTTATTCGCCGCGTCAACATCAAATCGTAAACGGCACATGTTGGTGTTTTGATTGACGTAACCATACACATCACCGCTTCCCTCTTTAATGACTCGATCTAACTCATCTTTGGGTACATAAACCCAGCGGCTATCACCTTTTTCTGATTCTGAAACCGACATGTTGCTTTGCAAGACAACCAATTTAACTAAGTTAACGGCTGCGCCAACTTTGTACATCTTGGCTTTAGAGGTATCAAAGCGCATGGTTTCTTTACGCAAAATACCCGTGGCCGCTTCAGACGTTAACGTCATGCGGTAGGCATCTTCTAGTTCATGTTGGACATCAACCAAAGACTCACGGCAGTACTCGATTTCCTGCTCCGCGTCTTGTTGATCAAATGCATGTTTTAAGGCGAACTCTTGAACCACTTCACGTACCACATCTCGCGATTCAGGACTGTTCCATAAACAATCTTGCAGCAGTAAAAGGTCAAGCGGATTTATTTCATCGCGACCATTAAAAAACGCGCTCGCTTTTAACAACTTCACGGCTTTCTTCCAGCGGCGGTCAGAGACATACATATCGGTATTGGCCACATCACCAAACTGAGCTTCAACTTTGGCTTCTAACATCGTTTTAAGCTGGAAAAGCTTTTCGAATGCATTGTCGGTTAACGTCAATTTGTCGAGCTGTTGTTGCCATTGATGATATTCTTCATCAGTTATCGCTAGGCCTTCTGGTACTTGTGCCTCTTGCGATGTGCCCACAGTCAACATCGACTTAAAGTTTTGTTTATTCTGAATTCGATTCACAAACACACGCACCAACATGCGGTCGTAGAGCGCATCCAATCCACTATCTTCATCGGGTAATTCATTGGAAGCCGATACCAACAAGCGCATTGGCACACGCTCGATATCGCTGCCATTTTTGAATGTTTTCTCATTAACCACTGTCAGCAATGTATTAAGAATTGCAGGGCCCGCCTTCCAGATTTCATCCAAAAATACGACTTGTGCAGTTGGCAAATACCCTTTAGTTAATCGAACATAACGGCCGTTGTCTTTTAGCTCTTGGATACTCAGTGGCCCAAACACCTCTTCAGGGGTTGAGAAGCGCGTCATCAGGTATTCGAAGTAACTGCTGTTATCGAACGCTTGGATGAGTCGTTTGGCAATTAAGCTTTTTGCAATACCAGGGGGACCTAAAAGAAAAACACTTTCACCAGCAAGTGCAGCAAGAAGGCAGAGCTTGATCGTATGTTCACGCTCATAAACGCCATCCGTTAACGCTTTCGCCAATTTATTGATGCGTTCTGAGAGAAGCGCTTTTTCGGCATTTGAGGTAAATAAGGTTTGTGTCATACGTTCTCCGGCTGCTGAAGTGGTATTGCGTTAACATTTTTATACACTTGTTATAACTTTGTTACAAATGTATTTTGTCGAATTCCCCTTATAGCAGATGCTTTTCCCCTTCTTGACGAAGCAATCAAAGTTTCCATTTATGAGACATTGCTCACTTAAAGTGCAAACGCTTTCGTCGTGTTGCAGTATTTTTTGCTTTTGTTTCCCACCATTTGTGGTTAATGTCGAAAAACGTCAAAAATGCGGTAACAGCTAGGGTTCATAACTGCATGAGCAAGATAATTCATAAATGGAAGCAAATTTCTCTGATTGAAGAAGACGTTATGCTTCCTACAGGACAGGCAATTACGCACACCACAATCCATCATCCGGGTGCTGCGGTGATTCTCCCTATTACAGCGGAGGGTCACATTGTCCTTGTCCACCAATTTCGGCCTTCACTTAATAAATGGCTATTGGAACTGCCTGCTGGTACCAGAGAAGGCAACGAAGAGCCTCTCTGCTGCGCCAAAAGAGAGTTAGAGGAAGAAACTGGGTTTAGTGCAGAGAAATTCACGTCTCTCGGCCAAGTCACCCCTCTTGCCGGATTTTGTGATGAGATACAGTATCTATTTGTTGCCGAAAAGCTCAACAAAACAAACCGTTACGAGTGCGATGAAGATGAAGTGATTGAGGTCGTCACCTTGTCAATCAAGCAACTCGAAGAAAAGATAGTCGATGGCACGATCACCGATGCCAAAACGATCGCTTGCTTAAGCAAAGCGCGCCTTTGCGGATATATTTAGGACTTTGACCAAGGAGACATTCATGGATTTTCGATCAGATACCGTTACACAGCCCACCCAAGCCATGCGAGAAGCCATGTTTAAGGCCCCCGTTGGGGATGATGTTTATGGTGATGACCCTACGGTCAATGAGCTTGAAAAATTTGCTGCGCAGCTTGCTGGTTTCGAAGCAGCTTTGTTTACCACTTCAGGCACTCAAGCCAATCTGCTCGGTTTAATGGCGCATTGCGAGCGGGGAGATGAATATCTATGTGGGCAACAAGCACATAACTACAAATACGAAGCTGGTGGCGCGGCGGTTTTGGGATCAATTCAACCTCAACCAGTCGAAAATAACCCAGATGGCACGCTACCATTTGATAAACTGGCTGCTGCGATTAAACCAGATGATTGTCACTTTGCTCGCACTAAGCTTCTCAGCTTAGAAAACACAATTAACGGTAAAGTACTACCTCTGTCTTACTTAGCAGAAGCACGTGACTTCGTGAATAAACATAACTTGCAGATGCATCTAGATGGCGCTCGCGTTTTTAACGCAGCCGTTGCGCTTGATGTTCCGGTAAAAGAGATCGGTCAGTACTTTGATTCAATGACGATCTGTCTGTCGAAAGGTCTGGCTGCCCCTGTTGGCTCGCTACTGCTTGGTAGCAAAGACTACATCGCAAAAGCACGTCGCTTAAGAAAGATGGTCGGCGGTGGTATGCGTCAAGCGGGTATTCTTGCCGCAGCAGGCAAACTTGCCCTTACCGAACAAGTGGAACAGCTAAAACAAGATCACATCAACGCAAAAACCTTAGCGGAAGGTTTAGCAGAACTGCCTGGTTTTTCAGTCAACCCTGAATTTGTTCAAACGAACATTGTGTTCGCGAAGCTTGATCCTCAAGTGGACATAGTAAGTATCGCTGCGAAACTAAAGGAACAAAACATCACGATAACCCCTGGAAATCCAATTCGTTTTGTAACTCATAAAGATATTTCAGCGAAAGACATCGACACTTTCTTATCAAGTATAAAATCTCTACTTTAATTTGATTTTGATCATTGAGCTTCCCCTAAGGGGAAGCTTTATTGTATCGGCATGATTTTTAGCGAATAGATAACCTCCATGCTCAGATTTATACTTCTAATCTCTTTTATTTTCTCTTCCGCTATCCATGCCGAGCCGTTTGGTGATGCTGATAAAGGTAAAATCAAATCACCTAGCTGTGTCTATTGTCACGGTGTTACAGGCATCGCAACGAACAACACCTATCCAAGCCTTGCTGGTCAAAATGCTCAGTACCTTTACAATGCAATGAAATCTTATCAAGCCGGTGAGCGTAAAGGGCCACTTGCAGAAATGATGGCAGCACAGTTAAAAATGTTAAATGATGAAGACCTTCGTGATGTCGCTGCTTTTTATGCAGAACAGACAGAAATCAAGTGATTAGATCACCTGTAGATGTACTATGAAAGCTCGTGAATCATCCAAACTCAACGCATACTGAAACATTAACCCAACATTTGACCACAAAACAATCAAATTAACTTCACTTCAAATATTTGATGAATTTATAGTTCAACATAAGCATTAATATTGACTTTTTATTCTATTTTATCGATATTTCATGCTTTATTGAATTTGACGTGAAGTAAGTTATGTCTCACACACATGCGCAACCAGCAGACTCGGTTGCTACCCCCAAGTCGTGGCAGATGCCAGATACCCTCATTTTGATCTTCATTGTTGGTATTCTTGCTGCGATTCTTACCTACTTAATTCCTGCTGGTCATTTTGATAGCCAACAGGTGACCTACATGGTCGACGGTGCAGAAAAAACTCGCACAGTTATCGATCCTTCTTCTTTCTCTTATGCAACCGACGAAAACGGTGAACTGGTTTACAACAAGGTTGGCCTGTTTGCTTCTGGTGGTGGCATTGGTCTGATGAACTTCCCTTTCGAAGGGCTAGTTTCTGGCTCTAAATGGGGCAGCGCAATCGGCGTGATTATGTTCATGTTGGTTATCGGCGGTGCTTTCGGCGTTGTAATGCGCACAGGCACAATCGATAACGGTATCCTGCGCCTTATCGATAAGACCAAAGGTAACGAAGCGCTATTCATTCCAGTGCTATTTTTGCTGTTCTCGCTAGGCGGTGCGGTATTTGGTATGGGTGAAGAAGCCGTAGCGTTTGCGATTATTATCGCGCCGCTTATGGTTCGCCTTGGTTATGATGGTATCACTACGGTAATGGTTACCTATGTTGCGACTCAAATTGGCTTCGCTACTTCTTGGATGAACCCTTTTTCCGTAGCTATTGCGCAAGGCATTGCGGGTGTACCTGTTTTATCCGGCATGACAGTACGCATGGGGTTATGGGCTGGCTTTACGTTAATCGGTATCGCTTTCACAATGATCTACGCCGCTCGTGTGAAGTCAAATCCTAAACTTTCTTACAGCCATCGCACAGACCAGTATTTCCGTCAGCAAGAGCTTGGCAATCAAGATTCTCGTTGGAACCTAGGTGACACACTCGTTATCCTTACGGTTATTGCGACCACGGTGTGGGTTGTTTGGGGCGTAGTCGCTAACGCATGGTACATCCCAGAAATCGCGTCTCAATTTTTCACTATGGGCTTTGTTGTCGCGATCATCGGTACGATTTTCCGCCTAAACGGTATGACGCTAAACTGCGCAGCTGATGCATTTAAAGAAGGTGCAGCTATTATGCTTGCACCTGCCCTATTAGTGGGTTGTGCAAAAGGTGTATTGTTGATCCTTGGTGGTGGTACAACTGATGAAGCGAGTGTACTGAACTCAATTCTAAACAGTGCTGGCGGCGTGATTAGCGGGCTTCCTGACGTGGCTGCGGCATGGTTAATGTATGTATTCCAATCTATCTTCAACTTCTTTGTCACTTCGGGCTCTGGACAAGCGGCACTGACGATGCCTCTACTGGCCCCTCTGGCAGACATTGCAGGAGTTACGCGCCAAGTGGCAGTTTTGTCATTCCAACTTGGCGATGGCTTTACTAACGTTATCGTCCCTACTTCGGCATCTCTCATGGCAACGCTTGGTGTCTGCCGTATCGACTGGGGTGACTGGGCAAAATTCTGCTGGCGATTTATTCTATTACTCTTTACCCTATCAAGTATCGTCGTTATCGCAGCTCATATTATGGGTTTTGCGTAAAACGAAACCAATTGGTAATTAAGGCGAGACATGTTCTCGCCTTATTAATATTCATGGTATGACGACGCTAAGGTTTTAGATTAGCTTATGGTTTTGGAGTGGTAACTTTAATGGCAACACAATTTCTCGATGACGTGATTCAAGGTCATCAAGTGATTCAGTCTCTCAATGTAGCAGACCTAAATTCGGGCGAGCATAAGTTTTGGTTTCGCATCGCAACGAATGCTCTCTCTCAGTGGCAACACCTACCTGTGCTAGTGTTCAAAGGTGAAAAACCTGGCAAGAAGATCATGATTACCGCAGGGGTTCATGGTGATGAGTACAATGGTGTGTTAGCAGCGCAGAAAACTGCTCGAGAGCTCATCGGCACTGAAGTCGCTGGTACTGTCACTATTGTTCCAACCATTAACATGCCTGGTATGCTAAACCACAGCCGCGATTTCTATTCCGCAGACCCTGATGCGTCTCCTGCAAACTTAAACCGCTTTTTTCCTGGTGACCAAAACGGCAATGAGGCCCAACGTTACTTATATGCATTGTGGAATGATTTGCTCAAGCCAAATGCTGATTTAGCCATTGACCTTCACACTCAAACCAGTGGTGCGGCCTATCCACTTTACGTGTTTGCAGATTTCCGAATCGAGCAATCATTAGAAATGGCTCGCCTCATTAATCCTGATGCGATTTTAAATGATCCTGGAGATGCTGGCGTCCTTGAAACGGTTTGGAATAACCATGGTGTCCCAAGCATTACAGTTGAAGTAGGTATGGGGCGATACACCGAGCAAGAACTTATCAGTCGAACCGTAACAGGCATTTTTAATGTGCTGAAAGAGCATAACATTGTTGAAGGTGATGTGGACACTATTACGTCATGCTTGGAAGGAAACGAAATCATCAGTGTGAAAGCGACACACGGCGGCTTTGTACTGCCTCATGTTAGTTTGATGGATTTTGTCGAGCAAGGTCAACTTCTTGCGATTCAATACGACAGCTTTGGCGCTGAGATTAAACGCTACACCGCCCCAACAAGCGGCACAGTACTTAGCCACAATGTTGAATCTATTCGAGCACCAGGTTCCCTGATCGTTCGTTTGATTAAGTAAACCATAACCGTTTGTTGATAGAGCAACCTTTCGACGCTCACTCAAATTTATATAAGCCCCATCACGAGTAATCACAAATGATGGGGCTATATCCATTTTGACCACATTACGGTACGCCGTAACAAATTACTGTTAAGCGAAATGACAAACTGAGCTCTTAATTAGGAAGCTTCCCCTCTGTCCGCTTTTTCAGCCACGCTGATGAACTTAAAGCTGCCGTTGTTTCTCTTGTTCAACAAAAATGAGCTCGTCGATAGCGAAACCTTTCTCTTTAGCTACGTACTTAAAGCGCTCCACTACTTTCTCATCAACATTAGGCGTTCTAGACAATAGCCACAAGTAGTCGTGGTTGTAACCTGAGACAAACGCATAGTCATAGTTTTCACCTAGCTCAAACACAATGTAAGAAGAATATATTGGCCCAAAAAAGGAAACCTTTAAGTGTCCCACCGTTTCATCTTCAACAAAATAAGCTTTGCCTTCAGCTTCTGACCACTGTCGCTCTTCTTCGGAATATCCACGGTTTATCACCTTGACCCCACCATCCTCACGAACCTGATACTCAGCGGTAACGTTGGATAAGCCTCGCTCAAATGAATGGTCTAGGCGTGCAATCTCATACCACTTACCTAGATATGGCTCTAAATCGAAATTATTCACGGGTTCCACCCCATCCGGCTTCGAGGTACAACCAAATAAAGTTGCAAGTGACAAAAGTAAAAATATTTTTATCGATTTCATACAACACCTAAATTTTAATTAGTGATTGATTTTACTCTAGAAGATAACAAATCGATCACTAAGCCGCACCATCGCCCTCATAGGTACACATCACAATTCTTCATCATCAATAGCGCGCTGAACACCGAAACCTCGTCATCTCTGCAAATCGATAACAAGATTGCTCTATTTTTGACTTACAAGCTGACCATGCTTGTACATTTTGTCAGCATTTAACCCTATGCATATAGAAACTTTGCACAACATAGACATTCGTAGGCATATCACCCTCCTATAATACGTTGCGTTATAGACAGAGGTTATTGTTATGAAATTAAAAACAGTGTCAGTTTGTGCACTTTTGGTGCTACTTGCAGGTTGTCAGCAGGAAAAGCCGAGCGAAACGACACAATTAACGACCTCGGCAGATGTATGTAATGCACAAGGAAACATGCCAGGTGGGTGGAATGAGTTTAACGCGACCCCTGATGCACAAAAGGCAATGGCCTTTGTTTTAAAGAAAATGGACACAATAGCGTCGTTTAAACGAATACTGAATGTTCACGCGCAAATCGTTAGCGGCGTCAACTATGCTATTGAGTTTGAATTGGATGATGGCTCTGTTTGGAACACGATTGTTTATCGCAACCTTGATGGCGAATATGCGATTACCCAATCACCAAAAGAAGGCCACTTTTGCGAACAGTAGCGACTTAGTCAGAAAGCCCCTAACAATAGGGGCTTTTTGATCTAACAGTAGTCACTGAATTAGACAGCGAAGCGACATTGAGATTTAATCGACACCGTTGAACCAAGTCTTGATGGTTCAACATCAATCCTCTGCGCCATTTGCTCTTTCAGCTCAGAAACGTGAGAAATAACACCGATCATGCGCCCAGTCTGTTGCAGGTCCACTAGCGTTTGAATAGCAAGATCTAAAGACTCTGGGTCTAAACTACCGAAGCCCTCATCAATAAATAAAGTGTCTAAACGGATACCGCCACTATAGGATTGCACAACATCCGACAAACCAAGTGCCAGAGCAAGCGCTGCCATAAATGATTCACCGCCGGAAAGTGTCGCAACATCACGCGTTTTTCCTGTGTAGCCATCTTCAACCATTAAATCTAAGCCGCGACCCGCTGCGCCTTTGAAGCCCTCTGTTTTTCGAGCAAGAATATAGCGCCCTTTACTCATAAGGCTTAAGCGTTGAGAGGCCTGAATCAGCACATCATCCAACAGTACACCAAGAACAAAGCGATGTAGGCTAATCCTGCTGCCTGTTTTACCGCTAGCAACGTCGTACAACGTACCAAAGACTTTGTATTCTTCTTCTAACTTACTATTTTTCTCATGCAACACGGCAATATCTTTACGAACCTTTTCAAGACGTTCAAATATTGAGCGTGTGGTATCAAGTTGATTCCTTACTTCAATATATTGCGCCTGCAGAGTGGTTAACCTGTCGTTAAACGACTCTAAATTAGGCCTTTCAAGATCTTTCAATGCATGATTTAAATCATGTAGTGTTTGCTCAAGCTTGGTTTGTGCCTGTTTGACGCTGTCTATTTCTTGCTGCCAGGCTTGAAGTTCATCATCTCCCACTCGACTACTTAGATAATGGCTTTCATCCTCAAATTTACTCGCCTGTAGTGCCTCATTCCACGCTAATTCTGCTTGGCTAAGTTTTTGCTCTGACTCAGATAACCACTGCTTGTTCGTCGCTAAGTGACTTTCCGCATTTGATTTCTCCAATATCGCTTGCTGCAAAGCGTTTTGCGCCTTTTCTAAGCCTGTGTTCAAACTCAGAATTTGCTCGTTTGTCAGCAAAATTTCACGTTCAAGCAAGTCAGCGGAACTGTATTTTGGGTCAATAGAAGCTTGTAATTGAGCCAATTGTTCTTGGTTCGCTTTAACGGTTGATTCATTTGCCGCCATTTGATTCTGCAGCTCATGAATTTTATTTTCACCCACGACGCAGCGTTGATTAAGCTGTTCAACGTTCTTTTCTAGCTTTTCAATATCAATAGCTTGTAGACGTAGGAGTTGAGCATTGATCGCTTGCAAATCATTTTGAACCGTCGAGATCTCAGATGTAGCATACTCACCCAACTCCTCTTTCAACTGGTTACACTGATTCTGATACTGACTAATGACAACGTTATGTTGTTCTAGCTGATTGCTTAGTTGGTTCAACAAGGTTTGAGCTTCTCGCTCTTTCGCTCTAGCCGCCTGAACTTGCTCTTTTGTAACGGCTTCTTCAGCAAATGTTGCGGGGTTAGGATGCGTTTCGCTACCACACACCGGGCATGCTTCACCTGCTGTTAGTCGCTGCGCTAATACTGCCGCTTGAGCGTTGTGCCACTTAAGCTCTATCGTATCAGCGTCTTGTTGACACTGCATATAGCGCTGACTGGCTTCGTGTAGTGACTGCTGCTTGCCTACAGTTAGCGCATTGAGTTTAGAGAGCTCTAAAGTAAGATCATGCAGCTTTTGTAGATCCTGTAACAGCCGTTGTTTTTGTTTTATTTCCGCATCGATGCTGCCAATAAGCGCAACATCAACTCGTGCTTTCTCTAGCTCCTTCTGTCCCTGCTGGGCCTGTAACGTTAACTTATCTTTTAGTTCTATGTACTGTTTTAACGTTGCTTCAAATTGTTGTTTTTGTTGATAACCCGCCGTTATTTTACTTTCCAAATTGTCTTTCTCGACCAACTTGTTTTTCATACTTTCAAGCTGATACTGCAGTTGCGTTAACTGCGGGACCTTTGCCGCGGCCTCTTTTGCACTTTGCTGCAAGTTTTCTTGTTCTCTCGCAACGACATGAGCTTTTTCGAGACTCTCTTTCAAAGCTACGATTTTTTGCCTAAGCTCTTGCGTTTGAGCTTTTGCATTTTGTAATGAGACGTAGGGCAACTCTATCTTATTGGCATTTTTAGCGTTTTCTAATTGCTGTTGACGAGCTTTTATCGAATCTGAGTGTTCTAGATGCAGCTTGAGTGCGCTTTCTGCTTGCTCTCGTTTCGAAAACTCTCCATTCAAGGTTTCCGCTTTTTGCAATTCAGATTTAGCAGTATTGAGCTTATCTAACGCTGCTTGCTCATTCTTTTTATCAGACTCTAATTGCTTAGTTACTTGTTCCAGTTGTTGTAATAGTTCTTGTTCAGAACTCGCTTCTGCAACTTGTAAAGCACCTCGAATTTGATTATCAAATTCGCCTTTCGCTTTACTAATTGCACTCGCTTTATCTTTGAGCGCGTACTCAATTTTTTTATATATGTCAGTTTGAAAGAGCTGGCCAAAAATTTCTTCACGCTCTTTAGAGCTAGCAAGCAACAGTTCTCGGAATTTTCCTTGAGGCAACACCATAACTTGACGAAATTGAGTTTCATTCAAGCCAATAATATTGCTAACTTCAGTTTTAACCTGAGTCGCCTTGCTGGTAATAAGCGTTTCAGTCTCACCGAGTTCATAAAGAGCCGCAGTGTGCTTTTTAATCGTCATCCCTTCGCCACGGGCCTTGGGCGCTTCCTGCTCAGGAGATCGAACAACTCGGTATTGTTTGCCGTGTAACGAAAATTCGAGAACTACTTCGGTTGGTAAATCTTGCGCGGATAAGTCACACCGCATCTGAATACCTTGTCGCTCATTACCTGTGGTTTCACCATAAAGGGCGAAGCAAATGGCATCTAAGATCGACGTTTTACCGGAACCTGTAGGACCATTAATCAAAAATAGAGGGTTACTGCCAAGCTTCTCAAAATGAATGATTTCAGTTTTTGCAAACGGACCAAAGGCTTGCATGGTTAGTTTAATTGGTTTCATCTTTGGTCCCTATTGCTGTGATAATTGCTTAATAATGTCAGTAACAGCTTGCTCTTGCTCTTTAGACAACTGGCTATCTTGCGCCTCAATAAAAAAATCTCGGAACATATCAATTTCGCTTCGCGCCAACTTTGCTTGCGCCATTTCCTGCTCTACCCCAATTAACATGCCAGGTTTCTCAAGGTGTAAAACGTTTGGATACACTGAACGAAGCTTTTCCATTGGGTTTAAAATCGCATGTTTATCCATCAAACGAACTAACAAATAATCTTCATTCTTAGGGTCTGTTTTGCCTTGATCAATAACTTTATCCAGCTCGCCCTCTACAATGCGCATTTCATGAGGAGCCGTAAGATCAATATGCTCTGCAGAAACGAATCCTTTCTTGTCCAGTTCAACTAACGTGAAACCTTTTCTCTGGTTCTGTTCACCAAAGCTATACTTCATGAGTGAGCCAGAGTATCGGATATGCTCTGCGCCTTTCTTTTGAGGCTGATGCAAATGACCAAGTGCGACGTAGTCAAAATCTAAGAAGTGTTCATGACTCACGCGATCAGGGCCACCAATAGATAATGGTCGTTCAGAGTCTGACTCGATGGCCCCATCAACAAAACAATGACTCACGAGCACGCGCTTTTGCGTAGAGATAAAGCGCTCTTTAATTTGCTCAACAAGCAATTGATGAGCCTCATCATGAGTGGATACCGAGGCTTTATAGGCAAACCTAACCTGTTCAGGGTCGTTATAAGGCATACCATAAAACGCGACCTCATCCGCAGAGTCCGTTTTTATGATGATGGGAGTGAGCATCTCTTCAAAGTTGCTAACAATATGGAGACCTGCATTTTTCATTTGCTCTGAGCCGAAACCTAGCCTTTCTGCACCATCATGGTTGCCAGATATCAATATCATCGGTGTTTTCAGTTCAGTACAAATACGCTTCACGACTCGATTTAGCAGTTCTATTGCAACCGTTGGTGGCACCGAACGGTCATAAATATCTCCCGCCACTACAACCGCATCGACGGGATTGTGTTCAATATAGTTAATCAGTTGTTCGAGTACTGCTTGTTGATCTTCGAGTAGTGACACGTTGTGGAATTGTCGACCAAGATGCCAATCTGAGGTGTGGATAAACTTCATTCGAATTCACTTTCCGCCAATTCTATGAGCAGGCTTGCTTCTGTCAGAGTCCATGTACCGTTTATAAACAGGAATGCGTCACGGGTGGGATCTCGAACAAGCCAAAAACTCAAGTTATTTTATATCGGTAAGGATATCTTGAGTCGAACAGCTTTTCATGTGGTTTGTGTTCTATGGCTGGCTATTTAATCAGAAAGCGAGAAGAACACTGTAAAAACGCGGTGAGCAAAGCTATTTTGAAAAGCAAGCTGCGCCTAGTCATTGTCCAAACATCATTAAAGGGCCAATTTTGAGTCAATCCCCCATAACATTTGCATCACTAAAACCTCAGCTACTAGAAGGAAAAGCAATAGCCAGACCTATTCACTACGCCAATTGTATATTACTCCTACCGCGTAGCCGTCTGGCTCGATGTCGGCTTGCAACACGTGAAAGTCTGGGCAGGGGCTGCTTCTTTGAAGCTCATCAATCACCAACGCTTTTAAAACGCCGCCACATGCACCCAATCCGCCAAGTTTGATATCAACAAATTGATACTGAGTTTGCTCGGTCACCCACGGAGACAAGAATTGCATTGAGTTTAACCATTGCGGTTCTTCCTTATTAACGGATAAATACAATTGACTGAGTGGATGTTCACAACTTACTCCTAATTGCTTAAACACCTTGTCCACGGCGATGCGTTGTTGTTTGGCATCTAAATCAATTCGAACAACATCAGGCACAAGACCTGAATGTCGAAAAAAACACTTGGTTAAAATGATAGAGCTTTGAGGTTTGACATGCCCTTCTACATCGCTCGTAACCTCTATAGCCAGTATCCAAGTCGCTTGCGTTTCATTAACTTCACGATTTATCCGATTTAGTGCCATCAAAAATGCAGCTTGGCCATAAGGATAAAAGTAAATTTCAGTATTGACAGTTTGGTCAACGAAAATAGAAAGCTCGCTTATCAATGCTTTAAGCAAACTTTTGTCTACCGAAGATGGTAAAAGAACACAGAGATTCCCCTTGATATCAGCTTGCTCAAGACTCTCGCGCTCAGAGCGCACGAGGCTTAATATATGCTCATCTATTGATTGAGCAAAGTCAGGGGATCGGATTTCCTCGGACAATCTAAAAGAATCATCAGCTATCTCGCGAACGGTGTGTGAACGGCCATTAAAGGATAGAAGATGCGTTTGAAATGCGAGTGGCATCTAGCCTCCGATTAAAACCGTAGGCATACCAGATAGAATTTTGCCACCATGAGACGTTGAATCGCCGACTCTCGCGGCTGGTTTACCGTTGATTGTTACGCTAGAAGAACCTGCTGAGATACTATCCGGAGGACCGATACAAATAAGCTTGTCGCCTTGTCTTGCCGCAGGTATCCCGCCAATCGTTACGTTTGGTGAACCAACAACGACGGGACCACCGACATGCGGTATCTTTCCTGTTTTTTTAGGGCAAAGATGAAAGCTGCCCAAAATTGCGGCTGGTTTACCCACTTTAAATCACCTTAGTTCAATGAAATTTGCCCAGCTTTAAGAGCAATAGCTGAGCCGTTAATGGATATTTTATTACCTTTGATATTGATTTCTCCAGAGCTAGACATCTGAATAGAAGCACCACCTACTTTGATCTCGACGCTCTTTCCTGCATTAAAAGACAGCACTTCACCCGTTTCATTCGAAAAGTTTTTACCTACTTTCAAGCTCGCGTTCTGACCAACCTCTTGATTAACATCATTGGTCACTTTTTCGGTTTTACTGTTTTCAACGGCGATATCAACACAGTCTTCAACTAGCATTTGGAACAGTTTTTCAGCATGAAGATAAATGTGCTCTTCACCGGGCTTATCATCAAAGCGCAACTCATTAAAATTGGATGTACCTTTTTGTACAGAGCGTGATTTATAACCACTCTGAGAACTTTGCTCTGGTAAAGCGTAAGGAGGGAGTTGACTACCGTTATATAGTGACCCCGTAACGATTGGTTGATCAGGGTCTCCGTTAACAAACTCGACGATGACCTCTTGTCCGACTCTAGGGTGAAACACCGCCCCCCATCCGTTACCTGCAATATTTTGCGCAACACGAATCCAACATGAACTATTTACATCGTATTTACCAACACGGTCCCAGTGAAACTGAACTTTGATACGGCCATGTTTGTCTATGTAAATTTCACCATCTTTGTTCCCCGTAACTACTGCGGTTTGCAAACCTTTCATCTGAGGTTTCGGGTAGTTAACTGAAGGACGAAGGATTGTCTTTGAGTCAACACAACTAAACGAGACTTTGACACCTTGCGCACCGGTGCCACCTTGACCAGTCTGGTTATAAACAGCAGCAGACAAAAAAACAGAAGACAGTACATATTCTTTGCCGACTCGAGATTTATCTTCATGCTTTTTAAACTTGAAGCACTTGCCTACACTGAATGTTCTGCACGTAGCCTCGCCACGACACAAATATGCATTTTGCTGTAGTGCTTCTATTGCATGCGTGTTTCTCAGTGCGTATTGATCATTGCTCTCCATTTCACCCATGTATTCAAAATACTCGCTTCCAGGTACTGTAAAAAAATCACTTTCACCCTTTGCAGTATTTTTAGGATTCGAAGAAGGCTTGAGCATGTTATAGCCTGACTTTTGACTCGCTTTAGTAGTCAGAATTTGCGTTTCATGCCAAGAAGAAATGTGGCTAGACTTCGCCGTACCTGTATCAAAATCGACTAAAAACTCAGTACCCGGCTTATAAAAACTGATGTCATCAAAAATATTGAGCGTATGGGCAGACTTAGTATGTGTAAAACAAAATGATAGCCCCTCCTCCGATAACAGACGTCGAACAAATTCAAGATCTGATTCTTCATATTGTACTTTGTATGTGTATTTAGGATAGGACTTGGTTAACTCAAAACTAAAGGCAACACTATGCTCCGATAGTACTTCAGAGATAATTTCCTTTATATCTTTATGCTGAAATATTCTACAATTTTTTCGATATTCAGCGAAACGTAATTTAGGCTCTATTAATAATTCTATGTTTTTATAGTTTTCGCCTTTATGTGTATTAGAAACCCTTTTCCCTTCTAATCTTGCAGCAGAAACATAACCATGCATATAACGAGGATTTGAAGAAACATCCTCATTATTTTCAAGGGTAATGGTAACTTCCTTACCAATAATTTCGTTTAACTCACTTCGTTGATCATTAAAGTAAGCTTTAGCACGCAATGAAAAAAGTTCTGAGATCTCTTCTCTATACTCAAACGAGTTTAGTATGATGGCATCTTTACCGAATGGCGAAGAAATTCGGATGAAATTGTTATCTTGAGTTGCTCTTTTCATTAAATACTTCTTTCAAAAAAATGCGGAGGAATACTCCCCCGCATGAAAATTACATTTGTTGACCTTTAACACCGCTGTAGCCGTATACCAATGGAGCAGAAGTGTTGTTCTTATCGTCAGTAGGAGTCACTGTCATCATCATTTCTGTGTAAGAAATTGTGATAGTTTCAACTGGACGATCGTCTTGGATAGAAACTGAGTAGTTAGAAATCATCGCATCAGTCAGTTCGATCTTCATGATCTCTTCAACCTTCTCACCCTGCTTAGTAATATGGAAAACCGCTGGTTTACCTTTACCAATCGTCGCTTCTTTAAATAAGTCAGGAGAAGAACGGTCTTGAAGTTTAGTGATAGTCAAATCATATAGACGAGTAGCGCTCGCTTCACGGTCCATCGCTGTACCAGTGTATGATGAGATCTCACGACCTACACTCCAATCTACAGATAGTAGTGTAATCAAATCTTTGTATTGCTCGGCTGTTGCCTCACCCTTAATATCTGCGTATTTAAGATACGTATTAGACTGCATGCTAATCTCCTATAGCATTATTAATTGACATATATCGTAGTAATTTAATTATCTGACGTTTGGTGATAATTAGTGATTAATGTATCAAAAACTTCATTTTAAATACGCCCTGTTATATCTTTAAATAAGATTTAATTTAAGCGTTTTTTATAAAAAATAATAGTTAATATGAACCAACTCCCAATTATTATTGAGAGTGTAAAGGATGTTAAACTATTGAGACATCAAGTCCACTATTTGTACCTTTAACAATAATTTCATCAAACGTCTTATCATTAAGAATTGCATGCAATATTTCATGAGAAATCTTCGGAAGCAATGTATTTTCTATGGTTGTTTGTACCACACGCGCACCACTGCCAGACTCATTGCTATTGTCTACAATATCATTAATTAGTTCCTCATCAAAAAACAGGTCAGCGTTATAGTGCTTACGAATACGAGTCGTAATTTTATCCAACTTTAATTTTGTTATTTCTATCAATACTTTTCTTGATAGAGGCAAATAAGGTAATACATTCACACGCCCTAAAAATGCAGGTTTAAAGTCGACCAACAAATCATCGCGTAAAGCATCTTTTAGTGCTGACGGCTCAGGAGATAAATCAGGATCAGAATACAAAGACATCGTCGTTTCGGTCCCTGTGTTCGCGGTCATAATAATAATAGTGTTTTTAAAGTCTATATCTCGACCTTCACCGTCTTTAATTGAGCCTTTATCAAACACCTGATAAAAAATATCTTGAACACCAGGGTGCGCTTTTTCCATTTCATCGAGGAGAATTACACTATAAGGTTTACGTCTAACAGCTTCAGTCAGTACACCTCCTTCTCCATAACCGACATAACCAGGAGGAGAACCTAATAGCAATGAGACTTTATGCTCTTCCTTAAATTCCGACATATTGATAGTCGTGACATTTTCTTCACTACCATAGACTTTCTCTGCAATCGCCAAAGCCGATTCGGTTTTACCCACTCCGCTTGGTCCGGTTAGGAGAAATACACCATTTGGTCGTGTCTCATCCGTGAGCTGCGCACTCGCGGTTTTTATCACTTCAGACATGAGCTCTAAAGCGTGATCCTGCCCGACAACTCGCTTACACAAACTTTCTTTCAAACCCAATACTGCTTGGATTTCATCATCCTGAAGTTTACCTAGCGGTATACCGGTCCAATCCGAAATAACTTCTGCGATTAGCGCTTCATTTACATGCGAAAAAACTAAGGGCTGTGAGTTAGCGGAAAGGTTATTTTCAAGCTCTTGTAACTTGTCTCTAGCAGTTTCAGAACCCTCCTGGATTATTTGGGTTCTAAGTGACTTAGCTTCATTTACCCATTCTTTTTCTTTTTCCCAAAGTACTTCTAATTCAATAATGTCATTAGATAGCGCATCAATCTCTTTTCGGACACCTTGCAGCTGCACATCAAGAGATGCTCCTAGCCGACTCTCTTGGCTAAGATGCTCATACTCAGCTTGCTTTGCTTTAAGTTTGTTTCTTTTCGCATCTAGGCCTCCCGGTGTAGATGACTGACTTAACGCAACTCGAGAACAGGCCGTATCCAAAACAGAAACCGCTTTATCTGGCAGTTGACGACCATTAATGTATCGAGCTGACAGTTGGACCGCTGCATTGAGAGCTTGGTTAGTGATATGAACATCGTGGTGTTGTGCCATTACATCAAGTAAGCCTCGTAACATTTCGATCGCGAGTTCAGGGGCAGGCTCATCAACCTTTACGACTTGAAAACGCCTAGTTAAAGCTGCATCTTTTTCAAAATACTTTTTATACTCTGCCCACGTTGTTGCTGCGATCGTTCTGAGTTCACCTCTCGCTAATGCTGGCTTCAGAATATTCGCCGCATCACCTTGGCCCGCTTGCCCACCACCGCCAATTAGGCCATGAGCTTCATCAATGAACAATATAATAGGCTGTGGAGCGTCGTTTACTTCCTTAACAAGGTTCTTAAGCCTGTTTTCAAACTCACCTTTCATGCCTGCGCCGGCTTGCAGTAACGCCAAATCCAGAGACTTAATTGCCACATTTTGCAGAGCGGGAGGTACATCGCCATCAATGATCTTTTGCGCCAAACCTTCAACAACGGCTGTTTTTCCAACACCAGCTTCTCCCGTAAGAATCGGGTTGTTTTGTCGGCGTCTTAATAAAATATCGATCATTAGGCGAATTTCATTATCTCTACCAATCACCGGATCTATTTTACCTTCCCTAGCTTGCTCAGTAAGGTCTGTTGTAAATTGATTCAAGGCGGAATTCGCGTTTGACTGCGCTAAGTCATTCGATCTTGATTGAGGCGCATTACTTTCTTTAAAGTTCAATAAGCGAGATGGTTCTATCTTGTTTAGTTCAGGACTAATCGAACCAGCCATGTTGACTAACGTATCATCAGACAAGTAGGCAAATAAAAGATGGATGCACCCCAACTGTTCTTGATTGAATTCAATGGTTGCAGACAACAAGGCATTTTGCATAACAGTCACCGTATGAGCTGATAGCCCAGGCACCGACTGGCATCCTGTTTTGTATTTTTCTAATGCCTTTTGAATATCGGTTTCAACCTTGATTTTATCGACATCAAATTCGTCAAAAACTTCAGAGTAAATATCGTCAGGATGGCGGATAATCATCATTAACCAGTGAGACATTTCAATACTGTGATGAGTTCGGGAGCTTGCCATCGCAGCTGCCTGTTCAAGTGTTTCCTTAGCCTGAGGAGACAATCTTTCGACCAACGCTGAAAGTGAGAGTGAAGCCATTACATTTCCTTTAAATAGTAATTGTTATAGTTCGATCTTTTGTACGTTCGTGTTTTTTAAGCACAGAACCAATACCTAACTGCCCCTGCTGTTTCGATAAACAAGCTTGTGGTAGCAAACTATGTTTGGTGGTGAGCTGCCACTTCAGTTGTTTATGTTTTCCAATCAACTCATAAGCAGCGTTCTTAATGATTGCTATATTGGGTTGGTTAGGAAGCAATTTACTAACTAGCTGTTTATCTTTTGGCAGAAATTCTATTGTTGTCCCCGCGTTGATGTTCCATGCTTTCGAACCCAAAGACGCTCCTAAACCAAGTTGAGCAAACTGCCCTTCAGGCATAGTTCGGGATGCAAGGCGTGTTTGCTCTTCTTTTGTAAGGTGTAACCATTGTCCTTGAAATTCATGAACTTTTACTTGGCATCCAGATAAACATTCAAGAATACTTTTCAGTCCACCTTTACTTCTCACTGGTGAAGCAAACACACCACCATAGTGCCGGGACAGTGAACTCCCTTTCCCAGTTAATGCCGATTTACAGCTTTCTAACGGCGAACGCGCGCCCTGCGCATGCGCACGAGACTGAACAGTCAGCTGACTCAGTTGCCAACATCGATAATAAAGAGATAATAAGCGATGATTGAAAATATCGTAGAAGTCCACCATAGCCGTATCGCCTTCTTTTTGGCGATGTAAAGCTAATTCACTATAGTGCTGGGGAAGCACACCTTGCTCACCCGTTAGGCCTATTAAATTGGTCTCAATCTCTAACTTGCTGCCATCTATATTTTTCAGTTCACAAAGCTGAGCATTTTCAAAACCTAATGATGGATTAACCTTTAAGTTTAGCTTTTCATGCTTCGGTAACGCATCTGTTCCTATTTGCGCCTCTGCTTGCAGAACTTCGTGTTCAATAAGATGAATCGCTTCAAACAATGGATGTTGCTTTAATTCTCGATAAAATTGTTCCGCGCTCATAGCAACACCTTATCGCCAGTTAATGCGGGCCATAGGTGGAAAGACTTTCCCGTGGACTTAATTCTTATTTCTAACTGCGTAAAAATGTTAATTTCAGCATATTGCGAGAAGTAAACAGATAAAACACTACCTAAGAGAAAGATCTGCTCTTTAGGTAAAATTTGATCAGAAACCGTCAAAATAATTTTTATACCGTGCGCAAATCCAACTTTGCCTTTCTGACTAATTCTTCCTGTAGTAGGCTCAAACTCTAACTTAGTTAAAGCATCGATTACCGCTTTCGTTTCTGCTGTCCCAGAAAATGCATAGAGATTAAGGGTCTGCTTCAAAGTTGCTAAACCATCTTCCTCGGTAAAATGGTTTAAAGTTAAAAGCTTAGTTAACTGCCATCGTGTGCTTTCATCCATTTCTGGCCGAATAGTTTCTGATAAAGAAACTAAACAACGAACAGATTCGAAATTGTCATTTACCTCCGGTAAAGATACTTGCGGCAGCCCACCTCCAAATGGAAGTTTCTGCGCTAAGTTGCGGTTACAGCACTCAGCTTCCACGTACATTAACCAGTTTTCCCGGCTATCCGGGCTGAATAATTGATGTTTTTTATCAACAAAAGAAATGTAAGTTTCTCTACCTGGCTCATCATACCCACCAGCCCAGTTCTTATCCTCACGTCTCATCAACCAATAAATCTCACTAGTGTTTGTATAATGCGTGTGCTCACCAGCGTGATAACATGGCAAATTGTGGTACGTTTTGTTCCAGTTTCTCAACGTTACGTCAGAAATTGAGACAACCTCATTACTTTCAGATTCTTGGTATTGCGGAGACAAGTGGTAATCGTATTCAGTTGGTAGAATACGCTTAGGCTCCATAATACTTTTAAATAAGTTGATTACAGGCACACAACCTACCATTAAGCTTTCTTCGTCCACTTGCTTTGGAAGCCAGTCATCGTTGGTATCAAAGTAAAAATACAGTCCGACTTGCTCTCCAAGATCTAGCTCAGATAATCCAAGTTCGGTGATATCAAAGAACATAAACTTCTCAGGAAAGTGCAAATACTCAACAAGTAATCTTGCTCCTGAAAAGCTTCTTTTACTGTATGGCACAACTTTCTCATCTTCTGAAAATCCTACTTCAGAAAGATGTCTTTTGGTTAAAGGACGAACTTCTTTGCCATCCACAACAACAGATAAACCAATTAGGTTTTGAAACAGCATTTGGTAGAGCTTAAAAGTCAATTGAGATTGACCGTTTAAATAGAAGCGCAGCCGTTCTATCCCCATTTCACCAAGAGGAGTCTCTTCATCTTGAGCCGTGAGCTGTACTTTCAAAACTGAATGAGCATTGCTTTCCCATCGTGAGCCAACTGGCTTGAAAGGCGCATTTTTAAAAACGCCAGAGGTCACATCAACAGGATACATTCTGACCGGATAACAAGTTCTAAACTCGCATTCATGATATCCAGTAGCACCGATAACAACTCGCTCGCCTTCTTCTACATCAAAATAAGAGGAAGTGGAGTTAGAACAGCTCATTTTAATGACTGACATTGACGGGATTGGGGCGTGAAAATCCGGATATAACTGTCCCATCAAAGACTCTGTAAACTGAGGGTAACTATTGTCTAAGCTTTGTCTAATCCTTGCTGTTAGAAATGCGCAGCCTTCTAACAATCTTTCTACGTGTGGATCGTCAACCTGTTCCTCACTAATACGAAGTCTCGCGGCAATCTTGGGATACTGCTCACCAAACTCTTGCCCTTTGTGACGCAAATAAGCTAACTCGCGATTATAGTACTTGAGAAACTCTTCACTCATTTTGCTCTACTCAGTTTCATACCTAAATTTACCGGCTCTACTTCAGAATTGAATCGCACTTCATGAATACTGTTATCAATTAAGCAAGTGGCATTTATCTGTAACCTCAATACCCTATCAATAGCGTTTTTCTCGTCCGAAATCTGGACATGAGGGTTCCTTAACCTCGGCTCAAACTCTTTAATTGCATCATGAACGATGTCGCAAAGCTGATTCTGCCCTTCTTGGCTGCTATAGGGCATTGAGGAAAAATCTGGCAGTCCATAGTTCAATATTGAATAACGAACCTCTAGAAGATCATCAGGAATATTTTTCCATCCAATACGACTATTCAGCATCGACTCTAGATCTCTAAGTAAGCTGCTCAACATCTGTTGCTGGCTTGCAGGGAAGTCTTTCTCATCTCGAGTGAGAGGATCACTATCTATCAATTTGTCGAGCAGAGAAACGGTTAACGACATGATATTTCTACGCTATTTGTTTCTGTTCTAATAATGTAGTCAAATCACAGATTGGAAGCGCTGAGTCACCGACTAACCAACATTTTTGACCCAAGCCAACAAAAGATTCTTGCTCACCAATCTGCTTCCAATCCGTTTCTCGACCTAACTTTTGCGCATCGGTCTCTGAGTCAACATATGTCAACGGCATATGGCCTTCGCCTTCACCAAGTCCATCGATATCAAACTCGACAGGTCGCCAAATACTCTCTAACAAAGAAGTAGGTGCTTTAACTTCTAGCGTATGGATGCTCGATATGGGTACAAGAAAATAGTTACCTGCTGTAGAAAACAGTTCAATGTAACCACCTAAACGATCATCAATATCTCTAGCATCTTCGTAGTTTGTGCCGTTTACGTTAAACCCTTTAATAGTACGATGCTCTTCAATGCGATGCGATAGACGTGACGCTTCTTCGTACTCTTGATTTCCGAGAGCAAGATTAAATCGAACAAGCTCTTTAGTTAATTCCTCATCACCTAATACTTTGGCACTAGCCGCACCATTGATAAAATCCTTTCTAGCTTGAGCTGCTTTCACTAAATGTCGTAGCTGACTTGCACCAGGCAGATACTCAGGAAACAATTTAATCGATTGCATGAGCTGAGCGTCCGCACGCTCGAAGTCACCATCAATGCACAGAAGCTCAATGAAGGAACTTCTCAAGCTCGCATCTTTAGGTGTTGCTTTAATTTCATCAATTAATTGCTCTAGAGCGTGTTGCAATAGGCCTTGGGACAAAGCATTTTTCCATTGAGTCATTGTTATTTCCTTACACCATGTGCTCTGGTGATAATTCGGTAATTAATTTAATGCTAGATACCATTTGATCGAGTTGAAAATGCGGTCGCAAATGGATAACTGAGTAATAATGTCCAGGAGTTTCTCTTTTCTCTCGAACTGTAATTTTCGCTTCATTTAGGGGGTATTTAGCTCGAAGCTCATCAGACGCTTCATCTGATGCGGTAGTGTACTGATGTAACCAGCGTTGAAAGTCACGCTCTAGGCTTTCTGCGTCTTGATACCCACCAATTTTGTCACGCCCCATAACCTTGAGATAATGTGCGACTCGCGATACACACAATGTGTATTGCAACATCGATGTCAGTTTTGCATTCGTTGAAATATGCTTTTCTGCGTATTGTTTGGGCTTGTAGAGAGATACATTCGAGGTCATCCCCACCATATCGGTCTCAGGTATTGGAGAAATAGAAATAAAACCGCACTCAGACAATTCTTGTTCTTTTCTCTCAGAGATTTTCAAGTTTAACGGACATCTTTCACGATCATTCTTGCCATTAACACGCATCTTGCTCCTTGTAGGAGCGACGATAATACCCTGACTGTAATCGCCTTGTTTAATCCCTCGCATATGCGTGAACCAACCATGTTCCTGAAATGCTCTAATTGATACGGCAGCAAAACAGTACGCACTACTCCCCCATAGCAAATCTCGGTTGGAGTCGTAGATGTGTTCTTGAAAATTGAATTTATCATTCCGCGAGCCATCACTTTTGTATGGCTGACGGAACAAGACGTTAGGTGCAGTCAAACCAATAAATTTAGCGTCATCGTTGTCTCTCAAACTACGCCACTTTGCATAATCTTCCTGTTCAAATTGGGCCGCTATATCTCTTATCGCAGAGAGTTGAGCGAAACTATCAACACCAAACATCTCTGGCGATGCAGACATGATAAATGGGCTGAATGCTGCAGCTGCAGACTGAGAGATCTTACTCAACACAGACAGATCTCTATCAAAATAATTTTTACTAGGATCACAGCGAAGCTGATAATCTCCAACCACCACACCAAAGGGTTCTCCCCCTGCCATCCCATATTCATTTTGATAGAGCAACTTAAATAGTGCTGATTGGTCAAACTCGATGGCTTTTAAAGCATCTTTACTGATTTCATTCCATGTCGCCGTTAAAACCTTAACTTTTACAGAATCCGATGAATGAGAATCAACCTGTTCACATAAATACCTAACTCCAACCCACCCCCTTTCGAGCTGTTGAAACTCAGGATGATGTAATATTTCATTTAGTTGAGATTCTAATAGCTCATCAATGCGGTTAATTGTGTTCATCACACTATGACGAAAGCTGTCCAAATCTCTTGAACGTGTACCTTCTAGCCAAATTCGCGCTGACGATACAAGATCAGAAGATTCATTGAATCGAGTCAACCACGGGCTATCAAGTTCAGCGTAGCCTCCGGTACTGAACTCATGTTTTAGCTTGCTAGGGTCGCGAAAGTTAAGTGACACTGCTAATTCCATCTAGAACATAAAGATTGGTCATGGCTGGCCTTTCGACCAGCCAATTCGTTTCTTATCCACCTGACTGAGGGATCTTGGCCACAAGTCGCAAAGATGTCGTCAGTTCTTCCATTTGCAACCAAGGTTTCAGCCATGCTACGGCATTGTAAGAACCAGGTGCGCCAGGAATTTCCTTAACCTGAACACGAGCGTCTGCTAGAGGGTATTTCGCTCTGATCTCTTGACCACCGCCTTCAGAAGCATTGACGTAACCTAGGATCCAGCGGTTCAGCCAAGACTCAACGTCTTCTGCTTCCATAAAGCTACCAATTTTATCTCGAGCCATTACTTTCAAATAATGCGCAAAACGAGATGTTGCCATCATATAAGGTAGGCGGGCAGAAATAGCCGCATTGGCCGTTGCTTCAGGGGATTCATGGTTCGCTGGTTTTTGACAGGTTTGCGCACCAAAGAACACTGCATAGTTGGTGTTTTTGTAGTGACAAAGCGGTAAGAAACCAAGCTTACCAAGCTCCGCCTCACGTCTGTCGGTAATACCAATCTCTGTTGGGCACTTCATATCAGGGTCGCCATCATCACTCATGAAGAAATGCGTTGGCAAGTTATCCACTCGACCGCCGCCTTCTGCACCACGGATGGCAGTACAAAATCCATATTTTGAAAATGCGTCAGTTAACTTAACACCAAGAACATACGAAGAGTTCATCCAACAGTAGTCGTTATGTTCAGCGTTAACAGCAATACCTGAAACAGGATCTACTTCGAACTCTTCAAACCCAAACTCTTCGACTGGAGCGGTAGCTTGTCCGTATGGCAAACGAGCAAGGACTTTTGGCATCGTCAGACTAACGAAGCGCGAATCGGCACTCTCGCGGAACGAACGCCATTGGGCGTATTCTAGTGATTCAAATACCTTATCTAGGTCGCGTGGTTTTGACAGCTCAGTCCACTCATCAAAGCCGAATAGTGCTGGTGAAGCCGCGGACAAGAATGGAGAGAAGCCAGAAGCCGCTACATTTGACATTAGGCGTAACGACTCAATATCTTCTGGGTGGTTGGTAAACTCATAGTCTCCAATCAATGCACCATACGGTTCACCACCAGCACTACCAAACTCAGACTCGTAAACCTTTTTAAAGATCTGGCTTTGATCAAACTCAACAGCTTTGCTCAAGTCTTTATGTAGCTCTTTCTTGGTCATACTCATCATGCGAACTTTCAGAGTAGAGCTGGTCTCTGAATTCATCACTAGATAATTTAAGCCGCGCCAAGAACCTTCGAGTTTCTGTAATTCTGGGTGATGCATTACTTCAGACAACTGATCAGAAATCTGCCTATCGAGCAAATTAATCGCTTCACGAAAAGTTACTGTTAGGTTTTTGTTCCAAGTAACTGTCCCTTTCATTGCTTCTTCAGCGAGCGTTTTAATCAGCTCCTCAGCACGAGAAGCTTCGGTCTGCTTAGTCGCACCAATAGCTTGATCTAAGAATGAAGTTGTCTGTTCATTAACTGTTGGATCTAACTGTTTTTCAGCTTCAGTCGTCATTATTCCGCTCCTTCAGTACTGTCTGACTTCGCTTTCTTGTCAAGATCTAACTCGCCTGCAAGTCTTGCCAGATTGTCCGTATTGTTCAAAACATCCTCTAGGATATTTTCAAGCTCTTCTGAGCGGTCAACTTTTGTCATCAAATCACGCAGTTTATTACGCGTTTCCATCAATTGGCGTAGTGGATCAACTTGATTTACGATCGCAGCAGGCTCAAAGTCTTGCATTGATTTAAAGTTTAAATCGACCTCAAACTGTGAATCGTCATTCGCAAGCTTATTCGCAACTTTAAACTTCACCGATGGATTCATTTTTTTGAGTACATCGTCAAAGTTATCTCGATCGATCTGAATAAAACGGCGGTCTTTTAATGGCTTCAACGCTTCTGTGTTTTGACCAGCGAAGTCACCCATTACACCTACAACAAAAGGCAGTTCTTTCTTAAGAGTCGTACCTTCAGTTTCAACATCATAGGTAATGTGGACACGAGGCTTCCGTACTCGTGATAGTTTCGAGTGGATACTCGTCATACCATTCTCCCTTTATTAATTTTCATTTTGTTCTGCTATGCCAACCAAACGGAAGTAGCTTTTCTTTGCATCCCCGTCGGAGATAAGTTCCGCCAGTAACTCCGGCAGAGGCATCCCACACCAACGAATAATCTGTTCGATGGAGTAAGAAACTGGTGAGTGAGGTTCACTCTCTCGGAAGAAATCAGCTACTTGCTGCAATTGTCTAATTGCCTGCTCTCGTGATTTCATGTTTGTCGCTAATAATGCATCACAACTTTGTGAACTTAACGGTTGTTCAGAAGAAGATTCATCAAGATCCTCTAGCTCTTCAAACACGGCTTGTGGTTGATTGAAACGATCTCCTAGAAGGTGCTTTAATGCCGAGTGTATTGATTCAAGTCTTTTTGATATATAAGAGCTAGGAGTCACATCACCGACCACTTCGTCTAATCGCTGACTGAATTCATTAAATGATTCTGTAGCGAACTCCAAATCCGTGATTAATTCTTGATAAAACGTATCAGAAGTCGACTTAACCGTAGTTATAATTTCAGATAACTCAACAGCCCCAAGCTCGACTCGATTTCGGCGCTTATCTTCGTCTAAGCGCTCAAGCTCTATAGCTTGCTGATATTCCCAATAGGCATAAGCTTGCTCCACGCCTAAGTCAGTCAATGGTATACAAGCAATTGGAAAAATAAGTGTTCCTTCACTATCGATACCATTGAGGCCAATAATCGCCGATATTCTTGTCTCAATACCATCTTCATCAGGCATTGGGTACAGATCATCCCAAAAGTTCTCAATTAAACTGGTTGCGAGTTTGTAGCCAACGCCCATACCACGAAAACCATACAATCGAGTTAGGGCTTCTATAAGCCAGGCAACAAATTCCAAATCTTTAGACTGATTCGTGAGTATTTCTGGGACATCTTCAATAAATACTCGCCATAAATTACTGTGGGTATAGATACTTTCTTCTTCTATAAGAGCATTACGTTCAGCGTTGCGGGCGGCCATACGCTGATCTTTCAACCGATAGTAAGCAGACTGTGGTGATACATCCTCTCTAGGATCAACACCTGTAGGATTTTCTTGAGATATAGGAGCCAACGCTTGTTCATACCAATCAAACATTTCATTACTCATAAGCTCTCCCTCTTAGAAAGACAGGTATTGTCGCGTCTTCTCTAGTTACTGTTTCGCACTCCGTTTGCGCTTGGCGAACTTTGATCAAAGCACAAGTTACGTTATCACTTGCACCCCGAACCAAAGCCGAATGCATGAGCGCTAATCCAGCTTGGTTGACTGAGTCTGCATACAATGTCCGATGAATTTCATCACTCGTAAGTTCCTTAGAGAGTCCATCGCTACAGAGTAGAAACTGATCGCCGTCAGCCAACTGCCCTGAAACTTGATCAATAGTGACACTTTCGTCGACCCCAACAGCTCTGGTAATAACATTTGCAAGAGGGTGAGATTCGGCATCTTCAAATGCCAATAAGCCCTGATCCACTAAGTCCATGACTTGACTATGATCACGTGTTTTTTGGACAAAATTACCACTTCTAAGCTGGTAAATTCGGCTATCCCCCACCCAAAGGCAGTGGTAATACCCATCCTGAATAAACAACAAAACAAGTGTTGTCCCCATCGTTTTACCGTCTAAGTGATTTTGTGCGTATTGGTAAATTTCTAAGTTCGCTTCTTGAACCACTCTTCGGATATCATCGATATTAGTATTGGAGACATCCTGCATGTGGCGCGCGACTCTATCCACTAGCATCTGGCTTGCTATATCGCCAGCACTGTGTCCACCCATTCCATCGGCAACCACCCAAATATGCTGCTCTGTCATATCCAACAGAGCATCCTCGTTATAAGGGCGTACTTTTCCTGCGTGCGATTTAGCAAAGGTAAAATAGTTCCAATTCATTCTTCTATCCTACCAATTCCACTTTTTCCAGCCACCATCAAGCATGGCTGAAAACTGACCAATTGAAGGAAATCCACTAGTAATGAACATGCATGGTTCAACCTTCGTTGAACCTTCAGTCCACCAAAAACATGGTTTACTCAATTTTTCTTTAATGAGGTAATTCAAAAGCGTATTTTGATCAGTATTGCCGTGATCATGAAAAACTGTAGATATTTGGCTTTGATAAAGAAACTCTAGAGGCCTCACTTCACTTGTTACATTCGCAACGAGGTCATTTTTTTCTTGAGTACTCTTATGCCAAACATCAAAGACAAAGTCGTCCTCAAGTACTGAAAGAGCAAGAGCGGCACTGTCCTCTGTCCAAGCTCTGTCACCCCAATATTGCGCAGCTTCACCTTTTACGGCACGAGCTATAGTAAAGAAAAAGTATCTACCGCATGCATCAACACTAGGAATCATGCTACCAATGTAGGTTGAGTCTTCTAAATAGCTAATATCCAAAGCAAAGTGCCACACAGGAGCCGTTAAAAAGTGCTCATTCCAGCTTTCACCCAGTTGTTCCCTGCTGACTGCAATAACCGCCTGTTGCCAATCATGCCAACGCTCCGAGAAATCTTGTGATAAACCATCTTTCACAAAGTCCCCTTTTGCAGGCATTTTACCGATATAACCCCAGCCTGATGTTATAAGGTTCGTGGACATCTGAACCTCTCCATTTCATTTGACCAAAACGGATTAATGGCACTAGAAGGAATAAGCTCTAGTTGCACCTTATTTCCCTTTAAATCAATCATAACTATATTGTCTTTACGCGATTCTGGCCTTGCTTTAAGTGATTGATCCAAAAGCTTGAATATGCCCCACTCACCTTCATAGGTATGCGCAATTTCGCGTTTAGATTCAGGTGGTGTGAACACAATTCGAGTCTGATCTTGACCGGCAGGCCAACTCAACGATTTAGCTCTTGCTGGTCCATGCTTATAAACCAAATCTTGTCCACCCAACTCTAAGACAAATCGAGTAATGTGCTGGTCTAGATAAACAGGCTTCATCCCAAACTCTACGCGTAAGGAATTATCAGATTCAAAGAAAGACTGCCTGATACGTTGCGCTCTTTGAAAGACCATTAGTGTTTCTGGACGAACTCCAATTTCCTTTTCTAATCGCCAACGACTTTTCGAAGTATCCACAAACGGTTCGAGGTATTCTTGGAAGAATGCGTCAAGCGTACCTCCATAACCAAAGAATCGCTTAAAGTCTTTCAATCTAACTTCTCTGCTCGCGTTGGGCTCGAATGGATATCTGCCAGCAATAGTCCGCTGATAAGGGCGGACCACCTGTGTTACCCAGAGTTGATTTAGATGATCCTTCGAACCGCTCTCCGCAAACTTAACCGACTCTTGAGAAAGCTCACCTAGCCATTGATTAAATGGTCTCGGCAAAAGTTCTTTAGCACGAGCGAAGGAAGCTGCGACATCTTGTGTAACGGTTCCATCTAAAATACTTTTGTAGGCAATTTTCTGATTGTTACCAGAGCTTGATAAGTCACTTAAATACGAACGCAAGTTAACCATTGCTTGTTGAATATCATCAAAGTCTTGCTCACCAAGGCGTAAGATCTCTGAAAAATGCGATTCGACTTCTTTACCTGGCAGAGCAACATTGAAGCCGTTTTCTTCAGGTAAATACATGTCTAGTCTATCTGCCGTATTTGAAAACTTAACTTTGGCAACTTTACCAGCAACTTCAGAAGCGGCTTTTTGATTTTCTGACAATGATACTTTTGATAGAGCAACCTCTTTTTGGATTGCTCTCAACAAAGATTCGATTGGTCTTTCAACTCCAGATAAAACCCTCGCTTGCTCTGTCGCAAGTTCTAGGCTCGGAGCCTGCTTCAATTGAATATCTTCGATCAACGTTTTCCATTCATTAACATAATCTTGATAGTATCGAGACTGAACGCCTTGGATGGCACTATCTTGATCAATTTCATGAGCCTTAAGATCGTCACCATAAACCCAGTTCTCTTCCATTAAGCTTTTTACTGTACGGTTGATCTGAATCTGAAAAATGCTATGAAAACCATTGTACGTGTAGAAACCCGAAATGCCTTGTGATAGCGGTTTTCCACTAGCTCGCTCGAACTGCTCAAGCCCTTTAGGTCCCAATACATCAGTCAAGCGAAATGAAGGTACATGACTCTTAGAAAATTGTATTTTCATTCGCTGATAAGCACGTTCAGGTAGAGACATTTGAGTCAACACTTCTCGAGCACTCGTCACGGCAGCAGTGTTGTAAGTAAAGCCTTGTCCATCGTTGCCTAATAAATATTGAGTGTGCTGTAGCAAACGTCTTCTTAAGTCTGCGTTTAGCTCACCCGGATATTGACGTTCGAAATAAAAGTTAAACCAAGCCAACACTTCATCTTGTTGATATTTGTCTGGATTGAATAACATCAAATACGTTTTTAACGTTTCGTACAAATACTCACGATGCTGTTGATTGCTCTCCATTTCTGACACCAAGCTATCAAGAAGCAGAGGGGCGTAATATTGGGTCAAAGCATCAGAATATGCATTGTTTGCCGCCTGAGACACTTTGTCTCCTTGATAGAGACCAAACCTCTTTACAGAGTCGGCATCACCGTAGTCGCTTTGCTTTCCGAGAGGAAGCGTCATCAACCTATCTAATGTTTCTACAGCTGAAACAATATCCGCTTCAAAATCTAAACTTTGAGCGCCAATCATTGCATCAATATGGCTCGCTTGTTCATTGGTATCGACAATTAACTGTGAGTTCCACTTATAACTCATAAACCAAAGCGCAGAAGCTCCTAGCAGTAGCGTTGTACATCCAATGTAAACACCTCGACGCATCCAACCTGACTGCTTTTGATAATGACGATTAACTGTTCCTAACAGTTGCTCTTTGAAAATAACCTTGTCAAAAAGATTCTTTACGAAATAACTATGAGAACCAGTCTGACTCTTTGCTAGAGCTAAACGATTTAACCCAAGTCCATTGGTTGATTCATTCATCAGCTTATCGACTGGTAAGCCTTCTTGAACCGAACTCAACATAAACACACCACGAATCAAGGCAGGCTCTTCAAAACTGTTTTGTGCAAAAATTTCAGCTAAAAACTCGTCAAGATTAGCTTGTAGCACTCTTAATTGCTTTGGAAATTCAAAGATAAGCGCGCGTTTATCTAAATCGTCCTCTGTTTCAAGTATTCTAAGCATACGGGCATCAAGGCGCTCCAACATGCCATGAAATTCTTTGTTGAATAGAGAAATAACGCCTCTTTCATCATCCACTTCACGAGGGAACATGAAACCAAATAATTCCTCTCGCTCTTCCTTACTTAAATCGGCAAAAAACTCATTGAAACCGGCAACTAAATCCATTTTGGTGAGCAATACGTAAATCGGAAACTGCATGCCTAACTGGTTTTTCAGTTCTTGAAGTCTCGACTTAATTGCTCGAGCATGAAGACTTCGCTCGGTTCGAGTCTGAGACATCACGCTGGCTAAACTTATCGTAACAATCGCACCATTAATTGGTCTTTGCGTTCTATACTTTTTCAACAATCCTAAGAAACCATGCCACGCTTTAGAGTCGACCTTTTCTTGACTGTCTTGTGTCGTATACCGGCCAGCCGTATCTATAAGAACTGCTTTATTTGCAAACCACCAATCACAGTGGCGAGTGCCACCTACACCGGCAATAGAGTCAGAGCCAAGGCTGTCTCCTAATGGAAACTCTAACCCCGACTGCTTTAATACGGTTGTTTTCCCCGTTCCAGGAGGGCCAATCAATACATACCACGGTAAGTCATACAAACTTCTCTTGCCTTTGTGTGTTTTCGTCACTACTTTGACAGCTTGCTCAATACGCTCGCGCATTAAGTCAATTTCACTTGCCGCTTCTTTATCTGATTGGCTATCAACCTCAAGCAACGTTTGAATACTTTCGTCTTCTTTCACCTTCTGCTTATGCTGCTTGGTAACGTTAAATATCGCCCAAAGCAACACCAACACAAGAATAGTGACTAGCCGTTGAAAGTCACTCTTTAGGGGCTCATATCCCGCTATGGTAATAAGTGGACCAACAACCCAAATGAAAATAGAACAAGCAGCGACACCTATAAGACCGAGAAACCATCTTTGAGTAAATATTCTGCCAATTTCTTTAATACGCATCTCTATCTACCTATTATTAATTCGCGACAAGAAGGTCGATTTCAATCCGGCGGTTAATAGCTCGGTTTTCATCACTACTGTTTTCAACTAATGGTCTTGCATCCCCCAATCCCTCGGGTATCACTCGCCCTTCTAATGCACTATTCGAGATCAGTTGTTCAGACATAGCAGTGGCTCGAGCTAATGATAGGTGCCAGTTCGAGGGATATTTACTCGTGAAAATAGGCCTATCGTCGGTGTGACCAGTAACAATGATCTTGCCTTGGGTCGACTCCAATGTTCTCGCAAGCTTAGAAATAACGGGTTGGATGTAAGCGACAACATCAGCACTACCTGATTCAAATAGATCTTGAGACTTTAACGAAATTCTTACCCTGTCTTGCAGCGGCTCAACATTGATTAGCCCCTTACCGATCTCAGTTGCTAGATACATTGAAATCTTTTCTGCAATTGGCGCTGATTTTGATTCTGACGTTGCATCTTGGTTAAGTTGTTGCGGTTGAATCAAATTGACTAATTGAGAAAAGGTGCGATTGGATGCCTTATTTAGCTCATAACTAAAATACATATATATGCAGACCAATAGTGCCGCCGTTACAGAACATACAACCCAAAGAGGAGCTCTATCAGAAGCCTTTGAGCCATTCAAAATGTGTTGGTCGATACTATTGCTTAGTTCCTGAGGGACTCCTCTCCCATAAGACTTAAGAGTAGCAATAACCTGTCTTCTCAATTTCCGGTGCGACTCTAGTCCATTTTTTTCTAAACGGTATTGACCCAGAAACCCGAGAGATAAGCACACATACATTAGTTCAAGCAAATCTAAGTTCGCATCTGGTTTCGCCATGCACTTATCAAGATGCTTAAAGAACGCTTCCCCACCTTGACTGCTAGCATAGAAGGAGCTGAGTAATGAATCGTGACTCCAGAATGAATGCCCACCCCAATTGGTGTTAAGGACAACTTCATCTAGTGAACAGCATAAACAATAACGAGCTGTATCAATGGTATCCAAATCAACGTCATGCTGACGTAATCGGTTCTCATAATCTCTAAGCTTTTGTGCCAATGTCTCTTTTAGAAACAACGGATCGGAATGAGTCGCTGTCGACCGAATTTGACCGATAATAGATAACAGGCCATTCGCCTCTGCTAGTAGAGAGTTATTCCCATAAGCGACCACTGAATCATTGTTCACCAATTCAGGGCTTTTTGAGATAACTACGGTATTATCCACAGACTTTTCTGATTGTGGTTTCGATGCGGGTGCTCTTCCACCCGGTGTTGGTTTTACTATCGTTTGTTCCATACAGAGCGCGCCTATTGATTAATACTCCAAAGCTCAAGTTCAGCATTCGGAAAATGCCCTGATAGGTGAAGCGCAATACCGCCACTATCTTTTAGCCTCATCCAAAATGGCCCTTTCTTGACAACTTCGAAATAGACATAGCCCGTTTGGTAAGGAATCTGTCTCGGGACGACACTCAACGGCACTACGTTTATACCGTTGATCTGATTATTAATTAGATCGCGAATCTGTTCTGCCGGGCCAAACTTGAGTTGCGCTGGGACCAGGCGTCTTATTTCATCTGTTGTGGTATCTGCTTTAATTGCTAGCACAAATTGGCATGACTCAAGCAAGCGTTTATCTGGAAGCGGCGTCACTTGAATACCGTATTGGCGAGGCTCCAACGGAAGTTTGGTCGCAGTTTGGTCAAGAACAACACTGAGGTACTGACTGAGTATCTGATTCAACTCGCTATAAACACTTGATACATCTAAGTGATCATACGCAAGCAAACTTGGGAGTCTTTTAGTTTTATTAGAAAAAGTGGCTAACTCACCAATGTAACCTTTAAGTGTCGTCGCTAATTCCAGTGGATGTAACCTATCTAACTCACTGAAATGCTTTAACTTCGCCTCATATCGGTTCAACATTTGGAGCATGATGAAATCAACAGCAGATGCCGATGCAGATTTGCCCTTAATCAAGCGCTGCGCAATAACGTCAGCACGCATCTTTGTCATCGCGATAACGTTACGTAGATAAGCTGACATGACTTTATCGCTCAGGAGATTGATAAGCGGAGGAACGTACTCATCGTCTAGTATAACTTCCCCTTCAGGAGTTACCTCTTTGATCCTTAAGATAGGTAACTCCACATAACCCGCTAATTTGTCATTACTCGCTTTCAACTCTAGGTTGAGGGCTGCAACTTGGATGGTTTCTTCATCTTGTCCTGTAAGGTTATCTATCACGTCGATATCTTGAAGTACATAACGAGAGACGATCGATTCGCTTACATCCGAAACGTTTTTACCTGTAACACTTGAAAGAGGGAGAGTTATTTTTACTAACGTATTTTCAGTGTTTTTATCAATAAGTAGAGGCGAAACTGAATCGTTGGATATTAACGTATTAACCAACGTCATATCTGGCAAAACAGCTTCAAGATGCTCAAGTTCAATAAGACCATCTTTTAGCGCGTGTTTTTTTACTCGACATTTCCAAACTCCCCAATTGTAAACCCCACCTAACTGATGTAAGCCCTTTAATTCTTGAGAGGTTGCGCGTTCTTGTTGTTGGAAGTGCTGGGGACGTAAAAACATTCCTTCGCACCAAGCCGTCTTGGAGTATTGCGTCATTTATAATTAGCCAACTAAACGTTATTTAACGACCAAAGACAGATCTTCTAACAATACTTGATATGTGTTGTAACCGGTCTTATCCACTTTAATGACTTGTCGCCAATTTGAGTTTTCAATATCTCGAAACGCTACGACAATGCCTAAATATTCTGTCTTTGGAGACATACTTGCTTGATATGTTTCTTTCTGACCTGGAGTTAATGAAACTTCATATTTATTCACTAAATCAGGTCCTAAGACTTTTTCACTTTCTTCATAAATAGAAAAAAAGTCCTGGCTTTCGAAAATGGTATTTGACGTTAATTCAAATACATACACCACTACAGGAGAAGGCCTGCCGTTTGAATCAGGATTAATGTTATGACTTGCTGCTATTTCTAAATCTGAGTATGGATCAACAACTAGGTTCGCTGCTGAGCACCCAAATAAAGCCATTGAAATTAATAACAAAATATATTGGTAAAACTTTTTCATCACCCTAATTCCTAGCCCTTGTTTTTTAATGCTAATTCATAGTGCTTAGCGAAGTCTTCTAAATAGAACGGAGACTCTTTATTGATAATATCATCGGATAGCTTTTCATGAATATCCTCAAACCTCTTCCAACTTTGAGCATATTTTCTAGCTGGAATAACCTTATTAATAACCGTGTCTTTCGCTAAAGCATCTGAGTATATAGAAGTAGGTTCAACAAGTGACATAACACTTGAAACCGTACCTTCAACACCTTTCATTAAGGCTTGCTCATGACTTTCGATGTCATTAAATGCTTCTTTAATGGCTGCATTTGGCTTTAAGAAGCTAGCAGTTTGACGGTTATATAAGTTATGAATCGCATCTTCTAAGTTTGCAGAAAACTTTAAAGGGTTATTTTCTGACTTACGAAATGCGGTATGACTCAGTCGATTTGTTTGTTTAAACACTGCTCTGTTATGCAGTGTTTCCATTAAACCAACTAGCATCAAAGAAAATGACTCCCCCAGTTGTTCAAACCATTCCTCTCGGTTATCGCTGGGAATCATCATTGGATCTATACCCACCCCTCTAACAAAAGCCGCAAGTTCACCCCCATTGGTATCAAAGTTGGGAGTCGATAGGTGTTCTGATTGTCGGTTAACCTTCGGTAAAGTTTCAGATACGATGCTCTGTTTTTCGGGCTTTGGGATATCAATAAAATCATCGACTAAACCAATATCTAGCTGAAAGTCAGAAGGAACACTTTCGTTTAAGAGTTCACTAGCACTAAGGCCTAGGTCAACAAATTCTGCTTCCGATGGACTTGAGACTACTTCAGGGGGTGCGCTAGAAAGACTTTTACTTGTCTCAAGACTGAATACATCTGTATCTGTTTGAATAGAAACTGAAATTTGATAATCCCCTAAGCTAACCATATCGTCATCGCTTAGTGCTATTTCATTTCCTTGACCCACAGGAGTTACAGCATTATTTACAAAAGTACCATTAGTTGAGAGGTCTTTTATCAAGTATTTGTCACCAAACTTAATCAGTTCTCCGTGGGTTCCGGATACCACTCTTTCAGGATCTGGTAGTGTCCAATCACATTGTTCAGACCTACCAAATGTAACCTTGGCATGTTCATCACTTGATTCAAACACGAACTCACTCTCAATCTCTGGAGTAAATTTGTGAAAACTTGTTATGGTTAAAACCAACTTCATGTAAACCTCGCCAAAGACCTGCTAGATATTATTTTTAATTTTATTATTAACTGCTTTCTTATTAACAGTAAGATTAATAAAAATCTTAATAATGCCATTGAAAATCATGCACGGAATAATGAATCATTTTTTTATCAAAGCAATCACGTATTGTTCAACAATTTTAATTATCCAACCAAGTTCAAATTTTTGACACTTAGACTTTCATCAATAAAAAAACGAATGTTAGTTTGGCCGAGAAATTCTAACATAATGACTTTTCATTGAGCAGAAAGGTATATATTCCCCCATCATTTATACGGAGTTCTTGTGATGGAAGACAGTAATAAAAACAATTCTATAAATAACGAAGAAAGCGGAGATAAAACTAAAATTGTAAAGACTCAAAAACGAGACAATGCAATTAAATCAACCAAACTCACTAATAATGAAACCTCCGTTAAAAATAAAAATGAAACAAATACAAAACTGTCTCAAAAAGAAAACACTCCGTTAGTTAATAAGAAAAAAAACAATAAAGATGACTCATTAAATAATAACAAAGATGTTATTAACGAAAGCTTAATAGGAACGACCGTTAAAAATCGGTATGAAATTGAGTCGGTTATTGGGCATGGTGGGCTTTGCGATGTTTACTTAGCTAAAGATAAGATTCTTGAATCTTCAGGTTCAGAAACACCCTACGTTGCGTTAAAAATATTACAGAAAGAGTTTGCTTCTCAACCAGAGACTGCACGCATGTTAATACGTGAAGCTCAACAAACTCAAAGGTTAAGCCACCCTAATATCATTAGGGTTTTTGATTTTGGTGTTGATGGCGAAATATACTTTTTAGTTATGGAGTATATTAACGGAGAAACATTAGAGAGTTTAATACAGCGTTCTAGGCCCCATGGGCTGAAGTTTAATGCAACTTTATCAATCCTAAATCAGGTACTCGATGCACTCTCATATGCTCACTCTCTTGGTGTAGTGCACGCCGACCTAAAGCCCGCTAATGTGATTTTAACGTCTGAGGGTAACGTTAAGCTGCTTGATTTTGGTGTATCTAAAACTCATCAATTAAAGCAGGATCAATATGCGGCTAAACGTAAATCCGAAAATGTTGAAACGCTTGGTTATACTCCCAACTATGCATCACTCAACCTGTTATCCGGTAAGGAACCGAACTTAAGCGACGATATGTTTGCTCTATTTTGTATTGCTTACGAGTTATTGAGTTGCAAACACCCTTACGCAAGAACTCCAGTTAATGAAGCTCTCAAACAGAAGATCAAGGTCTCTAAACCAACTAACATGCCCGCATCTAAGTGGCCAATATTTTCAAGCGTATTTTCAACTGGCATCATTCCGAACGAGCTGACCCCTGAGCAGTTGAAACGCAAATTGAATATGCGCTATTGGCCTATCTCTAGCGGCGCGGCAGCGAGTATATTATTAGTTAGCGGCATTGTATTTGGTTATCAGCAGCAACAAGAAACCATCGCCACTTTGGAAACCGTTATTAGCAAGCAAAATGATCAAATTGCCGGACAAGAGTGGCAGCTTGATACGCCAGCAGAAAAAAGTTTGGCACTGATTGATAGTGAAAAAAGCTTACATCCAGTCGTTAAGGCTGGCTTATTACGCTTACACAAGACCTATATTCTCAGCGAGTTTGAATCTGAAATTGATCAGGTTTTGAATTCTGATGCCAACAACTACCCGAATTATGATGAAATTGAGTCCATACTTGATAAAGCAAAAACCTACTACCCTGACTCACATAAAATAGAAGTTCTTGCCTTAGATATTCAGTCAAGCAAGCACTCCACGTTACTTTCGATAGCAAGGCAAATCAACAGTCAACTTGAAAAGTCTCGGTACAGTAAAGAAGACGGCAGTAAATCCATCTATGAGCTCAAGGATGAGTTAAATCAGATTCATCAAGGTTATCCTTTCACGCCAAGTTCGTTATCTAGCGATGTTTTCGGTCAGCACCTCACTGAAGCACTCAAAAAGAAAGACGCAGCTGCACTTGTTGCTCTTATTAAGGTTGGGAACACCTTCTTTTCAAACGTAGAAGAGCATCAAGAGAACTTACAGATAAGTAATGCTATGAAAGATGCAGTGCTGGAAATGAAATTATATGAGACAGCGCTAGATTCCAACAGCCCTCTACCGTTTCCAGAAGATGCCGCTAGAATCCTGTTCCAAGAAGAGTTTGAAAACTTTTATTCTCGCCTAGAAAAGGCAAGGACGACAACTCATCTCGATAACTTGGTGAAGGATGTGGATCTGTTCTCGAAAAACTTTCCTATTGGTTTTCAGGATGTTAACGATTTAAGATTCAAAACTGCTGATAAATACTTACGCTTCTCCGATATATTGCTTAATAAGCGAAGGACTTCAAGCGCAAGACGCGCTATGAAGAAAGCCAACGAGCTTATGAAGCAAATAGAACAGGACTCTAAGCAAGGCTAGTAATACAAAAGGGACGCGAGTCCCTTTTTTGCCGTAGATTACTTGCCAATATGCAACTAGATTGCTAATTTATACTTGTACTTAATGAGGAGAGTTAGCCTTGACTGAAGGAATAGTCAAAGTTGGCGAACGTCTGGCGTCCGTATGTAATGATAGCCTTAAACTAGGACTGCAAGACACTTACCGACTCGGCGTTTTACTTGGAAACATCCCCTTTGCTACTTGTGTTAAAAACACGCGAGTTGAAGTTTTTTCATCCCTACATTTCGACCATTGCCGTTTGGATATAAGTCAAAATATCTTTAACAATGACTTTCTTTTTGTAAGTTTATCTCAAGCGACAAGCAAACTATTTCTGCTCAAATACTGGTTATGCCATTCATACCTTCGGCTAAGCCTTCATTATCCGAAACATTCCTCTACCTCAACGTTTAATAGGGGTATACATGATTAATTTTGATGTTCTCAATACATACATGGATAACGACGTAGATCTGATCGTCACTGTTTTTTCTACATACCTTGAAGATCACACGAATGATATAGAGCGTATAGATGAGCTATATGCAAGCAAATGTTGGTCAGAACTCTATCTATTAGCTCATAGTTTAAAGGGCATTTTAGAGAGTTTCGGAGAAGACACCGCGGTCATTGCGTTTCAAAGAATAGAAGAAAAAACCAGAAACGATACAGCGCCAGATAGCTCAGATATAGCTATAGTTACTAAAGAGCTAGCTGCAATTAATCAACAAATCTTCACTTACTTGAAGAATATGCAATAAAGAAATTCAAGGCTTAACTGGGGGAAATATGGCAATGAATAATAGCAATTTCAGGGAGTTGATTGAGTCTCTCAAAGACTTAACACCAACTCAAAAAAGGTACTTACTTAGCCGTACAAAGATGGCGCTAGATGATGAAAGTAATATGTTAAACATCAGTGATATTCTAACACCAGAAGAGTTGGAGGCGTTACTATCACCGGCACCAACAACGAATACAAAATAACAATGATATACAACGCAACCGTCAGATTAACGCTAGGGACCAAGTGAAGCAAATCGACTTTGCTTGGTTGTTAGTTTCTCTCCCTATTCCTTTTCACTACAACAAACGTATTGTTTTCGAAACCTTTTTCCAATGTAAACAGGTCAGATAATTGAGCGACTAACAGCAGTCCGCGACCTGAGGAGGACCAACTATCGTCATCCATTAAGTTAGGTGCCTCAATCTGTTTATTTTTATGTTGGATGAACGTCTTTTCATTGATCGGCGCTCCGCAATCAGAGACTCTCAGTTCCACGAAACCGGACACTTGGTCATCCCCAACCCTACACTCCACTTCAATTGGTAGGCCTTCTATTTCACTGTAAGAATGAATATAAGCGTTATTCATGAGTTCAACGACACAAAGCTCCAATGATTGAATTGCATTTAAGGGGATTTGATGACCCATCAAAAACCGAACAACGTCTTTGCTCGCACTTCGTGAGTGAGTAAGGGAGCTCCCGTAAGTTCGTTTAAATTCGCTCTTTGACATTCTTTTCCTTAAAATCGAGCCTCTCACCATGCCATTTTACCTGTAAAAGGCTGGCATCATCATCAAACTCATCTTCGTTATGCCAAGATTGTACTTTTTTAAAGACGTCTCCCACTTGGTCTTCAACTGTCAGCGTGCAAACAACTTTTATACTCGATGCCAATCGTTGTAGTGAAAACATCTCCTCACCCTGCCTCGCTTCAATCAAACCATCCGAATAAAGCCACAATGCATCGCCCTCATCCAGACTAATTTGGTTACCGATATATTCCATCGGCTGCATTGCACCAACGATAAAGTTATCGTCACCTATCTGTTCCATCGTTTTCGTACTCGTTCGCCAAACTAAGATCCTGGGGTGGCCAGCCGTGCAATAGCTAAGTTGCCCTGATTTTGTGTTAAGAATGGCGTAAGCCATAGTAAAGTAAAGTTGACTGTTTCTAGTTTGCTGATAACGCCGATTTAGCCGTTCAATCACAGATGCAGGCTCACTTACGCAATAGCCGTCATCTCTCAACTCCATCGTGATCGAATCAGGCCCCTGACTTTGAGATAGCGTCTGTTGAATAGAAAAAGCCATCAAAGCTGAAGAAATACCATGACCAGAAACATCAAATACATAAAACGCAACATGTCGTTCATCGAGCTCCAAATACCCCAACATATCACCACCAATCTGGGAGCATGGTTTGTAGACATAGCTAAAATTTACATTCTGAATAGTTGATTCAGCAGGGAGTAGTTGCTCCATCAGATGACTAGCAGACTGTAGGTCTTGGTGAATTGTTTGATAGGCCGCATCTAGCTCTTTATTTCTCTCAACGAGTTTGTTGTGCAGTTCTAAAGTACGAAACCCCGCACGGATTCTGGCCTGAAGTTCCTCTACAGACGTCTTCTTATCTACGAAATCATCTGCGCCAGCATCAATGCCTTTCACGATCGAACTTTGGTCATTTCTAGAAGACAGTAGAACAAAGAAAATGTAACGTTCGCTAACTTTAGATTTTAATTGGCGACACAATTCAATACCATTAATTCCAGGCATCATTAAATCACTCAGCACAAACTGAATATCAGGGCGGTGGGTTAGCACCTCAAGCGCCGCTCTTCCGTCTTCAACTGCAACCACTTCATAGCCCTGCTTTTCCAATGCACTGCTGATGTAAAGCAGTACTGTTTTACTATCATCGACCAAAAGAATGGGTTTCATCTTCCTCCTTAATACGGTTGCTTTACTGGCTAACGCAAAACACTAGTCACTGACTGCTCATTTCTAAAACGGCTGTAGTCTTCGGCTAATAATTGGTGTTGATATCGAGTGTAAGACAACGCTTCATTAGAAATTAGTATCTGATGCTCTTTTTCGATTAACTGACTTTGCAGCCTTTCAATCTGTTCATTCTGCTGTGTGTAATTGAGGTACAGTGCGAATAGACCAAAAACCGAAACCATTAACAGGGCGATTAGAATATTATTGATAGTTTTCACTTGAATACTCATGACCTCTCCTTGTCTATTATTAGACTTTCCATGATGAAAGAGAGCGTCTACGGACCAAGAGCCCAAGGCTCTAAAACGCAACGAAGCAAATTGAGGTTGTTTTTCCAATTATAGGCGATAGGAGAAAAAATAAGAAAAATCTGAAAAAATTTGAATATCCTGCTGAGTTAAGAATCGGTAAGGTGGTAGCAGCGAGCTATCATCCACTCGCTGCAATACATTAACTCTGAAATGCAGGTCTAGCTAAAATTTGGTTATACCATCGAGCAATGTTTGGCGACGTCGATAGCACATCAATTTCTAGGCCTTTAATTGCGAAACTGATCAAAATAAAGCCTGTTATATCGACGATAGTAAAATGGTCTACGGCGATAAAATCATTATGTTCAAGGCGCTTGTCTAAGACAGGCAGAAATTCGTAGACGCGTTGTTTTGATTCTTCGCCCCATGCTTCAACGCAACGTTCTCTGTCTCCATAAACTCCGGTCATGTTTCGAAACGCCTGAAATGCCGCATTTAGTCCTTGGAACTCCACCACACGATGCCACATTTCTACCTGAGCACGTTCAAGCTGGTTAGCACCAAACAGCGCCAGATCATTTTCAAACGCTTCATCTAGGTAGCGACAAATCGCCACGCTTTCGCAGATCGCTGTGCCATCATCCAGTTCTAGTAGAGGCACTTTGCCATTCACGCTTTTCGATTTAAACGGTTCAGATAGGTTATCGCCCTCACGAACGTTCAGCGCAATTCGCTCAACCTCGCCACCGATTTCCTTTAGAAAAATGCTAACTCGCTTACAACTTGGAGTCATTGCGGTTTCATAGAGCTTCATTTCACATCCTTTTATCTTTTTCTAACCGATTGGTTAGGATATACTGTAGCCAGTTTATAAACGATCAGTCAAGAACTTCACTATCAAAAATTTTCAAACAGTTGTGGGTCTGTTTGCTGAGCGAGATTTTTGATGCCGTTTGTGAGTTCACATGAATTTGGGGGCTGATACCCAAGAATAGATGGGTATTCATCATATTGGTTCAGTTCGAACGCTAGAGGTTCTCTGTACCATCCCTCCAAAGCAATTTAATTACCCGATAAGCAGACCCAGGCAGGTAATTTATGGCAAGAAAAGCCAACTTCGACCGAGATGAAAAGCTTCTCGTGGCTATGGATGTGTTTTGGCGCAAGGGCTTTGCGAACACGTCCATCTCGGATCTCACCGACGAGTTGAACATCAACCGCTTCAGTCTTTACAACACCTATGGTGACAAGCAACAGCTCTACTACGAAGCGCTCGATACTTACTTAAAAAAGGTCTCACTACCGTCACTGAATGATTTGGAAAAAGACGACGCGTCCTTACCTGAGTTGGAATCGTTCCTTAAATCTTTTGCTGAGCTGCAACGCAAACGCAACTGTGGGTGCTTTATTCAAAATGCGTTGATTGAGCACGCTGGCGAAGACGATGACGTACTGCGCAAAGGGCATTTTTTGTTTGACCATCTTATCGACATCATTGCGGATGCGCTGACCAATGCGCAGAAAGAAACCTTAGTACCGAAAACGCTGAAACCAGAAGAACTCGCTCGTTTTGTTCTCAACAACATGCAAGGTATGCGCGTACTTGGCAAAGCCAAACGTTATGCCGATTTGGATACGGCGCTTTCCTGCTTGCTGGTTTTGATTAGGAAGTGACATGTCGATTGAAGTGATAGCGGTACGTCTTACCAAAGGCATGGACTTAAAGCTAAACCTAGCGAAATTGGTCGAGCAGTATGGTATCAAAGCAGGCTCGATTGCTTCATGCGTTGGTTGTGTCTCTGACCTCAACCTTCGTTTGGCAGGTGCAGAGAGTACGTTAACCAAACAAGAGCCATTTGAAATCGTCTCTGTGATGGGAACCCTAACGCCTGAACATCAGCACGTTCATATCTCGGTGTCTGATCGTGAAGGACGAGTCTGGGGTGGGCATTTGCTGGAAGGCACAGTGATTGATACTACCGCAGAATTGATCATCCATTCTTACTCAGAACTTGAGTTCACTAGAGCGATGGACGACTCGACTGGCTATACCGAACTACAAGTGAATCCTTGCGAATAATTAAAAGCTCCAGAGCCTTACCGTGTGGTCTCTGGAGCTTTATTCGCTTATCTCTTACGCTAAGAATTTACTCATATCGAGCAGGCAAATTTCTAGGATCATTCTTCGACTAAATAACAAACCTGATTATCGTCGACCGTTACTTGCCAAGTTTTTAGACAGTGCGTTTTGTCTTCTAAACACTGCCCGTTCTTTAAGCTGAAATGCTGTTTGTACAGTGGCGATGCAACACACATCTCACCATCAATATCACCGACAATCCCTCGACTCATTACATAAGCCTTACCAATTGGGTCCCAATCCTGAACAGCGTACACACCGCTATCTGGAATGTAGAATAAGGCCACATGCTCGCCTTCAATCAATACAGTGGCACCGATGAACGGCATTAAGTCATCAAGCTGACACAATTTCACTTTGGTTAACGCTGCCATTTACACCTCCTGTTTCACGGGAATACGCTGACCGCGCACACGTTGGTACGGCAAGACTTTGCTGCCCGACGTGCTGTTCAAGAAAGGACGGAAGCGTTGCAATTTTTGAGGATTATCCAACGTACTCTTCCACTCACACTGATAGGTATCTACGACTCGTGCCATTTGTTCATCCAAAGAGTCACATAGGTTGAGAGAGTCATCCAAAATCACTTGTTTAAGGTAGTCTAAGCCCCCTTCCATGTTCTCCATCCACACTGACGTGCGCTGTAAGCGATCAGCGGTGCTGACGTAGAACATCAATACTCGGTCGATCATGGTGATCAACTCTGATTTGGATAAGTCGGATGCAAACAAATCAGCGTGTCTTGGTCTCATGCCGCCATTCCCGCAAACGTATAGATTCCAGCCGTTTTCAGTGGCGATCACCCCAATGTCTTTACTTTGCGCTTCTGCACACTCGCGAGTACAGCCCGATACGGCAAACTTAAGCTTATGGGGCGCTCGCAATCCTTTGTAGCGGTTCTCTAACTCAATGGCTAACCCAACCGAATCATCAACACCATAACGACACCAAGTAGAACCGACGCAAGATTTCACGGTGCGCACCGATTTGCCGTAGGCGTGCCCTGTTTCAAAACCAGCATCAATCAAGGTTTGCCAGATTTCAGGAAGCTGTTCTAACTGCGCACCAAATAAATCTACGCGCTGACCGCCAGTGATCTTGGTGTACAGATCGTATTGCTGAGCAACTTCACCTAGCACGATAAGTTTGTCTGGTGTGATTTCGCCGCCCGGAACACGAGGCACAATCGAGTAAGAACCATCTTTTTGCAGGTTTGCCATAAAGGCATCATTAGAATCTTGCAGAGATTGATGCTGTGGCTCCATGATGTGTTCATTCCACAAAGAAGCAAACACAGATGCTGCCGTAGGCTTACAGATATCACACCCATACCCTTTGCCATGCAGTGCAATTAAGGTGTCGAAGTCTTTGATTTGTTCCACCTGGCAAATATGGAACATCTCTTGGCGACTGAGCTCAAAGTGCTCACAAAGGTGGTTGTTGACCTCTACCCCCATGGCTGCCAGTTGAGTATCCAATACCGATTTGACCATATTGCTACAGCCACCACAGCCAGTACCAGCTTTGGTGTTGGCTTTAAGATCTGTCAGGTTGGTAGTGCCAGCTTGAATCTCGGCAACTAAGTCGCCTTTTGTGACGTTGTGACAAGAACAGATGATGGCGCTGTCTGGCATCTCTCCGTCCAGCATTCCGGTATCAAATAGCAGGTTCGCAGCGTGGTCTGGCAGGACCGTTTTGTTCAAATAACACTGTAAGAGCGCATCGTAGTCGCTATTGTCACCGACGAGAATCGCACCAAGCAATTGGGTGCCGCTCGCATCAACCACCAGCTTTTTGTAGATGCCTGCAACCGCATCTTGCAACACCATTTCCTGTGCGCCTTCGGTTTGCATTTGTGCATCGCCGATAGACGCCACATCCACCCCAAGTAGCTTGAGCTTGGTGCTCATGTCTGCGCCTTTAAAACCTTCGCTTGGCATACCAGTCAAGACATCGGCAGTGGTTCTCGCCATGGTGTAACCGGGTGCGACTAAACCAAAGATCTTCTGCTCCCAAAGAGCACATTCGCCAATCGCATAAATATTCTCATCGCTGGTTTGGCATTGGTTGTTAATCACAATACCGCCTCGCTCGCCTACTTCTAGCTCAGCCATTTTTGCCAGCTCATCTTGAGGGCGAATCCCTGCGGAAAAGACAATCACATCCACTTCGAGAGGATCTTTGTCTTTAAACACCATGCGATGCTTAGCCGTTTCACCATCGCAGATTCGTTCCGTACCCGTTGAGGTGTGAACGGTTAGCCCTAGCGCCTCAATCTTCTCTTTTAGCACTAAGCCAGCACCATCATCTAACTGTACGGGCATCAGGCGAGGTGCAAACTCAATGACGTGAGTTTCTAGCCCCAACAGTTTGAGTGCGTTTGCCGCTTCTAAGCCCAACAAGCCGCCGCCAATCACTGCGCCTGTTCTTGCACCTTCACATGCCTTTTTGATTTGTGAAAGGTCATCAAGCGTGCGGTAGACAAACACGTTATCGCGGTCTTTACCTTCAATTGGCGGCACAAATGGGTACGAACCAGTAGCGAGCACAAGTTGGTCGTAACCCAGCACATCTTCACCATCAAGCAGAATGCGCTTTTGCTCTCTGTCGATGCCTGTTACTTGGCTGCCAAGTACGAGTTGGATGCCATGCATGTCGTACCATTCTTGGTTACTCAGCATCAAATCATCATGAGACTTACCCGCAAATAAAGAAGAAAGTTGTACACGGTCATACGCGATAAAGCGCTCTGCACCAATCACGGTAATTAGGTGCTCCAAATGCGCGTTTTTCTGCACTAATTGCTCGACGAGGTGTTGCCCGACCATACCGTTGCCTACCACAACGATGTGGCTCAATGCGTTCTTTACTGGAATCGTTAAAGGACTGTTCATCGCTGCCTCCTTATGCCGTTTGCGCTGCGGTTTTGGGTTTGTCTTCTTTCGAAGCAGGAATCTCGACTTTGGATTGCTTCTCGTAAAGGAACTTCAACACCGCTTGTCGACACTTCTGATACTGCGCATCATCCGCCAGTGCTACACGCTCACGAGGGCGAGGTAGATTTACTTCTAACACCTCTCCAATGGTTGCTGCCGGTCCGTTAGTCATCATCACGATTTTGTCGGATAGCAGCACCGCTTCATCCACGTCGTGGGTAATCATGATGACGGTGTTGTTTAGCTCGGCTTGAATCTTCATCAGTGCATCCTGCAAATGCGCACGAGTTAACGCATCCAACGCGCCAAATGGCTCATCCATCAGTAGAACCTTTGGTTGAAGTGCCAGTGCTCTCGCGATGCCGACTCGCTGCTTCATACCACCCGAGATTTCATCGGGCTTTTTGTGCGCGGCATGCTGCATTTGAATCAACTCCAAATAGTGGTTCACTTGTTCCTGAATCCACGCTTTGCCCTTTTTGCCGGCAATTTGTTTTACTGCGAGCTCAACGTTTTGATACACGGTTAACCAAGGCAATAATGAATGGTTTTGGAACACCACTGCGCGGTCGGGTCCCGGTCCTGCCACCTCTCGTCCATCGACGATCACGCCGCCGTCTGTTGGCATGTGTAGACCCGCAACTAAGTTCAATACCGTTGATTTACCGCAGCCAGAGTGGCCAATCAGGGATACAAACTCACCTTTATTGATTTGTAAATCGACGTTCTTAAGCGCGATGAACTCGCCATCTGGCGTTGGGAATCGCATCCCTAAACGCGTTAGATCTAATAATGCTTTTTCCATGATCTTTTCCCTTATCTCAACGCTTGTTGTTTATTCCAAGACAGCCACTTTTGAAGTTGCAGCATGCCTCTATCGAGCATCAAACCAATAAAGCCGATTGTGATGACCGCGACCATAATGCGACCCAATGATGCCGAGCTGCCGTTTTGGAATTCATCCCAAACGAACTTGCCTAACCCAGGGTTCTGCGCGAGCATTTCTGCCGCAATCAATACCATCCAAGCGATACCTAAAGAGAGGCGTAAACCGGTGAAGATCATTGGAATGGCAGAAGGTAAAACGATGGTGCGTATGTGCTGCCACCACGAAAGTTGGAGCACTTTACTCACGTTGATTAAGTCTTTATCAACGCTCGTTACACCCACAGCGGTATTAATCAGCGTCGGCCATAAGCTACACAGCGCCACAGTGATTAGAGAGTTAATGAACGACTTAGCAAACATCGGGTCATCACTTACATAGGTGGCACTTACAACCATGGTAACGATAGGCAGCCAAGCCAAAGGTGATACGGGCTTGAGCAATTGAATGATTGGGTTGAACGCTTGATACAGCCCTTGATTAAGACCAAGCACGATGCCAAGCGGAATTGCGATAACCGTCGCCAGCAAAAAACCCGCGGTTACAGTCACTAAGCTTGTTATGATTTGGTCGAAGAACGTCGGTTTACCTGTGTAAGGACGAATCTTCACTTCCGCGTCCGGATTCTTGGCTAACTTCGCAGCATTACGTTTTTCCTGACGCTCGATAAACGCTTGTTCCTTTTCTCGCTCTTGCCAATGGTCATCGACAAGGTTGCTGAACTGCTGAAAAGTTTGCACTGGCCCTGGTAGCGTACCTAATGAGGTTTGCACTTCTCTCGCTGCTAAGTGCCACATTGCCAAAAAGATCAGCAAGCCAATGACGGGCAAAAGCACCAGCCGACTTCGGTTCACTACCTGCTTAGCAGGAAACAGGGAAATGACATTACTAGACATACTCACTCCTAAGAAATTTACATCCTTGTTGCCACAAGCGAATTCCCTCGCCTGTGGCGTTTATCGTTATGGTTAAACCTTGTCTTTTCCTTTAAGCCCGATAGAGAACTTCTCTAGATATTTATTTGGCTCGCGACCGTCATAAACGATGTTGTCGATAAAGTGTGTTTGTGGCGCACGGAAACCATCTTCAGCACTAAAATCTGGGAAGTCTTTTTTGCTCAACACACCATCTTCAATCAGTGCTTGAGCCGCTTGTTGGTAAATGTCCGGACGGTAAACCTCTTTTGCGACATCCATGTACCAATCATCGGATTTCTCGCTTGAGATCTGTCCCCAGCGACGCATTTGGGTCAGGTACCAAATCGCATCGCTGTAATACGGATAAGTGGCGTTATGACGGAAGAACACGTTGAAGTCTGGCACGTCTCGTTTGTCGCCTTTCTCGTATTCAAATGTGCCCGTCATCGAGTTGGCGATAACTTCGGCATCGGCTCCAACGTATTCGCTTTTTGATAGCATCTTCACTGCTTCTTGGCGGTTGGCATTGTCGTTTTCATCCAACCAATGTGCCGCCCGAATCAAGGCTTTCACTACGCGAATGTGCGTGTTTGGATACTTCTCAGCCCAAGCTTTGGAAACACCAAACACTTTCTCTGGGTTGTTCTTCCAGATCTCGTAATCGGTCACGACTGGCGTACCAATACCTTTGAATACGGCTTGTTGGTTCCATGGTTCGCCTACGCAGTACCCTTTGATCGTGCCCGCTTCCATTGTTGCTGGCATTTGTGGTGGCGGTGTAACACTCAAAAGAACGTCAGCATCCAACTGGCCACTGTTATCGCCTGAGTCTGGTGCGTAAAAACCTGGATGAATCCCACCTGCCGCTAACCAGTATCGCAACTCATAGTTGTGCGTCGATACAGGGAACACCATCCCCATGTTGAACGGTTTGCCTTTATCCAGATAGCTGTCGACCACAGGCTTCAGTGCATCCGCTTTGATTGGGTGAACTGGCTTGCCATCTGGTTGCTTTGGAATGTATTGCTTCATCTGCTCCCAAGTATCATTGGAAACCGTGATTGCGTTGCCGTTCAAATCCATACTGAACGCAGTAATCACTTCTGCTTTTGTGCCAACACCAATCGTTGCGCCCAATGGCTGACCAGCAAGCATGTGCGCGCCAGCAAGCTCACCGTCGATGACTCGGTCTAATAGCACCTTCCAGTTTGCTTGTGCTTCTAAAGTGACGTACAAGCCTTCGTCTTCAAAAAAGCCTTTCTCATAAGCAACCGCCAGCGGTGCCATATCAGTTAACTTAATAAAACCAAACTTCAGATCTTCAATTTCTGGTTCACCCAACTCTGCCTTTACACTGACCGCGGTGAATACCGATAACGAAATTGCTGACACTTTCAGCATCGAACTCCATTTCATTGGTTTGCTCCCATAAAAAAAGCGCCACTGCTCCGAAGAGCAGTAGCGCCGTTGCTAAGTCTACAATTACCGCCGTTGATAATTGAGATAAGCGATTCAACAATAAACCCAATTCTTCTAATCCAATTACTGTGCCAACTTATTTTTCACAGTAAATACAATAGATTAGTATATCTTTCCGTTTGTTATTCCCTGTTATTGCTTGCTGATAGTGCAACACGCACCACGTTAGAAAACGCACCCTAACCCCAAAGTGGTAGAGCAACTAATCCAAAACTTCCAAAGTAGTTATCAAATTCTTGGCAACTTGTGCGAGCGTTTGGCTCGATTGCATGGCTGAATTTCTTAGCGCTTTATAAGCCTGTCCTTCATCAACGCTGTGCATCTTCATCAGCAGACCTTTCGCTTTTTCCACCAGCTTGCGCTCTTCAATCTTATTGGTCAGTAATTCAATTTCCGATTGCATACTTTCGAATTTCGCTCTCACTAATGTCGCATGTTCAATCCAAGGTTGAAGTGCAAACTCACTATCGTGCGGCATAAGAACATAGTCCATTTTTTCTGATAAACGATTGATATCATTGGATGATAATTGCTTTAAGACGATAAGAAGTGGTGCCGATTTTCTGCGGCAGAAATCGACGATCAAACGCAGTTCCGCGGTTGGTTGCTGCCATCCAACCACAACGCTTGCTGACGGTTCTCGCTGCATAAGCGTTTCTAGTTGTGCCAATTGGCAGCCAATGATGTTGTCGTAATCTTTGCTCAACAAACCGGACAATCGAGCCTGCTCTTGGAGGCCATCACAGCATACTATAATGGGTGTTTTTGACGTTGATTGAGTCATGCACATTCCTTGTTTATATCTCACTCACTAAGAGAGACATAACAAGGAATGTGCCAACTAAAGTTGAAGCGTTTTAACTAGAGGCGAGATGTTCTTTGAAGAAGCCGAGTGTGCGCTCCCAAGCGAGTGCTGCTTCTTCCGGTGCGTAGCGTGCTGTTGAGTCGTTATGGAAGCCGTGGTTGACGTTCTCATACATTAGCGCTTGATACTGAGCGTCGGTTGCAATTAACTGCTGCTCATAGGCAGGCCATGTGTCGTTAACACGCTTATCGAGCCCTGCAAAGTGAATCATCAAAGGCCCTTTGACTTGCTTTTGGATCTCTTGCGCCGCTGGTGTTCCATAGAAAGGCACACCTGCATCGAGCTCTTCTGGCATTACCGCTGCAAGCATGTTGACAATGTATCCACCGAAGCAGAATCCAACCGCGCCCAATTTACCGTTGCCACCCTCGTATTGTTTGAGGAAGTTAGCGGCTGCAATAAAGTCTTGTTCGATCTTGGCTCTGTCCATCTCTTTCTGCATTGCGCGACCTTCATCGTCGTTCCCCGGATAGCCGCCGAGTGGATAAAGTGCGTCTGGAGCGAAAGCAATAAAGCCATCTTTTGCAAGTCGTCTTGCGACATCTTTGATATAAGGGTTCAGACCTCGATTTTCATGAATCACCAACACGGTCGGCGATTTTAAGGTCTTCTTCTGTGGCATCACCAAATAGCCACGCCCTTCTCCATGCCCATTTGGAGATGGAAAGGTTTCGTAAGTTGCTTTGATGTCAGGATCGTTAAATGAAACTTGTTCTGCGAGTGCGTAATTCGGGGTTAACGCGTCGACCAGTGCTGTCATGCTAAAGCCAAGTACCGCAAGGCCACCCAGCCTATTTAGAAACTCACGGCGCGTGATTTTTCCGTGGGCGTATTCGTCGTACCAATCGAAGGCTTCTTGCGGGATCGGATGAGAAGCCTTTTCACTAGGAGTGGTATGCTTTAGAACCATTATCCATGTCCTCTGTGTCTTACCATATGGGATTTTCTCATTCTCAAACGCGAAGCTAAAAACGAACGCGATTGAGGCTAAAACTGCGGTTTCACCACTCTGATACGGAGCAAGGTGGTGAAACACATCATTGGCGAGCTAGGATCTTTTACCTTCTTCAAACAATAGATAATGGATTCAGATTCAACAACTTTGCGTCGTTGGTTTTACATTAATTGACAATAGTATCTTATTGCTGGCCGCAATAGGCTTGCCAGTAAGAGAAAGCTCGTTCGAATGCTCTTTCCCTGTCGTGCATTTGTGCAAACAAGACTACTGTCATTGTGGCGAGAACCGTATTCGCCATTTGGTTCATGTCATCTTCTGACGTCCCAAACGGGCAGTTCGCAGGCATTGGCACCTCAGACAGCATTTGCTCCGTCCAGTAGTGCGATGTCACGCCGCTTGTTTGGCTTAACCATACGGTTTGACTTACTTTCGGGTTGTATTCTGACTCACCCGATTGTCCTTTAAATGACACAACAGCGTGAGCGGTTTGACCAATCTCGTATTCGACTTCAGCATGAAGTTGTTGGAATCCAGGATGGAAGCTACCACGAATACCAACCGTCGCCTGCCCCGGATTCAATGCTCGAACCACAGTATTAATCGGCGTTCTAAGCCCATAACGATTCTTCCAACCGATCATGGTTTCTGCTTGAGGAGCAAACGCACTCAGCGGCAGATACACAATGTTTTGTGTTTCTAATACACGCTTTGCGTCTTCTGCTGATTCCGCTTTCGTAATAGCAAATTTGTCGAGGTAGTCTTCAGCGTGTAAACGACCAGATTGGCGGTCGTGATAGCCGTGCATCAACACTTTATGACCATTATCGGCGAGGATCTTTGCTGCCAACAGGTGCCAAGGTTGACCTGCCGCTTCACGTTTGCCTGCATAACATGGCCAGTCGATGTCTGCACCAATAGCTGGCATGCGGGATTGGAATGCTTTCACAAAGCCAGCGATTTCTTGTTGAGTTTCGTTCTGTACACGGATCAGCATCAATAGCATTGCCATCTGATCGTCGTCGCACTCACCGTTTAGGTATTCATCCATAACTCGAAACGCTTGGTCAAAGTTCAGTGGTTTTCTACCACGTTCGCCACGACCGACTGTTCTGATACATTCCAAAATGCTGCTCATATTCCCTCGTATTCCGTCACTGACTGTACGGTTTCTATTAGTTGTTCGCGCAGTTTGACAACTTCTCCCATCACAATCAATGCTGGGCTCACGCCTTTAAGTGTAATTGATAAATCATTGAGCTGATTGAGTTGGGTAACATGAACTTGTTGTTGAGGGCTGCAACCATGAGTAATGATCGCGACAGGGAAATCTGCTCTCAAACCGGAGCCTAATAAACCCGTTTGTATTTGCGATGACTTTTCTAACCCCATATAGAAAACTAACGTTTGTCCGCTTTGCATCAGTTGGTTCCACGCTTCAAATGCGCCTGTTACCACTTGCCCAGTAACAAAGGTAACGCTGCGAGCAACGCCACGATGAGTCAGCGGAATCAAGCTGTTTGCTGAACATCCAATCGCAGCAGTAATACCGGGGATGACTTCGTACGCGACTGAGTTTTTGACGAGCGCTAACGCCTCTTCGCCTCCACGGCCAAATACGAAAGGATCTCCCCCTTTTAAGCGCACAACTCGCTTTCCTTGCTGAGCGAGCGACACCATCAAGTCACAAATTTCTTCCTGACCAATACTGGGTTGTCCGCATCTTTTGCCCACGTAAATCCAATCAGCTTGTGGCGAAGCCAACTCCAAAATATCTTTGTTAACCAAACGGTCGTAAAGCAACACCTCTGCCGACATAATCGCTTTCACAGCCTTTACCGTTAACAAGTCAGGATCGTGCGGCCCTGCTCCGACAATCGAGACAAAACCTTTGTGGTTCACGTCCAGGTCTAGTGAATGGTCTTCTAAAAGTTGGTTCAGTTTGCTTGCTTGATCATGCTTAGAAAAGCGAGACGAGCGTTCTTGTTTCTGACTCGCTTGTCCTTTCTTAAACCAAGACTTTTGATAAGGCGCTTCCATGTGCTTATCCTCTTTATGACTTACATTATTTGAATAGCCAAACTTTGCTGGTTCGCTTGCTGTTTGCCCTTTTGATGCTGATGGCTGTCGACCATTTGTTTGATTTGAGAGACGCACGAGCCACAGTTAGTACCGCATTTGAGTTTGTTTTGAAGTTGGGTCACTGACGTGCAGTCTTGTTTCTCCATCGCGTCATGTATTTGTTTATCGGTAACGCGGAAACAACTACAAACCAGTTTGGCACTGCTTTGCGATTGAGTGATGGTAAGCAGTTGCGATAGCTCCATCGGCTTGCCAATCAAGCCGGTAAAGTTGGTGTAGTCGGTTTGAATCGGTTCACTAGACACCACCAAAACAGAGCGAATGATACGCACGTCTCCAACAAGGTCATAGTCCACCGCTAGCCAACCTTGGGCAATATCTATCGTAATTCTGCGGCTCTTTTCCGTTCGACAAAAACTCTGCTTCTTTGGTCGCTTATCATGTGCAAAGCGCCAAATGCCCAAATTGCTTTCTGCTTGAAATGCGCTGTAGAGAAATTTAACGGAATCAAACTGTGTACCGATGAACATACCGTAGGTTTTGACCGCGGCGTCTTGCACTTCAACATAAGACGACTTAAATGCAGGCTGCCCTGAAATAGGGTCTTTTGCGCTGTTTACTATCGCATTAACACTGCTTTCACCGCCATATCGACCCGCCCAGTGCATTGACATAAACAGCTCCTGAAAACCCAAACCTTCATCAATGGCAACTTTGGCATAAATACCGGTGTTTGAAGCAGGCTGAAACAGCTTGGTGAGCTGTCCTGCTTTTAAGCGATTTTGAGTGGCAGAGAGCGTGTTCATGTACACGGTTGGTTCTAACTCTGAGGCGGCAAGGTGGGCGATATGCCCTGTGCGCGTCATGGTATGCCATTGGTCACGTTGCCTGCCCGTATTGAGCCACCAGCCTTTTGTTCTTTCTAAGCGCGTTGGAGATTCACTGGTCACGACAAAACGCGCTTTTCCATCTGGGTGTGAATAGACGCCATCAGCAAAAGGGCGCTCTCCTCCCCATTGTGTCGGCACCCACTCTTCGTATTCTTGCTCGGTTAAGTTGGCGTATTGAGAAAGATCTAGCTTCAATGGCGAATCTGCATTCATGCCTGTCATCGTGGCATATTCCCTGAATACCGCCCGCTCAGAAGTAAACGCAAAGCCATTTTGTGTCTTTTCCAATGCACACAGAGCTTGCCCGACTTGGCTTATCGTCCACCAATCTGATTTTGCTTCACCCGGAGGCGTTTGAAACTGGCGCTGCCTTGAAAGTCGACGCTCAGAATTGGTCACCATGCCTTGCTTCTCCCCCCAGCCAGCGGCGGGTAGCAATAGGTCCGCGTAATGCGCTACATCCGAATCCGCTGTGATATCGGAAACAATCACAAACGGACAAATCTCTAGTGCACGTTTTACCAATTGGTTATCTGGCAAAGAGACAACAGGATTGGTAGCCATAATCCACAGAACTTTAATCTCACCACGTTCTACCGCCTCAAACAGTTCAACGGCTTTTAAACCGGGCTGAGTGGCAATTTCTGGTGAATCCCAGAACGCCTGCACTTGTTTGATAGACTCTGCGTCAAAAGCACGATGAACCGCTAACTGATTGGCCAATCCACCGACTTCTCGCCCACCCATCGCATTCGGCTGACCTGTAATAGAAAACGGACCACAACCTGACTTAGCAATTTTACCTGTCGCCAAATGTGCATTAATAATGGCATTGCCTTTATCGACACCATTTTCGGCTTGGTTAACCCCTTGGCAAAACAACGTGATTGCGGTTGGGCTTTGTGCAAACCATTGGAAGAATGTCGTGAGTTTTTCTTCTGAAATCCCAATGGAAGACGTTAGATTAGTGACATCGTAACGCAAATCAGAAGCTTCTTCTGCAAGCGCATCAAACCCGTCGGTATAGGAATTTATGTATTGAGAATCAACGCATTGCTGCTCAATAAGAAACTTAAGCAGCCCATTAAAAAGTGATACATCCCCATCGTTTTTAATCGGTAGATGCAAATCGGCTTGCTGCGCGGTGACCGTTTCACGCGGGTCAATGACCACCAGCTTGAGGTTAGGATTGCTTTCTCTCGCTTGTTGAATACGTCGGAATAAAACAGGATGCGTCCAAGCGGTATTAGCACCGCAAATTATCAATAGCTCAGTCTTATCAATATCGTCGTAATTGACGGGAACGACATCTTCACCAAATGCTCGTACATAAGCCGCAACCGCCGAAGACATACACAAACGGGAGTTCGTATCGATGTTTGCGCTGCCAACATAGCCTTTCATGAGTTTGTTGGCGACATAGTAGTCTTCCGTCAACAACTGGCCTGACACGTACATCGCGACGGATTCCGGTCCAAACTCTGCTTTCGCTTGATGAATCTTTTCTGCAATCAGATCCGTGGCTTGTTGCCATTGCACTTCTTGCCCTTGAGGTCGCTGCTTGGTGACAAGCTTTGGATACAGCAAGCGCGAAGGCATATTCAAGCTCTCTGCCAACGCGACACCCTTTACGCACAGTGAGCCCGCATTTGCAGGATGACACGCATCCCCAACGATTCCTTTCGCATTGACCTCGACACCACATCCAACACCACAATAGGGACAAGTGGTTTTTTTGCATCCTTGCGACATAACACCTCCAGTGCGATTCAGCCCAACTTACTAGCAAAAAAAAGCCTCTCCCGAATCGAGAGAGGCAGCAATGCCTTTAACGCTGTTAGTACATTTTCAAAAAGTAATACCCTATACCGCTCTCGCCTGCTATTGAGAGCGGCGCATCGAGTTATCGATGAACGTTTATGTAAAGCAAGTGAGGTGCCAAGATTAAAAACCTTTACTATACAAAAGGTTAGCTTAAAACCAATTATAGCAACGTAATGCTACGCACTGATTGTGTGCAAATTTCGGTCATTATCGTGCAGAATTACTTTACTAATTCCATGACTAACCTGGATTCTTCGTCACCAAAATAATGCGCTTCTTCTTCTAACGTTTTAAAGCCAAGGGAGAGGTATAAAGACAATGCAGGTTGGTTCTTAGGATCGACAGTCAATTTCACGCTTGAGCCTAACTTCAACGGCGCAATAACGTTTTCTAGGAGGGAACGCGCAATACCTTTACCTCTATGTTGAATATCGACGGCCAATGACATGATCCAATATTGATGTGCATTTGTGCTAGTCGTTAGCAATATATACCCTGCGACCTGCTCTCCCTCTTTTGCTACCAGTAAACTCTCTCCCCAACAATCAAAAGCTTGCCGAAAGAAAAATTGAGGATAGGCGTGTTCTCCAAATAAAGTATTTTCGAGCTTATATATGGCAAATAAGTCCTCTTTTTGCGCAGACAAGATGTCCATTCAATGACTCCTTCTTTAACATGAATGGCAGCAGTATACCTAAATCTCATCTAAATGACGGGACACAAACATCTCAATTAAGTGCTTAAGAAATGTAATATTCTTCCTGAAAATTAGGCCTAACTCACTTAGAACATACATCCGTGATTAAGTTTTAACCGCAAAATCAAAAACTACACAAAATGAAAATTTCAATACATACAACCATTAAATGCATCAAATTTAAGAACTTTATTCTGGTTTGTTGAAAAATTCATAGTTGGATAATTTACAACCACCCCAAATTCACAGCATTATTCACCAAGCTTCGCGTGTGATAATAAACACTAAAACCTTTACCATTTTCAGCATTATTATTTTTATAAAAGCGAGTTTTAAAGTGAAAGAATCTCGAAATGCCTTAAATCCTAGTGAAATAAACACAACCACAGCTTGGTCAAAACATGATACACATTGGGTTCTTAGCCTATTTGGAACAGCCGTTGGCGCAGGCATCCTGTTTCTGCCAATTAACCTTGGGATCGGTGGTTTTTGGCCTTTAGTCGCGATGGCAGTACTTGCTTTTCCAATGACCTATCTTGCGCACCGTGGCTTAGCTCGTTTTGTACTATCTTCTAAGATCAAAAACGCAGACTTCACTGATGTAGTGGAAGAGCACTTCGGCGCAAAAGCAGGTCGTTCTATTTCACTGCTGTATTTTCTTTCGATCTTCCCGATCCTGTTGATATATGGTGTTGGAATAACAAACACAGTAGATAGCTTCATGGTAAATCAGGCTGATATGGCTTCTTTACCTAGACCTTTGCTTTCTGGCGTACTAGTGTTTGCACTAATTGCTATTATGATGGCGGGTGAAAAAGTAATGCTACGGGCCTTTGCCATCATGGTGTTCCCACTTGTTGCCATTCTTGCCTTTCTATCATTTTACTTAATACCGAACTGGACCATGCCTGTCATGGATGTGCCAGAAGCGTCAGCTTTTGCTAGCACTATGTGGTTAGCAGTTCCTGTAGTGATTTTCTCGTTTAGTCACGCAGCTGCAATTTCAAGCTTTGCAAATGTACAACGTCGCCATTACGGTAAGCAGGCAGATGCCAAATCCGAAGTTATTCTTCGTCGCACTAGCATCATGCTGATTGCCTTTGTTCTTATTTTTGTATTTTCCTGTGTACTAACACTGTCACCTGAACAATTGGCTCAAGCAAAAGAACAAAACGTATCCGTATTGTCTTACTTAGCGAACGCAACCGATAATCCATTTATTGCAACACTTGGTCCTTTAGTAGCGTTTGTTGCTATCACTTCATCTTTCCTTGGGCATTTTTTAGGTGCGCGTGAAAGCTTAAATGGTTTAATTAACAAGCATTTTAACCTATCTGAGAAGCGTGTTGATCGTATCAGCGTGGCAGCACTGTTCTTCTCAATCTGGGCGGCCGCGATCATGAACCCAAGTATTCTTGGTATGATGGAAGCATTGTCAGGGCCTGTTATTGCAATGATCTTATTTATTATGCCAATGTTAGCGGTGTATAAAATCGAGGCGATGAAACAATATCGAGGAAATGTCTCTACTTACTTTGTTCTAGCAGCAGGCATTGTGGCGGTAAGTGCATTGATTTTTAGCTTCTTCAGCTAATAACTAAAGACTAGCTTGGATTTTCAGGGGAATACCTTACACAAGGTTAAGGTGATTCCCTGAATTTTCTTACTCTTTAAAAGGTAATCATCGTTACCCTTGACTCTTAAATAAGAGCGAAAACACCCGCAATCATAAGTACTGAAGCGATGCAGGTACGGCCGATAATGCCGAAGTGCGAAGGTTGAATCATTTCATTATGCATAGTTAATCTCCTATTTATTATAAAAGCCATTTTTTATTGGCTTAATAACACTATGTCTAATATCCAGTTTTTTAACAACCCATACAAACATTAAATATTTATGACAGAAACGTAATTTTTTACACTTCGCCCTGATTTTGAGCGATGAATCCGCGGCTTAAATCATTAGATTGAGTCCACCGAATATGCTCGCCTACCTGTCATAGTTACCTTATCTATACCATCGCCTAATCATTGCATAAGTTTTCAATAGATTTTGTTTTATAAATCATAATATTATAGAGCTCCTTCTCGTATCTCACTCCCAAAACACTTTGCCACTGGGAATCCATCCGCACTTAACCAACAAGAAATGGTAGACTTAACTGGTATTCGGTTAAGAGATCACATTTTATTAATACGCTCATGCACTTCTCAATTAAAAAACTGGCTTGCGCACTTTGTACTGCACTTGGACTTTTCTTGCATCCCACCAACGTACTGGCGAGTACCGAAAAGCAAGCTTATCTGGAAGAACACATTTCAGCAGAAAGCAAGCCCATGTTAAAACTCTACTTTCGCTCGATGGGTAAGCCGCGATCAATTCAAAAAGGTGAGTTAAATGCGCCACAGAATGCATCAGCGGAGTCTCTTGCTCTGTATTACTTTGCACGAAAGTACCTTAAGCGTTACGAAGGCGTTCCATTACCGAAAGATATGCCCGATTTAATCGAATTCGGTAAAAAGCACCATTTGGAATGGGTCGTCGCTGAAGCACAGCTCAATAAGGCTGTAACAATGATTGAGCAAGACGATAACTGGAACGCAGAATTGTTACTCCATGACGTTGTTTCTACAGCCCGTGATCTTGGTTATCTAGCATTAGAAGGCCGTGCTTACCGCTGGTTAGGCAATCTAGAAGTATCTCGAAATCAACTACGCAGTGGCCTAAAATATTATCGCAATGCCTATGAGTTATTAGAAAAAACAGTATTTGAAATACAAGTCGCGATGACACTGAACAACATTGGGACGGTCTACATCGACGCATCAGATTGGGCTCGGGCCAACAGTTACCTAACGCAAGCTCTCGACACTTACCTAGAGAGCGAATATCAATACGATAATAGCTTTTTTATGGGGGTTATCTACGCAAACCTTAGCATCGTTCACTCGAGCCTCGGAGATAACAAAAAAGCGGAATATTATTTCAATGAAGCCATTCGACTTTCAATGCAAACGGGGTCTGACACAGTCAAGCACCACTCTTTATCCAGCTTTTCACAAATGTTGAGCTCGGTAGGAAAAATTGATGATGCATTAATGGTCGCACAACGTTGCGTAGAACTGCCCATTCCAAAAAATCTAGAAATGCTAAAAACGTCTTGTTACGAGGCATTTGCAGAGGCTTACCTCGCAAACAAACAATACGATAAAGCTATTACAACAGCGCTTAACGTTCTAGAACAAACCAAGTCAACCAGTGAATTAGAGCTGCGGCAGCGTATTGATATGCTTTCGGTACTGGTAAACGCTCATCAAATTCTTAATGACTATGAAGCCGCTTTTCATTATTTAACCCAATTAAGAGAGCTGGAGGCTGAGTTTTCTCATCATATTCATGGTGAAGAGATGATTAACATTAAGTTTGATCTCGAAGCTAAGTTAGCCCAGAAAGAACTCAAATTGCTAGAAACAAAAAATGCGCTACAAGCGTCTGAACTGCGTTCGCAGCGCTATCGAGAAATGTTCTACTTTATCGCTATTACGGCAATTGGTGTCGTTGGTTTTCGTTACGTACTGCGCGTTAGACGTATTAATAAAGCACTCACTCAAGAAAATACTACCGATCCGTTAACTCAACTGCATAACCGTCGCTATCTTCACATTTGGCTGGACAAAATGGCTCGTAGAAGCCCAGATAGAACATTTGCCTTAGCAGTTTTAGATGTTGATCATTTTAAAACCTTTAATGATCAATATGGACACGATATTGGCGATAAAATGCTGACTCATATTGCCACGCTATTTAATGAATCCACTCGCTCTGGTGACCTACTCATTCGTTGGGGTGGAGAAGAGTTTGTCCTATTATTCGAAGTACAGCGAGCTGAAGATTGCGCTAAGTTTTTGGAGCGATTGAGATATACTGTTGAAAACACGCCATTGGTGGTTGACTCTAAACCATTAAACGCGACAATTTCCCTTGGAGCAGTGGACAAACTGTCGGCACAAATAATTAAACAAGAATGGGATCAATGGTTTTTCTTGGCAGACCAAGCTTTGTATGATGCGAAGCAAGCTGGTAGAAACCAGTTCGTCATTCACCCTACATCATAAAAAAGCACACATGAAAAAAAATCTAATCATTATTACTTTTGCGCCTCTATTTCTTATGGCGTGTAGTAATCAGCAAGCATCTCAACTGGGAATGCGCAGCAGCAGTGTCAACGTATATGCCCAGCAAATGAGTAACACTCAACTATGTGAAACTCTCTACTACAACCGTGCAACTAACCAAACCAAAGTGGCGATTGGTGCTGAGTTCAATCGACGTGGATTAAACAAAAAGTGGTGTGATAAAGAATTCGATAAGTTGTACATTAAAAAGTGGATTGATAACGTGCTGCCTAAGGAAAAAGCCGAACCTAAGAAACCAATGGCAACTATTCAACCCGCTCCAACTAAATAACCCCCCCTCTTGAAGCAGACGGTACACTCGTATTTTCTGCTTTTCACTTTTCATGCATGCTCGATGCGACATATAAAAACCTCATAGTTTCAGTAAATTAACAAAGACTTATGTTGTCCATCGAACTTTTAATGTAAACAAGTTGTAAATGGTTTTCGTCCTTATTCTTTGTCGTTAGCTTTGTTTGTTCCTGTTAGCGGAATATGAAACAGGAACTAAAAAATTCCAAACAAAGACATGAGGTCAAAAATGGAAATACGCATTAATCGCCTATTTGCTGCTATGTTGGCAGTAGGCATTGCACCTGCCGTCTCGGCGTTTGATCCACTCTATTCTGAACAATGGCACTTAGACAACACGGGGCAAACTGCGTTTGCGGCTAATCCTGCTGTTGCTGGGAACGACTTAAACACTAAGCTCACTCAGGCAATGGGGATTGCAGGTGTTGGTGTGAAAGTTGCCGTTATTGATTCTGGAGTGCAGATCGATCACCCCGACCTTGCAGGTAATATAGTTACAGGTAGCAGAAACTTCGTCGAAGACTCTTCATTCCCACCAAGTTATCCGGTTGATACTAATGGTCATGGCACTGCTGTAGCCGGTTTGATTAGCGCCGTCGGCAACAACGGTGAAGGCGGACGCGGTGTCGCTTCTCTCTCTTCCCTCATCGGTTTTAACTGGTTAGCCAACCAGACATTAGAAGGCTGGTTAATCTCCCATGGCATGGACCCAGCAACACGTGATGTTCGCGTATTTAACCAAAGTTACGGTTTCAGCCCTATAAACCCGATTACTTTTGATGAAAGCGACCCTCAACTAAAACTTGAAATGGACGTGATGAAAAACGTCAGCGAGAGTAACGCCTGGGGTCGAGGTGCTGTATTTGTAAAGTCAGCAGGTAATGGTTACCGTTATTTCAATGCAGGGCGATTCTTCGTATTGCCAAGTAACTTCTTTGCTGGTGGAGACAATCAAGGCTTACCGATGCACAACTCTGCTCAGTCTTATGATAACGCCAATTACTTCAATTTAGTCACTAGTGCACTACGAGCGGATGGTACGCGAGCGAGTTACTCATCTGTGGGTTCGAACGTGTGGGTTGCAGCACCAGCAGGTGAATATGGGCAAGATTTCCCTGCTATGGTCACCACTGATTTAATGGGTTGTGAAGAAGGGCAAAATACCAGTGATGGCCTTGGCATTAATGGGTTACACGGCGGAACGGAGCTCGATCCGAACTGTAACTATACCAGTACGATGAACGGAACCTCATCGGCTGCGCCGAACACATCGGGTGCCATCGCGGCAATCATGTCAACCAACCACGCACTTTCTGCTCGTGATGTACGTGCTTTACTAGCGGAGACAGCAAAAGTAACGGATAAAGCGCATCCAGGCGTACAGCTTGAATTTACTAACCATAAAGGTGAACAGGTTAGCTACGAGGCAATTGCCCCTTGGCAAAAAAACGCAGCAGGCGTAGATTTCCATACTTTTTATGGCTTCGGCGCTGTAGATTTAGATGAAGCGATGCAACGTGCTCGCATGACGAATCGTGTTTTGCCAACTCAAGTCATTACGCCATGGGTTAATAACGCTACAGAAGTAAGTGTACCCGATGCAAGTCTAGTTGGTGGTTCTTCAAGTATCGCCATTGCCGATGAGCTGACAGTAGAATCCGTTCAAGTGACATTGACACTGGACCACGCTCGTCTGCCCGACTTAGCTATCGAGCTCATTTCGCCATCAGGGACTCGTTCCGTTTTGCAAACACCGCGCAATGGTCTTGTTGGTCAATCTCTTGATTCATCGATTACTGGCTACAAAGATCAATTAATGTTGTCTAACCAATTTTATGGCGAAGATGCAAAAGGCGAATGGACGTTGCGAGCAATAGATACGAACGGCGATGAAGTCTATTCTTACATTGCATATTTCAACTCTTCCACCATCTATGACGTTCCGATGGCAAACAACGCTCAGCCCGGTGTTATTAAGAACTGGTCGATGCGCATATTTGGACACTAAGGAGTCAATAACATGAAATACAAATCATTTTCTATGCTGGCTCTCGTTATCATGACGTCGAGTGTATACGCTGAGCAACAGCTCTCTCAACAGCCTGCACCAGAACTGTTTGTGCCATCAGAAGCGGTTGAGATTAATGGCCAAGATTATCGAAAAGTGCAAACTGGCACTATTAGAACCCTATCTGAAGACGTAAAACTTCAAGCGGGTGATGAGGTGTTTAAGAATGCGTTTAGTAACGTATCCAAAGCCACTGGACTGGTTTATATCACCGTAAACAATCCTAACGAAGCGAAAGCAGTCGCCAAAGAGTTAAAATTAGAAGTTATCTTCGCAGAGGGGGAATCAGCGGTGTTAAAAGCATCTCAAGATCAAGATCTGCTAAGTATTAGCGACTACCTAAACGCAGACAGCCGGGTAAAAGCGTCTAAAATTGAACTAAACAGCGGTAAATACCGTGCACAATAATTCTCTAACAAGAGAAGTTGGCCTGTAAAACCATGCCTCAGCGATTGCTGAGGCATTTTTATGGGTAGGAACAGATAGGCTATTATTCTTTAATAACATTTCGCATAACCAGTATGATACCTAAACACCCTACTCGCCTGCGCCTGTCATTTCTTAAACAAAATAATTTCCGTTCTTAGCTCTTCTTCCGTGGTTTCCTTCGGGCTATTCAGATAGCGTTCGATTCCTAAAGGACTGGTTTTGACTTTCATACCACTCTGACGAACCAAGTTCATCGCTAAAGCCCATGCATTTCCCAAAAACTGATATTCACCTCGGTGTTCAACGACAAATGTTTCACTCTCAGGAATGGTACCGGTAACCGCCCCTTGAGGCGCTGGTACTGAGTTATGAAGAGGAAAGCAAGTGATAAACTCGAATGTACCTTTCTGCATATCCATCGACTGGTAATAACAAAACAATTCACCATTCACGGATAGGGTTTCGTCACTAATTAACTGTTCTAGTTGCTGAACATGCTTCTCAATTACCGAACCTAATTCCTGCAAGCTAGCCACACCCTTGATCCCAATGTAATGAATTTGAGGCAACGTTCGGTTACCTATTTCGACTAAGTCTGAATGCACTCTTCCGGTTTCAAGCTTACTTTTGAGCATGCGTAACCCACGTTGATAATCCATCTCTATCATCGACTTAAACATACTTTTCAGAAAGAACAGATACCAAGGGACGCGAGATTGCATTTGCCATTCGACTAAACAGCCATTTTGTGACGGCGTCACGATTAGAGTCACCTTTCCATGGCTCTTGATTGGGCGAAAGAAATGTAGCTCCATATCTAATCGATGCTCTTGAGTACTTTCCAGTACAATCGCGCCAGTCCCAATACGCTGACCATTCCATTGATAACCAGCTCCAACGTGGCCCTGATTATCACTGAATGTCAGCTCGCAGTTTGGTTCAAGAATGATCCATGGTGACCAGCTGGGCCAGTTATTGAAGTTCTTGAGATAGCCAATAATTTCACTTTGATTCTTATTAATTTCAATACTTCGGCTGACCTGATAAGAGAGCATAACGGTTCCTCGAGTTTCCGCTTCACTAACTTCAGTCTAATTCAAATTCCAGTTTTTTCTTGTTTGACTACGGGTTAGATGCGTACGACAAGAAAAATCCAGAGCGTTAATTCTCACTTGAATCAATACGCGCAAAGCTAAGAGCAGAACTCCACTTTTGCACTAAATCGAACACCATCATCGTCCAGTACTAACGCCCACCCCATCCGTTCACATATTCGTTGTACGATAACAAGCCCACAACCATAACCAGCGTTGTACGTCTCGTTGCCATCGTGACGGTTTAGGATCTTAAGCGCATGACCTTTCAACTCAATTTCAATATCTCCCACACTATAGCTAAAGGCGTTTTTAATCAGATTGTTGATAACAATGGTCACAAAACTCTCTGGTGCCTTCACTACACCACTATGTTGTTCGTGCAAAGCGTAGTTCGAATCTTGCTTGGCAAATAAAGGAGCCAGCTCTTCCAGTTGTTTTTGTAAACAAGTAAGAAGCTGATGCTCTCCGTAATGTTGAGGCTCTATTTTCTCTTTACCAAGTAAGAGAAACGCTTCTGTCAGTACACGCATCTCGTCACAAGCTGACTGCATCCTCGTGATGGCTTTTTGCGCAACTCGAGGTTGATCAGGAAGACGCGTCAGAATGTCTGTTGAGCCTTTAATCACCATGATTGGCGTTCTCAACTCATGCGATGCAAAACGGCTAAATTCTTGTTCTCGTTTGAAATAGCCCGCGATATCGTTCTTATTATCCAGCAAAGTCTGCTCTATCTGGCGTGTTTCGCTGAACTTAGTTTCAACTTGGAAAGCGGGTTGATCCGGTGACATTTGGCTAATTTTGTCTTCAATTTGCGCTAATGGCCGAGACAATATTCGCACCATGTAAATGCCATACCCAACCATGACAAATGAAAACAAACCACCGAGCAGCAGCGTAAACTGATGCAGCGAGCTTTCGTATTCGTCCAAGTAATCATCTGAGTCATCTTGAAATACAATGTACATAAGCCCCTTCCCTGAGGGGTGGTTCAATACAACAAAGTGTTTGTCTTCTTCACCAAGCAGGTATTCGTAAAAACCAGGTGAAGTAAAAGAGAGCAACCAATCGGGTGTCGGTGCTTCACTCCAATATGAGTTGAATTCCAATACGTTTGGCAATGGCGCATCCCAGCCCTGTTTCTCGAAATTCTCACTATAAAGCGCAGCTTCAGTATCTAGCCAGTGATGTAAACTCAGCACTTCCAGTTTGTTTTCTGCCACATAAATCAGCGACCAAAAAAGAGTAAACATCACAAACGTCATGACCCCAAAACCCCAACGGATCTTGCGATAAATGCTTGGATATTCGTTATGCTTTAAGTCGGTAACCTTGTCCATGAATAGTCTCTAATCGTGATTCTTCAAAACCTTTGTCTAGCGCGGTTCTTAAACCGTAAATATGGCTACGAAGTGCATCACTTCCGGGTGGTTCGTCTCCCCACACACTATCGATCACTTCTGTGCGCGAGACCGCTGCTGGAGCACGTTGGAGGAGCAATTTTAAAATTTTAGTTTGAATTCGACTCAGCTTAATTTCTTTGTCTTTTCTCGTTACTTTTCCTGTCCGCGCATCTAAACAAATATCTGCAAATTTGAGCGTTCCGATATCTTGTCTTGGACCACGATTAGCCAAAGCATGAACACGCAAACTGAGCTCTTCCATCGCAAATGGCTTCATTAAATAATCATCTCCCCCCGCTTTAAAAGCCGCGATTTTGTCCTCTAGCGTATCTTTTGCCGTTAGGAAGAGAATTGGCGTTCCACATAACTTATCTTGTCGAAGCTTCTGTACCGTACTGATGCCATCGAGCTTCGGCATCATGATATCCATGATGATTACATCGTAATGATTTTCCTCGATTAACTTAATCGCAGCCTCTCCATGAAACGCACAATCGATAATCATGTCTTCTAGCTCAAGATAGTCTGCAATCGTCTCCGAGACGTTATGGTTGTCATCTACAATTAAAATTTTCATAAAATCACATTTCTTCACGATCTCTTCACGATATGCCCAATAAGATACAGGCAATTTCCTAAACTCGCTCGTAAATTGAGGTTAATACAATGAAAAAACTCGCTCTTATTTCTGTAGTAGGTTTGGCATTGTCTGGTTGTGGTGGTTCAGGTGGTGGCAGCAATAGCGATAGCACATCAACTCAACCAGCAGTGAAACCAAGTGTAGCGATTGGCTCTGTTGAAGCGGTCAACGCTGAAGAAAGCACGTTAACCGTCAATGGACATACGTATCGTGTGTCTGAGGTGGTTTATGACGACACACAAGTGCAATTGGCCGATGTAAAACCAAAAATGGTGGTTCGCGTGGGGTCAGATATTCGGCAAGCTTCGGACAATGGCGTCCGAGTCACACTTGAACCAACCATTACTGGACGTGTGACAGCGATTGATCATGTGAAGAAAAAATTCACGGTAAACGGCATAGAGCTGCAGTTTGACGGTTTAAGTGATGATATAGAGATCAACGACTGGGTGATGGTGTCATCCTTACCGACTGCGGATGCGGGTTATCGAGTGTTGTCTGTGGTCGAAATCGACGTAGATAACGATTACCCAGCCCTTGGAAGCTACTACGAACTGGAAGGCAGTATTACCAGTATCGATGAAAATGCTGGCACGTTTGAGCTTGGTACAAATATAACCGTATCTTACGACAACATTAGCCAACTTAGCATCGGCCAATGGGTGGAAGTAGAAGGTGAAATGCAAAACGGTATCTTCATGGCACATGAGGTACAAGTTGAAGACTACGACGATCTAAAAAAAGACAGCGATGTGGAAGGTATCGTGACTTGGGTTGCCAAGGATTATAGTGAGTTCTCTCTAAACTACCGAGGAGCATTCTTCATCGATAACGCAACACGATTTGAAGACGGCAGCAAAGCGAACCTAAAACAAGGCCAAGAAGTAGAAGTAACGTCTGTCATGAAAAATGGCAAACGCATCGCTACCGTTATTGAGTTTGAGCAACCAGACTTTGACGATAACAACCAATGGCAAGGTAAAGAATTTGAATGTGAAGGATACGTATCAAACTACGATGCTGAAGCAAGAACATTTGAAATCGAGCGTTGCGAAAACGACGCAGATCAATTGCTAAACAACACGACCGTTGTGATTGATGCACAAACACGCTTCCAAGGCATCGAAGAACTTAACCTAAATGGTGCTCGTGTCGAAGTCGAAGGTGTGATCATTAACGACCAAAATATTGCCCGTGAAGTGGAGTTAGACGTTTACGACAACTAATCCCTTCTACGCTTAAGAAAAAGTGTCACTTCGATGGCACTTTTTCTTTTCACCTTACTTTGCTTCCCAAGCTCAAACCAACAAATTCTCAGCCAAAGCCTTTTCTCTCCGTTACACTTTACCTATGTTTCACAACATTGGTGACAACTATGAAAAAACGCAACCTCATTTTGTTAATCTTGTTTTTTGGTTCAGCCACGAGCTTAGCTAGCGTTATGGATCCTGACTGCGATGCAGAAAAGGCAGCTAAAGCCGCTGCGACAAAAGCCGTGGTTGGTGTTGGTGGTCGCTGTACGCCTAAAGAGGCACTGAAAGATACCGCAGTTGATGCAGGAAAAGACAAATTGCCAGATGAAGGGATGGCGGGTAAAGCTGTTGATGCAATGACACCAGAAAAAGAGAAGAAAACGGTGAAAGACGTAACCAAAAAGCTCAATAAAGATTGATACGCTTTCTTGTCGTTAACTTTAATAGCGAAACTTCCCCCCCCCAAAAAAAAGAGCGCCGATTGACGCTCTTTCCGATCTCTAATAGATAACCAATTATGCGGTCTCTGCTTCACCTATCCAATGATAATGGTGGTTGGCTTTTTTCCCCACTAAACCGAGCTCTGCCAATTCTTCAAATACCTTGTCTACCTCTTCCGCAGACAGCCTAAACTGTTTAGCAACGGCTTTTTTGGTGCACGTAATTTGATGCGTTTTAAGTGCATCGCTAACTTGCTCTAACAAGGTTTTCGGTTCCTTTGGTTCTTCTGGCTCCGGCGCAGCTGGTATTTCTTGCTCTTCTTCCTCTTTTATATGAGGAAGATAACCCGCAGGCGCTGGATCTATATCGCGAACTGTTTTCAATATCATGCCCTCATTTCTGCGATAGAAATATCGGAACCGTTGCTCTTCACCAATCAAGCCAACAAAAAATGCAGCAAAGAAGTCCAAAAGAATCGAAAGAAATACAACCAAGCCAAGCTGAGCTTGCTGAGAGGTAGTACCAAATGCGTTGGCTAGGCTATCAATCAAACCAATCACTGAGCCTTGCGTAACCGGCGGTAAACTATCACGCTCCATAGCCAAGCGTTGCTGCTCTTCACGTAAGGTTTTGTTTTGATCCTGAATGCGAGTTACACCAGTCGCGATACGCTCCATCTCGATGTATTTCTGCGCTGCCATATTGTTGAGCTCAATCTGCTTATCGATTGCCGCAATCTGACGATTAAACGCTTCCACTTTCGCCTGCTCTACCGAAATATGACTTTGTGCACTATTGGTTGCACTATTAATGCCACCAATACTACCGCCAATGGAAATCGCAGCTAAGACTAAATAAAACACGAGAGCGGTTGCTGCTCCTGTGTAGTTGCGATGGGCTCGGCGCTCACCGTATTCATACCAAGCGTAAAATTTACCCGCTTCAAAAATGATCGCTAAACCACCAAATAAGGTTTGCATCATCGGATTTTCGTCGATAGACAAAAATAGCAATAGAGAAAAAATAGTCGATGCTAAAATCGCAGCACCAGTGAATGCGTATACACTCACCATGGCAAATCGACCTTTAGGGTATCGATATCCAATCTGTTGTTCGTATTTCATTTGAGAAATTTCTTAAGATTAATCGCCCCTCCTACTAAGTAGGACGGACGTTTCTGGCATGTACAAAGGAGCGCAGAATACCGTATCCTTTATTAAATTACTGTCATAATTCCGTTAATGGAAAACAAGTGAAGATTCGGTGGGCATTTTGAATCGATATCAGCCAAATCTAGCACGTAAAAACACCACCACGACACCCACTAACCGAAGCTTCAGTGGCATATAAGAGAGATTAATTCGGTATCTTCAAAAGCGACTAGGCAAGACTGACAAGTTGAATTGGAGGTTGTGAATGTCTGCCGAATCAAAACATTAAAGCGTTAAAAATAGGCAATAAAACAAATAATGCACACTTGCATCACCTTTTAGTAAACTGATAATTACATTGTTTGGTTAATTTGTTAGTATCCCGCGCCGAAGAAGATAAGCACTTAATTGTATGGAAAACACTCTAATACAGCACAAACACCATCGCTTGCACGCTATTGCGGTTATTATCGCGGTGTTGTTTCAGTTGTATTTAGCGTCCACAGCCGCTCTTAACCCTACACAAGTTCACAGCACAACTTGGCTCAACAAAGTCCAAAGTGAAAAGGTTTTACTGTGTACCGCAGATGGTTTCAAATGGGTGGATATCAATACGTTGATTGAGGCTAACGCTCAATCTTCTTCTAAGCTCATCCAAGATCTTAACTTACACGACGGCTTTCAGTTTGAATGTCCGCTTCTTCAAGCTGTTCAATTCTTTCTTCTGGTTGCGATTGGGCTTTACCTGACAACCATCCATTGGCTGCGCCGAGTAAAGTATGCACTGACGACTTATCACTTTTCTAAATGCGATAAGCTCGTTTACAAACACATCGCGCCTAAGCACTCTCCGCCGAGTGTTTTTCCTGCCTAACAGGCATCTAATCATTGACAACTTTATTCAAAAATAACGATGACTCTGTTTGTTGTCCATTCAGAGAAGCTATTAATTCAAAAGGAAAAACACATGCTTAAATCATTAAAAACCGCCGCTATCGCGCTTATTGCTGTCATCGCTAGCCCACTGAGTTTAGCGCACGATTATGAAGCAGGAAAAATTCATATCGACCATCCATGGAGCCGCGAAGCGCCACCAAACGCACCTGTTATCGGTGGTTTTTTTCAATTAACCAACCACGGTGACAGTGAAGATGCATTGATCGCAGCAGAAAGCCCAATCGCAGGGCATGTCGAAATTCACACGCATAAGAAAGAAGATGGTGTGATGAAAATGATTAAGATTGACGAAGTGCGCGTTCCAGCCAATGACTCAGTGTTGTTTAAGCCAGGCAGCTTCCATTTAATGATTTTTAACCCAACACAAACTCTTAAAGAAGGCGACCGCTTCCCTATGACGTTAACATTCAAAAACGCGGGTAAAGTGGAAGTAGAAATGGCGGTTGAAAAACAAGGTCACATGGAAAAACACATGCACCATTAATGACGTAAACAAAAGTGCCCGCTGATTTAGCGGGCATTTTTATCTCAGCTTAGTCAAAATCATTATTCCGGTAGATCCTAACTCGACTCTTCAGAATAATGGCGATGAATAACGCTCGGCGAAACGGGGTCACATATCATAACAGCGTGCTCGGGCAAGAGATTCTAAATCACGCTCGTCCCTCACTGTTCAGAATGACGTTAAAAGATTTAAGAATCCCAAATAGGTTTCCTACTCGCATGAAACTCAATCTCTCAGCGAAATCTTCCAACCATCATTTGATAAGCCTAAGCGAAGTCATAAATTTGGTAACAATGCCCATAGCGCAATTAGTTTTCTTTCTACTTGAAACAAACCTCAGCCCAACGAGCTAAGCCCGCAGTTACTGAGCCAAAATAGTTTCCACTGACAACCGGAATACTTGGCAGTACGGTTTGCACCGCATCGCGCAAGATTGGCGAGCGTGCCGAACCTCCAGTCATAAAGATAGCATCGGGGTTAACTCCAGCTTGCTCTACCGCTTCTGTCACCAACGCCGTCATTTTATTCTTTGGCGACTGGATCGCTTCGATCATTTCGTCACGTTGTACATCAACTTCAATCGTTTCTGATAGTAAGTTGATGCCAGTTCGGTAAGAAGCTTGTTCTGAAAGTGCCACTTTTGCCTCTTCGGCACGGCGAACAATGTTGTAGCCTAAAGACTCATGATACACCTCTAGCAAACGAGCAAGTTTTTCTGGCTCTTGAGCCTGCTTTTGAAGCAACTTTAACGCTGATAGGTTCTCTCGCGAATAGAAGTCACTCTGCGCTTCTACATTATTGATTGCTATCGGGTTCCAGAATTGGGTAGTCGGCATCACAATACCTGACTCCATTTTACTTCCCATGCCAAAAGGGAACATGAGCTGCTTAAATGCTAGCGCGATATCAAGATCATTCCCGCCGACACGCTGGCCACTGTGAGCTAACAAGCTTGCGGTCCTATCTGCTTTGCCGCGCCAAGACGGTCCCATTTGGATCAACGAACAGTCCGTTGTACCACCGCCAATATCGACTACTAGAATGATTTTATCTTCGCTGAGTGTCGCTTCATACTCTAGGCCCGCCGCGACAGGCTCAAACTGAAACTCCACATTTTGGAAGCCCGCACGTTTCGCTGCCCGCAACAAAATGCGTTCAGCCTGAATGTTAGCCGTTTCACCGCCACGCCCATGAAAGTTAATTGGTCTGCCGATCACAGCATCGGTAATACTTTGCTGCGCATCGCTTTCGGCTTGCGACTTAATATTGTCCATCATCGCGCAGACAAGGTCTTCGAAAAAAGCCAATTGCACATCACGCAAGCCAGATGCACCAAGAAAAGACTTCGGCGATTTCACATAATAGATATCGCGAGGATCTTCCAAATAGAGATTAAGTGCATCCTGACCAAACGCAATGTCGTCGGATTCTAAGTCAATACTTTCTTCTCGGTTTAAATTGATTGCCCGGCGTAAAACCTGCTCACCAACTTGATCTAATGGTTTAATATCTCGATGGCGAAATAAATGCTCGGATACCGATTCACGACTCGGTGCAGCAAGGGTGGAAGGAATAAAAGGGCTGTTTCCTTCTAGATTAAGCAGTACTGGCTCACCCGGTTCCATTTTAGCCACTGAACAGTTTGCAGTACCATAGTCAAAGCCGATAAACATTGTTTCTCCCACTGTCCCACTGATTAGTGGCCTTTTGACCGTTAAAAAGCTGGCAATGCTAACTTAATGGCATAAGAATTACTATCCTAAAATCGAATGTAATTTAACGTGGAAAACCTATCTAAGGTACACTATTTTCTCTTTTTGCAGACGGCACAACAACCGCTACCAATAAAGCTAAAAATAGGAACACAGGGCTAAGCATTAATCCATGCCAGATTGAATACCCATCATGGAACAGCCAGAATATACCAAGCGTCAGTAGGTACGAAAAGTAGCTGCAAAACACCAAGCTAATCGCGACAAAGCGCTTTTGATTAATAATAAGAATCCGCACTAGATACTGGCTAAGAATACCAGAGCAGCGCATGGCAAGTTGCCAATTAATGATAAAGAAAGCAAGCGCAATAAACCCAGCTACGACCAGTGCATCATGCGTGCTTAAAATGAAGTAGCTACCAAATCGGCTTATGATGACCGGATAATCGCCTTCGTATATCGTTGACCAAGATATTGCGTTCGCTGCTGCTACGTAATTGGCAAAATAAGCAATAGCGTAGAAAGTCGTTTGAGAACTGAACGGCTGAAATACATCCCTACAAAATCCTCGCCACTCTTCTTTGTTGGCGGTAGGCCCAACCCAGTCACGTTTTTTTTGAGCGGTACGCCCGGCAAACGCAGGCCCGTTGCGAAACAACAGCCAAAATATATAGAGTGCAAGTATAACCAAGAGTATTGAAAACATACCCTTCCCCCTCATAAATTATCGGCGCCACTGCCAATGGCGTTGGGGTCGTAAACTGCACTTCCCTGCTATACCTATTTGATTTATCAAAGACTTATTATTTTATTACCACCAAAATTCATTTAATGGCATGCTAAACAGCAACATTTTCACGCTTTGTGCGTGAAGTTCGAAAGCCTACTTTTAGGTTTAGCACAAAAATAACTACAGCAAAGCGTAAGAGAGGGATTCCGCACCCATCAATGAAGATGAGGCGTTAAGCAGAAGCTGCGACCGCAATGAGAAGAGAAGGATTCAAAGCGGTCATGCATGGGCGAGAAGAGCAACTATTTCTCTAACTTTTCTTCAAATACACCAATCTCTCTGCCCAACCAAATCGCGCGTTCTGTGTGATCGAGCAACTCTTCTTCGCTTACTGGGTGAATAAGCACAGAAAAATCGCCTCGAATCGTATCAAGCCACGCCAAGAACTCTTCACTCAATGATTCTAGGTGAATTTCAAACATCGGCATCTTGTGTGGGCCAACTAACCTTCCAACTAATGGAAACACACGCAGCACATCTTGACGCTCTTGACGGATGATCTCGTTCAAGGCTTGCGCTTTATCTTGTTCTCTTAGGGGAAAATAAACATGAGCGTGGTACATAACTTCTCCATAATCACTTCCGCTTGAGCACCACCTACTTTGGATAAGCTCAAGGACTGCCGAGGGTATACATTTGTAATGCCGTCACCCTACCTTGATTCCACTCAGTTGGGAAGAAGTTATGCATTCTCATAAGGTCGAGGCTTCGAGCACAACAAAAATTTGCAATTCATCATATAGCAACTGTTTGAGTTGATTCATTAATAATGACTCACTTTGTCAAATTTTACAGCCAAACTTTGTTGCAAATATGTTTCATTAACCAGTAATTAAATTCGAGTTTAAAAATACCACCAACAAAATAGCAGCATATTACTCTGCAAAATCAGGGTGTAAGCAAAACTTTACTACTGAGCGAAAGTCAAAATGAAGCATAATTTAACAATTTGTTTACACTTATTGTATCTGGCTATACCACGATTTAGTTAGAGGGTTAGATACAGAAAAGCCTTTCTCTGTATCTTGCGGTGAAATAGTCGCAGCGATGTTATCGACAAATAGTTTAAGGGACGAACAGATGCCTACCGCTATCGAAAGCACACGCAACCTTAGGTATGGCCTTTGCGCTGATATCAGAGTTTGAGTACCCATACAAACTCTGGTTTTGTATGAACAGCTGCAGTCCAAAAGACCCGCAGCGTCAAAAGGAGCTTGAGATGAACGTTCAGGCATTACCCATGCATCGGTTTATCGACCATCGTGGGGACCTAGTCGGCCAACTACCCAACTGGGCTGACACTGAAACATTGGTCGGGTTTTACCGAGATATGGTATTAACTCGCACTTACGACAACAAAGCAGTTGCCTTGCAACGCACCGGTAAGCTAGGGACCTATCCCTCACACTTAGGCGCGGAAGCCATAGGCATTGCGGTCGGCAGAGCACTTAAAGCCGATGATGTGTTTGTTCCTTACTACCGCGATATGCCTGCGATGTGGTGTCGTGGCATTGGCATGGAAAAGAACCTTCAATACTGGGGTGGCGATGAGCGCGGGAGTGATTTTGCTCCTGAAGGCAGTCCGGTTCCTAGCCGAGACCTTCCCTACTGTGTACCCATAGCGACGCAATGTACGCATGCTGTCGGGGTGGCTTCCGCGCTAAAAATTCAAGGTAACCATGAAGCTGCGCTAGTGATGTGCGGCGATGGTGGTACATCCAAAGGGGACTTTCTTGAGTCAATAAACTGCGCAGGTACTTGGAATATTCCACTTGTTTTCGTCGTAAACAATAACCAGTGGGCAATTTCAGTTCCGCGTAGTCTCCAATGTGCCGCCGATTTCTTATCAGAAAAAGCGCAAGGTGCAGGTATACCGGGTATTACTGTCGATGGTAACGATGTCGTCGCCGTTTATGATGCAACTAAAACCGCCCTTGAGAGAGCAAGAAAAGGGAAAGGTGCAACACTCATCGAAGCGGTGAGTTACCGACTGAGTGACCACACTACGGCCGATGATGCGACTCGTTATCGTAAAGAAGATGATGTTCAAACTGCATGGCAATACGAACCTATCGCACGTCTTAAAACGTACCTCCTTAATCAAGGCGCTTGGAGCGACGAACAAGAACAGCAATGGCTAGATTACTGTAAAGAGCAAGTAGAGTTAGCTGTTGAACGCTATCTGAGCTTACCGCCACAAGCACCAGAAACCGGTTTCGATTATTTGTATGAATCGCTACCTCAAGAGCTTCATGCACAAAGAGATGAACTCATCAACAAGGCAATGAGAATGCAGGGAGGCAGACATGGCTGAGCTAACGTTGGTTGAAGCAGTAAACCTTGCCCTGCACCACGAAATGCAACAAGACCCCAATGTTGTCGTACTAGGTGAAGACGTGGGCGATAATGGTGGTGTATTTCGTGCCACTGTTGGACTCAAGCAAGAGTTTGGTCTTAAACGAGTCATCGATACGCCACTCGCTGAAGCCTTAATCGGCGGGGTTGCGGTCGGTATGGCAACGCAAGGATTACGACCTGTCGCCGAATTTCAGTTTCAAGGTTTCGTTTTTCCTGCGATGGAGCACTTAATGTGCCACGCAGCTCGAATGCGTAACAGAACTCGCGGTCGGCTCACTTGTCCCGCGGTTTTTCGTGCGCCATTTGGCGGCGGTATCCACGCTCCGGAACACCACTCAGAAAGCGTGGAAGCGCTATTTGCTCACACTGCTGGATTTAAAGTGGTGATTCCTTCTTCTCCACAACGCGCATACGGCTTACTTCTCGCTGCAATTAGAAGCAATGATCCCGTCATGTTCTTCGAACCGAAGCGCATATATCGCACCGTTAAATCTGAAGTCGTTGATAACGGCGAAGCACTCCCACTCGACACCTGCTTCACCTTACGTAAGGGGCGAGATATCACGCTCGTTACTTGGGGCTCATGCGTCGTAGAGTCACTTCAGGCCGCGCAAACCTTGTCTAGTCAGGGAATTGAAGTCGAGGTGATTGATTTGGCGAGTATTAAGCCAATTGATACCGCGACGATTTTCAGCTCACTAGAAAAAACTGGACGTTTACTCGTTGTTCATGAAGCGAGTAAAACTTGTGGTGTGGGCTCTGAGCTATTAGCTCGAACCGCTGAACACGCCATGTGCTTACTTAAAGCCCCACCTAAACGAGTAACTGGAATGGACACCATTATGCCTTATTACCGTAACGAAGATTATTTCATGGTTCAGGAAGAAGACATTGTGACCGCGGCGCGCGAACTCGTGGAGGATTGGAAATGAAGACGTTTAATTTACCCGATCTCGGTGAAGGTCTCGCTGAGTCAGAAATTGTCAAATGGCACGTTAATGTCGGAGACATGGTTAAATTAGATCAAGTGATCTTAACCGTAGAGACAGCAAAAGCGACGGTAGACGTCCCTGCCCCCTATTCGGGCCGTGTGGTCAGCCGTCATGGTGAGGAAGGTGAAATCGTCAATATTGGTGCATTACTGCTAGAGATTGATGAAACAGGTGCCGGGATAGAAGTAACGGAAGAGAAAAAAGCCACTGCTGACGCCGCAACCGTCGTCGGTAGCGTTTCTCACCAAGCGCATCATGTTAACGTTGATGATTTCTGGATTGGTGGCAACCACAACACGACAGAAAGTAACCTCGTTACCGCCCTGCCTTCGGCTCGCTTGTTGGCACAAAAACTTGGGGTAGATCTTAACCTCGTGTCAGGTAGTGGCCCGAACGGACTTATCGTAGATGCCGATATTTACGACGAAGCCGGAAAACAGCGTCCAGGCACCGAAGTTTTGAAAGGCGCTCGACGTACCATGGTATCGTCTATGACCGAGTCGCACGAACATGTTGCCGCCGTAACCATTACGGAAGAAGCATTGTTGGAAGATTGGCTGCCAAACGAAGATATCAGTATCCGCCTTGTTCAAGCGATTGTTCATGCGTGTCAAGAAGAGCCCGCTTTAAACGCTTGGTTTGATGCCGAAACCATGACACGCTGTGTACACACAACGGTCAATGTAGGAATTGCAGTAGATAGCCGTCATGGATTGTACGTGCCAGTCTTGCGCCACGCAGATGAATACGAGCCACAAGATGTTCGTCGTTGGCTCGATCAAACCGTTGAAGGGATCAGAGAGAGAAAAATCGGTCGTGAGCAATTGCAACACGCGACGATTACGCTTTCCAACTTCGGCGCGATTGCCGGTATTTACGCGACACCTGTCGTCACACCGCCACAAGTCGCTATTGTCGGCGCGGGCCGAATACTCGACCGAGTTGTGATAAGAAATGGTCAAGCAATTTCGGTGAAAGCAATGCCGCTATCCGTAACGTTTGATCATCGCGCTTGTACTGGTGGTGAAGCTGCAAGGTTTACAAAAGTACTTGCAGAGCACCTGCAACGTCCGAGCGAAAAGTAACTTATAAAAATCAAATGATAAAGGCTTCCAGTCCGGAAGCCTTTTGTTTTAGGAAGCAAGACTATATCTACAGCTTCTCTAACAGCTCAGGCATTACCACAAACAAATCGTCGACCAATCCATAATCTGCAATGTCAAAAATAGGCGCATCAGGGTCGCTATTAATTGCAACAATCACCTTGGAATCTTTCATTCCCGCCAAATGCTGGATCGCGCCAGAAATTCCGACGGCAATGTATAACTCCGGTGCAACAATTTTGCCGGTTTGCCCGACTTGATGGTCATTAGACACATAGCCCGCATCGACCGCCGCTCGTGACGCCCCTACCGCTCCACCTAGCTTGTCAGCCAATTGTTCTACTAAAACAAACTTCTCTTTACTCCCGAATGCACGACCACCCGACACCACTACTCTAGCCGCTGGCAATTCTGGTCGCTCACTTTCTGGCGTTTGTTGCGAAACAAACTCACTAAGTTTATTGATAATCACCGTGTCGACTTGAGTAAGCTTAGGGACAACTGGCGTGTCAGATATCTCTGCGGCATCAAAAGCCGTACTTCTTATGGTCATCACTTTATAGGGGTCATTCGACGTGACTCTCGCCAATGCATTTCCAGCATAAATTGGACGAATCACCGTATCGATAGACTCGACTGTTATCACGTCAGAAAGTTGACCAACATTAAGCAACGCCGCCACACGAGGCATCACATTCTTACCAAATGTACTGGCAGGAGAAAGAATGTGTGAGTAGTTTTTGGCTACTTGTGAGATCAAAGGTGCGATATTTTCCGCTAATCCATGTTCATATCCCTTCGCATCAACCCAGATAATTTCTGCAACACCTTGAACACAATTCAACTCATCCAAAACTGATTGGCACTGATAACCAATAAGCAACACAGAAACAGGAAGCGATTTATCATCATCCTTAATCTCAAATGCCGCTTTAATTGCACACAGCGTCCCTACAGCCAACGATTGGTTGTCATGCTCTGCGAGCACAAGTGTTGCTAATGGTCGGTCTTCCATGGTCATGCCTCATATAACACGTCAGATCCATTACTTGAGCTTAGTCCACTTCACGTTAACGTCAACTGAGCTATAGTTTTCTGTATAGAAACCAAAAACCTGTCACGCAGATGACGATAATAGAAAGGAAGCATAGAGATGGAACGAGAATGCATGGAGTTTGATGTCGTGATCGTGGGGGCCGGACCTGCAGGCTTAAGCGCCGCTTGTCGGCTAGCTCAACTCAGCCAAGACAGTGAAGGTGACGCACTTTCAATTTGCGTTGTAGAAAAAGGCTCAGAAGTGGGCGCACATATTTTATCTGGCGCTGTTTTTGAAACTAGTGCCTTAGATGAGCTTTTCCCCAATTGGAAAGAAATGGAGGCCCCGCTAGCAGCCTCGGTTCAACGAGATAATTTCCTTTATCTTACTACTGAACAAAACCATATTCGCGTTCCCCACTTCCTTACACCGCGTCCAATGATAAATGGCGAGAATAATTACGTAATTAGCCTTGCCAACCTTTGCCGTTGGCTCGCTAACCAAGCAGAAAATCTTGGGGTGGAAGTTTTTCCGGGCTTTGCCGCTGCAAGCATCAATTATGATCAGACTGGCGCCGTGACAGGCATTAACACGAGCGATATGGGACTAGATAAGAACGGCCAGGCCAAACCTAACTTTGAACCAGGTATCGAGCTAAGGGCAAAATACACCCTTTTTGCTGAAGGTTGTCGCGGACATCTGGGTAAAGAACTTATTCAAAGGTTCGACCTAGACGCAGGAAAGCAACCACAGCACTACGCGCTTGGCCTAAAAGAGATATGGGAGTTACCCACTGACAGTAAGGATGTATCTGGCAGTGTTATCCACTCCGCTGGCTGGCCCTTGAGTGAAACAAATACTACAGGCGGCGGTTTTCTCTATCACATGGAGAACAACCAAATCGCCGTCGGGCTTATTGTCGACTTGAATTACAGCAATCCTTACTTGAGTCCGTTTGACGAATTTCAACGCTTTAAGCACCATCCTGCTATTGAACCACATTTGAAAGGTGCTCAGCGCATCGCTTACGGCGCAAGAGCCATTGCGAAAGGTGGGCTTTCCTCTCTGCCGAGACAGCAATTCCCTGGCGGTTTATTGATTGGTTGTGATGCGGGGACTTTGAACGTCGCAAAAATTAAAGGCAGCCACACAGCAATGAAGTCCGGAATCATTGCAGCAGAAGCGGTACATACGGCCCGACAAACTGGAGCTTCTGAGCCAGACTACCAGTCGTTGTTTGAATCATCATGGTTGTATGACGAACTCGCCGAAACGCGTAACTTTGGCGCGAACATTCATAAGTTTGGCAGCATACTTGGTGGTGCTCTTTCGACTTTTGAACACAACCTGTGGCAACCACTGGTTAAGAAGCCGTTACCTTGGTCTATCAAGGACTATTCGCACGATCATGAGCAGTTAAAACCTAAACAAGAGTGCCACCCAATTGCATACCCAAAACCAGATGGTGAAATCAGTTTTGATAAGCCTTCGTCGGTATTTTTGTCGGGAACACAGCACGAAGAGAATCAACCTTGTCACCTTGTTCTGACTTACCCTCACATTCCAATTGATGTGAATTTAGGTATGTATGACGAACCAAGTCAGCGCTATTGCCCCGCTGGGGTTTATGAAGTGGTGGAAGTGAACAATAAGTTGAAGTTTCAGATAAATGCCGCCAACTGTGTGCATTGCAAAACCTGTGACATCAAAGATCCTTCACAAAACATCACATGGAAAGCACCAGAAGGCGGCGGTGGACCGAGCTATCAAAACATGTAGATACGTTAGTATGTTGACGATCTAACAAATGGATAAACAAACCGATTGGCAGAGCCTCATTACTCCTGCCAATCGGCAAAATGATCAAGCAAGAAGTCGATAGCCAATCGCGCTCGTAGTGGCAGAAAGTGACGATTCTGATAAACAATCCAGCTGCTGTTGCCACTTCCCCAATAGGGCTCTAGGATTGGCACCAAACGACCAGACGAAATAGCATCGTTGAAACTGCTCTTCGGTAAGTACGCCACACCTAATCCTTCTGCACAGGCTTGCAAGACCGTGTGTGCGTTATTGCTCTTCCATCTGCCCTGCACTTTTACGCCATCTAAAGGCTTGCCGTCTTTTTCAAACAACCAAACGTCTTTGTTGGCAATAATGCAGCTATGACGCTTGAGTTGCTCGGGGTGCGTTGGCAAACCATGTTCATCGAGATAACGCTGACTGGCTGCCGCTGCCATGGGACGATCCACCAGCTTTCTCGCAACCAAGCCTGAATCACTCAACCTTCCGTAACGAATAGCGAAATCGAAGCCATCTTCAATAAAGTTGACCATGCTGGTGTTGAAGTTGATTTCTACCGTGAGATTAGGATGTTGCTTGGCAAACGCCATCAAGGCAGGCGCTACATGGTTCTCAGAAAACGCACCAGCGGCGCTCACGCGTAACGTACCACTCAGTTGAGTTTGCTGCGTGGTGAGCTGTTCATTCGCTTGCTGAAGCCCAATCACCAACTCTTTACACTGCTGATAATACGCTTGCCCTGCTTCCGTTAGACTCACCATTCTTGTCGAACGGGCTAACAAGGCGACACCTAATCGCTCTTCTAACCTTGTGACTTGACGACTGACATGACTGGTACTGCAACCTAACTGTTTTGCCGCTGCAGAAAAACCTAAGCTCTCAGCAACCGTAACAAACTCATTGATACCTTCAAAACTGTCCATACTTACCTTTGCTATATAGCAATAATGTTTTGCCAATTAATTGTATTATCACTTATTTGTTTAGCAATTAGTATGAAGGTGTTCAACAAATACACGTAAGCCAAAAAGGAAACCATCATGAAGAAAGTACTCATCATTGTGACGAACCATGCGACCCTAGGTGAAACTGACCAAGCAAACGGAACTTACGCGCCAGAGCTCACTCATGCCCTTAGCGAACTGCTGGGTGCAGGCTTCGATTACGACATTGCCTCTATCAAAGGCGGGCAAGCACCACTGTACGGAACCGACATCGAAGGCGACGCAGTGAACGAGAAAATTTTGGCGGATGATGATTTCCAGAACCGCATCAACAACACGATTCCAGTGTCACAAATCAACGGTGACAACTACGATGCGATCTTCTATCCGGGTGGTTTTGGTCTTCTTTCAGACCTAGCGAGCAACGAAGATTTTGCCAAGATTTCCGCAAAACACTATGAAGAAGGCGGTATTGTGGCAGCAGTTTGTCATGGTCCGGGCGCTCTTCTTCCTATCACGCTTAGCAATGGCGAGAAGCTACTTGCGTCTAAATCAGTGACAGGTTTCACTCGCGAAGAAGAGATCGACTTCGGCACCATCAACGATATCCCATTCCTATTGGAAGAATCTCTTGCACGCAGCGCAGCGCGCTACTCTAAAGTGCAACCTTGGCAAGAGTTTGTAATTGTGGATGATCGTGTCATCACAGGTCAAAACCCAACGAGCGCACACGGCGTAGGCAGAGCGATTGTTGAACACCTAGCTTAAACGCGCCGGAAACTACAACCATCCTAGAAGAGGAAAGCGTGCTTTGTCATGCTTTCCCTTGCTACAGGCGATCGCAAGATGCGCTTATACTTCTTCCCCTGCCTCGTCCTCTTCTACGATATCCGTTTCTTGGCTCGCCTCTTCCAACCATTGCTGTAAAGATTCACTTGCTAGCACCTTCTGTTGGTAAGCTTTGGCACCTTCGGATAACTCGATACCGTAAGTTTGGAAACGCAATGCCACAGGTGCATACATAGCATCAGCTATCGACCATTCTCCAAATAGCCAACCGTTGGGATACAGTTTGGCTTGCTCAGCCCAAATGGCATCAATACGCGCAATATCCTTACGCGCACCATCCGTTAGATCGACTTTTCTGCGTGCGCGGATGTTCATTGGGAGTTCGCTTCTTAAGTTAAAGAAACCCGAATGCATTTCTGATGCGATGGCGCGTGCTTTAGCCCGTTCTGCAGACTTACTTGGCCATGCTTTGTCTTGTAAGTATTGCTCGTTAACGTATTCCAAAATCGCTAATGAATCCCACACGGTTGCGTCACCATCCACTAAGGTAGGGACTTTCGCGGTTGGTGTAATATCTTCCAAGGTCTTATAAAAATCTTCTGTGAATAAATTGAGCTTGGTGACTTTCACATCCAGTTTGAATTGAGAAAAGATCAGCCATGCGCGAAGTGACCAGCTTGAGTAGTTTTGATTAGCAATAAACAGTTTCATGACGCCTCCATGCGGTTCGTGTTTTGAGTACCCATCCATAATATCTGATTGTATTTAAGGGGACTAACGGATAGTTTTGATGGAACACTTCAACAAAAACGATGGATGAGTTTTAGATATGGATATCGATGCGTTGCGCAGCTTTCTTGCTTTTGTCGAAACGGGCAGTTTCACTCGTGCAGCCAAGCAGATCAATCGCACCCAATCCGCGTTCAGTGCTCAAATGCGTAAGCTAGAAGACGAACTCAGCGTCAGTTTGTTTGAAAAAGAAGGTCGCAACCTAGTATTGAGTGAAGCGGGACTGGCACTGCGCTCTCACGCCGAACTATTGGTTAACTTGCACAATCAAGCACTGAAACAAGTGAAGCGCTATGAAAACAAGCGCCCTCTTCGCTTAGGTTGCCCCGAGGATTACAACGACAATATCCTGCCTAAAGTCATCCGCGTATTACAGCAATCTGAGCCCACATGTTCAATTCAAGTCTTCAGTGAGCCAAGCATCACCTTGAGAGAAAAACTTGATGAAGGAAAGCTAGACGCCGCTATTGTGACAAGAGCACCGGACAGTGAGGAAGGTTACTGGCTAGCAAGCGACAAAGGCGTGTGGATTGCTCACCCTGATTTTGACATTGAGAACGCCCAACCTCTCCCTCTCGCCCTATTCCAAACCGACTGTAAATACCATGCGGCAGCAGTAGACGGATTAACCAAACGTGGCACTCCTTATCAACTACTGGCATGTTGCAATACGGCTTCTGCACAACGAGCAATTGTACGTTCAGGCATGGCTATCGGTGCGATGGGCAGTATTAGCGTTAGCGAGGATCTTAAGATCTTAGACGATATGCCATCGCTACCTTCCGTGGATATCGTTTTGGTCACGGGCGTCGAGCCTCATCCGACACTGGATAAAGAATGCTTGGCGCAATTGGTTGAGTTAATGGCTTAACCGGATTAGCTATCCAATCACAAAGTTAAATTGGCCAGTTAATCGCCCGTCGGTTCGTATGGTTTCAAACTGTAGATAATCACGGGCTTTGCCACCCCACCATTCATCACCAGTATTGCCTTTTAAGTACAACTGAGTGGTCAGAAGCTCTTGGTTATCCCGCCACAACTTAACGTGAATGTGCGGTGGACGAGAGGCATAAGGCACGGGGTACAAAGTCTGGAATAAGTAGCGACCATCCGATTGAGTTTCTACCGCGCCAAAACCTGCAAAGTGAGTATCAAACTTATCATTATTTGGCTGCTTAGGGTGATCGTAAATCCCCTGCCCATCGCATTGCCAGATTTCTACTTTGATGCCTGAAACTGGGTTTCCCGATGTATCTACGACTTTACCTTGCAACACGATAGCTTCACCGACCAAGCCCTCTGATTGCAGAATCAAGTTTTGACGAAGAGGAATATCCACTACTGGATAAAATGGCCCTTCTGCTTGTGCTGGCGTCGGCCGCATTGGTGTCGTCGCTTTTAAAGAGGGTGCGAACAACAATGTCCACAGCGCTAAAAAGTGTCTTCTTTCCATGGTGCCACCAATACAATTGCGTTGAATTAAGTTTGGGGGAACTTGAGGAATTTGCCATGACGAATATAAAAAATGCCCCTGCAAGAGAGCCATTCGCAGAGGCACTGTGGAACTAAATGATGAGTGTTGATTGAAGGTTTATGCGGCTTCGAACGCCAATGCTTTCTTCTCTACCTGACGGAAAATGAGAGTTAGCACACCATTTACCGTTAAATAAAATGCGCCTGCAATACCAAATACCGTCAACGTATCGTAGGTTTGTGCGTTAATGCGCTGCGCATAACCCATCAGATCCATGATCGTAATCGTGCTTGCTAGTGACGTGCCTTTGAAGACCAAAATCACTTCGTTCGAGTAAGCCGGAACAGCACGGCGAATAGCGTATGGCAGAAGCACTTTCAGTGTTGCGGTTTTGTTCATGCCTAATGCACGACACGCTTGCCATTGACCGGAAGGAATCGCGTTAAACGCTCCTTTGAACAACTGAGTGCTGTATGCAGCGGTATTCAACGCTAGCGCCAACATCGCACAGAACCAAGGTTGGCTTAACCATGTCCAGAATACACTTTCTCTTACTGCGTCAAACTGACCCGGACCATAGTACACCAAAAAGATCTGTACCAACAAAGGCGTACCAGTGAACAAGGTAATGATGCCACGGCTTACCCAATGCAAACCCGGAGTACGCAGGATCAGAGTCAGCGTCATCATCAGAGCTAAGAGACAGCCCACAACCAAGGAAGCGGCGGTCAATTGGAGGCTAGTGCCTAAGCCATCCAGCATTTGCCAAACGTGTTGTTCGTTCATGCGGTCGCCTCCTGTCCCATGCTCATACCTTGAATTGAGAATTTCTTATCAATCAGTTTTACGGCACGTTGCGTAATCAAAGTAATGCCTAAGTAAATCGCCGCAGCGGTTGCGTACCATGTAAACGCTTCATGCGTCGCTGCAGATGTTAGCTGCGCTTGTTTCAACAAATCCGTTACGCCAATCAGTGATACAAGCGCGGTGTCTTTCAGCAGAACCAACCATTGGTTAGTTAAACCTGGTAGTGCGTGTCTTACTGCTTGTGGTAAAACAATGCGAACGAAAGCGTGTGCTTGACTGATGCCGAGTGCACTTGCTGCTTCTCTCTGCCCTCTTCCAACGGCTTTTAATGCGCCACGTAGAGTTTGAGAAGCGTAGGAAGCGAAGATCAATGACAACGCCACCACGCCAGACAAGAACGGGCTAACTTCAATAAAGTCGCCGGTGATTAAAAACAGAACCTGCGTCGAACCAAAATAGATGAACAACACGACAAGGATTTCTGGCAAGCCACGTACAATCGTCACAAACGCCGTCATTGGCCATTTAACGAAAACGCGGCGAGACATTTCACCACTGGCGAATACCACTGCCAGAATCAAACCGACTAAGAGGCTTGTGAAGGCTAGCTGGACAGTCATCCAACTAGCTTGAACAAGCGATAAAGAGTAACCCGTTAGTGCCATATTACTTACCGAAGTATTTGTTGTAGATTACGTCGTATTCGCCGTTTGCTTTCACTGTTTTCAGTGCTGTGTTCAGCTTGTTCACTAGCTCGTCGTTACCTTTATTTACTGCGATACCGAAACCGTTACCGAAGTATTTAGGGTTAGTGACGTGCTCACCCACGTAAGCTAGGTTGTCTTCTTTCTTGAACCATTCTGCTACGACTGCTGTGTCACCGAATACAGAATCAATACGGCCATTTTTCATATCGATGAGCGCGTCTTGGTAGCTTGAGTAAGGAACCGCGGTTACGCCCGGCATTTGCTCAATCAGGTAGCTTTGGTGTGTTGAACCGTTTTGAACACCAACACGCTTACCTTCTAGTGCTTTTTGATCAGCCACTTTTTCTTTGATAGAAACAAACGCTGCTGAGTTGTCATAGTATGCATTCGTGAAATTCACTTGCTCCAAACGCGCCTCAGTAATGTCCATTGCAGAGATTGCCGCATCGTAGCGCTTGAATTTTAATGCAGGGATCAGGCTGTCAAAAGATTGGTTGTGGAAGGTGCATTTTGCTTCCATTTCTTTACATAGTGCGTTCGCCAGATCCACATCAAAACCTTGGATTTGGTTGTTTTCATCCATGTATTCGAATGGGGCGTACGTCGCTTCCATCGCGAATTTGATCTCTTCTTGTGCTGCTGCGTTCGCTGAGACAAGTCCGATTAGTGAAGCTAGTAGAATCTTTTTCATTGCAATACTCCGTGTGTACTTAGTGGGCTGACACTCGCAATGACAGCCGAGCTTATCTGTTAAATAGACTGAACTTTAAAAACGTAATTTAGTGATTTAGTGATTTAAGTAGTCAGCAAACTGGGCGGTTTGCGGGTTAGAAAACGAATCATTTGTGCCGTGCTCAACGATGTGTCCTTTTTCTAAATACAGTACGTGACTAGCGATTTTCTTGGCGAAATCCACTTCGTGCGTCACAACTACTTGTGTAATTCCGGTTTCGCTTAAATTTTTAATAATCTTAACGACTTGGTTAGTAATTTCCGGATCAAGCGCAGCGGTCGGTTCATCAAAAAGCAAGACTTCCGGTTTCATCATCAATGCACGAGCAATCGCCACACGTTGTTGCTGACCACCAGAAAGTTGCATCGGCCATGCATCCGCTTTGTCTGCCAAATGCAGCGTCGCAAGAATTTGCATTGCCTGCTTCTTCGCTTCTTCTTTATCCATGCCAGCGACTTTTACCGGAGCCTCAATCAGGTTCTCCATCACTGTCATGTGTGGCCATAGGTTGTACTGTTGGAACACCATGCCCACTTTACGACGAAGCGCTAAACCTTGCTTCTCTTTGATTTCAGTTGAAAAGTCGAATGCGTCATTAGCGATGTTTAACTGGCCGTTATCCGCCCCTTCAAGAAGGTTAAGAACACGCAGTAGAGAGCTCTTCCCTGCACCACTCGGACCGAGTAACACCAGTGTTTCGCCGCTTTCACACTTAAAGCTGACATCGTGAAGCACTTGTGTCTCACCGTAGGATTTATTGATTCCGCTTACCTGAATAGTCATGCTGACATACCGCATTAATTGTCACTTGGCATTTATATTACTCAAAAGGATTTTTTATGCAATAAAAATGTATAAAAATTAATTTTGTTAAATTTTTGTATGATAAGCAATCAATACAACAGAGAATATGACTGGTTTAATCAGTTGGTTTTAACTGAAATTGTTGATGAAAATCCAACAATATGATGGCAATCGAAACAAGGTTAAAATTCTGGTTACTTTTGTGCTTGTGTAGACGGAATTTTGAGTCTTTGAACGTACTACACCCGACGCAGACCTTCTCATTTTTGCCGGGCTTCCCCCCTCGATTTCCGGTAAAGCCTTCTATCGGCGGGTTCCTGATTAGGACTTTGTGAATAGACTATAATTTCTCTTTGTATTCTGGCCCTTAATTCGAGTCATCTAAGTATGAGTGAGATAACCCCATGTTGAAGTCGCATTGTTTTTCTCTCATGGCACTTGCTTCTCTGAGCTTACTTTCCATACCCAGCGTTTGGAGTAGAACAGCAATCGTGTTACCTGGATTGCATGAACAGGGTATTGATCTTCAAGATAAGCCTATCTCTGCTGCGGCTACACGTGAATGGGAACTGGATTATGCTGATATCGTATTCGGCGCTTACGAAAGTAAAAGTCATAATGAGCGTGTACAAGCACTTGGTTACATGTACAACCAAAAGCTGGAACTTAACTCAGGTTGGCTGGAAAACGATATACGTAATCACGCAGAACTGAATGGAATTGACTACGAAGATTTCTTTCTCCACTTTTCTGAAGACACTATCCTAGCTGAAGTCGACTCAAGCCATGGTGAGAATACTCTACTCAATCGAAAACCGATGATCGTTGGCTATACCGCCAACGCTAACCACGCCGGTTTTTGGCTATATCAACCACCGCCATGGGATGCTGATGTATTTGGTCAGGCGAATAATGGTGGAGCCCTCTATGTCTATCACTCAGAGAAGTTCGACCGCTTAGCCTTTACGTTCTCTCAGTTTGCTCAAGGCGGCAGCTTCACGATTGAATACCCTTCTGCTATCGACTCGTTTGGTCAGGTAACTGAATGGAAACGCTTCACGATTAAAAAAGACAAAACTGAGAACATGACTAAAAACCAAACGGTCAACTGGTCTGTCCCTTCGGATTGGGTTCGCGCTACAACGCATGATGGTAGCGGAAAAACTTATGGTGGCGGTCAGTACTTTGGCTCCACCTTTTTACGCGACGGCGGCCGCCTTTACGTTGCGAAAATTACTTGGCATGACGACAACATAGAAAACCGCCCACGTCTCGAAAACATTCAACTCAAAGATAGCTTCCCTGCCGTCAATATCTCAGGAGCACCAACGGAGACACCTGAAGGTCAAACCATTCAACGCTGGCGTAAAATTCGTGGCTTCGACAAATCTGCAGATCGAAACCAAGACAATTATCTTTCTTGGCATGAATACAAAAACCGTTCGAATAAGAATGCAACCGCACGATTTCGTTGGGAGTCACGCGTTATTCCATTTGGTCGTATGTGGAATCAAACCTCTTCTTGGGCATTGACCAATCTCGGCAATCCCTTTTTTGCCAATACAATGCGCCACTCTTACCAAGCTGAATGGGCGAAACAAGGTTTAAATGGTGCGTACAACGACGATACGAATAAGTTACTCGGTGCAAATCAGTTCTACATATATTCCGGAGGCACAGTGGATGAACTTGGTTTGGTGGCGGGTAGCCAAGCTGCTGACGATGCTTACAAAGCGCAATTCACGGCGTTCTTGAATAAACTGGCAACGCTGGATGAAGATGCGTTAATTGGCCTCAACATAGGTACGGCAAACTTATTCGGTCGTAATGGGCAAAACCACTTGGTTAACGCTGGCTACTTGTACTTGCGCGAGCACTACCTTTTCCCTGCTACCGGCTTTAGTGGCTATGCTGGCTTGGCTAAATTTTGGGATAACTCTGCACTCGCCAAAGCTGGCCAGAAAGTGATTTATCAAGCGACCACGCGTTATGGTCGCGTTCAATACTTTGGTAACACAGAAAACAATTGGAAACAGGACCAATACTCTGCACTAGCGGTGTTCTACTTAAACTATCACCCTGAGCGCATTTACTTTAATCAGTGGAACAATGGCTACTTATATGGAAGTAATAACACAACAAGTGACAACTTCTGGAAGGCAGGCGTACCAAAGAATATTGCTTATCAACCTAGCGCCTTGCTTGCCATCGATTTAGGTATGCCAACCAATCAAATCCCAGATGGGTATCAGGCGACTCCGCTAATGATGTCCACCAGCACGCCCTATTCCGCCGATTACACGGTGATTGGAGATGCTTCTATGAGCAAAGTGGCTCATCCTGACTTGCCTAATGGCGCTATCGATTTGTTACCAACCCATACGTACTTTGCGTATCACTCAGACGATACGGTAGTGATGCATGGCCCTACAGAGATGGTGTTAGCCCGCGAATTCACCAAAGGCCGAGTTCTGTATCGAACTGATTTCTTTGGCAAGAATATCGATTATTTCTCCTCACCGAAGATAACTATCGCACTTCCAGAACCTATGCGACCTGTAGATCAAGACGGTAACATCGGCGACTATGTTTCTCACATTGAGATCGGCGGCTACGAAGGGGTGTTCTTGCTGTATTAACTCCCTTTCAACCACTCTGACTAAACGCTTCATAAATCGCCGTTTTTATGCTTAACGTCACTGAAAAAAACTTGTTCACTGAATCTTTATAAACCGATGTATATACTGAAGTAAATGACAACGACAAGGAAATTCAGTCACATGAAGACGACACCTTCAATGCTCTCTGTTCTGCTGGTATCAGCATTATCTACTCATGCAAATGCGGACGAATGCGGAAAAATAACCATCGCAGACATGAATTGGAATTCGGCCAGCTTAATGGCGCACATCGACCAATTTGTCTTAAATGAAGGCTACCAGTGTGATGCGGAATTGATCCCTGGTGATAGCGTTCCTACAGGCACCTCTATGATTGAAAAGGGGCAACCTGACGTTGCGCCAGAGTTATGGACAAACGGCATTAAAGAAGCACTTGATAAAGGGATTGCGGATAAACGCTTGCGTATCGCTGGTGAATCGCTTGTCAATGGCGGTGAAGAAGGGTTTTGGGTTCCCGCCTATCTGGTAAAACAGTATCCAGAGCTCGCGACGATAGAAGGCGTCATCAAGCACGCCAAACTATTTGAACACCCAGAAGATGATGACAAGTTCGCGTTCTATAGCTGCCCTGCTGGTTGGACATGCCAAATCACCTCCGGTCACTTGTTTAATGCATTAGGGTTAAGTGAGCACGGCTTTGAGATGGTTGACCCAGGCTCTGGCGCTGCACTAGCTGGTACCATCGCCAAAGCCTATGATCGCAAAATGCCTTGGTTTGGTTACTACTGGTCACCAACACCCGTATTGGGCAAGTATGATATGGTCAAAGTGGATTTTGGTAGCGGAACAGATTTGGAAGAGTATCGCAACTGTACCACTCAGCCTGATTGCGCTTCACCAAAAGTAACAATGTACCCACCTTCTCCAGTTCGCACAGTAACAACTGAGGCGTTTGCGAGCAAAGAACCCCAAGCATTCGCGTACTTGCAGAAACGCGGATTTACCAACGAGCAAATGAGTGAAATGCTGGCCTGGATGGAAGATAACTACGCGGACGGTGAAGAAGCGATGTTTTACTTCTTTAATACCTACCCTGACTTGTGGAAAGGCTGGGTATCTGAAGACGTCGCGGTGAGAATCGAAAAAGCGCTTTGATGATTAATACTTAAAGTGCCACAAATCATTTAACCTCCCATGCCGTTTGAATAAACGGCATGGGAGACTCGTCAACGACTCGTTAATACATGGTGTGACCATTCAATGTTTCTTTGGGTATCTCTTGCAGAGCGTCCCAATGTTCAACGATCTTCCCATTGTGATCAAAACGAAAGAAATCCATCGTCACGTATTCAATATCATTAGGCCATGTTTGGTGAGTGTGTAGTGCCACCAAATTCCCTTCAGCAATGGCTCGCACAAACGTAATATCTTTATCGGGATACTCATTTTGCATCCGCTCAAAATACTCGATAAAAGCCTCGGGGCCATTTCCAACTAATGGATTGTGCTGGATGTACTCATCGCCAACATAGTCTTCAACCGCTTTTCTTGGATTACCTCGATAGGCGGTTTCGTAAAACGCAATGGCATTTCTTTTATTCTCTTGCAGATCCATTTTTCTTACCTGTGTTGCTCCATCTTGCGGATAACGGTAATCATAGTCTTTGAACTTCAGAAGTGACCAAACTTCGCGCACAAAAAAGGCCGCTAAAGAGCAGCCTTCATCACTTCGGAATCATCGCCTTTCATCGCTTAAACCACACCGCCAGCACCGAGCATAGAACGCTCACTGTTCTCCACCAGCAACGCGGTTGCGGTTTGTTTCAGTGTTTCCCATTCTTGGTCTTCGACAAAGATACCATTTTGCCAAGAAGCTTGTTGCGTGCGGCTTAACTCATCACCTTCAATGTGGGTGGTATACCCTTGTGCACTTTTCTCGATATCGAAATCGTTCACGGAGAGCTCGATAACCATACTATGCAAATCCGTATCATGCCCATCAAACTGATCCGAGAAAAAGACTTCTGGCGCGATTCGTCCACGGTTTAACACATAAAGCGTTCGCTTGGGACTAGAGCCATTGACCCATTGTGCACGGCACGCAATGCCTTTTGCAGAGAGCTTCAACAACTCACTAAAACCTAGCCAACGGTTATGGCACTGCGTCAACGTGATAGTAATCGACTTACGGTTAATCATTTTCTCAAGTGCGAAATCCAACACAGCGGGTAAATGACACGCTACACTCCCGTTGTGCAGTTCTACCTCTATGTTTGACGGCGTACTGTTGGTCACCGATACGGCGCAGTCTGAATCTAACCCAAGAAACAGACTGGCGTTATTAAAATGACGAACTCCATGTAAGCCAACCATTTGCAAGTCCGCCACCATGTTCGCAATGACATCCGCCTCACCACAGTGACGGCGCATGCCAAGAAATGCCTTATTAACCGCGGCCACCAATTCGTTGTGAGAGACGATCATAATGCAAATCCTCCACTGATTTTTTGATTATCACTTTGCGCAATTTCGTCACGTGGCGGCATGCTAGGGAAAATCCATGTGTCTGCCAGTTTAGGGTCGTGAATTTCATCTAACAACGGCGCACCTTGGAAGAAAGTTACTCGAACCCAACGATCCGAGCGCGGATCAAACTTAGTCGCGCCAAAGATCGCCAATTTACAGCGCAGTAAGTGCATTGGTAACGCATCTTTACGCAGCACATTCATTTGAATATCCCCCATCGCACGGTTGCCTAGCGTCCATACGCGACGTGCGATCGAACGATAAGCCGGTTTTTGCAATAGAAACTCTGCTACGGACATTTCTACATCACAGTCAAGCAAGGCCTTGTACAAGCGATTCACTTGTCTGCCGATATCAAGCGGCAATTCTTTTTCTTCTCCAGCCTCTTCCCCGCGAACACCAAGCCTTGGCTCTTCTTTATCTTGTGAGCGATACCAGAACCAGTAGTTGTTCTCGGCTAGTGAGTAATCCGCATCAATCGCCCAGCGGTACTTGCTTTGCAACACTTCCAGTAAATCTTGGATCTTTTTCCCGCCCGGAATAGATAACGTTTCATCCGTATTCATTTGGCTAGCAAATTCATCCACTAAAGATGGGTAGAGTTCGATCAAGCAAGAGGTGAGGATTTCTTGGGCTTCAACACTCATTGTTTTCTTATGCTCGACCAAACTCGCCCAATTCGGATGTGATGCCATTAACGTTGTTAGCTCTGATAGCAGTTGTTTGATGTCTGATATCGCTTGATGATTGAGCCTGTCTTGATGTTCATTGATGGTGATGACTTGCTCTAAATGACGCTGTGCTTTTTGTAGTAATCCTTGCAAAGGAGCATGGAATGAAGCTTCACATGGCATCGCAAAGACTCGCGCTACCGCACGTTCGCGAGAGGTCATCCATTGGTCAACGATGCACGGGTGATTAATCAAGTATGGAGCCATGCCTAAGCCAGTCGCATTGCCGACACCAAGGTAGCGCTGCAAGCCACGATGCAAAGCCACCGCGTTGTCGCCACCTTGTTGAAGTGCCAGATAGTGCACCCAATCTAGGCTGAATTCACGCAACATATATACGGCACACATTTGCGCACTAAAAGACTGGCTGAAATCTGAGTTGTTCTCTAACAGTTTGAAATCGGCGATACCAAACTTTCCGTTACCATAAACAGCTGTGGTACGCAGGATATAACCCACTTCAGCTAACTCTTTCGGCTCAGGCTGCTCGCCTTGAGAAAGCGCGCTAACAATGTGCTCAAACACGCGCACACTTTTGTTTGCGCGAGCAAGAACAAGTACGTTGTTTGGATTACGTCCCGCTTCTTGCAGCGGTACATTTTCTCGCAATCTTTCCAACAAAGTAACATCAACATCGCCTTGAACCAGTGCAAATGTGACGTCCCACTTTTCAGCAATTACGCGATCATTACGCTCGTCGTCGGCAATTTCATCACAGAATACCACCAAATGATAAACGTGCTCTGGCGTGGTCAATTTGTAAATCACATGACCATAACCACGAGGACAAAGCTGCCACTCATGCTTGGTTACTTGCCAGTTTTGGCTTGCCATATTACGAATCAGACTGCGTACAAAGCTGATTCGGTTTTGGTGCATTGCGCCAAGCCTTTCGGCTGCCATGACAATCGCTGCATCGCGCATAGTTGCTTCCGTATAAGTAGAACGATGTGCATCCATTTTGCTCACCACCTATTTGTTATTGTAAGAATACTAGGGTTTGTGCGGATGCAGGAGGAAAACACCCGCACAAGCTCCACGTTGTTTGAATTAGATAATTGTTATAGCCCTTGCTCTTTCGCCATTTTGATTGCGATTTGCGGCGCATTCCAAAGTGACGGTAACAGAATCAACGAAACCGGAACCGCGGTAATCACAATGAAAGATTGCAGTGCAGAGATGCCACCAGAGCCAAGAGAAATCAGGATTAGTGCCGTCACACCCATCATTACGCCCCAAAAGGTACGGATGATCGCATTCGGCTCCGTTTCACCACTGATCACGACACTGATTGTGTAGGTCATTGAGTCGCCCGTCGTGACGATGAAGATCGTGGTTAAAATCAGAAATAGAATTGAAATCAGCATTGGCATTGGTAGTTGCTGAGTCACCGCAAGCAAAGCACCTGGCAGGTTAAAGCCTTCGAACGCCGCACTCACGCTACCCGGTTCAGCAATTTCAAACGCAAGACCTGAGCCGCCCACAATCGTGAACCAAAAACAGGTGGTTAACGGAGCCACAATACTGATGGTGGAAATGACTTGTCGGATAGTTCGACCGCGGGAAATACGCGCAATAAAAATTGCCATCATCGGACCATAACCAAGGAACCAGCCCCAGAAAAATACTGTCCACCAGCTTAGCCAACCTTCATCACCACGGTAGGTCGCCATTGGGATAAAGTTATCCAGCATGCTCCCTACACCTTGAATATATCCGTTAAAGATAAAATTCGTAGGGCCAAAAAACAGGATGTAAACCATCAATGCCATTGCCAGAATCACGTTGTAACGACTAAGCAGTTGCATGCCTCGGCTTAATCCACTGAGTGCTGACAAGGTGTAAAGCGCAATCGCAAACAAGATGATGATAAGCTGAGTGGTAAAGCCATCAGGGATATCAAACAACGCATTTAACGCGTAGCTAACCTGCAAGCCCAGAAACCCAATTGGACCAATGGTGCCCGCGGCTACCGCGATAATGCAGCATGCGTCAATCAATGCACCGAGTTGGCCTTTAAGTGCTCGTTCGCCCAAGACTGGGTAAAGCAAAATACGGGGTTTTAGTGGTAAACCTTTGTCGTAATGTAGGTGCATCACCACGATGGAAGTTAAGCTACCTACAATCGCCCAAGCTAGAAAGCCCCAGTGCATAAAGGATTGCGACAACGCATTCACCGCACCTTGCTGCGGGTTATCTTGCGCGCCGTACAAAGGGGGTGGGCTAACATAGTGTGCGATAGGCTCAGCCGCGGCCCAGAAAACACCACCACCAGCCAATAAGGTACAGAAAATAATCGCCATCCAGCGGAAAGAGTCCATTTCTGGTTTTGCAATCCCGCCCAACATCACCTTGCCTGTTCGCCCTGCAGCCAAGCCAAGACCAATAAGAAAAGTGAGAAGCAGCAGTAACTGCCAGTATGGACCAAATACCTGAACTGCCCAGCCAAAGCCAGCGTTAACGATCGTAGATAACAGCTCGCCGTCATAAAGTGCAATAGCAACGAACAACGCGATGAAACCACCGCTATACCAAAAGGCCGGGTTATTCAGTCCTAATTTGTCCGTCGTGTTTTCTGTTGTTGATGTGTTGTGTGTTGCTTTTGACTTGCCCGATGACACGCTCATCGTGGAAGCTTTCATGCTATTGGTTAAATCAGACATACTCTGGCTCCAGAGGTTCTTTGCAGCAGCCGAAGACTGACTACAAATGTGAGTTTTACGCCTGCCGTATTGTTATTATATGGGCAGGCGGTTCCTACTTTGGGGAATGCTATGAAATAGGCTCTAATCCTTCTTTAAGGAAGTTGAACCAGTTTTCACCCAATATTTTTCCTGCCTCAGATTCACTGAATCCATGACCCATTAATCCGTTGTAGATGTTCTCCATCCCTGCGCTGCCGCAGAACCATGGCAGCGCATCTGGCCATCCTGAGTTACTTGCTGAACCTTCGCCGTAATCCATCGCTTTTGACCAACGCCCGTTGCGCATCCACTCCAACACTTGTTGCGGCTGATTTAGGCACAAATCGCTACCGATACCTAAATGGTCAACGCCAAACATGTCTGCGGTTTTCGCAACCATCTGGCAGAAATCATCCAGCGTGCACTGGCTGCCATTTGGCAAATGGAATGGATATAAACTGAATCCAATCAAACCACCGCGCTCCGTCAGTGCTTTGATCACGGTGTTGGACTTGTTGCGCAGTGCGTCATGCGCAAACGTCGGGTTAGCATGGCTGATACAAATTGGACGCGAAGAGAGCTCGATAGCTTCCAACGTCGAACGCTCCGCGCTGTGGGACATATCAATGATCATCCCGACTCGGTTCATCTCTTCAATCGCTTGCTTACCAAAGCGAGTTACGCCGGAATCGTTTTGTTCGTAACAACCTGTCGCCAGTAAGCTTTGGTTGTTGTAGGTCAGTTGCATGATCAGCAGACCTTGGCGGCGCATCACTTCAATCAGACCAATTTCATCATCGATTGGTGAGCAATTTTGCGCGCCGAAAAAGATGCCGACTTTGCCTTCTGCTTTGGCTTTTTCTACATCTGCCATTGAATAAATAGGCATGATGAGGTCCGCATTTTGCTCGAAGCGCAAGTTCCATTCAGCAAAACGCGTTAAGGTTTCGCGCGCAGTTTCGTGGTAGACGATGGTGGCATGAACGGCGGTAATGCCACTCGCCTTAAGCGTTTGGAAATACTCTCGATCCCAATTGCAGTACTGCAATCCGTCAATCACAATCCGTTGTTGGTACATAACCACTCCTTAAACAATTTCTTAGCCTTTTCGTGCGGGCAACTGACACCATCAGTTACCCTGCCGATCTTAGTAAGGACGCTGATAAGCGGTTTTCACTACGGTGTAGAACTCTTTGGCGTACTGACCTTGCTCACGAGGACCAAAGCTAGATTCTTTACGACCACCAAATGGAACGTGATAATCTGTACCCGCAGTTGGCAAGTTAACCATGACGCAGCCCGTTTGGACTTGCTGTTTGAAGATCGCGCTATTACGCAAGCTTTGCGTGATAATGCCGCCTGTCAGGCCAAAGCGCGTATCGTTCGCGACTGCAATTGCCTCATCCAGATCAGAAACGCGAATCACGCTCGCCATTGGCGCAAAGACTTCTTCTTGGTTCACTTCCCAGCCATTCTGTGTATTTAAAAACAGAGTTGGTGACATGTAGTAACCGTCATGCTCTAGGCTCAGACGCTCACCACCGAAAGCCAACTCAGCGCCTGCTTGGCGTGCGTTTTCGATCCACTCAAAGTTCGCATTCAGCTGGTTACCATCAACCACAGGGCCCATGAACACGCCCTCTTCCAGTGCGTGACCCACTTTAAGTTCGCTCATGCGTTTGATTAGCGCTTCAACATACGCGTCGTGAATTCCGTCCATAACCACAAGACGAGAAGACGCGGTGCACTTTTGACCTGCACCCGAGAATGAGCCTGCGATTGTCGCTTCGACAGCAATCTGAATGTCTGCATCATCTGCCACTACGAGCGCATTTTTGCTACCCATCTCTAGCTGACAACGCACAAAATTTGGTGCCGTTGCCGCTGCAACTTTACGGCCTGTGTCCACAGAACCAGTGAAGCTCACGCCGTTCACATCCTTCGAATTAATAAGGGTATTACCTACTTGCGAACCGCTACCCAAAACGAGGTTAAACGTGCCAGCAGGTAAACCTTGGCGATGGATAATCTCTGTCAGCGCAACGGCACTTGCTGGGGTTAGGTTGGCAGGCTTCCAGACGACGCTGTTGCCAAACGCAAGTGCTGGCGCGATTTTCCAAGCCGCTGTTGCTGTTGGGAAGTTCCAAGGAGAGATAATGGCGATAACGCCGACGGCTTCACGAGTAACTTCAACGGAGACACCTGGACGGACGGAAGCAGCGTTATCGCCAATTTGACGCAGAACCTCAGCAGCAAAGTATTGGAAGAATTGGCCAGCACGGTAAATCTCACCTCGACCTTCAGCAAATGGCTTACCTTCTTCACGCGAAAGCAAGGTTCCCAATTCGTCACATCGTGCAATGAGCTCATCACCAATCGCTTGCAGCACTGCTTGTTTGCGCTCGATTGGTGTTTTTTCCCACTCTGGCTGCGCTGATTTAGCCGCTTGAATCGCTTGCTCTACTTGCGACACACTCGCTTGTGAGAAATCGCCAATGTTTTCGCTGATATCAGAAGGGTTAATATTGGCGATGGTGTCCATGCCCGATTGCCACTCACCCGCTATATAGAGGGATTTTTCTGCTTGAACATTGTTAATAAAAGTCATGGTTCTTTCCTTGTTCTTCCGATTTGTGATGGCAAGCCACCCACTCACTGATCTCTAATTGTTCTTATTGGATTTATTCTGGTTGGCTTGCCGACGCGTAGACGACAAACTCCACCAACATCTCTTCTCGTGCTAACCCTGCAACCACCATGGCGGCGCGATTTGGGTACGGCGCTTCAAAATATTCCGCGTACACTTGGTTAACGGTCTTTAAGTATTCTCTGTCAGTCACATAAATCAGGACCTGCAACACCGAGTCCAAAGACTCCCCGGCACACTCCAGGGTGTGAATGAGATTGTTAAAGGTTTGACGTGTTTGTGCTTCGATACCGCCTTCCACAACCGCGCCTGTGTCATCAATAGGAATTTGAGCCGTATACAGAGTTCCGTTGTTGACTATCGCCCATTCAAGCGGCGCTTTAGAAGCAAATAGACTGGTTTTAACTGGGTGTTTTTTAGTAGGAGTATTCACGTGCCTTTCAACCTTTGTAACAGCTTTGTTTCAATATGGTTAAATGATGCACATTGACAGGCGATAAATCTAACGGTAAATTTTTGACATTTGATAAATTAAACTTATCACTCTATTTAAAATAACGTAAATAAAGGGATTAAGAGGCATTAGGGATGAGTATTAAGCTTCAACAATTAATGCATTTTGTGATGGTAGTCGAGGAAGGAGGCTTTCGAGCCGCTTCACATCGTGCAAATCGTTCTCAGGCGGCACTGTCAACATCGATAAAAGAGCTTGAAAAAATTCTAGGGCAAACGCTGTTTGAACCCGGAAACAAAACCAAATTGACCCCGTTTGGTGAAATTTGTCTGCCCAAAGTGGTTCAGTTTCTCAATATCTACAGTGCGCTGGACAACGATCTCAAAGCTGCCGCGGCCGGACAGCAAGGGAGAGTGCGAATTGCGAGCGTTCCTTCTGTTGCAGCGAAACTCATCCCTAGCGTATTGGGTGCCTTTTGCGAGCAGTATCCAAATGTAGAAGTAAGCTTGATCGATGATAACGCGGCGGGCGTCGAGGCTCGCTTACTCTCCGGTGAAGTCGACTTGGCGCTCGGTAACCCCTCTCACCTCGATGAGGGCGGCATTGACTTTACGCCGCTGTTAGCCGATCCAATAGGCGTGGTGTGTTTAAAGGACAACCCTATTGCAAGTCATCCAGAAGGAATCGAGTGGCAAACTTTGTTGGAACAACCCTTTATCCGTAACGGCACTTGTACACTTCTCGATCCAACCCCAGCAAGAGCTCTGAGTCAGCAAGCGCTCTATTCGGTCGAAAATATTACTTCGCTGTTTTCTGTCTTAGAACTTGGGATTGGTGTCACGACCCTACCGAAGCTTGCTTTCCCAACCAATGAAACACGCTTGGTTTGGATCCCGCTTATCGATCCACCACTTGAAAGGCAAATTGGTATATTTACGTTAACCGATCGCACGATCTCGCCTCAAGCTAAAGCATTTCACGATCTTTGTGTGCATTATTTAAACTATCAAAAAGAAGATAAATAATGGTTCGATTAACATGCAGATAATTAAAAGCCTCCATATTCAGAGTGGAGGCTAATTTGTATTTGTGTATTCGCTTCGTTCTATTTTTTGCGACGATTTCGGTTCTTATACACCACGCAAAAGTTACCACGCTTGGTACGACACTTTGAGCAACGTTCACAATCTACTGGTGCGCGATTGCCTTCTTTCCAACGTTTGATCAACTGTGGCTCAGCCAATAAAGGGCGTGACACAGCAAAAAATTGGATACCTGTGTTTTCTGCAATTTTCTCAATCGCATCAATGTCGCTCAGCCCGCCGACAGTAATCACCGGTATGCTAACGTCCTGACTGATCACGTGACCATATTCGTGAAAGTAACCTTCTTCTTGTAGTGTGTAACCATCGAACGTTTGACCAATAAGTTCGTTTGCTTTGCCGTGAATATTGCCAGATACGATGATCGCATCAACGCCTACTTCTTCAAGTTTCTTACTGACGACGCGAGTTTCATCGAACGTTAAACCGCCGTCAAAGAACTCTGTTGCCGTCAGTTTAACGAGGATGGGAAATTCGCTTCCAACCAGCTTTCTGGTTTCAGAATAAATTTCTAAAAGAAAGCGCATGCGATTTTCTAAGTCACCGCCATATTCGTCTTCTCGACGATTATAGTACGGGCTTAAAAACTGGTTAATTAAATAAGTGTGCGCCGCATGAATCTCTACGCCGTCAAAACCAGCGTCTTGAGCACGTTTACTCGCCAATGCGAATGCCTTTACGATGTAGTCTATTTCGTCCTTTGTCATCGCTTTGCCTTGCGTATTTGTACCACGCTCAGGCACGTCACTCGGAGCGAAGATGACACGCTCACCGACGTTATGGGTGGTTTTGGTGCCACCGTAAGCAATTTGCATCACGATTTTAGAATCTAGTTGATGTACTAGCTCTGTTAGCTTTTTGTATTCTTCAATAAAAGAGTCGTTGTAGATCCCCATCATACCTGCGTTGGGTTTCTCTTCTTCAACGATATTGGCATAACCCGTGACAATAAGCCCAACTTCCCCTTTCGCAAGCGTTTCGTAAATATCGTAAAGCTTTGCCGTCATGTGACCATCTTCGGTCGCCATGTTCTCCCACGTTGCGCTTCGCACAAAACGGTTCTTTAGGGTCATGTTGCCAATGCGGGCTTCGGAAAACAAAATGCTCAAAACCAGTCCTCTTAAAGTTGTCTTTATGTTTTATCTTTTCGCAAGTAAACAAGAACGAAAAAGGAACAGCGATACACGATGTATGGCTGTTCCTTCTCTGAATCCTTGAGACCTGCAAACTACAGGCGCACCTTAATGCCTCGGAGACGACAAAACTTTAATCTGGGTTAAGGTTTAGTGAGTTTTTAGATTATGTAAATGGATGATTCTTAATCGTGTTCATTTCACTGGAGTTAAGATGCTTCGTCACCCACTTTCAGTCGTAAAGCTTTTGTATTTCGCTAGCTGGTGATTCAACTCAAACATTCACATTGTTAGTTTGTATGCTGCTATCGGAACTAGCACTACCCCAAATGTTTACATTACAAACTATCGATATTGAATTCTCATATGGCAAATAGAGTTATTGCGCTGTTTATACTTTTTGGCTTAATCGTCGCTATCTCTTGGCATTATTACGCGTCAGCGGAAACACGCGACCCACTATGTTTTACACACTGGTTGTTTTTGCTTTTAGATATGAATACGTGATAGTGAAGCTAGAGGAGGAACAGGAAAAACAGGGAAAACAAAGGACAATAGAAAGTTAAATGACCTTACTTCTAGGTAAGGTCATTCATGCATTCAGCAGCAAAAGATATTGGCGCTTAGCAAACGCTTAGGTTTGGTTGTTACAGAGCTAGAGGAATCAACTCGACACCAAGCACACCACTGATCCCCATCACCACTAGCAGTGAGACTTTAAACACCGACTTTGACCAAGCGATGTAGTTGTTCTCATCAATGCTGCGAAAGGTCACTTTCGTCCACATAAAGCAAACAACCGCTGCAACCGCTAAGTATTCATACCCGGCTTCACCTAGTAAAAATAACCCCAATGATGCTGCCCCAAAAGCCACGACATACGCTTTCATGTGTCGATGCGCTTTATGAATGCCTTCTTTAACTGGCAATACGGGAATCCCGGCTTCTCGGTAGTCTTGCATGCGGAACATGGCAATGGCATACGAGTGCGGCATTTGCCAGAGACAGAACATGGTAAAGAGTAAAATCGCTTCCAAGCTAATGAAGTTTGTTACCGCCAAGTAACCCACCAATGGCGGAACTGCGCCTGAGATACTTCCCACTAAGGTTCCATACACCGAGTTACGTTTGTACCACATCGTGTAAAAGAACACGTAATACACGTAGCCAAGCAACACGACGACAGCGGATAGTGGATTCACTCGGATAAATAACAGTGCGGTTCCTACCAGCAATAAAGCAAGTGCATAAACAAACGCAATATCGATATTGATGTTGCCTTTCACTGTTTCACGATTTCGTGTACGTGCCATCTTTTGGTCGATATCACGATCGAAAATATTATTCACCACACAACCTGAAGCGATGACTAACCCAACACCAACTAACGTCGTAACGAACAACATTAGACTGGCTGGTTCTGTTTTTGCGGCGAGGAAGAACCCCGCCGCAACAGAAATCAGGTTGCCGAAAATAATGCCCGGTTTAGTGATAGACAAATAACTTTTCAGCATACCTTGACCTACAACTTCATGTTGACGTTCATGTTGTAGATGATCCATACCGAGCCAGCGATAAGGATAAGTACAACAATGGCGGTAAACATCAGTGATACAAGGTTCCAACGTCCGTCGGATGTTTTTGTTTCCATGTGCAAGAAGTATTTAAAGTGAACAAATATCTGCACTAATGCACATCCAAATAGAATCGCATAGGTCGTTGTATCTGGTAATGATTTCGTCCAAACAAAGTAGAACGGAATTACCGTCAGAATCAGTGAGGCAATAAAGCCTTTCACGTAATCTGACGCACTGGTTTCTACATGTTGATCCATTACATTACCCCCAGTAAGTAAACGATGGTAAAGACACAAATCCAAACGATATCTAGAAAGTGCCAGAATAGGCTTAAGCAGTTAAAGCGCATTGCCATATTGTCGTTCAGACCTTTCGTCGACAGTTGATGATACGCTACCGCTAACCAAATCAGACCAAAGGTTACGTGCAGGCCGTGCGTACCAACCAACGTAAAGAATGCCGATAGGAATGCACTTGTTTGTGGCCCATAGCCTTCTTCAATCAGGTGATGGAACTCATAGACCTCCATACAGATAAAGCCAAGACCAAGCGCGAACGTGACTAACATCCAGCGTTTGAGACCAGCAACGTTGTTGCGCTTCATCGCGATAATGCCAAAACCAAATGTGATACTGCTAAACAGCAGCAGCATGGTTTCGACAAACACGAATGGGAGTTCGAAAATGTCTTTACCTGTTGGGCCTGCAATTGAATTGCTCGACAGCACAGCGTACGTCGCGAACAAGGTCGCAAACAGTACACAGTCACTCATCAGGTAAACCCAGAAGCCAAATAGCTTGTTGCCATTCGTGTCATGGTGGTGATCATGGTCGTGATGTGCTGCGATATTAGTTTGCATACGTCACCTCCAGATCATCTTTACTTTCGCTGTCTTTCACTGAGTTTTTCTTCGCTTCTTCAAGCTGAGCTCGACGTTCGGCCTCAATTGCTTTGATCTCTTCAACTTCCACGTAGTAATCCACATCATCGTTATAGCTATGCTGAATACACGTCACGATAATACCGACCAAACTTGCCGCCGCTAGCCACCAGATGTACCAAATCATGCCGAAGCCAAATAGGAGCGACCAAGCCGACACGTAGATGCCTGTTGCCGTGTTTTTTGGCATATGAATACGTTCGTATTCCACTTCTTTAGTTGGATCGAACTCGCCACTTTGTTTCTGGTACCAGAAGGCATCTAGCACATCACCTTTTGGTAGGTGCGCAAAGTTGTAGAACGGCGGTGGAGACGATGTTGCCCACTCAAGAGTACGACCACCCCACGGGTCACCAGTTAAATCACGGTTTTGCTCGCGGTCACGGATACTCACGTAAATTTGGATGAACTGAGACAATACGCCCAGCGCAATCACAACCGTACCTGCTGCGGCAATCGACAACAGTGGGAAGTATTCTGGGTTGATATCTTGGCTTAAACGACGAGTCATCCCCATAAAGCCCAGCGCGTAAAGCGGCAGGAACGCCATTAAGAAACCAATAATCCAAAGATAGAACGCACGTTTGCCCCAAGTTTCATTCATGGTGAAACCGGTCGCTTTCGGGAACCAGTAAGTGATCGCAGCGAAACATCCAAACACCACACCACCGATGATAACGTTGTGGAAGTGAGCGATAAGGAATACTGAGTTATGCAGAACGAAATCTGCGCCCGGAACAGCCATTAGTACGCCCGTCATACCACCAACAGTAAAGGTGATCAGGAAACCCACCGTCCACATCATTGGCGTCGTAAAGCGGATGCGGCCTTTGTACATGGTGAATAGCCAGTTGAAGATCTTCACCCCTGTGGGGATAGAAATGATCATCGTGGCAATACCAAAGAAGGCATTTACGTTCGCGCCAGATCCCATCGTAAAGAAGTGGTGTAGCCAAACGACAAACGCAAGAATCGTGATCACTACGGTAGCCCAAACTAGCGATGTGTAACCGAACAACTTTTTACGTGAAAAGGTTGCGGTGACTTCTGAGAACACACCAAAAATTGGCAAGATCAAGATGTACACTTCTGGGTGACCCCAAGCCCAAATCAGGTTGACGTACATCATTACGTTGCCACCAAGATCATTGGTAAAGAAGTGCATGCCTAGGTATCTATCCAGCGATAGCAGAGCGATAGTCACCGTTAGGATTGGGAATGAAATGATGATCAAAATGTTTGCACACAGAGACGCCCAAGTGAAAACTGGCATCTTCATCATTGGCATAGACGGTGTACGCATACGCAAAATGGTCGCGAAGAAGTTCACGCCTGTTAACGTCGTACCAACACCTGATATCTGCAGCGCCCAAATCCAATAGTCGACCCCGACTCCTGGGCTAGCCTCAATACCTGAAAGCGGCGGATACGCTAGCCAACCTGTACGACCAAATTCACCTAAGCCGAGAGACATGTTTGTTAGGATGACACCAACAACAAACAGCCAGAAGCTCAAGTTATTCAGATACGGGAAAGCTACGTCACGCGCACCAATCTGTAATGGCACGATGATGTTCATCAGACCAATAACCAATGGCATCGCTACGAAAAAGATCATGATCACGCCATGGGCAGTAAAAATTTGATCGTAGTGATGCGGTGGCAAGTAACCTGCTTCACCCGCAGAAGAAAGGAGTTGCTGACTACGCATCATGACTGCGTCAGCAAAACCACGAACAAGCATCACCATCGCTACTGCGATGTACATGAAGCCAAGTTTTTTATGGTCTACTGAAGTAAACCATTCATTCCACAAATATTGCCACTTTCCGGCTTTAGTTACCACGTAAACTACGGCTAAACCAACCAGCGCCACAACCGCTAAGGTGATGACGATAATAGGTTCGTGGAATGGAACTGAATCAAGAGTTAATCTTCCAAACATTACGATTATCCTTGGTTTTCAGGCAAACAGTTCATTGAACCAGGATGCTGAGTCACAACGTCGGTGAACAAGAACGGAGGAACGCTAGAGAACAAAGTGACTGGCTCTGCGATACTTGGCGCTGCCAGTGAGCTGTATTGCTCCCAATCTTCAATACGATCAGGGCTCGCCTTCACTTTCTGCACCCAATTTAGGAACGCAGCACGATCAGACATTGCTGAAGCTGTGAACTTCATTTGCGAAAAGCCTTCGCCGCTGTAGTTCGATGCAAAACCCTTGTAGTCACCTTCGTGGTTCGCTATCAGGTTAAGCTTGGTAACCATGCCTGGCATCGCGTAGATCTGTGTACCTAAGCGAGGGATGAAAAACGCGTTCATGATGTTGTCCGAAGTCAGTTTGAACTGCACTGGCACGTCTTTCGGGAACGCCACATAGTTCACCGTCGCAATGTTTTCTTCTGGATAGATGAACAACCATTTCCAATCGAGTGACACCACTTCGATGGTCATTGGTTTAACATCACTTTCCAAAGGTTTGGATGGCTCTAGTTCATGAGTCGAACGCCATGTGATCGTCGCAAGAATCGCAATGATGATGATTGGAATTGTCCATACCACCACTTCGATTTTGGTCGAGTGTGACCACTCGGGTGCGTACTCTTCTTCAGTGTTAGAGGCGCGGTATCGGTAAGCGAAGTAAATCGTCATTAAAATCACAGGGATTACAACGATCAACATCAGCAAAAGAGCAGTAATAATTAACTCTTTTTCTTGCACACCAATGGCACCTTTGGGGTCAAGTAAAGCTGAATTACATCCTGAGAGCATAAGTATGACGGACGCCAAACTTCCCCTCGACAAGATGCGTTTATATCTTGAGGCTTCCATTAACTTTCTCGATGGTTGTCTGGTTTCAAAGCAGATGCCAATCAAAGTAAATAAGAGCTCACAAATAGCGCAGAGGTAATGTATGAGAACAAGAAAAAACTTCGATAAGTAGTTATTCTACTTACAATTTTTCAACTTCGTCATCAAGCATTTAACCAGCTAGAATGAACCGTTATTTACTACGATACGATTGGTATCAAGCCAAGAACCAGTTGTTATAGTCATTAGAATGTTTATGTGTTGAGCATGAGTAACGTCGGGCTCAGAGCGAAACAAAACGGAATTGAGTGGAGATCAAAACCACACTCTTAGTGTGAGTTTATTGTTACACTTTGAAACACTATGTTACATTTGGCGCATTATGAGGAGTAAAAAGTTAAAGCTCATTAGCCACAACTGGAAACTAACCTTCCATTAATGGAAGTTACACACTTTAAATAGAATATTAACCTCAACACGAATTTCTCGTGCTTCAACAACTAATTATTTAAAAACAAACAGTTGAAACTAAAAATTGATGAGACTGACTATCAACTTCATTTACGCAGATAGCCTTAATGAGAAGCGGAAACTAAAAAACCAAAAGTGTGATCAGAATCAAATTAATGATTTCACTTAATATTTGAGTGGTATTTGCATCTCTTTATTGGATTGTGAGAAATCATTCTCAAGGTAAATCCAAACATAAGTTGTAAATACATTTGGGCTGCGCAGAATGAGCACTCCACAACATAGAAAATGTTGAAATGGAAAGAAACTTATTATTCAGGTCCATCAGAGCCTTATTTCAGTGGTCACTTACATACGAATACCGCCATCCACTTCTAAAACCCTGCCAGTAAAGTAATCACTCTCAATAATGTATTTTACTGCATGCGCGATTTCGCTTGTTTCGCCCATCCTGCCAACTGGGATCATCTTTTCTAATCGCTCTATGGCTTCGGGTTTCATTTGCTCTGCCATCGCGGTGTGTACTACACCTGGTGCAACCGCCGCCGCACGAATACCGTATCTTGCGAGCTCACGGGCCCATGTTGTCGCCATGGTCGCGACCGCCGCTTTAGATGCAGAATAATTGGTTTGTCCGATATTCCCTGCTCTCGCAACACTAGAAATATTGATGATAACGCCTTGGGAGCCACTCTCAATCATCTTGACGGCAGCTTCACGCCCACACAAAAACGTTCCTGTCACGTTAACGTTCATGACCAAGTTGAATTGATCCAAAGACATCTTACTGATCACGCCATCTTTTGCTTTTACAAGTAACCCATCTCTTAACACGCCAGCGTTATTGACTAACCCATTGAGTTGACCAAAATCTTGGATAATCGCTTCAAACGTGGTTTCAACGTCGATTTCGTTGGTGACATCCACTTGATATGTCAACGCTTTCGCACTCAGCATTCGACACTGCTCTTGTGTTTCCATTAAGCCACTGGCGTTTACATCCAACAACGCTAAATCAGCGCCAGCTTGAGCAAGGGTAATGGCCATCATTTGCCCAAGCCCCTGCCCTGCTCCTGTAATGGCAATAACACTACTTTTTATGTCCATATTGGTGCACTCCATAGCTCGTAATGTTCTCTATCTCAACCAGTCTAAGTTGGCCGAAATGATGCGCGTTTTAGGTCACCATCTCGGGCTGGTTTGTCACAAAACTCAGTCTAGCCTTTCTTACTCTTGTATAACTCAAATAAGCTTGAGAAATCGAGCTCGCCGTGGCCGCTCGCGTTGTGGAAAGAATATAAGTTGCGCGCTAACGACCCCATCGGAACCGAAGAATGTGTTTGTAACGCCGCATCTAACCCCAAGCCGAGATCTTTTAGCATGAGTTTGCTCATAAAGCCCGGTTGGTAATCGTGACTGGCTGGCGCACTGTCCATCACGCCTGGGCAAGGATTGTAAAGCTCCAATGCCCAATTTCGGCCAGAGCTTTGCAGCATGATGTTTGATAGCACTTTTGGATCGAGTCCATGATCGATACCTAGGTTTAATGCCTCGCACGTACCAGACATTAAAATGCCGAGCATAAGGTTGTTACAGATTTTCGCCATTTGACCATCGCCTGCTTTGCCAGCATGGAAAACATTTTTTCCCATATACTGCAAAATCGCATTGGCTTTAGAAAACGCTTGATCCGAACCACCAACAATAAAGGTTAATGTCGCCGCTTTCGCGCCAGCAACGCCTCCCGAAACGGGCGCGTCGACAAACAACACACGTTTATTTGCCGCTTCATTGGCGACTAATCGCGCAGAGTCCGGATCAATGGTTGAACAATCAATCATCAAGGTACTTGGCGAGACAAGATTGAGGACACCTACGCCGCCGTGTAAGTCGCCAAGATACACGGAACGAACGTGAGATCCTGCTGGTAGCATCGTGATGACCGTGCTTGCACCATCCACGACTTCCTCGATAGAGCTCGCCACCACCGCACCAAAAGGTGCAAGTTGCTTTGCCGCTTCGCTATCGACATCAAATACTTGCACGTTAAATCCAGACGCTAATAAGTTTTGCGCCATCGGATGCCCCATTCTTCCTAAACCGATAAATGCGATGGTACTCATGATCATTCTCCTTATTGACCTAGTGTTTGTTCACCCAAATCAGCAAGCGGATGTTCGTCATCCGGCCAAAGTGAGGTAAACAAGGTATCGATGACATCTTCATCGACTTCACTGACACTGTTAAACATCCAGTTAGGTTCGCCATCCCGGTCAATAAGCCGAGAACGGACGCCCTCTTTAAACTCACCTAATAAGGCACTGCGAACCGACAAACTCAACTCTAAACGGAAACAATCTGCAAGCGGTAAGCTGTGGTACTCTTTCACTTGTCTAAAGCAAATATGCGCGGTGATCGCACTACCCGATGCGAACGTTTGTTTCGCGTTTTCTATCCACTGGCTATTCCCTTCGATAGCCATGATTCGCTGTGCTATCGCATTAAGATCAAAGCCTTTGCACGCTTCCTCTATCTGATCTAAGTATGGACAAATTTGCGTGGTTGGTTTGCTATCAATAACTTGTTCTTCCATTAACTGTAGTAGTGCAGTTACCAACTCTTTCGCATCTTCTTTGCCCCACTGGAGCCGCTTTAGCTCATCCAGTAAGGTGGGATACTGCTCTTCCAACAGTGACCAATCGGCCAAACCAATAGTGACAGCGTCACTTGAATTTACCATTGAACCTGTCAACCCGAGGAATAAACCCACTTGCGGATCTATCTGGCTTAAAAACCACGTACCTCCCACATCAGGATACAGTCCAATATTGATTTCTGGCATAGCAAGGCGTGATGTTGTTGTCACAACTTTATGGCTGGTTCCCATAAAAAGCCCCATCCCACCGCCCATGACAATACCTTCTCCCCAACCGATAATGGGTTTGTTGTAAGTGTGGATGAGATAGTCACACTCATACTCCAACGAGAAATAGTTCGTACAGAACTCTACGATTTTTTCTTTACTCTCGTTATGCATGACGTGATACATAGCTCGAACATCACCACCAGCACAGAATGCTTTTTCTCCAGCGCCAGTGAGTACCACACAAGTCACATGCGGATCGTCTTGCCACTTGACAAGCTGATCGTTAAGTTGGACTAACATGTCATACGTCAATGCATTCAATGAAGCGGTGTTGTCTAACGTTGCGATACCAATGCGGTGCACGCCATCTAAGCACTCTATTTCACTGATGGTTACCATCCCTGCCATGTGGCCTCCTATCGGTTTTTCCATTGCGGTGGGCGTTTTTCTAAAAAGGCGCAAACACCCTCAACTTGATCTTCCGTATCAAAAAGATTCAGAAACAACTCTCGCTCTTTCATTAAGCCGTGTTGAAGTGGCGCAGAGCGCATATTTTGAATGAGCGCCTTACATGCGGCGACAGAAGATGGCGACTGGTTCGCAACAGATTCAGCAAGCTCCATCGCTTTACTTAAAGCTTCGCCTTTGGGAACCAACTCCTCAACTAGGCCAAGTTCTTTTGCTTTGTCAGCGCTGACTTGCTCTCCACATAAAATGATACGCTTTGCCCAGCCTTCCCCTACTAACGCTGTGAGGTTTTGGGTACCGCCAGCGCAGGGCAAAAGTCCGACTTTGGCTTCAGGTAAAGCAAGTACCGCTTGCTCTTCAACGACTCGAATATCACAAGCTAATGCCACTTCTAAACCTCCACCCATGGCGTAACCATTAATAGCGGCAATGGAAACACCACGGAATTCCGAGAGCATTTCAAAGGCTTCACCAAAGCATCGCGCCATGTCTAACGCAACCGCTTTGTCACCGTCAGAAAATAGCTTGAGATCTGCACCAGCAGAGAAAAACTTTTCTCCACTGCCGGTTAAAACCAATGAATAGACCTGCTTATCATCGTTAAGTGTGAGTATCAGCGATTTCAGTGCCTTGAGACTCTCTGCTGTCCACGTATTGGCTGGCGGGTTGTTCATCGTCACCACCGCAACGTGATTAGTGATCGTATGTTGAATGGCTTCTTGGGTTAATGGCATATCTGAATCCTTTCTCAATGAGCAAATCCAATACTTCGCTACAGCAAGGCCGACTCCTCTGAGAGTAAACGGCGCGCGATGATCAAGCGCATGATTTCGTTTGTCCCCTCCAGAATTTGATGCACACGCACATCTCTGAAATGACGCTCCATTGGATACTCTTTGATGTAACCATAGCCGCCATAAAGCTGTAGCGCGTGGTCGCAAACCTGAAAGCCCACATCAGTCGCGAACCGTTTTGCCATAGCGCAATAAGCCGTCGCATCGGGGTCATTTCGGTCGAGCTTGCTGGCGGCATAGCGCACTAACTGCCGTGCAGCCACGAGCTCTGTCGCCATGTCTGCTAATTTGAATTGTAAGGCTTGAAACTGCGCAAGCGGTTTGCCGAACTGCTTACGCTCCTGAATATACTGTGTCGCCTGTTCAAGGGCCTGTTGAGCCGTACCGACGGAACAGGTCGCAATATTTATACGCCCTCCATCAAGCCCTTTCATCGCAAAGACAAAACCTTGCCCTTCTTCGCCCAGTAAATGGCTAGCTGGAATAACGACATTTTCAAAAGTAACCGCTCGTGTTGGTTGGCTGTTCCAGCCCATTTTGGGTTCTTTGCGCCCATAGCTGATACCATCTGCGTGAGCAGGAACAACAAATGCAGACACGCCTTTGGCACCCGCTTCTCCGGTTCTCGCCATCACGACCAAAACATCTGTCTCTCCCGCGCCAGAGATAAAGGTTTTGCCGCCGTTGATGACATACTTATCTCCCTTTTTTGTAGCGGAAGTGGTCAGTGCAGCGGCGTCTGATCCTGCGTTGGGTTCGGTTAAGCAATAGGAGCCTAACCACTCCCCCGTAACTAATTTCGGACAGAACTGCGTTTTGGCTTCATCGGTAGCAAAACTGGCTATCATCCAACTCACCATATTGTGGATAGTCATGAAAGCGGTCGTCGACGTACAGCCCATTGAGAGTTGTTCAAAGATAATTGAAGCATCCAAGCGACTCAGCCCTAGGCCACCTTGCGCTTCTGGAGTGTAGAGACTGAGAAACCCCAGTTCCCCCGCCTCTCTCAATACGTCTTTGGGGAAGATCTGCTTTTCATCCCACTCCGCCGCCATCGGTGCTAAACACTCATCGGCAAATTGCTGAGCGGTATCGGCAAATGCACGTTGATCTTCATTAAGTTCAAAGTCCATAAAAGCTCCTTCTATTCACTCAGCGCAGTTGGATGGTCAAATTAGGCCCCGTTGGAATATCGTCATCAAACCAACGTGCCGTCACCGTTTTGGTCTCGGTATAAAAACGTACCGCTTGTTTACCATACGCATGTAAATCACCATAGAAACTGCCTCTCCAACCAGTAAAGGAGAAAAATGGTAAAGGGACTGGAATAGGCACATTGATCCCAACCTGACCGACTTGAATGTCATGCTGATATTTTCTCGCAGCAGCGCCATTAGCGGTAAATATAGAAGTTCCGTTGCCGTAAGGGTTGCGATTCACTAACTCAATAGCTTCTTGCAACGTTTCGACTTCCATACAAACTAAGACAGGGCCAAATATCTCTTGCGTGTAAATCGACATGTTCGCTGTTACACCGCTAAACAAGGTTGGGCCAATCCAGTTTCCATCGGGAAAGCCTTCCACTTCACACTGACTGCCATCGAGTTCACACACTGCGCCTTGTTGTTTGCCATCTTCAATTAGGTCCAATACGCGTTGTTTAGCTTGCTCACTGATCAGTGGGCCATAAGCAGCTTGCTCATCGTCCCAAGGCCCTGGGTGTACTTTCGCCATTGCCTGTTTGAGGTCTGTAATCCATTGTTTTGAATCGCCGACAAATACCGCAACAGAAATTGCCATACAACGCTGCCCCGCAGCCCCTACGGAGGCTCCGATTAGGTTATTCACCACTTGATCTTTGTTTGCATCAGGCATGATCACCATGTGATTCTTTGCACCAGCAAAAGCTTGAACCCGTTTAAAATGTTTAGTCCCTGTGGTGTAGATATAACGGGCAACGGGAACCGAGCCAACAAATGACACCGCTCGAATATCAGGATGAGCCAGAAGAAAGTCGACTTGCTCTTTGCGGCCATGAACGATCTGCAACACTCCTTTCGGCGCGCCAGCTTGCTCAAATAATTCAGCTAAACGAATAGAGGTCAATGGCACTTGTTCGGAGGGTTTAAGCACAAATGTATTGCCCGCAGCGATAGCGATTGGGAACATCCACAACGGAATCATGGCAGGAAAGTTAAATGGCGTAATGCCGCAACACACACCTAGGGGCTGAATCATTGAGTAACTATCAATATCCGTGGCAACGTTTTCGACGGTTTCGCCCATCATGTTGCTAGCAATGTTTGCCGCCTGCTCAACCACCTCGATACCACGCCACACATCGCCTTTAGCATCCGCTAAAATCTTACCCGTTTCATGAGAAAGCAGTGTGGCAAGCTCATCATGATGCTCTTTGAGCAAGTGCTGATAACGAAGCATGACTCTGGCACGCTCGGATACCGCCACTTCCTTCCAGGATTGGAATGTCTCTTTCGCATTATCAATGGCAGCTTCCATCTCGTGCTCTGTGGAACATGGAACGTACGCAATGACATCATTAGTGGCAGGATTGGTTACCTCAACCCAATCCGATGTTTGAGATTCACGAAACTCGCCACCAATAAACAAGGGAACCAAACGAGTCATCATTTACTCCTTTCTGATTTCAATTAAAGCGGTATTTCAATGCCTATCGCCGTGGCTTCTCCACCACCGATACAAAGTGACGCAACACCCCGCATCACTTTTTTGGCTTCGAGATCACCATTGGTGCCTAGCGCTTGTAGCTGACGCAAACTGTGAATCAATGTCACCAGAATTCGTGCGCCACTAGCCCCTATCGGATGCCCAAGTGCACAGGCTCCACCTTTAATATTTACTTTGCTCGTATCTAGTCCAAGTTCCGCCACCGCTATTTGTGTCACAACGGCAAAGGCTTCATTGATTTCCCACAGGTCCACTTCATAAATTGACCAATCTAGCTGGAACAGCAGTTGCTCAATTGCGTAAACGGGTGCCAAAGTAAATTCTGCAGGTTTTCTGGCATGTGTAGAGTGCGCCTTGATGATCGCAAGTGGTTTAAGCCCCTGATGACGCGCAGTGTCTTCATCCATAAGCACAAGAGCCGCCGCGCCATCTGAAATGGCACTCGAATTAGCAGCGGTCACCGTACCTTTTTCATCGAATGCAGGTTTGAGTTGAGGAATTTTACCAAGGTCAATCGAGCGTGGGTGCTCATCGTAGTCCAGCACCGCTTGTTCTGACTTGGTATTGAGTGAAACCGGCGAAAGTTCATCGGCAAACAAGCCTCGCTCTTGAGCTTCCAACGCACGTTTTGCCGACATCACGGCCCATTCATCCATTTGCTCTCTGGTGAACTTAAGCCTGTCAGCGACTTGCTGAGCATAAACACCCATTAAGTGCCCTTCGTAAGCATCTTGTAGCCCATCGAGAAACATGTGGTCATACGTAGACTGGTGCCCCATGCGCATTCCCTTTCTCGCCTCCCTCAGCAAATACGGCGCATTGGTCATACTTTCCATACCACCAGCAATGGCTGAGCGAATCGTTCCAGCTTTAATGAGATCGTGCGCTAACATGACGCTCTTCATGCCAGAGCCACACACTTTGTTAATGGTGGTGCACCCTACACCCAAAGGAAGATCGGCCCCCATAGATGCTTGCCTCGCAGGAGCTTGTCCACACCCTGCTGGAAGCACACATCCCATGAACACTTCATCCACCGAAGTCACATTCACTTCGTGCATTGCCGCCTTGATCGCCAGTGCGCCTAATTGAGGAGCAGAGTAAGTTTGCAACTTGCCTTGAAAGCGCCCAATTGGCGTTCTTTTCGCGCTGACAATCCAGATGTCTTTTCCCATGATTCGCATTCCCTTAAGGTATATGTGAACACTTGGCAGAATGATGACACCCTACATAGAATTACTCACCAAGCGCCACACCAGCCTTTATCGCCTTTTTCACTAACAAACTTTCATTCCGCGATTTCTTGACGTTTACGTAAGCATAGCACTAGCCTTTACAATGAGATAAAAAAACACACCAAGCAGACGTTTATATTTCAAAGTTGATGTTCGGCCTTCCCATTTAAGGTTCGATTTCCAGAAACTGGATTTTTATTCGAGGTAAGTATGTTATGGAAAAATACAAGATCAGTGACCTCGCCAAGGAGTTTGATATTACTACTCGCAGTATCCGGTTTTATGAAGACGTGGGTCTGATTGAACCAGAGCGAAAAGGCAATATGCGCGTTTATCAACGCAGGGATAGAATTCGCCTCAAACTGATTTTAAGAGGGAAACGGCTCGGTTTTTCGTTGGCAGAAATTCGTGAACTTTTCGAGCTCTACGACATGCAACAAACCGAGGGACAGTTATTGAAAATGCTCAATATCATTGAAGAGAAACAAGCCGTCCTACAACAACAACTCAACGACATCAGCGTCGTTATGGCTGAGTTGAATGCCGCTAAGGAGCGTTGTATTCAAACACTCAAAAGCAAGCAGACATAAACGCTATACTCAATTAGCAACACCGCTATCGGCTTTTCCACCTTACCTCTGATACCGGGAGACGTTATGAAAAGCACCTATACCCCACTCAATTTCGGACTTGGTGATACCATCGATATGCTCCGAGAACACGTTAATGCCTTTGCTACGGAACATATTGCGCCCATCGCCGCTGAGATAGACCGCGATAACCAGTTCCCGAATCATTTATGGCCTTTGTTGGGAGAAATGGGGTTGCTTGGTGTGACCGTCGATGAAGAGCTTGGTGGTGCAGGCATGGGATACCTCGCTCATGTTGTTGCCATGGAAGAAATCAGCCGTGCCTCTGCGTCTGTCGCTTTAAGCTACGGCGCTCATTCTAACCTGTGCGTCAACCAAATCTTTCGTAACGGCACGCCTTCTCAACGCGAAAAATACCTTCCAAAACTCATTGATGGTACGCACGTTGGCGCCCTAGCGATGAGTGAGCCCAATGCCGGTTCAGACGTGATAAGCATGCAACTGAAAGCGGAGAACAAGGGCGACCATTTTGTACTGAATGGCAACAAAATGTGGATAACAAACGGGCCCGATGCTGACGTAGTGGTGCTTTACGCTAAAACGGATGTCAGCGCAGGTTCACGTGGCATTACCGCATTCATTATTGAACGTAACTTCGCAGGTTTCACTCATGCTCAAAAGCTGGACAAGCTAGGCATGAGAGGCTCGAATACTTGCGAACTTGTATTTAACCATTGCGTAGTGCCAAAAGAGAATATTCTTGGCGAGTTGAATCAAGGCGTCGAGGTGTTAATGAGTGGGCTGGATTACGAGCGCGTCGTCCTTGCTGCCGGACCACTCGGGATAATGCAAGCTTGCATGGACATTGTGGTCCCGTACGTACATGAACGAGAGCAGTTTGGAAAACTCATTGGCGAGTTTCAGTTAGTTCAGGGCAAGATCGCCGATATGTACTCTCGAATGAGTGCAGCAAAAGCGTATGTATATACCGTCGCAGCGGCTTGTGATCGAGGTAACGCAACACGCAAAGACGCCGCTGGCGCGATTTTGTACAGTGCAGAACTCGCCACACAAATGGCACTCGATGCAATCCAGTTGCTCGGTGGGAATGGCTACATCAATGAATACTCTGCTGGTCGTTTGCTACGTGATGCAAAGCTTTATGAAATCGGCGCGGGTACCTCTGAGATTCGCCGCATGTTAATAGGCCGAGAGCTGTTCGAAGAATCTCGCTAACGGAACATACGACAAGGAAGTCATTATGGCCATTATCAAAAGTAAAACTAAGCCAACTGACGAGTTATTTCTTTCCAATAAAGCTGCGATGGAAACGTTGGTCACTCAACTTAATCAACACATCGAGACCATCAAACAGGGCGGCGGTGAAAAAGCCATTGAGCACCAGAGGCAAAAAGGAAAACTCCCCGCACGAGAACGCATCGCGCGCTTGCTTGATGACAACACTGACTTTCTTGAAATCAGCCAGTTTGCCGCCTGGCAAGTGTATGACGAAGCGATCCCCTGCGCTGGTGTTATCGCCGGCATTGGTATCATAGAGGGGATTCAATGCATGGTCATCGCCAACGATGCTTCGGTAAAAGGCGGAACCTACTACCCACTCACGGTAAAAAAACACCTTAGAGCACAAGAGATTGCCCAACGTTGCCAACTCCCCTGCGTGTATTTGGTGGACTCCGGTGGCGCAAATCTCCCTCATCAGTCCGACGTCTTCCCCGACAAAGAACACTTTGGTCGCATTTTCTTTAACCAAGCGAGAATGTCAGCGAAAGGCATCCCCCAAGTTGCTGTTGTGATGGGGCTTTGCACTGCTGGGGGCGCGTACGTTCCTGCCATGGCGGATGTGTCCATTATGGTTAAAGAGCAAGGCACCATTTTTTTGGCGGGGCCACCTTTGGTGAAAGCGGCCACTGGCGAAGTCGTGACGGGTGAAGAGCTCGGCGGTGCAGACGTGCATTGTCGAAAATCTGGTGTCGCAGATTATTACGCTGAAAATGATGAACATGCCCTAATGCTTGCGAGAGAAGCCATTGCCAATGCCAATAGAACAAGACCTGTTAAGCCAGAAAACACCGTGCTTCCTCCCCGCTACGACGCAGAAGAAATCTACGGAATCGTGAATGCCAACTTACGACTGTCATTCGACGTTCGAGAAATTATTGCCCGCATCGTCGATGATTCTGATTTCGACGAATTCAAAGCCTTGTACGGCAGAACGCTAGTGTGTGGTTTCGCTCGTATTCAAGGACACTTGATTGGCATTGTGGCAAACAACGGTATCTTGTTTTCTGAATCGGCACAAAAAGGCGCGCACTTTATTGAGCTGTGCGCCAAACGGAAAACACCGCTTCTTTTTCTCCAAAATATTACCGGCTTTATGGTCGGAAAAAAGGTTGAAGAAGAAGGCATCGCAAAACATGGCGCCAAGCTAGTGATGGCCGTCGCTTGTGCTGACGTGCCGAAGTTTACCGTGATCATCGGTGGATCGTACGGCGCTGGTAATTACGGCATGTGCGGCCGAGCGTATGATCCAACCATGATGTGGATGTGGCCGAACGCGCGTATTTCTGTGATGGGCGGAGAACAAGCAGCAGGCGTTTTAACACAAGTTCGAAAAGACGCGAAGGAACGTCAGGGGGAAGCGTGGTCAGAGCAAGAAGAGCACATTTTTAGAGAATCGATCATAGACTTGTATGAAACACAAGGACATCCCTATTTTGCGAGTGCTCGGCTATGGGATGACGGAATTATTGACCCTAAAAAAACGCGTCAGGTGTTGAGTCAAGCGTTAATAGCAGCATTAAACGCCCCCATTCCTGATAGCGAGTTTGGCGTCTTCAGAATGTAAACATCCAAAGATGAATTAAGGAAGTTAGTATGCAGGAAATGCAACCAAGCATTATTCCCAACGCCCAAAGGCAAGATGATGTTCTTTGGCATGTCGATGATAATGGCGTAGCGACCATTACCCTAAACAGAACAGCCAAACACAATGCTTTTGACGCTTGTACGATCGACTTGCTGATCCACCGCCTAGATTATCTCGCTTTACGAACGGATGTGCGGTGCTTGGTATTAAGAAGTAACGGTAAGCATTTTTCATCCGGGGCCGATTTGAATTGGATGCAGTCGATGGCCGACAGCACGAGGCAAGATAACTTCGTTGATGCCCAAAACTTGGCAAGACTCATGGAAACATTAGATTCGTTCCCTCAACCCACCATCGCAGTTGTTCAAGGTTCCGCTTATGGTGGTGCTTTAGGGTTGATTTGTTGTAGTGATATCGCCATCGCAAGCCAAAGTGCCAAATTTTGCTTAAGTGAAGTTAAGCTTGGTTTAGTTCCAGCGACCATTGCGCCTTACGTCATGCGCGCGATGGGGAATAGACAAGCTAGACGCTATATCTTAAGTGGTGAAGTCATTTCAGCCGAAGATGCCGAACGGTTTGGTATTGTGCACGAAGTGAAAGAAGCCAAACAGCTTGAAAATGCGGTCGATAGTGTAATCAAGACGTTGCTACTTAATAGCCCAGATGCGATGCGTAAAGCGAAAACTCTCTGCCATCAATGTCATCAAAACCCCATCGATCAACAACTGATTCACTATACTAGCAAGCTCATTGCGGACATTAGAGTATCACCCCAAGGTCAAGATGGGCTGCAAGCGTTTCTTGAAAAACGAAGCCCAAGTTGGGTAACCAAATCACAGGACAAGTAATGCTGCCTTCCAAAGTAAATATTGTCGAAGTAGGTCCACGAGATGGATTGCAAAATGAATCTCCTGTTGCGACCCAGACTAAAATCCGGTTGATCAACTTACTCTCTGATACTGGGCTAACGCATATTGAGGCGGGCTCTTTTGTTTCGCCCAAATGGGTGCCACAAATGGCGGACTCAACAGAGGTCATGAAAGCAATAACAAGGCGAAATCATGTTACTTATTCTGCCCTGACACCAAACCTAAAAGGCTTCGAACAAGCCTTGGAGGCTGGTGCCAATCAGGTCGCAATTTTCACTTCATCATCAGAAGGATTCTGCCAACACAATATCAATTGCTCGATTGCAGAAAGTTTAACTCGCTTCGAGCCTGTAATGCGATTAGCCACCAAACACAGCATCCCTGTTCGAGGTTATCTATCCTGCGTTGCAGATTGCCCTTACGACGGTCCAACAGCCCCTAAACAGGTGGCGAGCGTGACCAAATCGCTCATCGATTTAGGGTGCTATGAAGTATCTCTAGGCGATACAATCGGCACAGGCACGCCAAATCGAATTGCTGCTATGCTGGAAGCCGTCATGTTGGTTGCACCTCTTCCCCAGCTTGCTGTCCATTTCCACGATACATGGGGACAAGCTCTCACCAACATTCATCAAGCCTTGAGTATGGGCATCAATACCATCGACAGCAGTGTCGCTGGGCTGGGTGGATGTCCATACGCTCATGGCGCATCAGGAAATGTCGCAACGGAGGATGTACTATATTTATGCCAAGGGTTAGGAATAGAAACGGGGATCGACTTAGAGCTACTGGCTAAAGCTGGCTGGATGATCAGCGAAGAGCTGGGTCGGCAGCCTACATCAAAAGTGTCATTAGCATTGCGTAACCGCGTATTATCACTTTCGTAGAAGGCCATCCGGCACCTCAAATTCTCCCAACCCAAGTTAATTTGCTCTACTTTCGAGTTGGGAAGCGAAACCGCCCGCCAGTACGATAAATAATTAGAGAAAATAAGATAAGCACACAACCTACTAGTTTATTTGCCGTTAGCACTTCGCCATACCACAGCACGCTCAGAATAACCGTCCAAACTGGTTCTAATATCATAATTAGAGCAGCGTTACCTGCCTGAACAAATTTTTGCCCCATGGTTTGCATTACGTAACGCAAGCTCGTCGCTAATAAGGTACTCAACGCAAACCACCACCAAATAGAGGAGTCCACCTCTGCCGGGAAAGATTCCATAAAAAATGAAACCAACAAACCTAAACAACCTGCTGAAAAAAGTTGCACGCAAGTAAGCAGCAACACAGGTAGTTTTTGAGAGTATTTGCTGTTCACATTAAAATGAAGCGCCAAAACCAGTGCTGCACCAAGAAACCACAATTGACTGGCCGATTGTTTCCAGCCACCAACTAAAGAAAGACAAGCGAGACCTAATACAGCGATAGGCAAAGAAAGCCAGAAAATTCGTTGTGGTCGTTGACGAAACATAACCCATGCAACAATCGGCACAAACAGCATGGAAAGGCTCATGATAAATGCGCCTTCCCCGAGAGTATCACTGATAGAAATGGCGTAAATCCATGTCATAACGGCACTGCCTAACAGGAGTCCGACACCACTAGCAGATAACACATCTTTTAAGTTTGCTTTCAGCAAAGGTCGGTAACATAGAGGCAGCAAGCAGAGCGAAGCGATTGTAAATCGCGCCCCAATAAAGCCAAAAGGTGGTAAACCCTGTATTGTTTCCTTAGAGAATATCCAGCCAAGTGCCGCGATCATCGTCGTCGCAACCAGAATAACCGTCGCTTTGCGTTCTGAGTTAAACATAAGTACTCACAAAATATGGAACACACAATAGCGCAGCAAGAGAGTTTTACTGCGCTACTGTGTAAATTTGAAAGGGGTTTGTGTCGAGCGAAAAAGTGAAAGCCCGATCCTCTCCTGTATTGTTGTCACGCAGATTGAAGTTCTGCTTCTAGATACATTAAATGCAGGCAAAGTCTTAAGGCAAGCCTTTTCGCATACTAAATTACTTTAGCATTCTATACAGCAAGCAAACTGGCTAAAACCTGTACGGGGTGTCGAACTACCCCTCCTTCAAAACGCTTAACTTGACTGCGGCAGGAGTAGTATTGCGACTTCAACGCTCCTCAATACAGGTTGAATAAGGTGAATTGCTTTTTACCCATCGCCCCTACAATGAAAACCTATTGATTAACTACAACGAGCGGTTAAATTGCTCCACGGCCTCTACAACACGGCTAGCGCCATCTTGTATTTCATTCATCACATTGCCTGCTTTTTCAGAGAGCTCTAGCGTATCTAGTGCTTCTTTTTGGCATTTAGCGATCAGCTTAACTGCGTTATCTGTTCGCTGTAGGTTTTCACTGACCATTGTGACAATTTCATCGGTGGTTGCATTGGTTCTTGTAGCAAGCTGTCTGACTTCATCAGCAACAACGGCAAAACCTCTACCATGCTCACCCGCACGAGCCGCTTCTATCGCCGCATTTAACGCCAATAAGTTAGTTTGGTCAGCGATACCACTGATGCTATTTACCAACTCGCTAATACGCGATGAGTGCGCTTTAAGCTCGTCAATCGCGGTGTTCGCTTGCTGCATTTGCTCGGAAAGTATCTGCATCTTTTCTAACGTTGAGCCTATAACCTCTTGCCCTTGCAGGGTTTGTGTACCAGTTTCTTGGGAGATTTCGTTCGCCAATTGCGCAGCCTGGGCCATTTTCTGTTCCTGCATCACCTGCTGGGTAATATCTGTCGCGAACTTAACGACCTTGTAGAGCTCTCCTCTGTCGTTATGGATAGGGTTATATGAAGCCTCTAGCCACACCTCTTCACCATAACGGTTAACTCGTTTGAATCGCTCTGATGAAAATTGCCCTTTTGCTAAACGTTGCCAAAACTCACGGTAAGCTTGAGAGCTCGACTCTTCCTGATCACAAAACATGCGATGATGCTTCCCTTGAATCTGATCAAGCGTATAACCCATTGTGTTTAGGAAATTATCGTTGGCTTTTAAAACATGGCCATCTAATGTGAACTCAATCACCGCCATAGAACGACTTAATGCATTTAGCATGTCCTCTTGCTCACGGGATGATTTGATCGTTCGCGTAAGTTCAGAAGCAAAAACAAAAAAGCTTTCTACTTCTCTGCGCTCATTTAAAACAGGCTGGATAATCGTTCTTAACCAGGCTTCCTCACCATTACCTTTCTGTACTTGCAATGCCCCATTCCAGAACACTTTATCTTGGACGGCTTTCTTCATTCGATGAAAGTGGTCTGTATTGCGCGAATTTGACGGTACCAATTCAGTAATTGATTTCGTTAAGATCTCATCATCATGTAAGAAAAGTTCTTGCTGTAGTTTGGTATTTGCAGAAGTAATGAGGCCTTTACTATCCAATGTTAAGCGGATCATCTCTTCATCTAAACTGGTTTGGATTTGCTGCAGGATTTGCAACTCCTGCTTTAATCGTTGATTTTCTTGTTGAAGCGACTTATTAAAAAACATGACTTTCTCTCATTTGACCGACCTTCGGACTAGTCAAAGGTTTATTATTTGTATACCGAATAAACTGCAAGCGGCAAAATCGTTTGGTTGCATATTCAAACGCGATTTCTATTTCTTATAAAAGGATTCTCGCTGGGAATACGGCGATTTTTTCTCCAGTGTAACCTAAGCGCAGTATACTGAAATTTCTTCAGCGCCCAAGCTGTTTATATATTTATCAATATTAAAGCTCTTTATCGCCAGCTTTAGATTTGTATTTGTGGATTTACTTATATGGAAAATTGGTGTGTTCAGATCAATAAGCCTTTTCATCAAAAAAGGGCTTTGACTTAGTTCCAATAATTTTCGCCGTTTTACCGCTTTTCCACCCGACTTTTGAGCGATTACCCACTCCTTATTCGCTTGGATTTCTATTAACAACGCACGGAGCAACAAACGCATCGATTTGCCCAGTATCAATACGTTGTGGTATTCGCTCATTCAGTTTGCCGTGAAGGTGATGAATCACCACCTCATCAGTCGATTCGTCACGATCAGAAATGAGGCAATGAGGTAATAACGCATGACACCAGAGATTACATTATGTGTCCAACATTGTGCCCACTCCTAAGTTTCATAACTTCCTTCCCTCGGACGCTTCTATCTCTCACCACAGCAACTATGCTTTAAACGACATGTATTCAATTGTCTAGCTTCAACATATGAAGGTTAAGTGAACATAAACAAGCGAAGGAAACAGGGTCATGGAAGTCGATAAAAATGATAAGTTAACAAAGAAATTACAGGTAGTGATTCATTGGTCTGTAAGAGTATTGTCGATAGTTATGTTGTTTGTAATCGTCATGGGTGTGATAGATGTTGCATGGACGATATATCAAAAACTTATCACGCCACCTAAACTCATTCTGACGATTTCAGATATGCTAGCCACTTTTGGTGCTTTTATGGCCGTTTTAATTGCTATTGAAATTTTCATCAATATAACTATTTACCTGAGAGAAAATGTTATTCATGTAAAAATCGTCATGGCCACCGCGCTGATGGCAATCTCCCGAAAGGTCATTATTATAGACTTTGAAACCTTGTCTCCAATGTACCTGATTGGAATTGCGGCTGTAGTTCTTAGTATGAGTCTTGGTTACTGGCTGATCCATAAACTGCCCAATAAGAGCCATACTGAATAAACTTCTCAGCCTCCCGACTTTTCAGATACTCTCACGGCATGAAAAAGTCTTGTCTTGGCACGTTGAAGCTAATAAATTCCTCCATGCTAGGCTCTATATACTGCGAGACTACAAGATTATAGAGTAGTGCCTAAGCGGAGAAATTATCGATATTGTTTTCTAGCAGCTAATCTTTGAGTATTGGCACAGCTCAATGGGGGCAAGTGTTGCTCCAGTTCCCCCATCTGATATATACCCTCAACATCTATGCATTTTACTTTCAACTCCTTCAGCTCAGTTTGCGAAACAGCCTTAAAGGTCAAAGTAACTTTCAATCCCATTCAGAGTGTTGGTCGTGGCCACAGCGGCTAATATCAACCCCATGATCCGACTTACAGCACTAGCTCCTGTATTCCCAATAATCCTGTGTATGCCGCTGGCCATTAATAGCAAGATATAAACAACCAATAGTACCAGCAGCATCATAGCCACGGTCTGGACTTGCTCCCAAATATTAAACCGCACGTTCTCTGTGAGTAAAACGGCGGCTAATATTGCGCCAGGGCTAGCAATTGATGGAATGGCTAGAGGAAAAACTGCTGTATCATGATGACTATTGAGCGTTCTGATTTCTTCTGCTGGTTTACTCTCACCAAATATCATAGTCAAAGCAAACAAGAACAATACGATACCGCCCGAGATTTGAAACGCAGACAAGGGAATACGCATTGCTGTAAGTATGATTTCACCAGCAACAACAAAAAACAGTAGGATAGCAGCGGAGAATAGAGTCGCAAACAGAGCGACCTTACGCTTTGCCACTTCTTCATAGCTTTTTGTGGCTGCGATAAAAACGGGCACAGTACCTATGGGATCGATGACAGCAAAGAAAAAGATAAAAGTTGCCACAAAGTCAATCATGCTACTTCTCCAGTACCAATTTAGCTTTAAGGATAGAAGATCAGCTTGAAGTAGCAGAGAAAATGTTTGACGCTAACATAGCGAGAGCTCATTCAGAAAAACAAAAATGATGCGTTATTTACAATACAGAACTTACTTCTATCCTATCGATAACTATTAATATCTCAAAGGTAATGACTACCATACCTAACGGTAGTCGCCATCGCTTTAGACTTCTCAGAGAACATCAAAAAAAACAAGTGAACGAGAAGAATATCGACGTCATAAGATAGTGAGGCTTTAGTGTTTATACCAGTGCTCTTTTGACTCCATTTGAGCTTTTACTTCTGCACTATATTCAGCAGTAGGTCGTGCCAATAACCTTGGAATGCCGATAGGTTCTCCGGACTCTAAACAATAGCCATACTCCCCTGTGCGCAAGCGAGCCAACGATTGTTGAATCTTAGGTAACAACTTTTGCTCTCTATCTATGATTCTTAATGCGATTGCAGATTGCTCCTCACTGGACGCCCTATCGCTTTCGTCACTGAATTCCATTGGCGCAATCATCTCTTCTTTCGCGCGTTCAATATGCGCTAACGTCGATTCATAAAGCTCAAATAATCGGTTTTCAAAAAATGCGAGCTGAGCTTCATTCATATAATCCGCCTCGGGCGCTGCAAGAATTTCTTCTTCTGTCATGACATGCTTTTTCTCTTCGTTCATAGAACCTCCACACCGAGATAAGAGTTCGCTCTCTAAATTCCGTACATCTGAATCTGTATAACTTAACGACGAATGAATGCGCCAATAAGGTGCAGTACTCGACACAGTCACAAACTGCTTGATGCCAGAGTTAAGATCACCGACTATATTAATTGTTATATTATAACATTACACTATAAAGAGCATGAGCATGAACACCCAGAAACTCCCTGTTACGGTTTTGTCCGGCTTTCTAGGCGCAGGAAAAACAACCGTTTTAAGTCATATTCTTAACAATAGACAAGGCAGAAAAGTTGCGGTCATCGTCAACGACATGAGCGAAGTCAACATCGATGCAGCGACCGTTCAGAATGAAGTTTCTCTCAACCACAGTGAAGAAAAGTTGGTTGAAATGAGTAACGGTTGCATCTGTTGTACCCTGCGTGAAGACCTGCTTGAAGAAGTCACTAAACTCGCGCAAGAAGGCAGATTCGATTACTTAGTTATCGAGTCCACTGGCATCGCCGAGCCACTCCCCGTTGCAGAGACTTTTACTTTTGCCGATGAAAACGGGCTCTCACTTTCAGACGTTGCACGTTTAGACACCATGGTTACAGTAGTTGATGCGATTAACTTTCTGCGTGATTACGATGAAGCTAAGTTCTTAACAGAGACAGCCGAATCCTTAGGTGAAGACGATGAACGCAGCGTCGCCGACTTGCTCGTTGATCAAGTAGAGTTCGCTGACGTTATCTTGATAAGTAAAACCGACCTCGCTGAGAAATCAGAAATCGAAAGGCTTCTTGCTATTCTTAAAACTCTCAATACATCGGCCACTATTCTTCCTATCTCGAATGGTGAAGTAGAACTTGATGCGGTACTCGACACACAAAGCTTCAGTTTTGAAAAGGCACAACAAGCCCCAGGTTGGTTGAAGGAAATGCGAGGCGAGCACATACCTGAAACCGAAGAATACGGCATTTCCAGCTTTGCCTATCATGCGAGACGCCCTTTCCATCCAGAGAAGTTTTACGACTTCCTCCACAATGCGAAAGATTACGGCAAACTGATTCGTTCCAAAGGTTACTTTTGGCTAGCAACAAGACCAGAGTTTGTCGGTCAATGGAGCCAAGCGGGAGGCATCGCACGTTATGGTGTTGCGGGTATGTTTTGGAAAGCGATTCCGAAGGAGGAATGGCCGACGGATCAAGATTACCTCGATGCTATAAACGACATTTGGTAAGAACCATACGGCGATATGCGACAAGAATTGGTGTTTATTGGTCAGGGATTAGAGCAAGAGAAATTGATTGCTCGTCTCAACGAATGCTTGTTAACAGAAGGTGAGATGGAGCAAGGACTCGACTATTGGTTATCTCTGGAAGACCCTTTCCCTGAATGGGAACAGTAAACGACTGAGATACAAAAAAGCCTCTCACCATTCGAGAGGCTTTCTCGTTACACAGAGCCAATTTTGGTATACCGAGCCAATTCAGTAAGTCCGTTCTCGAAACAACCCGAGCAAACATGCAGCGAGGGAATCCTCACCATCGCATTCAAACCGTCTTCTTCTGGCTCAACTTAGCTATTTTCTTTGGCCAAGGATCTTCAAATGTTGCCCCTTGTTGCCATTGCTCCAATTCCACATCCGTTAAAAAGCAGTTTTCCAGCGCATCAATAAACACATCGACTTCGTTTTCTTGCCCAATCACCGTTAAGCGACAACGACGATCACCAAAGCGGCTTTCAACGCTGTCTATCTTATCTTGTAGGATTTGACGATGTTCCTCTGTGAAGTTTTGCGATTCGTCATTGATTACCGAAGCGCGCCAAAAGCCTGTAATTTCAAGCCCCACATTGCCGTTTACTTGGCTCCAAAGTAGTGAAACATCGTCTCGAGTTGGGAACCAAAAGAACCCCTTACTGCGGAACACACCTTTAGTTAAATACTGATGGCAGGTATTCCACAAACGCGCAGGATGAAAAGGTCGATCATCTTTGATCACTTTGGCGACAAGGCTTTGTTCGTCTTTATCAGAGAGATTCAACGGCTCATTCGCCGTCTCACGAAGTTCTGCGGTTAACTGCTCAACGAGGAAGAAATTGTAGTCTTGCTCACCTTTCAACATGCGGATATCTAAGTTTCCCCATGACGTTTTGATTATCTCGGTGTAAACATTAAGCGGGTGAATCGCCTGCGCGATGTTGCGAACGGTATTGTCGTCCACTTTGTCCGTCTTGGTGAGCATGATACGGTTTGAGAACATGATTTGCTCTACCAACAAGTTTTCAACGCCGCGAACACCCTGCTGCACGTTCTCCTGCCACTTAGGGATTAAGGCAGAACCTTGTCGATAGTCATCTCGCAACCAAGTCGCATCCACCAACGTAATTACGTCTTTGAGTGCGAATTGTGCGTTGTTTTTAAAATACTCAACCAAAGGCAAAGGATGACTACTGCCCGACGTTTCAATCACAATCCATTCTGGCCATTTTTCTGCGCAGAGCTTTTTAAGGGCTTTATCGAGCTGCTTTACACCACTCGGGCTGCTGATGCTGTCTCCACTGATCGTGACAAAGTTGCCCTGCTCTTCACTCACCGCATCGGTATTTAAGATAAGCACGCCATCAACGTCTAACTCACTCATGTCATTCACAATAACGGAAAGATCAATACCAGAAGAATCGGCTTGTTGAAGAATGTTGCGTAAAAAAGTGGTTTTCCCTGACCCGAGAAACCCATGCAAAATAGTGACTGGAATTGATGGCATACCTTTGACCTACAAACTCTGAATAAACACATGTTATAACATAACAATTTGATGAGTTATAGAAGGAATCCAATTGCTGTCTTAGACCCAAAGCTTAAGAATCGGTAAAGACCACAGAGACTGATTTTTCAGAACTCGCCTTCGTTTCTCAGCACGTTTCATCACCAGCAAAGGTCTGACTATTGATAAAAACAATAAGTGGTTACAAAACGACCATTGCTTTGTTTATAAAATTGGAGAAAGATGACAATACAGCGATTTATAGGAGGTGGTGTTATGACTTTAGTTCTTACCGTTCTTATTTTCCTAAGTTGTATTGCGATGCTCGCGATTGGTGTGATGTTTTCACGTAGGCCGATCAAAGGCGGAGGTTGTTGCAAAGCGTCCGATGTTGCGGATGTGGGCGCACGTAAAAGAAAAAATCGCAGTCATTATTCTTCTAGGAACACATATTGAGACTCACCTATTGCTCCAACCTCACAACACAAAATAGCATAACTGAGCCCCAACAAATTGTCGGGACTCAGTTTTTCGTTTCTACTAGATAATCAAACTCTGATACTCGCGCCAAAAATGAAGGTTTCTGGATGTTAGGAAGCGACTTCGCGATAGGTAAGTCGGCTTTCATTGCATCAACCGGACGATTACGAACTAAAACTTCAAAATGTAAATGTGGTCCGGTTGAACGACCAGTATTCCCAGAGAGGGCTATTTTTTGCCCACGCTTTATAACTTGACCTTTTTTAACCAAGATTTTATTCAAGTGTAGGTAACGAGTTTTGTACACACTGTTATGTTCAATCACTAAATAATTACCGGCATAAGGGTGCTTGCGGACCGCAATTACTTTTCCATCCCCAGTAGAATAAACTGGCGCACCGATTGGTGTCGCGAAATCCGTTCCGTTATGCGGGGTGACTCTTCCCGTCACTGGGTGTTTACGCTTAGGGTTAAACCCAGAGGTGATTCGGCGGTATGCCCTATCGACAGGATAACGGTTAAACGCTCGCTCCAAACTGTTACCAGCTCTATCATAGAACCGTCCATCCTCGGCTAGAAATGCAGCGACTTCGCCCCTCGCTAAGTTAAAAGAAATAGCCTTAATCTCACTATTGCCAGTTTTGTGTTCACCTAAATATTGCTGTTTCACTAATATATCGAAACGGTCACCGGCTCTAAGAGATCGCGCAAAATCAATCTTATCTTTCATCACCTGCGTAATATTTGCGACGTGGCCTGATGCCAATCCTACTCGATGTGCCGAGACTGAAAAACTCCCTTTGATTTCTCCCGAAAATAAGGTTTCACGCCATTCCCCTGAAATTTCCTGAAATTCGTAAGAGAAGGAGCCATCGTTTTCTCTAGTGTAGATAGCCCTCTCTACAAGGCTCATATGATAAATTAGTCGACTCAATTGCCCCATGTCATCCATCACTAATTCAAGCTCTTCACCGGGCTGAATCATATCTAGCTGGAGGTGATCAAGATCAACTGAGAGAATTTGCTGCAAAATACCGTAAGGGAGACCCAATTGAGCGAAGATACCACTGAGCGTATCTCCCACTTTAACTATGTAGTGTATTTGTTTAGGTTTAGGTTTAGGCAACGGAGTCAAACTGATATCTGAGGGAACCACTATCTTTGATGATGGAGGTGATGACGAATCACTGCTTTGATTCAGTTGAGTGCTGTGACTATCTTGATTTGGCTCATCCTCTGTAGGTAGAAGCAAAGCGACCGAAAAACAAAACACAGCAACGATTAAAGCAATAAATTTAAACTGACTCATGAGAAACTAAGTATCAATAACAACGATTGTTATGTTATAACATATCTAGGATTATTTTTACTCAGTTTAGTAAACGTTTATTCAGTTCACTGGATTGGCTAAGAGAAGACCAGTCATTCAACCCATTCTCTTTGAGAAGGCTCAATAATGAACACATTCAATTCAGCACTTATCGTTGCAGGAACACACGGAAACGAACTTTCTGGTATTTATTTACATAAACTAATCAAAGAAAAACGTTACTCTGTCAATAGATCAACCTTTTCAGCCTGCTCGATCATCGCAAACTCCGAAGCAGTAAAACACAACGTCCGATACATCGATACAGACTTAAATCGCGAGTTCTCAGCAATGAATAGCAATCATTGTCCTGGTTTGCATGAAAGCAAGATTGCACATCAATTTATCGAGAAATATGCAAACCAAGAAAAACTGTTGATTGTTAACCTGCACAATACAACAAGCAATATGGGAGCGACGTTGATTTTGCTTTCTAACGATGTGTTTTATCGGAAACTGGGCGCGTACGTCAAACAACGAATGCCATCAGCACATGTCCTTTTCGAAGAGCGAAAAGAATGGCAAGAGCAACCTTACCTTTGTACTGCTGGGCAATATGGAATAATGATTGAGGTCGGGGCGCAAGCACATGGTGCGCTAGAGTACAGTACGTTGGAGTTGATGAAACAGATGCTTACCGCAGTATTGGACTATGTTGAAAAGCACAACCTCAACCAAATAGGCTTACTGAGCGATTATGAGGCGTTTTTTTACACCGAAGAAATCAGGGTTCCACTTGATCAAGAGGGTATGCGGCAAGCACTAGTACACCCTACTATTTGTGGCAGAGATTTTGAGGCGGTCAAACCAGGAGCACCTTTATTAGCGACTTTCGCTGGTTATGATATCCATTGGAATGGCAAAGGGGAAATTTACCCGCACTTTATCAATGAGAGCGCCTACAGTACCGCAAATATAGCAATGGCCCTCGCTAAAAAAAGACGTGTTTCTTCCGTGTAACTTAAAGCAAGTAATTAGGCCACGTGTAACGTGGATACCTCACCCCATGAATAAAACTGTGCCTGAACCGCATAGGCAGAAAATACGGGTACTAACCCCACCCTAATACGGCAGCATAAGTGCCCTAAGCGCAGCTTTAAAAGAAACCCCACTAGAATTTTAAGGAGGTAAGACATTATGGTTAAAAGGAGAGTTTTCTCTTTTCTATCATGATGCCTTCTCCAAACATCGAAATAATCTATCTTCAAATTGGTCATCTAGACCGGAAGAGATCAGTTCTAGGCGGCTTTCTGAACACTCGTCTAGTTCAAATTCTGTGAGTCCATCTGATGTTAGATTGTAACCAAAAATACCGCTTCCCGTGATAAAAACCGCTTTCATTCGTTCGACCTTGAGGTCGAGCAGCAATAATCTCAGCTTTTGATGTTCGAACACGTTTTCAGCGGATATACGCCAACCGATACTGTAGAAACCTTCCCCCTGATTGGTTGCTTTTAGAATGCCGCTCTCAGGCATAGGCAACTCAGGAACAAGTGACTTTTTCTCTCTTTCACGATAAAGAACAGAGGGCGTTTTTTGCACGTCAATACGAGTCGCTCCCTCACATTCATGAAAAGGGATAGCGCCATGTTCAGCGAAAATCACTTTTGTTTCCCGCAGACCGAGCTTTGCTATATAAGCCGTCAGCTTTTGCTCATCTTCATCTTGATAGAGATCGCGCTTATTACCTACCACTGTATCTGCGATAGTGATTTGCTGGTTAAACGTTTCATGCTCAGTGTACTTAGGATCCGATAGTTTACGTGCATCGACTAAAGTAATGTTTTTTTGCAAAGCGAGAATTTGACGATAATACTCGGTCGATAGCACTTGCAGTACTTCTTTAGGATGACCAAGGCCTGTAGGCTCAATCAACAATCGATCTGGCCTTGCTTCAGACAATAATTGATTTAAGGCGATTTGCATCGGAAGACCTGCTGCACAGCACATACATCCCCCGGGGACCTCTCGAATAAACACTTGGTCTTGTTGTTTTTTTTGGCCTTGTAACAAGCTGCCATCAATACCAACTTCGCCAAATTCATTGACCAATACAGCCCAACGTTCATGACTCGGTTTATGGGTCAATAAGTGCATTATTGCCGATGTTTTCCCCACCCCGAGAAAGCCAGTGATGATGTTAGTCGGCACTCGCGAAATCAGTGGCTTATTAAAGTTCATTGGCAATTCTCCGGTAGCCTTGGACTAGTTCATGGTTGGCAGAAACGACGGATTCGGAAAAAGCTGAATATTCTGGCGGCACTTTAGAGATACTCTCTAAATCAAAACCGACACCAATATTGGTCATCGGTGGTACATGGAAATAAGCGGGTAAATCGAGGCCATCGACGACACAGTTATGACGAATAACACACCTCTCACCGATGACGCTATTGAACACGACGGAGTTGAAGCCAATGAAAACATCATCACAAACCTGGCAAGGACCATGAATAATCGAACGATGAGCAATGGATGAGCGCTCACCAATGGTCACCGCAGCCCCTGCCTTAGAGTGAATTACGACACCATCTTGGATATTGGTGTCACGTTTGATGACGATAGCTTCCATGTCTCCATGGTTATTAACTTCGTCAGCTCGAATAACAGCATAGGGTCCAATAAAAACGTTATCCTCAATAATGACTTTGCCACAGATAATAGCGGTTGGATCGATAAAGGCTGTTGAGGACACCTGTGGCATATGGCCCGTTGGGTTTCTTCTTAACATAATGCTTCCAGTTTGTTTATGGCTCTTTCTTTGCGGTCAGCGACTTAACGATTGAAGGATAAACGCATCGCTCCAGCTGGTTTATCGATGACTTTGTTATTGGCATAAACTAGCGCGCCATTGACCCAAGTCTTTTGAATTTGAGCTGAAAATTCATGTCCAGCAAAAGGCGACCAACCACAGTGATATAAACTGTTTTCGTTGCTAACTCGTGTTGGGGTATGAGCATCAACCAACACCAAATCGGCGTAGTAACCTTCACGAATAAAACCTCGGCCTTGAATGCCATAGCGAATGGCCGGGTTGTGCGCAGTTTTTTCGACTACTTGAGTCAAACTCATATGACCTAAACGGACATGCTCGAAGAGAGTAAGTAACGCATGCTGAACTAACGGCAGTCCGGCTGGAGCCTGCTCGTAAGGCACTTGTTTTTCTTGCCAAGTGTGAGGAGCGTGATCTGTTGCAATGATATCTATTTGCCCCGTATTTAACGCTTTTAACAACGCATCGCGGTCACTAGGAAACTTGATTGAAGGATTACATTTGATCAAATTACCAAGAGCGCCATAATCTTTGTTGCTGAACCAAAGATGGTGAACACAAGCCTCCGCGGTGATTGATTTATCTCGAATGTCTCCCTCGTCAAAAAGTGCTAGCTCCTTCGCCGTTGTGATGTGCAGCACATGCAGTTGGCTGTGATACTTTTTGGCAAGTTCTACCGCATAAGAAGATGAAGCGTAACAGGCCTCTTCGTCACGCAAAATGGGATGGTCTTCGATAGTGAAACCTGGCTTCTTAAGCCTTTGCTTTTGCTGGTTTTGTTTAATAACAGTCCCACTTTCACAATGAGTAACAATGAGTACTGGAGAGTCACGAAAAATTGACTCCAACGCTTGCGGATCTTCGACTAACAAATTTCCTGTTGATGCCCCCATAAATACTTTCACACCACAATGTTGTTTGGGGTTAAGTTGTTTAATCTGTTCAAGATTGTCTTCGGTTGCACCGAGGTAGAAAGAATAATTCGCAAACGAGCTTTCTTTAGCGAGAGCGAACTTGCGCTCTAACGAGTCAATAGTCGTTGTAGCCGGACTAACATTGGGCATTTCCATGTAGCTTGTAATACCGCCGGCTACCGCTGCCCGCGACTCGCTTGCAATTGTGCCTTTATGTGTCAGCCCAGGTTCTCGGAAATGCACTTGATCGTCAATCATGCCTGGCAGTAAATAAGCCCCTTTAGCATCAATTACAATATCTCCGTGTTGTACGGATATATTAGTAGCAATCTTGTCAATTCTTTGATCAACAATACGTAAATCTGTTTCGGTAATGGCTCCTTCGTTGACCACCCGAGCGTTTTTAATCAATGTTGCTGACATAATTCATTCTTTTAGATAATTTATAAATGTGGCCAATACTCGGTCACCTTGTGAAGCTATAAGGGGAGATCGTGTGTCTGCCTCATAGGGGGCGGTTTGCGCATTCATCGCAAACACAGGAAATCTCAAATTGTGGGCTAAGAACGGTGAAGCCTTCTTGTATGGCTTTCGCACATACGCTAGAAATAACATTGGCTTCAACCGCTATTTCACTAACCTTTCCACACTGAGAGCAAATCAAAAACTGTGGAACGCCATGCTCCTGATCGCACGCGATTTGAGAACAAACGACGTATTTACTAGATGTATTGAGCTTATGGACAAAGTGCTCTGCTTCAAGGAAATCGAGTATTCGATAAACCGACATCGCTTGAATGTTTTGAGAAAAGTTGTGATTGCAGTAGTCAACTAGTTCGTAGGCAGAAAGCGGCTTCTCCGCATATAGCAGCGAAGTCAGTATCAATTTCCGTTTAGTAGTGAGTTGTTTACCTCGCAGCAGGCAGATTTTCTCTACCTGCTTCATGACGTCATCTACCGTTTTGAGCTTTCTCATATCTCTAGATGAAATCCAATGTGAGTAGTAAGCGACGTTCATTGTCTGCAACATGTGGAGAGCGATGTATAACTCCAGTGGCTTCATTGCCTTCCCAACCACTTCCTTTGAGCAGGGCAACATCGCCAGGCTGCATTCGTCGTATTGCACTTTCAGAGTCGTATAATCCCGATAGGTGATCAGGTTGACCAAGACTACCGGCACCGAGTTTAGTGCGATCAATGGTATCGTTGGTTAACCATTCGGTCGCTCGGCCGGTATAAGTTATGACAAGTCTGCAAGGCACACGATCAAAGTGAAATTTCGGGCACATCGGGCTGTCTAGGCGAGTTAGCCTCAAACCTGCTTCTTTAACCTCAAACAAACAGCAGAACATATCGACGATTAAAGCAACATCTTCACTCAGCGCATCAGCACACGCATAGCCCTCTAACTTGCTTCGTACCCATTGTGCAGCATCATCTGGCGTGACACTTTGTACCAGTGCCAATCTAGGCTCCTGTGCCAGCATCAGATTAATGTCCTTCGTCAACTCTTTCGAGAGCGTTCGCTGCCATATGGCAATATTGTGCTCTGGTTTGTAGATGTCGCTAAGTATGTTCGCTGATGTCGATATCGCCAACGATGATGTTGTTTGGACACGAAGCGGGTTCTCAACTACATCAATGCTCATATATCTTCCTCCCAAGCGTTAAAAAGGTCAGGTAAAGGTTTTAATAACGTTGATATTCTAGGGCTATGAGACCTAGTAATCGTTACGATTTCGCTCTAGTTCACGGACATATTGACACAGTCCCACCCCATGTAGAGTCAAGTCAGACAACGCTTGTGAAGAAATCAACGTTTACTCTCTCTCAATAGGAGACTACTGGTTGTGAGATCAATTCTTTAAACAACAAATTGTAGAGCCCCAAACAAAGCAATGTTATAACATAACAATTAATCTTTTCAATATTTACCTTTTTTGATTAAAAATAATTAGGGGAACATCATGAGCATGCGAGCACGGAAATTATATTCCGCGATTAGAAAAGTAACGCGTAGGTGAATCGCCATAGACCCGACGAAACATCGCGATAAAGTTGCTGGGCGTCGAATAACCCAAAGCATGTGCAATATCTCCCACCGATTCCCCTCTAGCTATCATTTCTAATGAATGTATTAGCAGTACTTGTTGCCGCCATTCACTAAAACTCATGTTTAACTCACTTCGAATCAATCGTCTTAACGTCCGAGATGAGACTGCCCCAATATTGGCCCAATGCTCTACAGAATGCTTGCTGTTTGGGTCTATTAAAATTGCTTGAGTAACTTTTTGCAGTCTCGGATCTCTGGGCAGTGGGATGTGGAGTGACTCATGAGGGCTATTGACGATTTCATCGGATATTACGGCAAGAATACGTAAAGACTGTATGGATAGATCGTCTGTTTTGCTCCATATCGATGCTCTAACCGATAGGGCTTTCAACACATCGCTCATTTGGATAACACAAGGTCTCATTGGAAACCGCTCACAACTCTCTGGAGTAAACAGTAATGAACGACCTTTCAGAGAACCACAAAAATAAACACTGTGCATCGCACCCGGGGGGATCCAACCAGCTCGGTGAGGTGGTAGTATCCACGTTCCTTCATCGGTTTTTACCTGTATTAGCCCTTCATCTATACACAGTAACTGGCCTCGATGATGACTGTGCCAATTATGTGGCCGTTGATCCAAATGGTTGAAGTCGCTCCTTTCATGCTGCCACTCCTTAGCGATCAGTGCGGCGCCATTTTTCCATTCGCTGTAATCAGAGTTTGTCACTTTATTTACTCAATTCCATTTTGGCCATTATTCATTACTTTCTGTCCTCTTAACGTTACCATAGCAAGTTCACGTTCGAGTAACATTTTAGCAACGACCATTTTATCGAAGGCAGAACCATCATGAACGAACCTATCTTTATTATCTATTACATTACAGCAGGCTTGGGCATTGGCTTTCTCGCAGGACTTGTTGGTGTGGGTGGTGGTGGAATGGCCGTCCCTATTTTTGCGTTTCTATTTTCACTACAGGGAATAGCTGATACGGAAGTAGTGCATCTTGCGTTGGGGACATCAATGGCTTCGATGATTGTTACAACATTGGGCAGCATGCGCGCTCACTACAAAAAAGAGAATGTAGACTCGACAATGGTAGTAAAAATGTTGAGCGGAGTTCTAGTCGGAACATTTTGCGCCACATTCGTAGCATCGTATCTACAAGGCGTCTATCTGGCAGGCTTTTTTAGCGTATTCATGTTGTATGTTGCTTATAAGATGTTCCTCAACACTGAAAATGAGTACAACCCGAACCCACATGGAGCTATCGGTAATATCACTGTAGGCTCGGTGATTGGCTCTGTATCAGCACTTGTCTCTATAAGCGGTGCGGGGTTGATCATCCCCTATCTTGTCCAGCAAAATTTTGAGGTAAAACGTGCTATTGGTACCTCTGCTGCGATAGGTTTCCCTATCGCGCTGTCAGGAAGCCTCGGTTACATGTTAAACGGATGGGGAAACACAGATTGGAACAACTTAGTATTAGGATACATATACCTTCCTGCAATGCTCAGCTTCTCCATTAGTAGCTACTTAACTACTAGCCTCGGCGTGCGTTGTGCAGCGTATTTCCCAAATAAAGTTCTTAAGAAAATCGTTGGTATTTTGTGTGTTCTTCTAAGTTTCAAAATGTTGGTACAAGTACTTAGTTAGAGCAAATAACACGGTCACTAGTAGGCCTTGCACTATGGTGAAAGGATAAGCCTGCAAAAACTTACTCCTCGCTTTGCTTACTCGAACAGACAATGTGTAAGAAAGTGTCACATTGTTGCTATTCTTGTGGCTTTGTTAGGCTAGTCAGAATTACATCCAAAATTTTCTGGTGATTGTCCTTTCTGGAAACCTCGTCACGCTCCTGGCAAAGTGCTTCCTCCCCTTCTGATGCGAGAATTTTAATGCCACGCTCAGTACATTCTGCGAACGCACTAAACTGACTCGCACTGGGGATCTCTTGAAACGTCACATTGGGAAGAGCAACAAGTGATTCGGCTGGTGTCAGTGCGGGATGTAGCCGATCAGAGAGCGCCACCACGGTGATAGCATTGTTCATCAAGGCCAGAGTTTCAGGGACAAAAGTTTTCGTTAGCTCAGGGTTGATAACGACGACCGATTTCAGTTTGTTTTCAGACTGAAATCGGGGGAATTTTTGATCCGGGATGCTGGTAATATCAACGTTATTTTCACGTAACCAATGACAGTCTACATTGGTGGCGTTGTGACACGATGTTCGATATTTCTCCGGGCTTATTTGCGCTCCGGAGAGCATCAGCATAGATGTGCCGCCCAGAAAAAAGCCGACCCCCTGCACTGCATCAGTATCTACGCCTCCGGACAGTATCCCGACCGAACTTAATTCGTTCAGCCCAAGCACCAAATCACTGGTTCTGAATGTGATTTCATCAACAGCCATTTCTGCATTGATTTCGTTCGGTGCAGGAGGCTTTGGTACCACAACGACATAACCTTGTTGCGCCAGGCTCGAGGCTATCCAACCACTGTGAGAAAACGCTGACCGTGTTCCGCCCTGCGACAAAAGCACAACGGGAAATTTTCCACTTGCTAAAGGGGCATCTAACTGCGTTTCGACTGATTTAAAAATGTTCCCCCTACCAAACGAGAAGTTGTTTTTTTCGTTCGTTGTGGGATACCAATAATAGACTTCCACAGGCTTGTCTCTGTCTTCACTGAATCCCGTTTTGACTGTTAGCGCAGAATGGTATTTCGGCTCATTCGTACTGGCGCTGACACTGACACATAATGTAGCGAGTAGAAAAGACATTATTATTTTGGTTTTCATTTTTCCCTCAGCCGGCAAACACATTCTTCTGCACGGCATCTGAAGATAACGAGCAGAAGAATATCCATATATTTTGCGAAACATAGCAATTAAGCTATTCATAGTCGAGGTAACCCAAAGAAAATGATAGACCGCTCCAGCTAGAGCCTTTCTTTTCAATAATTTTCTGCGGATATCCACCATGCAGAAGTTTGTACTTTACTCATTGTAAACGACTAATCATGGCCTCTTAAGGCAACATTAGAAAACCAACCGTATTCACAATCCATAACTCCATAACTCATAGTTACACCGATGTATATCTAAGTGAGCTGAAGCTTCATTGCCCATCCAGTGCCCTTTGCATTTTTATAGCAAGGTAGCCAAGCACCATTTTATTAAGGACCATTGCTGCCCGCACTAACACTTTTGTTTTGTATCGTAACTGATTTGCTTACTGGCGTTCTTTAGTTGCACTCCTGCCTTATTAAATGCCTTTTGAATAGTTGTGGAAACATGCTGGCGGCCCTCTCCTTCAAAAAAGTTAGCTCGATCTTGCTTCGTTTCGAATACGCAGACTATTTCTAAACTTTGTGGAAAAGAAGAGAATTTGACGGTATGAGTCACCCAAAGAAAGCCATCGTAGCCTTTTAGCGTATCTTCACAAACTTCGGTCAACACTCCTCTAATTAGATTCTCGACCTTCTTATCTGATTTGCGCATAAATTAAACTTCATTCCTATCTAACGCCTTTAATTAGGTTTCAGTGTACATTGTCTTAAACAGTATTTGGCAGTGGTATTTAGTCAATAGCCTGTAGATGAGGTTATTCGCACGAAGATTTACCGACCTACTCGCTTCGAACTACATCTTACGCTGTTAAAAATAAGCGCTTTGCAACTCTACAAAACGCTTCTAACTTATTAGATTATTTTAAGTGTGTTTCAAGGAATGCAGAAACCTTGTCCATTGCAATGCCGACTGCTTCTGGATGGTCATACAGTTCATAGTGAGACCAATTTTCCAAATTAACCAGCTGTCGGTCTTTTGATTGAACAGAGCGGCCATAAATTTCCTGCCCATCACGATAAGCACCAAACGCCCCGACTTTTTGCCCTACGACGGCCATAACAGGCTGAGTCAATAACGTTTCGGCAAATGCAAAGGCATCCCAGCTCAGTGTTTTCTGTGCATGTGAAAACAGCATACGAGTTGCACCACCTTCGGTTTGTCCACGTGATGTTTTGTAGTATTCAGTAGCTTCGAACACGTCTCGTTCTGTTAATCCATTTTCTTTTGCAAATTCAATATTTGGAGGAAGAAGTTCATCGATTTTCAGCTCTGAGCCGCGAGCTTCGGCTGTTCTCTGTGCAGCCATAGCCTCAAGATTGGCGATAGGGTCGTACATACTAAAGCCTTCACGGAACAAGCGGCCTAAGTTAACAGGCGTAATACCTACGACAGCTTTCAAGCGCTTTTCGGTTAGGGCTGAATTGATCATGTAACCACCACCGCCGCAGATACCGAGTCCACCAATTCTATTCTCATCGACATATGGTAAAGTTACTGCATAGTCGATAACGCGACTGATATCTTCAACACGTTGACTTGGGTCTTCTACGTAGCGAGGCAATCCTCCCGATTCTCCTTGGAAGCTCGCGTCAAATGCGATCACGACGTAACCTAACTCAGCAAGGGCTTTACCATAGACAGCGCTGGATGTTTGTTCTTTACAACTACCAAAAGGATGAACACTTATCATTGTTGGGTAGCGTTTCGATTCATTGAAGCCTTCTGGGAATAAAATTAATGCAGACATATCCCAAGACATATCAGCATTTCTAAAAGTGATTTTTTGCATATTCATAATCAATATCTTAAGAGTAAAAAGCCTTGAGAGCAGAAAGGCTCGAAGCAATTGAGCCTTTCATCGGGAATATTAAAGAGTGCGTTGGAAGAAAGATGCGAGTTGGGATACTGCGTCATCGACGTATTCGGCAACATCATAAAGCGACATATGGTTTGCACCATCAATGGCATACAAGGTTTTATCTGAACTCGCTGCACGTTCTATCAGGTCATCACTCATCCATTTGCTGCCTGCGTCACTACCAACGACAGCAAGAATTGGCTGAGTTAGGAATGCTTCCGCTTTGTGGTACGCATCGTAAGTAATGATCTGGTTTAAGTTACGAGTTAGAGCAAAACCCGGCGCATTTGGATGTTCACAACGTGGTGTGTGGTAATACTCCCAAGCTTCGCGTAGCTCTGCATTTGAGGCATCTTCTTCACGCATCGGAGCTAGAGGAATAGTCGCGAATTCTGTACCATTCGTGTCGGTTGTGCGAGCATTCGAACCAAATTCTAAGTAACCAACAGCGTCAGCATCGTTAACCGAATTATCCCAACCATTACGGAACATTTGGCCAATGTTTACGGCACTAACCATACCCAGTGCTTTGATTCGACGATCATTGATCGCTGCATTTGCACTATAGCCCGCACCAGCACAAATCCCCATTGCGCCAATTTTATCGTTATCGACGTACTCTAACGTTGTCAGATAGTCGACGACTGCGCTCACGTCTTCAGTACTCGTGTAAGGGTTTTCCATTTGGCGAGGCTCACCTGTACTTTCACCTTGATACGAACGGTCAAACGCAATGGCAATTATGCCGCTTTTTGCAAGTTTACTCGCATATAGGCCTGCGGTTTGCTCTTTTACGCCACCACCTGGGTGTGAAACAACAACCGCCGCATATTGTTTACTTGCATCAAAATCTGTAGGGAAGTTGATAACCGCTGAAATCTCAATACCTTGACCATTGAGATTTTTGAAAGTGACTTTAGACATAGCGACATTCTCCATTAGAGGTTAACTGTTCATCTCAGGCTGACCTAAGCTTCGATGTAATATTAGTCAACACACTGTTTCGGATAAATATCGTTTTATCTACATGACTGTTTAGTTATACTTAACAAATGAGAATCGAACCTTCTTTAATTTCATCACTGACGTGGTTTGCACATATTGCTCGCCATCGCAGTTTCACCAAAGCAGCCTTAGAAATGGGGGTAACCCGTGCTGCCTTATCACAACACCTAAAAGCGTTAGAACAACAGCTACAAGTTCGGTTAATTAATCGAACCACCAGAAGTATGTCGCTGACGGAAGAAGGCCAACGTCTGCTTGATATTTTGCAACCTTCATTGGTGAACATTGAGCAGGTCGTTAACGAATTGAACGACTCTCATCTTGAGCCTTCGGGATTAATCCGTATCAGTGTATCAAGAACCGCTGCTCGGCTGCTTATTGAGCCCTATCTAGGTGAGTTCCTCTCTCGTTATCCTAAAATACGCCTAGAGCTAATCATGGATGATGGGTTTTCTAACATCGTCGCAGAGGGCGTTGACGCGGGCATTCGCTTAGGATTAAGCTTAGATGAACATATGGTTGCGATCCCTATTACTCCGCCGTTAACAACGGCAATAGTGGGCTCTCCTGAATACTTTAGGCAAAATGGACTACCTCAAACTCCTGAGGATTTAGAAGGTCACAATTGCCTTGCTTATCGTTTTACCTCTAGCGGAACAATTGATCATTGGTCGCTAACCTCTCCAGATGTTGCAAAGCGCACCCTCGTTTTCGAGCCTAAAGGCAATGCTATTTTTAATGATGACTATAGTATGTTACAAGCTGCAATACAGGGTGTGGGTTTAGTGAAGCATATTGATTTATGGGTGGAAAAGCACATAGATGAGGGAAAATTGACCCGAGTTCTGACACCTTGGTGCAAAGAGTTTCCAGGGTTTTATTTATATATGCCTTCACGAGAGCATATGCCGAAAAAAATCCGCGTCTTGATGGATTTTTTAATCGAAAAGCGCGAAGCTCTGAAACTCAAAGAGTAATTACCAAATTGCTTTAAATAAAAAAGCGAGCACGAGGCTCGCTTTTAACTTTCTGTTTTCGTTATATATTACAATAACTCAACCGATTGTTTAGCTATCACAAATTCCTCGTTAGTAGGAATAACAAGAGCTTTGGCACCTAACAACTCAGATGTTGCAATAACACCTGCGTTACCAAATCTTGCATCTTCGTTACCTTTCTCATCTTCAACAAAACCTAACAGTTTTAGGTTTTTCAAGATTTCGCGACGAATTGGTAGTGAGTTTTCACCAATACCACCAGTGAAGATGATGCCGTCTAATGAATCCAGAGCCGCGAGGTAGGATGTAATGTATTTCGCAACGCGGTAAGTGAAGATCTCAAATGCCAACTTCGCACGTGAATTCCCCGCTTCCATTGCTTCTAGTACGCCACGAGCATCACTTGTCACACCAGATACACCTAAGAAACCTGACTTCTTGTTCATCATCTCGAACACTTCGTCTTTTTCCCAGCCTTTACGGAAAAGGAACTCGATAACACTTGGGTCGAGGTCACCACAGCGAGTACCCATCATTAGGCCAGCTAACGGCGTCAAACCCATACTTGTATCAACACATTCGCCATTTTTAACCGCACTCACTGATGCACCGTTACCTAAGTGCACAGTGATAAAGCTGCTTTCTTCAACCGGCTTATCTAGCATTTTCGCTGCTTCACGGCTTACGTAGTAGTGGCTTGTGCCGTGAGCACCGTAACGACGCACTTTATGCTCTTCGTAAAGCTCGTAAGGAAGTGCGTACATAAAGGCTTTGGCTGGCATTGTTTGGTGGAAAGCAGTGTCAAATACAGCAAATTGAGGCAGTGAAGGGAACGCCGCCATTGCCGCTCTCATGCCTTCAGCGTTTGCTTTGTTATGAAGTGGTGCAAGTTCAGCAAGGCGCTCTACTTCTTGAATAACTGTTTCATCAACTTTCACAGTTCCTTTAAAGGTTTCACCGCCTGCGACAATGCGATGGCCTACAGCGACAAATTTTGAGCTCAAACCTAGAGTTTCGAGTAGTTTTACCACTCGCTCAACAGCGTACTGATGATGGTTACCGCCAGCTGGAATTGCTTCAACGGTTTTTTCTCCCTGATATTTCCAACTGATTTCAGCTTCAGGTAGACCAAAACACTCACCAATACCTGATACCAAAGCTTCACCGGTTTCAGAATCAATAACAGCAAATTTTAATGAAGAGCTACCAGAGTTGATCACCAGTACAAACGAATTAGACATGAAATAGTTATCCTGTTGTAGAGCAGAGGTTGTAATAGCGCTTGTGCGCTGCGTACTTCTTGTTTGCCCCTCTATTATTCAATAATTTTTTAATCTTTCAACAATCTTTTAGTAAAACCGATTTGATTGAACAAATTTTGTTGATCTGTAGCAAGTTTTCATTTTATTTGAAGGCTAAAAGATATCACTTGTTAAAGATAATTTATGAATAGATCAATTTGTACAAAGTCAGATATATAAGATACGTTGTTTATTGGGTGAACAAAAATAACAAACCAATCAATAAATCGGGGTAATAATGTGCCCACTATTGCATTTCTATTAGTGATCTTAGGTTCGATTTTGCTCTGCTGGGGATGGCAGATGACAAAAAACATCTGCTCGAAAACTGACGTAACCGGGTGGACTTTCCTATTATTGTTAATCAGCTGTTTCATTTTTGCTTATGCCGTTTTTTTGCACGCCATCATGCAAAAACCTATTGCTTCTCTCTTAGAAACGGGGGTTTCTCTTATACTTTTTGGCGGCAGTATCTTTGTCGTGCTGGTGATTAAGTGGAGCAACGATTCGATATTCGAGCTTCATACCGTTGCTGAAAGAGAGAAGCGCAATGCTGTCCATGACGCTCTTACTGGGCTCCCTAATCGTAAATACTGCTTTGAGTCTATCGAAGACATGACACAACCTGAAGGCCAATGACTGATTCAAATTATGAGATAACCTCAAAAACGTCGAAAGATTGATAATACGTTTCAAGGTAAGCTGGTTAATTTCTTTTCACAGCAAGCCGCACTGAAGGCTCCCGCTCTATCGTTGAGAACACGATTGCGTTAGCACATGGATTAGGGTATTCGGTCGTAGCAGAAGGCGTTCAAGACATGGACACACTGCATTTTTTGAGAAGTCGAGGCTGTGACATCATTCAGGGTTACTTGTTCTGCCCTGCCCTTAGACGAAGTAATAAGTTGGGTAAACAAACACGATGAAAAGCAAAACCGTATTAGACGCGCATAAAAAAGCCGAGCGCTTTGCTCGGCTTTCAATTCTTTTTGTAGCAACTTAAACCGTCGCTTTAATCACTCGTGATTATGCGTCTGTACGACGGCCACGACCGTGACCACGTTCACCACGATGTGCACCACGGTGATCACCACCACGGTTGCGATCGAAACGACGTTCGCCACCTTCACGATTACCATCGCGGTTGCCGTCACGGTTACCACGGAAACCACCTTCGCGACGACCGCCTTCACGACGATCACCACCACGATTGCCGCCTTCGCGGTTGCCACGGTAACCACCGCCATCACGACGACCACCTTCGCGACGACCACCGTCACGGCGACCACCACGAGACTCGCGGAAATCATCGAAATCACATACTACAGCACCAACATCTTGTTGACGGATACGTAGTTTGCTTAGCTTGTTCGCCGCGTCTGAAGTCATTGCTTTAGGTAGCTGTACGAATGTGTGGCCTTGAGCTAGCTTGATCGCACCGATAGAACCTTTACCTAGACCTAGTTCGTTTGCTAGAGCGCCAACGATGTCTTTAACTTGAACGCCTTGCTCACGACCAACTTGAAGCTGGTAAGTATCCCAGTCTTGGTTGTTGAAGTTACGACCGCCATCGCGACCACCTTCACGACGCTCTTTACGACGTTGCTTGTCACGCTCAATTGCTTCAACCATTGGGTCTTCGCCAATGTAGAACAGAGGACGTTTGCCTTGCTGACGCTTAAGAAGCATAGCAGCAAGTGTTGCTGGGTCGATGTCTAGAGAAGTTTGTAGTTTCTCTACCAACTCAGCAAATTTGTCTAGTGCTTTGTGCTCTTTCTCTGCTTCAAGCTCAGCGCCTAGCTTAGCTAGACGAGCTTCAGCAACTTGGTCACGTAGAGGAAGTTGGATTTCTTCCATAGATGACTTAGTTACACGCTCGATAGTGCGAAGCATACGAATTTGGTTAGTGCGAACTAGAAGGATCGCTTTACCCTTACGTCCAGCACGGCCAGTACGACCGATACGGTGGATGTATGACTCAACATCAAATGGGATGTCGTAGTTGAATACGTGCGTAATACGTGGAACGTCAAGACCACGAGCTACAACATCAGTTGCAACTAGGATGTCAATAACACCTTGTTTGATGTGATCAACAGTACGCTCACGTAGAGACTGAGGAATGTCACCGTGCAGTGCAGCTGCTTTGAAGCCACGTGCAGATAGCCAGTCAGCCAGACGCTCAGTATCTTGACGAGTACGTACGAATACGATTGACGCGTCAGTTTCTTCAGTTTCAAGAAGACGAGACATTGCTTCATCTTTCTCTACACCTTTCACTACCCAGAACTGTTGTTGAACTTTGTCTACAGTGTGGTTTTTACCAGCAACGTCAACCGTTACAGGGTCACGAAGGAAACGTTCAACGATCTTCTTCAGCATTGGAGGCATAGTTGCAGAAAACAGAACGCGTTGTGCTGACTCTGGAGCGTGCTCCATGATCGCAGTTACGTCATCTACGAAACCCATGTTTAGCATTTCGTCTGCTTCATCAAGAACGAAAGTACTAACTTCGTCTAGGTGTAGACGTTCGCGATTGATAAGATCTTGAACACGGCCTGGAGTACCGACAACTACATGAGCGCCACTTTTAAGAGCACGCATTTGGTCGACAATAGATGCGCCACCGTAAATCTCTAGAACTTTCAAACCTTTGATGTTTTTACCAAGGTTTTTCATTTCCGCTGCAACCTGAATTGCCAGCTCACGAGTCGGAGCAAGTACAATCGCTTGCGGTTTGCGTTGGTTTAGATCGAGTTTGTTGAGAAGAGGCAGAGAGAACGCTGCTGTTTTACCTGTACCTGTTTGAGCTTTACCCAGCGCGTCAGCACCTTCCAATAGGTGTGGGATTGCCGCAGCCTGAATTGGAGTTGGTGACACGAAACCCATTCCGTCTAGAGCAGAAAGGATAGAATCATTCAGAGATAAATCACTGAATTGAATAACAGAATCTTGCATTGGGATCCTACTTAATTAAACAAAAAAACAGTCCCATATGCTCTTCCAATTCGATACTGATCCATCCAGATACTGATTCCATTCAGACGGGAACACAGCACAGTACACAACCGCGATAAGCCATTAGGGACGACTAAGGGAGGCGGATTATTCCTTAAAAGCATAAAAAAATCCAGAAAAAATTGAATTACATCACAATTTATTCTCAACAATGGTATTTTTAGCATATTTTTCCACCAGTCCTACCATTCCCCGTAGATTCGCGTAGCTCACAGATGAGAATTTCATCAATATTTAAGCCAATTTCTCGTGGTTAAATTGGCAAAATTCACGGCGAAATTACGCTCCACAGGTAGTAATAATAGCTCGCAATGATTATAGTGTGCCCAACTCCATAGGTAATTTAAGAAAAGATGTTTCAAGATAACCCACTACTCGCTCAGCTTAAGCAGCAAATCCAAGAAAACCTGCCTAAAAAAGAAGGCTCAATAAAAGCCACAGATAAAGGCTTTGGCTTTTTGGAAGTGGACAGTAAGACGAGCTTCTTCATCCCGCCTGCGTACATGAAAAAGTGCATGCACGGTGACAAAGTCATCGCCATTATCCGCACCGAAAATGAACGCGAAGTTGCAGAGCCACAAGAGCTGCTAGAACAAGCCGTGACTCGCTTTATTGGTCGAGTAAAAATGTTCAAAGGCAAGCTCAACGTAGCACCTGATCACCCACAGCTTAAAAAGCTATCTCTTAAAGCGAAACTAAAGAAAGGTCTAAAACCTGACGAGTTCGCCGAAGGTGATTGGGTTGTCGCACATCTTATTCGCCACCCTCTAAAAGGTGATAACTCTTTCTTCGTAGAAATTTCTGAAAAAATCACTGACGCGAATGATAAAATTGCGCCTTGGTGGGTAACGCTTGCTCAAAACGATCTACCAAACTCTGAGCCAGCAGGCATCGATAACTGGGAACTGAAAGACGACGCGGAGCTAGAACGCGTAGACATGACTCATGTTCCATTCGTCACTATCGACGGTGAATCGACTAAAGATATGGACGATGCGCTGTACGCGAAGAAAACCGTATCTGGCGATTTCGAACTCACCATCGCTATTGCGGACCCAACCGCCTACATCACACCTGAAGATGAAATGGATAAAGTAGCGCGTGAGCGTGGCTATACTATTTATCTTCCAGGCCGCAACATCCCGATGCTACCTCGCGATTTAGCGGACAACCTATGTTCTCTGATTGAAGGTGAAACCCGCCCTGCTATTTGCTGTACCGTAATGGTAAGTAAAGATGGTGTGATTGGCGACGATATTAAATTCTTCGCGGCAAACATCAAATCACATGCACGCCTAGCATACGATCACGTGTCTGATTGGTTAGAAAACGGCAGCTCTGAAGCATGGACGCCATCTGAAGAGATCGCGACCATCGTTCGTGATCTTTATGAGTTCTCTCTTGCTCGCGCTGAATGGCGTGAGAAAAACGCAGTGGTCTTCCCTGATCGTCCTGACTACCGTTTTGAGCTCAGTGAAGATAACGATGTAATCGCTATCCACGCAGACATGCGCCGCAGTGCAAACCGTCTTGTTGAAGAATCCATGATTACCGCAAACATCTGTGCAGGTCGTACATTACGCGATAAATTTGAAACAGGTGTCTTCAATACGCATGCAGGTATCAAGAACGAGAAGATTGAAGAAGTGGTTCAACTTGTCAATCCAGAAGGCCAGTTGGAGTTCACAGCGGAGTCTATTGCTACGCTAGAAGGCTTTGCTGCGTTGCGCCGCTGGTTGGCAGCTCAAGAAACGTCTTATCTAGATAACCGCATTCGTAAGTTCCAAGCATACAGTGAGGTGGGTAATCAGCCTCTGCCTCATTACGCAATGGGTTTAGACATCTATGCAACTTGGACATCACCAATTCGTAAATACGGTGATATGATCAACCACCGTATGTTGAAGGCCGTCATCCTTGGTAAAGAACCCGTACAAAAACCAGATGACCAAGTAGGCGAAGAGCTAGCTCTACATCGTAAACATCATAAAATCGCTGAGCGAAATGTCTCAGATTGGCTATATGCACGCACGCTTGCTGATGAGCCGAGTAAGAAAACTTGTTTCACAGGTGAGATTTTCGATATTAATCGTGCAGGCGCACGTGTCCGACTTCTCGAAAATGGCGCAGCAGCCTTTATTCCTGGTGCACTAATTCTTGATAATAAAGAAAGAATTGAGTGCAATGGCGACAACGGTACCATCTCTATCGATAAAGAGGTCGTATACAAACTTGGGGATACATTGGAAATTGTCCTTACGGACGTAAACCAAGAAAACCGCAGTTTAGTTGCAAAGCCAACCCAGGTATTCGCTGAACAACCAGCAGCACAAACAGAACAGACTGTAAGTGAGTAATACCGAATGAAGTTAAAAGGCGCTCTATTGAGCGCCTTTTTTATTTGTTATGTAAAACGATAAGAAAGAGTATGCCGAACATTGAGATCATTCGCTTTAATCACTTCACTGCGCGCAAAAGTGAGCGTTACACTGCAACACATAATGGGTTATATATTGTTGAAGAAGGTGCCCTATTAGTTCATCAACCTAATGGCGAGCAATTTGAACTTAAAGCCGGAGATTTCACACTCTATAACTCCGCAGATCTGAGCAGTGCAGAAGCCGTCTCTAGTGACGGAGGCTTTAAAGCACTGGCTTTAGTCTTCAATCCAAATATATTCTGTGACTTTAAGAAAGCGCACCCGATGCTACGTTCCAAAACGGAAGAAAGGCGCTTCTATCCTTTTTCAACGCAATCCAGTAGCGAAGTAGCACAATTGAAGGACATGTTGGTTAAGTTAGCGAGTCGCAATGCTCCAGACTACACACAAAGCCATATCGCAATGGCATTGCTGTCGTTGATGGTTGAGGTAGAGCCAAACATCCTATCTATCATAGATGATGCAAGTAGCCTGAGCGACTCTCAAAAAGCCATTAAGTACATTGAGGGTAATATTGAAAAAGACATCACGCTAGAAGGCTTAGCGGCTCATATGAGCATGTCCATCGCAACCTTAAAACGTCGCCTCGCCGCAGATGATCTTTCGTTTTCTCAGATATTAAAGGTGAAACGGATAAACTTCGCAGCAACCCAACTGCGCAAGTCAGAAAAATCAATAACAGAAATAGCGTTTGAGTCTGGCTTTAAAAGTGCAGCGCATTTCAGTACAGCATTTAAATCCGTTTACAACATGACCCCCAAAGACTTTAGAAACCAAGTTGTTAGGCCTAAAGTATAAATCATGTCGGCATTCGCATCCGTTGGGCTCGCCCTATTCCCAAAAACACGCTTGAGGATCGCGCTCCAACTCGTTGAGTAAGTCCTCAAGCATTCGGCTAAATGGAAGTGGCTTATAAGGCACCCACCTTAACAGCTCGTTGTGATATGTGGGAACATAGAAATACCAAAGTTGGTTTTCCTCATCAAACATGATCTTCGCGACGGGAGAAGTATACTCGCTATGCTGGGAGTCGAGGAGAAAATGCGCCCGATGAAGCTCAACGCCATTTTCTACTAGCTCATAGAGGCACTTGCCCTGTTCGACAGGCAAGTTAGCATTACGCGCAGAGCAGAGCGATTGAACTGATTTGTATAAACGACTTGTCGCCATTTGGGACACTGACATCAACGTTCTCCCGATGGATGATAGTTAGAGCTGTCGATCCTAGTATATAACCTTTACATCATCACCGATGGTAGTTATCTACCTAACTCAAGTATAAGATAGCTATATTATCATTTGCCCAGATTATCATCTCAGTCCACTTGGAAACGCTAGCTCCATCACCTCTTGACTAGAAACAATTCCCCTGTTTAGCGCTAACAGTTCACAAAAGTGTAACCTGAACGCAATATCATAAACTCTGCTTTATCCCGTATATGGAGTTTAATATGTTACGTTTTACTGTGGCGACGTTATTGGCCATAGCAGTCTCCCTCCCTACCATTGCAAAAGAAATCAACATCTCGGGTTCAACGTCGGTTGCTCGTGTGATGGATGTACTTGCTGAGGAATACAACAAAACACACCCAGACGATTACGTTGCTGTTCAGGGCATTGGTTCGAGTGCTGGTATCACCATGGTCAATAAAGGAGTAGCCGAAATAGGCATGAGCTCTCGCTATCTGACTGAAAGCGAAAAAGGTGAAGATCTCAATGTATACCCTATCGCTTATGATGGCCTCGCTGTTGTTGTAAACCGTACCAACTCTGTAGAAAACCTTTCTCAGCAACAGCTGTTTGATATTTACAAAGGTAAGATTAAGAATTGGAAAGAGGTCGGGGGCGCAGATCAGCCTATCGCGGTGGTTACTAGAGAAGCGTCTTCAGGTTCACGTTACAGCTTCGAAAGCTTGCTGGGACTGACCAAAATCGTTAATGATCGCCTTGTCTCGGATATCAGCCCAAACAACTTGGTTGTAAACAGCAACAGCATGGTAAAAACCATTGTTAACCATAACACTCGCGCCATTGGTTTTATCTCTGTAGGGTCAGTAGATCGCTCGATCAAGGCGATTCAGTTAGATGGTATTGACCCAACCTCGACAAACATTAGCAATAATAAGTACAAGTTGGCGCGACCATTCCTAGTGCTATACAAAGTAGATAAGATTAGCGATGCAGGTAAAGGTTTTATCGCTTTCCTTCGTTCAGAGCAGGGACAAAAAGCGATTGCAGATTACGGTTATACGCCAGTAAAAAACTTTAATCAGTAAAAATGAAAAAGAGAGCACCCTGATGCTCTCTTTTACTATGTCGTGTTCTATCCGGTTTCGGAATTAGAAATGCAGTTGAATTACAGAGACCACAACCGCACCAGGTCGACGAATACCTTCAATTTCCACTTTAATTTCGCGCTCAATCTCCAAACCTTTTTTGATTGGCGTTACTTTTGTTAACGTGCTGACTGCACGAACATTATTGCCTGCTTTGACAGGGTAAGGGAAACGGACTTGGTTTAAACCCAAGTTAACTACCATTTTAGCTGTTGGGAACATTGGCTTGTCTGGATCGACTGAATCCGTCAGTTTAGGCAGCAATGCTAATGTTAAAAAGCCATGAGCGATAGTTGTCTTAAATGGAGATTCAGTTGAAGCACGCTCTGGATCGGTATGAATCCATTGCATGTCTTCCGTTACCGCACCAAATTGGTTAATACGTTCTTGAGACACATGAACCCAATCACCAGTGTGAATAACTTCGCCAATTTTTTCACTTAACTCGTCATAAAGCTTTTGAGCCTCAGGTGCCATTACGATCGGTGCAGGTTGAGGTGCAACTTCTTCGTTGACGGCTGGCTGCTGGTGATCACGAACTTTTGAGAAAAGAAAGCTATTTTGAGCTTTCCCCAAAAAGTCACTCCAATAATCGCGTAACGTTGGAGACATCCAATTCATAAACTCGGATTGATGAGCAGAAATCGCATCAACTTTGTCTTTAAATAGATTTGTGACCTTCATAAACACCCTTAAGAATTCTAAGCACAACTGGCTATACCAGTTAATTTTGAATTAGTTCACAAAGTCTTGCAAATACTTTCGGGCGAACACATGTACCCTAAAAGCATGTTATGTCTTATATATCAGCAAGATAACAATAAAACACCATTTTATTGACGTGCGCCAATATAAAGTAAAAACTCTATAAATTGGTACTTTTTGTCCCTTTTTCACTCCGTTTTCAAACTGTCCAACATCACATCAGTGATCATAAAACAAGCAAACAGTACTTCTATTATAATTCAGCACTTTACAAGTCGGACTATGCTCCTTATTATACCGCCCACAACGGAGAGATGGCTGAGTGGTTGAAAGCACCGGTCTTGAAAACCGGCATACGTTAATAGCGTATCTAGGGTTCAAATCCCTATCTCTCCGCCACTTATTTAGAGAGCTCGCATTTATTGCGAGCTTTCGTCATTTTAGCTCTTAAAAAACGAGATTTAGAAATCCTCGCTCGTAAACGAATCCGGCACTTCACTATATTCCAGTTAAAAGCCCGCTAATGTTTAGCGGGCTTTTAACTTCGATTTTCTAAAGTTTAAGCAAACTTCTTAATCATTTCAGACAGGTCATTGGTGCAATTTTGCACTTTGGTGTTCATATGATTCGTTTCAGTCATCAGTTCATACGATTCACTGTACTTTAAATTAAGCGACTGGATGTTTTCATTTATTTCATCCGTTACATAAACCTGCTCTTCTATCGCGACCGCAATTTGTTGGTTTCGTTCGACGACGTCCTGAACAAGGGATTCCAATTGTTGAATGCTATCCAAAGCAGTACCTAACAATGTTACCGTTCCGGTCGACATTTCGTTACCTTTCTCTAACGCAGAAACCGCTGATTTGCTCCCATTTTGAATCCCTTCAATGGCCGATTTAATCTCTGTTGTCGATTCCTGAGTTCTTTTAGCTAAGGTTCTCACTTCATCTGCTACAACGGCAAACCCTCTGCCTTGTTCGCCTGCCCTCGCGGCTTCAATAGCAGCGTTCAACGCTAATAAATTAGTTTGTTCGGCAATACCATTGATGACTTCAACAACAGTTCCAATTTGCTCGGTTTGTTGGTTCAAACGTATGACCACTTTAGATATTTCGCCGAGCTCACCCACCAACTCTAAAACCGATTGGTTAACATTATCGATAACGCTACGGCTGTCTATCATCGTATTTTGCGCTTCTAACGTAGCCTCGGCGGTCGCTTGAGCATTATTTGATATCTCAGATGAAGAGGCTTGCATCTCGTTGACCGCTGTTGCGACCGAGTCAATCTCCACTTTCTGTGCGCTTAAGTTCTCCGTCACTTGCTGGCTATTTGTCGCAGCACTGTTAGCACTTGCGCGCGTTTCTTCGCAAGAGTCTTTTACAGACACGCCAACGCGCCCCAATAGCGCATTTGCAAATTGCTTACGCATCTTCATACCCAGCTCAATCTCAGCCAGATCGTTGATTCTTCCGCAATAAATATATTCCATGAGTGGATTATTGAAGTCTTGCCTAGCCTGTTTAGCGAGCTTCTCAACTGGTCTGGTTAATACATAAATAGAGAAAACGGAAAGTAACGCAACAACGCCAAACGCTATCACTGGTGATTGATTCATTTGTAGAATGAGTAAGCCAAGAAGGTTTGAAATTAAAAGGAAGAAGGCCGATCTCATCCACAAACGTGTACGAGGAAGATACATTTTCCACGGCTTACGATTATTTCGAAGCTTCGAATACGCTTTTTCCGCTCGCTGGATGTGTATACGCTCAGGTTTAAATCTCACTGATTGGTATTCCACAACTTCACCATTAGATTTTATAGGAGAAGCAAACGCGTCAACCCAATAATAGCCGCCGTTTTTACGTCGATTTTTGACCATTCCCATCCAGTGTTTGCCAGTTTTCAGGTGAGTCCATAAATCTTTAAAAGCCTGTTTTGGCATATCAGGATGACGCACAACATTGTGGGGTTTACCAATAAGCTCCCCTTCATCAAACCCCGCTACTTCATTAAAGTTTTCACTGGCATATTTGATGTAACTGGAGGTATCGGTAATGGAAACTAGGCTGTAACTCGAGGGGTAATCGTATTCCGTTTCACTCATAAACATGTGTCCTTACATTGATTAATTAACAAACGGCAAATATGAACTTATCGGCATAACATTCACATGCATAATGATAGGTTGATTCAAAAATAAAACAAAATTATTGACAAGCTTACTTGTTACTTAATGACTCTAGTCGCATTTTTATCCTCTAATACAAGGCTTCGTTAATATGTACAAGACTGAGCACTGTTCAAAATTAATACACAAAAGCGCTTCCGTACTGAGTTCGTAAATTGTTATAAGTAATCCACTAAAGCGAAAACAAGGAAGACAAACACAATGACTATTCACTTTCGTCAGCTTGCAGCTAAGAGAAACACGACACACTTGTTTATTGACGATTGGAAAATTAACACTCAGCAGTCTTGGGGGATATTCAGCGCGGATGGAGATATTGGCTCTCTGCTTGGAGACCTTATTTGTGATGAAATATCACCAAATAGTGGGGAAATTGAGCTAAATGGGCTGTCCGTTGCGCAAGTGTCGTTATCAGAGCAACAGCGATTACTGGAAAGAGAATTAGAAAAAGATGATACGGATTTTCTTGATCGTATCGACCAAGGAAGCACTGTTTATTCATTAATCCTAGAACAGAGCCAAGACACTAACTTAACTGAACAGCTAGTTAATGATCTCGACCTAAGTCATCTTAGAGATAGTGGCTTCCGTGTTCTCTCTACCGGAGAAACCAGAAGAGTAATGCTCGCCCGAGCTTTAGCCACACAACCTGACTTAGTATTACTCGATAATCCATTTACTGGCTTAGATATTGCGCACCGAGCTGCTCTCGCTCGCTATTTACACTCGCTTTCTCAAAATGTGCAACTACTCATAACCTTCTCTCGCGAATCTGACATGCCTGAGTGGATCAATAGCATCGCGCTTTTCAGTGCAGGAAAGCTTGATAGTACAATGGATAAGTCCAGTTGGGATAATCATCCAATCATTGGACAAATAAAATCTCAGTCAGAGCAACAGAGTGAAGAAATGATAAGCTTGATACGTCAGCATCAGCACTCGACGCCATTCAACAACCCAATATTTGAACTAAAGAATGGGGCTGTCGAATACACCGATAAGAAGATTTTTACTGACTTGAACTGGCGCATAGACAAGGGCCAACATTGGCAGGTCAAAGGTCCAAATGGTTGTGGAAAGAGTACCTTACTTGGATTGATCTTTGGCGATCATCCGCAATGCTACAGCAATGACATTGATATTTTTGGTAAAAAGCGTGGTACTGGCGAGACAATCTGGGAAATTAAGCAGCATATCGGCATGGTGTCTTCAGCGCTACACCTCCAATATCGAGTCAATTGCAGCGCATTAGAAGTCATTTTGTCAGGATTTTACGATTCGATTGGGTTGTATAACCAGCCAACTCGCAAAGAGATGAATATTGCAAACGAGTGGCTCGATATCTTACATATGAGCCAGTACAAAAAAACCTCATTCAAGCAATTAGAGTACGGTCAGCAGCGACTATTACTGATTGCAAGAGCCATCGTGAAACAACCCACATTATTGATTTTGGACGAGCCGTATCAAGGGTTAGATTTTTTGGGTAGACGGTTAGTTAAGAACACACTTGAACTCATCGCTAGAGAGAATTTAAGCCAACTATTGTATGTGTCTCACTACCAAGAAGACCGCTTAGATAGCATCAAAAATGAGTTAGAGTTTGTGTTTGATGAAAATGCTCAGTGTTATAGAGCTAACGTCTACCAATCATAATGACTTCGCTGCGCAAGCTGCTCATAAGGTAATGGTTTGGAGTACAGGTATCCCTGATGATATCTCACTCCCATCTTCTTTAAGTGTTCAGCTTGCGCTATGGTTTCCACGCCTTCAGCGATCAATTGTACTTGTAATTCTTCCGCGAAGTGAACAATCGCTTTTAAGACAGAAGCACTAAGGCTAGGAATACCAATAGTTTCGACAAAGCACTTATCGATTTTTAAGTAATCTATGCGCATGTGCTGTAGAAATGCTAACGAGGTTTGGCCAGTTCCAAAATCATCGATCAGCACATCAATACCATGCACTCGCAGCGCTGCAATGCATTTTCTCGCCTCTGAATCAATGAGCTGACGCTCCGTTATCTCTACCCCTAATGAGACTTTGTTTCGGCTCAACTGTCTGTCGAGCAATTGAATTTTTCTGATCGCGTTTGGTCCGACTAAATAACCAGGCGGCACGTTAATACCAAGGTGGACAGGCTGATCAAAGCCTAATTTACTGAAGTCCTCTGCCGCTTTATCCAGAACGAAATCAGTAAGTAAAAAAACCAATCCACTTTGCTCTGCCGCAGGGACAAACTCATCCGGAGAAATGAACCCCTTACTTTGATGCTCCCATCGCACTAGCGCTTCAAACCCGAATAACTGGCCGGTATCAACGTTAACTTGCGGTTGGTAATACAGGGTCAACTCTCCTCTTTTTATCGCTCTTTTAAGATCCAGTATCAAATTGCGATGGGGATCAATAAACTTATTCAACGCATACAAGCAAAGGTAGATAACGAAAATAATTGGAATTGAGTACAAAAAATAGGAAAGTGTTCTCTGTTTGACGAAAAGATCGCTGGCTTCGCTCAAAGCTTCATACTCAAACATTTGCGACGATTTGATACCGATAGGATTACTTCCCGCTCTTAATGCTCCTTCAGGTGAAACTTGATCATGGATAAACAGCGCAGAGCGTTTTAGGCGTAAATCGTTGTTAAACCCTATTGTTGCATTAAAGTAGTCATGATCGATAATCGTTACGGCTTGATAACCCCGCTCTCCCTCCGTTACCACAAGCAAGAACTGATCGTACAAGCTATCAACACTACCAAACGCTAGCGTTTGTCCCTTAGGAAAGGTGATGTGCTCAGCTAACGGTTTAGAGATACTTCCCAATTTCGAAGAACAAGTAATGACTCCCTCTTTCACAATGAGCATTTCTTCAATATCTCGTTCAAACATTGAGCTTTGCTGGAGCTCTTCACATCGTTCAGGGTGTAGCAACGCCGTGCGGTTTTCTGTCTCTATTTGGAATAAAATTTCATCTGCAATTTGCACATTTTTTTCTAATAAATGATTGAGATTGTTTTGCACGCTTTCACGAGCTAAATACAAAACCTCTCCAATAACCAAGGGAATAGGCAGAAGAAAAATGATGGCTTTTTTAAAAATCGCCTTATTCAGCATATAAAAGTAACCTTTTATAAAACCGATTTACTGAGATGGTACCTCGATTCCGATACCCGCTAGCAACTCACGTTTTTTAACATTATTTGTTTGGATTAACTCAGTATGCGAAACGCTGAGTAATACCGCAAACTAAACAATGTCTTATTCACTCCTGTTCCAATTTAGTATCAAGCGCCTCAAACCTGAGACTTTAATTCGACACCATGTTATGTCTATCGGTACTTGCGAAAGTCTTTACCTGTCTGTTTCTCATCATGTAAGAATTACCCATTAAAATTATTTTTCTTTTCTCAGTGATTAAGAATTATATTTGTCGTAACTCCTACAACACGTTACAACACTCTCATGACGACAAACAAAGCTAATGCTAACCAGGTAAACGAAAAATCACTGCAGTTGTTAATGCAAGTTGCAGTTAGTCCGTTCCCAGTTTCTGCGAAAACGCTAAGCGAGCAATTGAACGTTCCTTTAAGCAGCCTTTACCGACACTTAAAACTGCTTAAAGAGTGGAACTTGATCGAAGAAAGCGTTCACGACAAGACATTTGTCGTTGGTCCGGCGGCATTATTACTCATGCACAGCTATGAGACCGCGCAACATGGGCTCGACATGGTCGAAACCATACTGGCTAGGTTGGTACAACAAACCGGGGAAATGGCCGCTTATATGGTACCAGCGGGTTATCGTGCGCTTTGTGTCAGACAGAAAGAAAGTATGCAGGCGCTGCGTTGCAGCTTCGTCCAGGGTCAAAGTCAACCTCTGCTGCGCGGTGCCTCATCTAAAGTGATGCTCGCTTTTATGCCTCAAAGTCGATGCGAGAAAATCTTGAGATATTTTAATCAAGATCACCGACGCGACGAGTGGGAAAAAGAGCTCACAACCATCCGTAAACACGGATATGCCGTCAGTACTTCTGAGATTGACCCGGGTGTTTCAGGTATTAGCGCACCGGTAATGAAAGGAAGCAAACTGATTGGCGCAGTCTCAGTGATGGCTCCGGCCCACCGAGTCGAAAAGGATAAGCAGCGCATTATTTTACATGTACTGCAAGCGGCAAGGGCACTACCACCAGAAAGGTAATTCATCATGTTAAGCTTTTTCAAACGCTATAAACTCCATCACACCGTGAAACAGCCGCAGCATTACCCTTTTTCTTTTATGACAGTGTGTGAGTATTTGCCACCCATGTCTAAGGGCGCGTTTGAATTAGCTGATCAAAGTTTGGAAAATGCTAGTGATTGGCTTTACCAACAACATGATCATGAAACCGCTGAAAACTATGGGCACTTCAACCACGACAAACTGGAGAATGGCGAGTTTCAGGAAGCGTTAAGTCTTTCGCTTTCTCGTCACTCAATTCCGGTTTTAGTCACTAACTGTACCGAGGCAATCTTGTCCATGTTACCTGTGGTCGTATCCTATCGAGACGAAGTGGGTGTCGTAAATATCGGGCATAACATGAACTTGAAACCGACACTTGAGCCACGCTTAGGCTCTGCATTCCATTTTGCTCTTTCTCGCTATCAAAACGTACGATTGTTTTTTGCTGGCGTCAGTGAGCAAGAGACGAAGCAGGAAACGTGGGAATACGCGGAAGATCAAGGTTGTGATTGGGTGACCGAGAAAGAGTTTTCTTTTCGTCATCGCAATAACGTTAAGCAACAGATCGGCAATTACCTAGACCACTGCGACCAAATAATCATTAGTATCGACCTTGGATCTCTAAAAACCAAAAACAGCCTTGATGGCGCGTCAGAAATTGATATCCAAATGGTTCTACGCACGATTAGGCAATGTCTGGTTGCAGGTAAAGTGAGAGCAATTCAGCTCGTTGGCGATCGAGATTGCTTGGTCTATTCGAGACAAACGAAAGCCATACTGGAAGAGTTATATCAGATGGCTCCACTCATCGTTCACGCTGCCTAGCGTTATAAACATTCAGAATCAGGATCGCGTCCTTCCTGATTCTGAACCAACATGCTTACTCATTATCCTTAACTAACAAATAGTTACACATATAAAGCGACACACATCACACTTACCTCTTGAACTAACCTGACACTTACGTTGTAATAAGGCCGCTAAACTTTGGAATGACATACGAAATAAAAAATAACCAAAGTTCAATAACTAAGCGGCTTCAAAACAAAAAGTACCGCAGCTATTCCAATTTCAGTGAGCATTTGCTCACGCTCGCTTGATGCCATCTTGTTCCACTCATTAGGACATTTGATGATGCGTCTTTGCAGTATTTTCACTGCGGTTCTTTTTTTACCGCTAACCTCACACGCCACCACTTATGACTTAGCAGATATCAAGTCAAACACTAATGTTGCCTTTTGTAAAAACGGAACCATTCATGTAACGGGTTCTACTTACGATTGCACTACAAATATTGTTCTCCCGAAAGGCGATCAAATTATAAATAGTAGTCAAAGCTCATCGTCTTTAACCGCTCATGGTTCCATAACACTCCGTGGGCAGAATGTCATAGGCTCAAAGGAAAGCCCTATAAACATCAAAGCTAAAGGAACTTGGTTAAAAATTAATGGTAATAGCTACGTACTAGGTAATGTCTCTGCTTTAGGTTCTATAAAAATAACTGATAGTGAAATCGAAGGAGATATAGAAACCAATGGTGTTGGTGGAAATGGCCGTTCTGTCGAGTTTCACGGAGAGCACAACGTCCTTAATGGCAACATCATTGCTCAAAGTGACGTGTACATCGAATCTGGTATGTTCTGCGGTGATATCAAATCAAAAGGAACAAAAGTAGAAATTAATCAACTGGAATCGTCGCTTTCTAATACACCAATAGTTGTGGGCAACATTAATGCTCTATCGGGGATAAATCTTAATAATACGACAGTTTTTGGTTCTTTGACATCTCAGGGACATACTGTAGATACAGGTTTTGGCACGACCAAAATATATGCGAATAAGCAAGCTATTTCGGCAATGCATTTTTCAATTAATAACTCCAATACTTCTATTTGTGGTAGTGTGACAGCCACCCTAGAATCAAGTTCAAATTTCAACCACTATTGCGGCATTGATGAACCCAATTGTAGTTACGCAAATCAAACACCAACAACTTGCCCTATTCCTTCTTATATCCCTGAATGTAAAATTACGCCTCCATCAGAGAACGACTTCGACCTCAGCGTCACACCATCGGACGACATGGCACTGATGTGCGGCGACGATCTTCCGCAATTTACAGCAATGACAACCAATAATGGAGAAGTTGTAAGCGCAGAAGTCAGTGCTGTCCTATCACACCCTGACTTGTTCACTTTAGAGGTGGTTAAAGGTCAGCAGACATTAGGAGCCAACCAATTTATATCTGACGAGAATGGTGAACTTGTTGTTCGAGTGGTTCCGAATAATATTGATACGATCTCGTTAGATACCAACTACACACTAACTTTCACTATGGCGAAAGACACGAGCAAGCATCAAACTGTTCGCTTTATGTTTACGCCATTTATGTTTGAGGCCTACTCAAAGACGAAAAGCGCAACTTTAAATGAAATACGCGTTATTGCAGGTAAACCAGAAAACGTGCATACGCGATTGCTTGCTTGTGCCTCTACCGGCGAACCTGTAGTGGCAAGCAACTACAATGGTACGCCTAAGATTTTTCATCCATTGGTTCAACCATTAGGAGGAAGTGAAGGAAACTTTAGCTATTCAGCGGAATTTAAAGACGGCTTGTCTGAACATGGTCTTATCACGAACGAGTCCGGCATATTTGAAGTGACATTGTCCGATCATTTTGAATGTGAGGGATTTGAAGAATGTCCAGAAGAAGGCAAAGTGGAAGTGAAAGGGACATTTAATGTGCACTCGCGACCATGGACACTCGCTATTTGTGACAACCAACGTGCTTTGCCTTCTGGCACCTCTGAACAAGGAGAAGGGTTTCTTGCTGCCGGAGAACTTTTCTCTCTAACGGTGAAACCAATCATTTGGCAACCTGACGGCTCTGTAAGTGGGTCTGTTGAATCAGCACGCTATTGTGATGCTTCTATCACCCGTAATTTTACGCTTGATGACGCTCCAGCAGCATCGGTTGTCTTGTCGAGTGAGCAACATACGCCATCAGAGACAGCGAACCAAACCTCAAAATTGCTAAAAAGTAGTGACTCACTGGCTCAGGCGCATAATTCAGCCAAGAATGATCAATTCGTCTTTAATGGATTATATTGGGAAGAAGTCGGGAGCTTGAGAGTAAAAGCAAACCTAGAAAGTAAATATCTAGGTATGACTGTGAACGAAGGCTATCGTTACGTTGGTCGTTTTTACCCAAAATATTTTCAAGTGCAAGACCAAGAATGGCACTACCCACATGGCCAAACTTTTGCTTACATGAATCAACCTTTTGAGAAAGTCACTTACGATGTTGTCGCACTCAATGCGAATAAGGAAAACGTGAAGAATTACGTCCACTTTTCGTCTAACCTTCAACAACATTTCGATTTAGGCGAGCTAAGCTCATACTCCGATCGGTTTTTGCCGCCTAAGCCTAAGAAGGTAGACTGGAAACTACTGGGTAGCGCGAGTGTTGGAACGTTTGTTATAGAGAAGCCCTCGACCAATGCGACTTGTAACAATAGCCCATGCTGGAAAAAGAACACGACAGATAAGCAATATCCTGATGGCCCATTTAATAAAGGGACTAACAGTGACAGCAGCAAAATAGGTATAGTCACGACTAAAGCCGTTGATGAGGTAAACTTCTTCGACGATAGCGAAGTACTCACAAAACAACCAGACATTCGATTCGGTCGTTTGAACTTTCAAGATGTAGGTGGCAACCAAGGCATGGTGATCAAAGTGCCACTTGCTGTAGAAACTTGGCAAAACGGTCGATTTATGACTAACTTCGATGACAGCTCAACAACGGCGAATGGTGAATATTACTTCAGCACGCCAATTTGGTCGAATGCGCCTGCAAACAACGCCATGCTTTCTGGAGTTGGGACAATGCATGTTGGCAGGATGACCGATATCGTTGCAAGACAAATTGACTCAGCACGCGAGCAAATACAATTCCATCTGGATTTAGACGGCTCAGGTAATCGCATCTCTTGGCTGAAATACGATTGGGATAACACGACAAGTGAAGAGGAAAATCCACCTGTTACAGTTACGTTTTGTATTCACCGAGGAAACGATCGCATTATTTATCGTGGTGAGCCAAATATGCTTGGCCTAAATTAACGCGAAACGACTGACCCGTCCTGATATGGGTTGACACTTTTTAACTAAAACGCTCGATGTACTTCATCGGGCGTTTTGTATTTTAAAG
>NZ_JAWOSZ010000012.1:0-163581 GCF_033338615.1 Vibrio sp. Vb1980
TCTTTTCGATAACCGTTGCAGCACAATGGATTATTGATAATTAATCTAACTTCATGTCTAAGTAATAACCAAGGTTACGGCGCGGACTTTCCCCGTTGGCAGGGGCAGTGTAACGCATGTGGTGCATGGAATACGATAACAGAAGTACGTATCGCTGCATCGCCAACCGTTGCTCGCAATGAACGCTTAAGCGGCTACGCTGGTTCCGCAACAGAAGCAACGGTTCAAACGCTATCCGAAATTGATCTGCAAGAAGTACCTCGCTTCACCAGTGGGTTTAAAGAGCTTGACCGCGTCTTGGGTGGTGGTGTTGTGCCAGGTGCCGCAATTTTGATTGGTGGTAACCCTGGTGCAGGTAAATCAACCCTTCTGTTGCAAACCATGTGTAGTTTATCTGCGCAAATGCCAACGCTTTACGTAACCGGTGAAGAGTCGTTACAGCAGGTGGCAATGCGTGCTTCCCGATTGGGCTTGCCGAAAGATCATTTAAAAATGCTATCGGAAACGAACGTCGACAAAATTTGCCAAATCGCCGAAAAAGAGCAGCCTCGTATAATGGTAATAGACTCGATTCAGGTGATGCACGTTTCTGATGTTCAATCGTCGCCTGGCAGTGTTGCTCAGGTACGTGAATCTGCGACGGCTCTGACACGATACGCAAAACAGAATAATGTTGCGGTATTTATTGTTGGTCACGTAACAAAAGATGGTACCCTTGCGGGCCCCAAAGTTCTTGAACACATTATCGACTGTTCGGTACTACTCGATGGTGGAACGGATAGCCGATTCCGCACTTTGCGTAGTCATAAAAACCGTTTTGGCGCTGTGAATGAGCTTGGTGTCTTTGCAATGACAGGCCAAGGATTGAAAGAAGTGAGTAACCCATCAGCGATCTTCCTTTCTCGTGGTGAAGAAGAAACATCAGGCTCTTCCGTCATGGTGGTTTGGGAAGGCACGCGCCCTCTGCTAGTAGAGATTCAAGCGCTGGTGGATTACTCGCAGTTAGCCAACCCTCGTCGTGTTGCGGTCGGCTTGGAGCAGAACCGCCTATCACTTTTGCTCGCGGTGTTGCATAAGCATGGTGGCTTACAAATGGCAGACCAAGATGTCTTTGTTAATGTGGTTGGCGGTGTTAAGGTGACGGAGACGAGCGCTGATCTTGCTTTAGTTATGGCGCTTTTATCGAGTTTTCGTGACCGTCCACTCCCTAAAGATGTGGTGATTTTTGGTGAGGTAGGGCTTGCGGGCGAAATCCGTCCAGTGCCAAGTGGGCAAGAGCGTTTGAATGAAGCGTTCAAACATGGTTTCAAGAAAGCCATCGTGCCAGCAGCCAACATGCCGAAAGGTGGCATCCCTGGCATGCAAATTCACGGCGTTAAGAAATTGTCGGAAGCTATAGAGGCTTTTGACGAGCTGTAATGCTCATAAGAATGGTATTTGTGCAATCACAAACTGTTCTATCCGTCCTCAATAAAATGCGAATAAAGTACATAAATTGCTGTGTTTGACTATGCTTTGGGGACGGAAATTTCACGTTAAAATTTTTTTTCTTCCATCCGCACGCAAGGGTATCAGTATTGACAGAATGTGATATACTCTGCGCGCACTTTATACCTTATTAACAGAGTAAGACAATGACTGATTTATCAAAATACAGAAACATTGGTATTTTTGCTCACGTAGACGCGGGTAAAACTACCTCTACAGAGCGTATCCTAAAGCTAACTGGTAAGATCCATAAGATCGGTGACACTCACGACGGTTCAACTACTACTGACTTCATGGAGCAGGAAGCTGAGCGTGGTATCACAATCCAGTCTGCAGCAACAACTTGTTTCTGGAACGATCACCGTCTAAACATCATCGATACTCCTGGACACGTTGACTTCACTATCGAAGTTTACCGTTCTCTAAAAGTACTTGACGGTGGTATCGGTGTATTCTGTGGTTCTGGTGGTGTTGAGCCTCAGTCAGAAACTAACTGGCGTTACGCTGACGAATCACACGTATCACGTCTGATCTTCGTTAACAAACTAGACCGTATGGGCGCAGATTTCTACAAAGTTGTAGATCAAGTACAGAACGTACTAGGTGCTACACCTCTAGTTATGACTCTACCTATCGGTATCGAAGAAGATTTCGTAGGTGTTGTAGACGTACTAAGCCAACAAGCTTACGTATGGGATGAGTCTGGCCAACCAGAGAACTACGAAGTTCAAGATATTCCAGCAGACATGGTAGAAAAAGCTGCTGAATACCGTGAAATGCTAATCGAAACTGCTCTAGAGCAAGACGAAGATCTAATGATGGCTTACCTAGAAGAAGGCGAAGAGCCATCTCTAGAAGACATCAAACGTTGTATCCGTAAAGGTACTCGTGATCTAGCATTCTTCCCAACTTACTGTGGTTCAGCGTACAAGAACAAAGGTATCCAACTTATTCTTGACGCGGTAATTGATTACCTACCATCTCCAACAGAAGTTGATCCACAGCCTCTAACTGATTCAGAGACTGGTGAGCCAACTGGTGAAGTTGCGACTGTATCTGCAGACGAGCCACTACGTGCTCTTGCATTTAAGATCATGGATGACCGCTTCGGTGCTCTAACCTTTATCCGCATCTACTCTGGTAAGATGAAGAAAGGTGACACAATCCTTAACTCTGCAACTGGTAAAACAGAGCGTATCGGCCGTATGGTTGAGATGCACGCGGACGAGCGTAACGAGATCGATTCAGCACAAGCTGGTGACATCATCGCTGTAGTTGGTATGAAGAACGTTCAAACTGGTCACACTCTATGTGATCCTAAGCACGAATGTACTCTTGAGCCAATGATCTTCCCAGATCCAGTAATCTCTATCGCAGTTAAGCCTAAAGATAAAGGCGGTTCTGAGAAGATGGGTATCGCGATCGGTAAAATGGTTGCAGAAGATCCATCATTCCAAGTTGAGACTGATGAAGATTCAGGCGAAACTATCCTGAAAGGTATGGGTGAACTTCACCTAGACATCAAGGTAGATATCCTTAAGCGTACTTACGGCGTTGAGCTAGAAGTTGGTGCTCCACAGGTTGCTTACCGTGAAACTATCACTCAAGCAATCGAAGATAGCTACACGCACAAGAAACAGTCTGGTGGTTCTGGTCAGTTCGGTAAGATCGACTACCGCATCAAACCAGGTGAGCCAAACTCTGGCTTCACGTTCAAATCTACAGTTGTTGGTGGTAACGTACCTAAAGAATTCTGGCCTGCAGTTGAGAAAGGCTTTGCGTCAATGATGGAGCACGGTGTTCTAGCTGGCTTCCCTACTCTAGACGTTGAAGTTGAACTATTCGACGGTGGTTTCCACGCAGTTGACTCTTCAGCTATCGCTTACGAAATCGCAGCGAAAGGTGCATTCCGTCAGTCTATGCCTAAAGCTGGCGCGCAACTTCTTGAGCCAATCATGAAAGTTGACGTGTTCACTCCAGAAGATCACGTTGGTGACGTAATCGGTGACCTTAACCGTCGTCGTGGTATGATCAAAGACCAACAAGCAGCGTCTACTGGCGTACGTATCAAGGGTGATGTACCTCTATCAGAAATGTTTGGTTACATCGGTACTCTACGTACTATGACTTCTGGTCGTGGTCAGTTCTCTATGGAGTTCTCACACTACGCACCATGTCCAACAAACGTTGCAGAGCAAGTAATTGCTGACGTTAAAGAGCGTAACGCTAAGAAGTAATTCTTAAGTTAACTCTATAACTTGAAAGCCCCGCTTAGTGCGGGGCTTTTTGTATTTAGCAGTCTTATACGCAGAGCGTGTTTGTTTTGATGATTGTTATGATGCCGTTCTAGTACTGTTGCCTTTTAGGTCAATGGTCTTAAAGTCTGGTACCACTGACTTTTCAAATATTTCTATTTCTTCCTTCAACCATTGCGCAAACAATTGAGCTTTAGGTCTTTTTAAGTAGCCTTTTGGCGCACACAAGTAATACGCAAAGTTGGGCTTGATAGCGATATCTCCAATTCGGACCAATTTGCCAGAACGAAAATATTGATGGGCTAAACTGTGTTTTACTAATGCCACGCCTTGAAGTGATAGTGCAGCCTCAAGCACGAGATGTGATCCACTGTATTTTAAGGTAGGCTTTGCTGCGCAGTGACCCAAGGTTGCTAACCACATATTCCAATCAAGATCAGGCCAAACATCTTCAATCAGCTCAGCTTTGCTTAAATCCTCGATGTTATAGATCCTGTGCTCTTTCTGGTACACCGGATGACAAGCAGGATAAAAAGCTTCGTCCATCAGCCATTGTGATTCTAAATTGGTATATTTTCCTAAACCGTAACGAACACATAAATCTATCTGACTATCTTGAAAAGACACCAAATCATTGGTTGGTTCTAATAGCAAGGCGATATCAGGGTGACGCTGGCGAAAAGCCGTAATTTTCGGGACTAACCAATGATGAGCGAAAGAGGGGAGTGTTGATATCGAAAGGTGGTTCGGGTTTGGATCTTGATTGACTAATCTAACCCCTTGCTGCAAATGAGCAAACCCTCTTTCTGCCTGACTAAACAGTAGCTCTCCCTCTGGTGTGAGCACGATTTTTCTGTGCTGACGAACAAATAGGTCCGTGCCTAAGAACTCTTCTAAATGACGAATTTGCTGACTAATGGCCGCTGGCGTAACAAACAGTTCTTTTGCTGCCGTTTTAAAGCTTCCTTCCTTTGCTGCAACGAAAAAGTAATACAAGCCCTGTAAGGGAGGCATTCGATCTTTCACATTAGTTTTCCTTAACTCTATGGCAGATTCTATCGTTTGAGGATATCAGCGTAGTCGCTGATTATTAAGTGGTCAACATTGTATAGGGATCTTTGAAATGGAAAACATGACACACACTTGTGAGCGTACTATACCTACTGCCCATCAGAGCGGGTTACAGTTAATTTATTCTAAACTGGCGGCTTGGAGAAGGAACTATAAGACACGTCGTCACTTGAGAGAGTTACCAAAGCACCTTTGGGACGATATTGGATTAGGTGAAAGGGAGATTAGTTGTGAAGTGAGTAAGCCATTCTGGAGAGAGTAGTCTATGAGTTTGATTCAAGCTCAAAGTTAAGTTGCACTCCCCAATGGTGTTGAGGAGTGCAAGCAAAATTACAAGTCTTCTTCCCACACGACCAATTCATCTTTTGGCCAATTGTGGCCTATCTCATGATACTTTTGTTCGAGCACATGACGTTTAATTTTAAGCGTTGGCGTCAGTACGCCATTTTCTATACTCCAAGGTTCTTTAATCATTAACACACCTTTGATTTGCTCATGAGAGGCGAGTTCTTGATTCATCCTGGCAATAACTTTACGTGTGGTACGTGCGTATCGCTCTCGATCAAAGTTAGGGAAGTCATGTGGCACAACCAAAAGAATCGGAGCGGGTAGCCCTAAACCGATGAGACACATCATCTCTACACGACTGTACTCGAAAAGCTTTTTCTCGATAGGAACCGGAGAGACAAATTTACCTTTGGCGGTTTTGAAGTTATCTTTTTTACGGCCTTGAATCGTTAGATAACCATCTGAGTCGATAGCGCCGATATCGCCTGTGTGTAGCCAGCCCTCTGAATCAAAAGACTCTTGGGTGGCAATATCATTTTTGTAGTAGCCAGAAAATAGCCCTTTGCCACGCACCATGATTTCATCATCGGCTGCGATTTTTAACTCAATGCCTGGCCCTGCATTACCGACACTACCAATTTTGTCAGCTCTAAATGGGTAGTTGAGCGTGCTGTAGGCAAATGATTCCGTCATCCCCCAAGCCTCTGTGATATCAAGGCCCACTGAGTGGTACCATTCCAACAGCGCTGGCGATACAGGTGCGGAGCCACAGCCTAATACTCGAGCCTGATCTAAACCGAGACCATCTGCTAGCTTTTTCTTGATCAAAGAATTGACGAATGGGATTTTCAACAGAATATTGAGCTTCTTCTGTGGAAGTTTGTCTTGAATACGTTGCTGGAATAGCGTCCATAATCGTGGGACGGAGATAAACAGAGTTGGTCGGTGCATCTTCACATCTTCGATAAAAGTGTCCAGTGACTCTGGAAATGCTGTTGGCACGCCACCCATAATCGATGAACCGAAGATATAAACACGCTCTGTAATATGAGCGAGCGGTAAATAAGAGAACAATCGGTCGTTTTCTTGGATACCAATATGATTGATTAGTTGCTGAACAGACCAACTGAATGCGCCGTAAGTTAGCATCGCGCCTTTCGGTAACCCTGATGTGCCTGAGGTATACACCAACGACATTAGCTTGTCATCGTAATGCTGCGGACGCTCTTCACTTGGCACTGCACCAGCAATGAGCGCTTGGTATTCGTGCTTACACTTAGGTGCCGTGTCATAAGGTAGAGCGATGCTAATGAGTTCAGGCATAGCATCAATGACTTGCTGAGTTGCTTTGGGATCATCGAGTTTTCCGCCAATGATCGCTTTACTTTCACTATGAGTCACACAGTATTCGATGGTGTCTGCACCGGCGGTAGGAAAGATTGGCACACTGACATAGTCACCAAGCATCATAGCAAGATCGCAAATAAACCATTCTGCACAGTTTTTAGATACTAACGCAACTTTGTCGCCAGGCTTTACACCAAGCGAGCGTAGTGCGCTGACAAGTTTTAAGGCTTGATCTGCAACATCAGAGAATGTGTACTCAACAAACTGTCGGTTAATAATTTGTTTTAGGTAGACCTCATTTGGACGCTCTTGAGCCCATTTGAGGATCATTTCATTTGGTGGTGGGAGAGCGCAACCAGCAGCGCTATTTAGATTCGGCTGATTCATTTTAAGTGACTCCATGTCTTCTCATTGTATTTATAATTGTTAACGCATTGTTAACTTTAGCATGTTAAATCGCGACACGGGAATGCATTTTGATGAAATATGTGGGGAAGATAGCGTTAGTTATGGTTGAAGTCGGAGCGACTCGATCTAAAAAGCAATGTGATTGATGCTACGCAAAAGAGAACAGGCTTTTCAGCTGTTATGTCATACCGACTTCATACTAGGAGCACAGGTAAGCAATTTATTTTATTAATAATATTGCGAAAACATAGAATCTATCCTAATTATTTATTAACTAGTGGCTTAGTGTTGAAGATAAGTATAAATGTCTCCTAATTTCTTCAAAGCGCCAAACTTAAAGGTATGTCGTGGTTTTGAAGTAGCTATACTAATCTTACTTTGGAAAGTTAGGAGCTTCACCTCAAGCTATTGCCTGAGATTACTTGGGTACGATCATCAGCAAAAGGAAAGATGTGATGTTACGGAAGACTTTACTGGGTACCTATCTTTGTAGTTTATTCATTGCGGGGAATGCATATGGTGCTGAAGGAGATGATATTCCTCAGCGCGCCCAAACGGTTGGTGATGTTATTGAGCGCCCAGGCGTTCTCACACCTAAAGGTAAATGGTCATTTGATTCGTCTTTAAGCTATACACAAAACTCTTCAAACAAAGTATCTGTTGTTGGGTATACAGTCTTACCAACTCTGATTGTTGGGCGAATTGAAGTGAGTGATTCGGATAGGACTACAGTAACCGTTGGATTAACTGCTCGGTACGGTTTAACAAACGCCACAGAGTTAGAAGTTAGAGTGCCGTATGTGTATCGTAATGACCAAGTTTCTACGCGCCCCATTCAAGATGGTTCAAACAGTGAAGTAGTAAACACAACGGTGGATGGCGGAGGGCTTGGTGATGTAGAGTTCGCATTGAGGCACCAGTTTAACTTTGAGTCTGCGCCATACTGGGTAGGTGGCCTTAGAGTAAAGTCGGATACAGGACGATCGCCTTATGATGTTTCTATTGAAGATGGAAGCAACTCATTTAGTGATGTCCCTACAGGTTCGGGTTTTTGGAGTTTTGAGCCTAATTTATCTCTTATTCACCCTGTTGATCCTGCGGTCTTGTTCGCTAGTCTAAGTTATATTTATAACTTAGAGGATACTGTTACAGTTGGCGACACAAAAGCTGATGTTGAACTTGGAGACACTATTTCTCTTTCAGGAGGAATGGGGTTTGCGGTGAATCCTGATCTTTCATTCTCTTTAGGACTTAGCCATAAAACTATTTTAAAAAGCAAAGTAAATGGCAGATCGGCAGATGATGCTAAGTTGCTTCAATTAGATGCATTAACTTTTGGTATAAACTATGCCTTTAGTGAACGCTCATCTATCAATGTTAGTGCTCAAGCTGGTCTTACAGAAGATACTCCCGACTTTCAATTAACAGTACGAGTACCTTTTAATTTGTAAAATGGATATTAGGCCCTTGAGTCTTGGGCCTAATTTATCGTTAGCGCCTAGTGTTCGCATTATAAATTGATTGGATTATATTGGATAAAGTAGGTATATATTCTTAAAATGATGGTGGCCTATTGATATATCTACCTTTATTTTGGTATGTAATCATAGATATCAGTCGTTTCTAATATCAAAGAAGCTTAACGTGACAATTTTTCAGATAAAAATGGAAATGCTCATTGAAGGTGGTTCAATAAGGCGTCTTCTAATTGTTGGTTTGCTTTGATTTCCCGTATTACCCCATTTACTTGAGCATCAATGTCTACGAGCGTGCTAAGTCCAATAATACTGTTATCTTTCGTGTTTTGAATAATATTGATAATACTTGAATTTATAAAGTCTGAACTTATTATATTAGGATTTTGAGACGAAGGCATTTTGGGTGAATCTATAGAATCATCTCCAATAATATTTCCTTCACCAAATTGTATGATGTTAACAATACCCTGGTTGAAAATATCTCCACTTTGATTTTCACTATTTGCGCTAATGTTTTTTAAATTACCATTTTCAATTACTAAGTTGGCAATGTTTGTGTTCAAAATATCATCGCCATTTATAGTCGTAGTAATGCTTAATCCAATATTAATAATATACTCGTCCGTAATTTGGAAGCCACCTCGATATTCTTCTAAAGATAAATTTGAAAGAGGAGTAAGTTCTTGCAGGCCAACATCTTTAGCATTCACATTAAAATGAGGTATTAGCATACAAAGCACTAACAAAAATTTATTGTAGTTCATAATGCAGGCCTTTCAGGTTGTTTAGTTCTTAAAGTTATTTAAAACAATGTTATATTAATTTTCACCGGAAACTGGGAGAGTAATGCTAAATACCCCTAAGGAATCTCTAGACACTCCTGTTTTTAATGGTGATCTTTGATATACGGTGAAATTATCATTGGTTATAAAGCTAGACCTTCCCATTTCCGCTTCGTTACGGACCAGTAACACAATTCCTTGGTAATATTTTTCAAACTCATCCAGTTTCATTATCATGGTTCCTCTAGAAGGGTCTCCTAGAATAACTGAGTGATTGTTTATACCTCTGATGACAACAAAATGCATATACCCATCGAAATTAACGAGAGTAATCCCAGGGACGCCGACTTCTTTAATTTTCTCCAATCCTACTTGAAAGCCGTCAGAACGTAACCCTATGGAATCCAAGTAAAACTTCATATCCAACAAAGAAAAACCTTTCTCTTTGATTTTTTCTTTATCACCTTTTTCAAACATGCTTTTGAAGATATCTTGTTCAGATGACTCTGTTGCATAATGAAAAGTGAGAAGAGAAGCCAGGGCGGCAGAGCCACAGCTGAAGTCATACTGTTGGCGAAAAACATCACCGAACACTATTTCTTTGTAGCTTTTAACAGGAACAGAGTAATGTGCTCGGTAAGGTAGCAGTTCTAATGAAATGGCTGATGCTGAATAAACGAGCATCAGCCAAATTACGTTATTTAATACTTTCATATTGTTTACTTGAGTGTCAGGTTAACGACGGTAGAGTTCTGGATTAAAACGTTGTTTCCGCTGTTCTGAATTACGTTGGATATACCCGAACTGTCTGCGAACGCTCCACTTGATAGTATATTGTTACCACTCACGGTGTTTGACGCGACATTATCTGACGAAATACCATTGATATCTGATTCTGCATAAACCAAGTCGAGTTCAACATTTTGTCCACCTCTTGATTCATTCATGATATCCAAGCTAACTTCTCCGCCAGATAATGCAATGTCATCAGCGAGTGCAGTGCAGGCAACTATCATACTCAAAGTACAGATTGCCAAACGCATCGCTTTCTCCTACTAGTCGGTTACTCACCCCCAGTAAACACACTTGCATTAGTTGTAACAGATTGTTGTACAAGTGAATTAGAACCAGCATTCTGACCAACGGTAGTAATACCAGCCGCACCACCAAGACCACCAAGGGTGTTCATGTTTTCAACTCGAACTCGAGTATCATCCGCGTTAGTTGCATAAATAACTGATGCACCTGTAACACCACCCATTAGGCTTGAGCTCGCAACAACCATATCTGTATCCATATGGACTTGATTGAAGCTATCAACATTTGTTGAGCTCGAGTCACTTTGATAGTTACTATTGTCGTTAAAGCTGTTCGAGTTTGTTGTGCTTGAATCAGCGTAGCTACGGTTATCACTCTGGTTACGGTTGTCGCTTTGATTACGATTATCGCTGTTATCGTTAAAGCTACTGTTGATACTAGAGTCACTGTTGTCGTTGTTGCTACGTCTTACAGTAGTACTAGAGTCGCTGTTGTCGTTGTGGCTTCTATTTGTGTTAGTACTTGAATCACTACTATCACTATTTAGGCTCACATCAAGATCAGCACTGGTACTGTTGTCGTTAGCGTTAGACGTACTATTGTCGTTGTGGCTTTGAGCTGTGTTAGTGCTCGAGTTTGAGTTGTCGCTGTTGTTATTAAAGCTGTCATCAACACCAAGAGTTGCACTGTTGTCAGTGTCGCTGTTGTCGTTGAAGCTATGACCAATACCTAGTGACGCACTATTATCGCTGTTGTCGTTGAAGCTATCACCAACACCGAGAGATGCGCTATTGTCACTGTTATCATTGAAGCTGCCAGATAAACCGATATCGGTATTAGCGCTGTCAGTCCATTGCATGTTGTCGTCTCCATCATCGATCTCATTCGCGATTAGAGAGCCACTAAATAAAATTGCTGACATTGCTAAAGCAAGCCCTGTTTTGTTTAGAGTCATAACGATTACTCCATTTCCTGTTATTCCTGATTAAAAATGACTGCACTTAACTTCTTGCTGCTTCCTTCAAATGTTGTGGGAAGCGATGAAATTATAAGAAAGGATCAGTGAAAGCTGTTCTCATTATTGAGAATGATTCAGGCTGGAAGGGAGTATTTAGGTACGTCTATTTAAAGTATTAAAGAAAAAAATAACATAATCATAATGTTATTTTTTGTATTTACTTTAAGTACTCATCAAGTATGAAATGAAGCCAATATAAAGAAGTAATTTGTTCTATTGCACTGAGCGGAGCAGTCATCCATTTTTTATAAATGGCATTTTATCCAATTATTATCTTTATTATTTAATATTATAAATCATATCCTTATGCTAACACAGGTTGAAAAGTATGGATAAAAACACAACAGGTTCATACTTTTTAAGTCTTTTTCGGTGCTGAAAAGCAATGCGATATCATTCTGAAGTGCTATATTTTCTACTTAAAATGAAGATAAATTCTCTTTGCTGCCTCCAATTAATTTTCTAACGGGGGTTGGTGAAACAGGTAAGTTAATGTGGTGGGACTATGGAAAAGAAGCACTTGATACTGCTAGCTGAGAGTAATTTACAAAGTAACTTAATAAAAAAACAGCTGTCTTCCATTCATGATGTCGATGTAAAGATAATGCAACCAGATGAAGTGGTGTTCAGAAGTCACTCACTCAGTATCGATTTGATGTTTATTGATTACGATTTTATGCGTCAGCTTGAAGTACAAGGAAAGTTACCAGATTTTGATCTATTTGGGTGGTCCTTTATGCTTCACAACGTCCCTTGTGAAAAAGTACAAACGGACTTACTGCATTGGAAGTTGTTAAAAGGAATTTTGCTCCGAAGTGCATCAGTGACACATATATGTGATGGCGCGGAATACGTACTGAAAGGTGGGTTGTGGCTACCAAGAATGTACCTAGAGAAGTTAGTCCTCAATTATCGGCATGCAAATTTGTCCGAAGAACAGCAGCATGATGAGTTAACATGCAGAGAAAAACAGATTCTAGAGCTACTTGTGTACGGCATTTCAAATCAACAAATTGCTTCAAGACTTTTTTTATCTGAAAGTACAGTGAAAAGCCATATATACAAGTTGTACAAAAAACTCGATGTCCATTCTCGTCATGATGCAGTTAAGTTGGTAAGAATGAACAATGGCTTAACCGAGAGAAGTTAAGTCATAATTTGTGATGCTCTTTTTATCGGGGTCTGTTCCGTTTTCACTATCTAATCTAAGCAAGGGCACTCGTATTTGAGTGCCCGTGGTTTATCTAGATTCAATAGTTGGCGTATCAGCAGGCTACATCATGCCCGTGACAAGGCCTGCTGCCACAAAAAACACGATCATCCATAGTACCGAAAGGTTGAGCTTTTTGTGTAGATAGAAACCCGCAATCACTAACGCCATGTCGATGGGAGCAACAACTGCGCTGCTAAATACTGGCTGGTAAAGTGCCGCGAGTAGTAACCCTACTACCGAGGCATTTACACCGTTGATGGCGCCGGAGACCAGCGGTTTGCCTGCCAGTGCTTGCCAGTTCTTAAGAACGCCAAGTAGTAAAAGAAACCCAGGGAGGAATACGCCAAGCGTTGCGATCAGAGCGCCTAAAATTGGCGTATCCGAAAGCTCATAACCGATAAAAGTAGCAAAGGTGAACATTGGCCCCGGTACAGCTTGTGCAGCGGCGTAGCCTGTTAAAAATGCATCTTGGCTGAGCTGGTCGCCAACAATGTTTTGCAGAAGCGGCAGAACCACATGACCGCCACCAAACACTAAGCTACCAGCTTGGAAAAAATCACTAAACAGCCCAAGCAAAGGTAACGTATGAGCCACTAACGGTAAGCCGAGTAAAAGCATCGCAAATAGAGCTAATGGCGCGATAGACGGTTTAAACGACTCGGCTGATGGCGCGGAGTCTTTCTTCAGATATCGCATTCCGACAAAACCTGCTGCGATCAACACGAACATTTGCGTCATGATGCTTGGTGCCACCAGCAACGCAATCGCAGTCGCGACGCACAAACCCGCGGTCAGTTTACTTTGGCAGAAGTTTTTGTACATGCCCCAAGTCGCATCCGCCACGACGACGACTGCGAGCAGTTTTAGGCCGTGAACGATGTTTTGGAACACTGCGGTGTCGGTGATTTGGCTGCTCACCATCGCCAGCGCCAACATGATGACCACTGAAGGAAGCGTGAATCCGACAAATGCTGCGCATGCGCCACCTAAACCGCCACGTTTATAGCCTAAAGCAAAGCCAACTTGGCTTGAGCCCGGTCCCGGCAAAAACTGACTGAGCGCGACAATTTGCGCGTACTCGCTGTCATCAAGCCATTTCAGTTTCTCAACAAAGGTTTGGCGAAAATAACCAATATGAGCCGCCGGGCCGCCGAAGCTGAACCAACCCAGCCAGAAAAAAGTTTTGAATATGGTGAACATGTCGAGCCTGTTTATCTAAAAAGCATTGTTGCTAATTTATCGAATGCTCTAAAATGACTCAAATTGATGATTTTAATTTCATCTATGAATGAAATGGGATGAGGATGTTGGAGTGAAAGAGGACATTCAGTGGCGCAACATTGACTTGAACTTATTGGTGACGTTTTCCTACTTGTATCGCTATCGAAGCGTTAGCGTCGCGGCAGAGAAAAGTTACGTTAGCCAGTCGGCGATGAGTCATAGTTTGTCTCGTTTAAGGTTGTTGTTTGACGACCCGCTTTTTGAGCGAAAAGGGCACAAGATGGAGCCCACCGAGCACGCTCACCACATCGCGCCAACTGTGCATCACTTGTTGGATTCTATCGCCAAAGACTTGCTCACTAAGTCTGCCTTCCAACCTAAAAATTATGCGGGTGTATGTCGCATTGGATTAACGGATTATGCCGAGTTTATTTTTGCTCCTCGGCTTTATGACGAAATACGCCAGCGCGCCCCAGAGGCGCAGATCAGTTTTATTAACGTCAATCGTAGCAACTACGTGGCATTAACTGAGCATGAAAAGCTCGATGTCATTATTGGCAGCATGCCGGTGTTGGATGACAACTTTGAGAGCTTGTACTTGTACACCGAAAAGCACGTGTGCATGTGTGATAAACAGGTATTGCAAGGGGAAACACAGCTGTCTCTGGAAGCGTTCGCGAACATAGAGCAAGCTCTGGTAAGTCCCGATGGGAGCTTAAAGACACAAGTAGACCAAAAGCTCGCAGAACATGGCTTGAGCCGCAAAGTCACCGTGGCGTCGCGCAACTTTCTCACTATTCGGCATCTATTGAAAAAGCGCGATCTCATTGCCATCGTGCCAGAAAAAATGGCGTTGGCGGAGGGCTTTTCGGACGATCTCATTACTGTTAAGCCGCCGATCGCCGTTGCGGATTTTGATATTGCCATGCTGTGGCATTCCAGCCGAAACAATGAAGACAAAGGCATTTGGCTACGCGAGTTGGTTTCTTCGACCATCACCTCTAAATGATAAACATTTGGGGCACTCATGGTGCTTAGAGTGATTTGTTGTTGAACTTCTTACTACCCGCTGAGTTATCGGCGTTACACCGAAACAGTACTGATTGTGCAAAATGAATGTCTTTGGTTAGGGGGGGATGTTCCAGGTTTAATTCATAAAAGAGATTAATGGAAAAGGTATCATTGAGTTGTACCACGTAGTTTAAGCTCTGTTTGAACGTATACATGAAGAGGGAGTAAGCGTCCATCTCGGTATTTTTCCACCAGTAAGTTTACTCCCTGAGTTCCCATCAACTCAGAGTGAATACGAATTGTAGACAACGGCGGAAAGGTAAAGCGAGCAGTAGGAATATCATTCATACTAATCAACGTAATGTCCTCTGGTATCTTTAAGCCAAATTCATGGATTGCACGTACTATGCCAATCGCGATGGAGTCTGAATCAATGAATACTGCTTTCGGGAAGTCACCTTTGGCTAGCATCTCTTTCGCTAAGTTATAACCGGACAAACTAGAGCAGGCACAATAGTGTATATCTTGTTCTGCGACCACGCCTTTTAGATAGCCATAGTCCAAAAACACATTTTCACGAGTGTCAGCTGCGTCGGGCTTGTTTTGACCGCCAATATAACCGATGCGGCGGTAGCCTCGTTGTACAAAGAAATCAACTACTTGCCTACTGATTCGAATAAGGTCGACATCAACGCAATCATAAGGGCAGGTTGGATCTGAAAAGTTTATGTAGCAGATGCTATCGGCTAGACGTTTAGGTAATTTATCTACTACCTTTTGGTCGACATTTCCGACTAAAAGGACACCTGTTATCTTTTTCGTTTCAACATCAATTTCACTGTTATAGCAATTGGTTAGCGTAATACCTAATTTGTCGCATTGCGTTTCAATCCCATGACGAATTGATAAGTAGTAAGGGTCATTTACCTCTGTTTCTTGTTTGTAGTTATATAAGGCTAAAAAGTGATGTTTTTGCTTAACTTCTTTGATGCCTTTCTTCGAGCTACTGGTGCGGTACTCCAGTTTTTCTGCAATTTCCAAAATGCGGTATTTGGTTTCTTCTTTAACGCTCAACGTTGGGTCGTTGTTCAAAACCCGCGATACGGTTGCAAGTGAGACGCCCGCTTCAATGGCGATATCTTTTAGCTTTGCCATGTAAATTTCCCGTCGGCACTGCTCACTGCCCAAGTGTGAGCTCAATAATCTGACTATTTTAAACAGCTACTTAGAGATGCACAAACCTTTAGTAAGACAGTCCTAAACACTTTAAATCAGCATATCAAGCCAACTTGTTTTCATGAAATACACTCTATTGAGTAATAAATAAAGCCGTAAACGTAAGGATTATATTGCTGTAAAAATACTGAAAAACGCGACTGGTTTGGAAACTTGCTACTTGTGGTAACTCTAGTACTTAATAGGACTCGAGCTGTTTAGAGTTTAATCAAGCAAACGTTTTATTGTTCATGTTTATGTTTTGTGTCTCATTTTATAAACAAATCAATAGGAAAGTATTCAACTCTATTTATAATCTCCGCGCTTTTAAAAACTGTTTAACAGTATGAAAAACATAGGAAATTATAATGAAAAAAGTATTGCCATTATTGGCTTTAGGTGCAGTGGTTGCTTCAGCGTCAGTTCAAGCAAAAGGTAACTGGTATGTTGGCGCAGATATTCTTAACTCTGATCTTGAAGTTGAAGGTCACTCTTACAGCTCTTCAGCTACAGGTTTGGGTATTGCGGTAGGTAAAGAGCTGCAATATTCAGAAAACTTCAAATTGGCTTTAGAAGGTGAGTACATTTACTACGGTAGCTTCGAAGAAAAAGCATCGGGCGCGGGTAATTGGTTAGAAGCTACTGTTGAAGGTTATTCATTCAACCTTAATGCTAAACCTAAGTACCAATTCTCTGGCACTGGTTTTTATGTTGGTGCTGTTGTTGGTCTAGGTGTAACTGGGGTTGATTTAGAGGCAAAATCAAACCTTTCTGGTTTCACTGGTAAGACTGATGGTAGCGATGCTGGCTTTAACTATGGTGCTGAAGTGGGTTATGAATTTGCTTCAGGTCTGGTTGTTTCTGGTGGCTACCGTGCTTCTACAGTAACCATCGATGTTGAAGGTGGTGGCGATCTTGAATTTGATTTTGACAGCCTGTACGTTGGCGTTGATTACAAGTTTTAAGCTCGCATAAGCAAAACATAGATACTAAAAAGGAGCCGTTAGGCTCCTTTTTTTATTAGATTATCAATCAACTCATAATGGTGCTCTTGTACGCCTGCAAGGTTGCCATATTTGGGTTGATGGCGGTCATTTTCTTTCGCGTGTTGCCAGCCAATGGTGTGACGCACAAAATGCTCTGCAAACGCGTGGGAAACTTCCAAGCAACCTGCCAGCACGGTATCAACATAACTTTGCATGATTGGGCTCTTTGCACATGGTGGTAGTGGCTCGTCTTTTACGTAAACCCAAATGTCATGTTCTTGGTTAAAACTCGCATCTGTTTCGATTTGATCTGGCTGAAGTTGAATACGATGATAACCTCGCTCACGGCGGTCGAATTCTGCGAGCGCTTCTTTATTCACTTCGAGTAAAACGCCATTAACCTGTCCATCGCCTTGGTTCACCACTAATGGAGAGAGGCTGTAGCTGTCGTCAATCTTCCCCCAGTAGCGCACCAGTCCATGAGCAATGACGGGAATGGCTTCTCCCGTTTGTCCGGTTAACTTACGTGACGCAGAATTAATCAAACTGCCATAGCCAAATATGTACATCTTCGTTGCATCCCTTAACTGATGGTTGTGTCTCTCACCGTTTATACCTAACCCGCCTCTGAAGCACAACTTTACCTCTTAAGTATAATCTTAATTATAAACATGTATTTTTTATGAATGTTTGTGGTAGCATCAATATTGTAGTTGAGTCAACCAGCATCAAGAGACGCTTGAGGGCAAGATAATGCTGAATATCACCGATAAAAAAGTGGAAGAAAAAATCCCCGCATGGCTGCGATTAGGCTTTCGGCCGTTTTTTCTGTTTGGGTCGATTTACGCCATTGTTGCGATCGCGTTGTGGGTGTGGATGTTCCAGAGCGGACAGCCAAACGCATTAGCTGTACCGGCATTATGGTGGCACGTACATGAAATGTTGTTCGGTTTTTCGATGGCAATCGTAGTTGGCTTTGTACTGACCGCGGTACAAAACTGGACTGGCATTAATGGTACCAAGCATTACATGCTTCTGGCTTTATTTGGCTTGTGGTTAGTGCCCCGCATATTGCTTTGGACACAAGCACCGTTATGGTTAACCAGCAGTATCGAAGCGGTATTTTTACTGTTTGTCGCCTATGAGGTGGGCATTCGTGTGTATCGAGCCAAAGGTTGGCGTAATTTGTTTTTCGTTCCACTGTTTCTTTTGGCCATCTTTGCGAACTTTGCAAGCTACGCAACGATAAAAGGTATGCCGCCCTTTAGCTCTTCAGCGGTGTGGCAAGCAATGCTGTGGTGGTTTACCTTGCTGTTGTCAGTGATGGGCGGACGTGTGATTCCATTTTTTACTGCGCGTCGATTTAATTTCGAAAAAGCGCAACCATTGGCTTGGTTAGAGTGGTTCGCGAACTTGCCATTGGTAATGCTATTTGTGCTGAGCTTTTTCCCTGTGACGTTTGCAGAACTAGGTAGTCCTTTGATGCTATTTGCAGGTGTTGCTCAGTTGGTGCGTTTTGTTCGCTGGAAACCTTGGTTAACCCTGAGCGAGCCTTTAGTGTGGTCGCTGCATGCTGCGTATTTGTGTTTACCACTAAGCTTAATTTTGCGAGGCGTCTGGGGAGATGCATTTGCCAGCCATAACCTCATTCACCTGTTTGCGATAGGTGCGTTAGGCGGTTTGATTTTAGCGATGATTGCACGGGTGACGATGGGACATACTGGTCGCATGATCTACAAAGGGCCAAACATGAGCCTTGCGTTTACAGCGATTACCGCGGCAGCTTTGGTTCGCAGTTTCGCCGTGATCTTTGACCCAGCGAACATGATACTGTGGATTGATATCAGCGGCGGATTATGGATTGTTGCGTTTGGGCTGTTTGTGTGGCGCTTTGGTGTGATGCTTGTGACCCCTCGTGTGGATGGTCACCCCGGATAAGATTCTAATGTGAGTAGAGAAAAGAGGAGCCGCGTGCTCCTCTTTTGGTTTTTGTTCTTTATAGGTTTAGTGTTTACTCGTCTTCGTCGTCCGCTTTATTCGTGAACCCCAAGCGTTTAAATAGCCACCACTCTAGACCAAAAATGACAATTAAGGCGATACAGAACCAGGTGAATGCCATGGTGGATTCCACACCTGGCATTCCACCAACATTGATGCCGAGTAAACCTGTTAAGAAGCTGGTTGGTAGAAAAATCGTTGCTACCAAAGTAAACAGATAACTGTTTTTATTGGTTTTCTCATCACGATGATGTTTGATCTCTTCTTGGAAAAGCGCCACTTCTCCAAGATAAAACTCAAGTGTTTCATTTATGCGCGTAATATTATTGTGTGCGAAGCGATATTGATGAGGTCTCAAAGCAATCAATTCTGATTCTGACTCCACAAGATCACGGATAGCGTACTGCTGAGGGCGAATAAAACGCTTGATAGAAATCAGCGCTTTTTGAGTCGCCATATGTTTGTACGTCGACTCATCATTCACATCGAACTGGTTTAGTGTTTCTTCAATCGTATCAAGGTAAATGTCTATTTTACTGTTTAATCCTTCAATGATCTGATGAAGTAAACTAGCAAGACTTTTTGGGCCTTTGTGTTCCGCTAATGCTTGGCGAATCTCCATGATCGCGCGTGATGGAATTTTACGAGTTGAAATGAGTGCGCCTTGAAAGTAGAGAATTCGAATACTAAGCATATCTTCTGGTGATGCATTGCCGTTCATATTGACGCCTCGTAAAATCAACATGAAGTTTTCGTCATCTAAAGGATGGAAAGATGGTCGGCTTTCGTCGGCTAATAGATGATCAACCGTAGCTCTAGGTACTTGGTTCTGCTCCAGCCAACCACGAATATCGGGATGCAGCCGTTCGCAATGGTACCAATGCTTAGCTTGAATTTGCTCTGCCGTGGTGGATTGTTGAGTTGCTTCTGGGGTTGAGAAGTCCCAATGTTCAATCATAAAACCCATTTTCTTTTCCTTGTTTGAGCCGATACCAAAATAACCTCAAGATACTTCTTTCGCGAGAATTGCTTGCCATACAAAGGCAATGCTCTGAGTACGGTACTCTGAAGTCATTGATGCATTATTTTTCAAATGAGTATGATTGTATTTAACGCCAAATGTCTATGAATAGTTGTTCTTATTTGCAATCGAGTGGAGCGCACCAAGATGTTGTGCTTAAACAACAAAACAAAAAGCCTGCAACTAAGCAGGCTTTATTGTGGGGGAGGGAGGGGAGCTGTTAGCCAACTTGAGAAAGATTAACCACTTTCTGTTGTAGCTTTTTCTTTAAATAGTCCGTTAAGGCCTGTTTTTCTTCCTCGTTCATGTAAAGACCAAGCTTAGTACGGCGCCATAAAATGTCTTCATCGGTCATTGCCATTTCATGGTTCATTAAGTAATCGATCTCACGTTGGTAAACACCACCTGCTTGTGCCGAGAACGTTTGTCCTAAGTCAGCTTCACTTGTTGTGCCTTCCATTAAGTTCCAGGTTTGGGTACCAAACTGTGTGACATAACGAAGAATCAATGCTTCTGGCGCCCAAGTGTATTTAGCGTGAATTTGTTTAGCTAATTGTTCACGACTACAGCTGAAGTTACCACCAGGAAGGGTTTGGTTGGCCGTCCAGTCTTTACCCATTTCAGGTAGGAACGGAGCAAGTTTCTTCATTGCTGCTTCACCTAACTTACGGTAGGTCGTTAACTTACCACCAAAAACAGAAAGCAGAGGTGCATGGTCGTATTCCGCATCGAGCTCTAGCGTGTAGTCTCGTGTGATTGCTTGCGGAGAGTCAGATTCATCGTCACATAAAGGACGAACACCGCTGTATGTCCAAACTACATCTTCGCGAGTCAACTGGTGGACAAAGTGTTGGTTTACGATATCAATGAGGTAATCGACTTCGTCATCTGAGATCGACACTTCGCGTGGGTCACCTTTGTATTCCACATCTGTTGTACCAATGATTGAAAACTTATCTAAGTAAGGAATCATAAATACGATGCGATTGTCTTTGTTTTGAAGGATGTAGGCTTGCGGTTCGTTGTGGATACGAGGAACAACGATGTGCGAGCCTTTGATTAAGCGAATGTTACGAGGAGAGGCTTGCTCTAATCCATCATCAAAGAACTGTTTTACCCAAGGCCCCGCAGCATTGACTAACGCTTTTGCTTTACGTTCGAAACGTTGGTCTGTCATCACATCGTGAATAGTAACATGCCAGATACCACCTTCACGGTGTGCTTTTTCCACACGGCAGTAGTTACGCACTTCAGCATGGTTTTCGCGAGCCGCAAGAACGTTCAGTAATACTAAACGTGCATCATCAACCCAACAGTCAGAGTATTCGAAACCCGTTTTCATTTCTGGTTTTAGCAAGCCAGATTTCGCAAGGTTGACGGTTTTACTGCCTTGCAGCGTCGTACGTTTACCCAAGTTATCGTAAAGGAAAAGGCCACAACGAATCATCCAAGCTGGGCGTAGGAATGGGCGATGCGGTAAACGGAAACGCATTGGTAGTGCGACGTGTGGTGCTTTACGAAGAATAACCTCACGCTCTGCGAGCGCTTCCGAAACTAAACGAAACTCGTAGTGTTCAAGGTAGCGTAAACCGCCGTGTATCAGTTTAGAACTTGCTGAAGAAGTCGCAGATGCGAAGTCATTTGCTTCATATAAGCCAACACTCAAACCTCGGCCTGCTGCGTCTGCCGCAATACCAGCTCCGTTAATGCCGCCACCGATTACGATCAAGTCTAAGGTAGTGGATGAGCTAGTAGTGGAAGCATTATTTTGTATACTCATAAATTTGACCTCTTGGTGAGCGAACGAGCATTTTAGAACATAATGTAATCCTAGCTCAGGTTTCGTTTGTGATCATCTATTATTTTCGTTTGTGAGCGTTTTGTGTGATTTAGACACAAAAAAACCTCTGTCTAATTAAGACAGAGGTCATTTGAGGGGGAATTATACGATTGACGTTACTCGTTTTCGGAGTTTGATTCGTTAGCTTCAACCACTTCAAGTGGGATAGAAGCTTCCTTCAAAATTGACAAGATTTCTTCTGGTGGCTGCTTATTGGTAAAGATCATGTTGAGCTGTGCAATATTGCCTAGTTTCACCATAGCATTGCGCCCGAACTTGGTGTGGTCTACGGCAAGAAATACACTACGGCTATTGTCAATGATCGCTTGTTTTACCCGGACTTCGTGGTAATCAAAGTCTAATAGCGAGCCATCGAAGTCGATACCGCTAATGCCGAGAATACCAAAGTCGAGACGGAACTGTTTAACGAAATCGAGGGTAGCCTCGCCAACAATACCGCCGTCTCTGCTGCGGACTTCTCCACCCGCTAAGATGACTTTGATTTCAGGGTTAGGGAAAAGAATGGTCGCAACATTGATGTTGTTGGTGACAACACGCAACTGTTTATGGTTTTTATTGAGCGCTCGCGCAACTGCTTCTGGTGTGGTGCCAATATCGATGAATAGTGTGGCACCATCTGGAATGTGTTTGACTACCTCGTCTGCAATGACATCTTTTTCATTGAAGTTGAGCGCTTTACGCGTGTTGTAAGATGTGTTTTCAGAACTGAGAGGAATAGTGGCTCCACCGTGATAACGACGAATTTTGTTGTCATCGGCGAGTTCATTGAGATCGCGTCGGATGGTTTGTGGGCTGACATTGAATCTTTCTACCAACTCATCCGTGCTGACATAGCCTTGTTTTTTCACCAGCTCAACAATCTGCTGGTGTCGAGGTATTTGCTTCACTTACCACTCCCTTGTGCATTGGTAACGGCCAATGCTTCAAATTCGAAGCTCTATTGTGCTCGAATTTGCTCGTTGTGAGAAGTAAGCGAGTTCAGGAATCGGGGATAAAGCGCAAAAAGAGCGCACAAATGGCGCTCTTTTTTTCTTATGGAGATGAGATTAATCTTCTTCGTCGTGAAGTTCAGACCAGGTTTGTGCACATTTCACTGCACGTTTCCAGCCCTTGTAACGACGATTGCGTTTTTCTTCATCATCGTGTGGCTCAAAGGTGCGATCAAGTACCGCTTTATTCTGCAACTCATCAATGCTATCCCAGTAACCAACTGCAAGGCCGGCAAGGTAGGCTGCACCAAGAGCGGTAACCTCAGTTACTTGAGGGCGGTGTACTTCTGTGTTCAATACATCGGATTGGAATTGCATTAGGAAGTTGTTCGCTACTGCACCACCATCGACGCGAAGGTTCGCAAGCTTAATGCCTGAGTCAGCTTGCATCGCATCCAGTACGTCACGAGTTTGATAAGCGATGCCTTCCAATGTTGCACGGATGATATGGTTTGAATTCACACCGCGAGTAAGGCCGACAATCGTGCCACGTGCGTAGGCATCCCAGTATGGAGCGCCTAAACCAGTAAATGCTGGCACGACATAAACGCCGTTTGATGTATCCACTTTTGTCGCGAAGTATTCAGAGTCTTCTGCACCGTTTAGGATTTTCAATTCATCGCGTAGCCATTGGATAGAAGCTCCACCCATGAATACGGCGCCTTCAAGTGCATAAGCTGGTTCGCCTGCAGGACCACAAGCCAAAGTAGTTAGAAGGCCATGTGTCGAAGTGACTTTTTCTTGGCCAGTATTCATTAGCAAGAAACAACCCGTACCGTAAGTGTTTTTCGCTTGACCCGCTTCAACACACATTTGGCCGTAAAGCGCTGCTTGTTGGTCACCTGCGATTCCAGAAATAGGAATACGAGTACCGCCTTTACCACCGATGTTGGTTTTACCGTAAATTTCCGATGAGCGCTTCACTTCTGGCATCATAGATGCTGGGATGCCAAGCTCATCTAACATTTTTTGATCCCAACATAGATCGTTGATGTTAAACAGCATGGTACGCGATGCGTTAGTGTAGTCGGTTACGTGAACGCGACCTTGAGTCATCTTCCAAACTAACCAAGTATCGACAGTACCAAACAACAGCTTACCTGCTTCTGCGTCTTCTCGTGCGCCTTCAACATTGTCCAGAATCCATTTAACTTTGGTACCTGAGAAGTAAGGGTCAAGCACCAAACCAGTGTTGTCACGTACATAGTTTTCGAGACCGCGTGCTTTTAAATCTTCACAGATATCAGCAGTACGGCGACATTGCCATACGATCGCATTGTAAACGGGTTTACCTGTTTCTTTGTTCCAGACGATGGTCGTCTCACGCTGGTTAGTAATACCGATAGCCGCTAATTGGTCGCTACGGATGCCAGACTTAGCTAGAGCTTCTACTAAGGTAGAGCTTTGTGTTGCCCAAATTTCCATTGGATCATGTTCAACCCAACCAGCTTCTGGATAAATCTGAGTAAATTCGCGTTGCGCGACGCTTACGATGTTCGCATCATGATCAAGAATCACTGCGCGAGAGCTTGTTGTACCTTGGTCTAGGGCAACAATGTATTTTTGCTCAGTCATGGTAAGAATCCTTTTGTTTCGTTATTTATATTTTAGTAAATGTTCGAGTTACGTCAGTTTAAGCTCTAGCTTCTTCTGTTTCTTCTTCCGTCTCACATTGGTTTGGAATCGTGCAACCGTGACCTTGTTGTGGAAGGTAAGCGGCAATCGCTTTTGGATACAACCAACCTCCAAAACATGCACCTGCAATCGGAGCAAGTAAAGGCACGATAAAGTAAGGAATGTCTTTAGCACCTGTCAGAGCGTAATCCCAGCCTGCGAAGTAAGCGAACAGCTTCGGTCCAAAGTCACGAGCAGGGTTCATAGCAAAGCCTGTTAGTGGGCCAAGTGAACCACCGATGACGGCAATCAAAATACCGATCAATAGAGGGTTCATTGCGCCACGTGCCGCGCCGTTATTTTCATCGCCCAGAGCCAGAATCGCAAACATCAGCACAGCAGTGATAACGAATTCCACAGCAAAAGCACCAAAGAAAGAGAGGGAGGCATGCGGATAGGTTGAGAAGATACCAGCAGTTGCTAGTGCATCTTGGCTGCTGCGAACGAAGTTATGAGCGATTTCGTAGTCGGTGAAAAGGTTGCTGTATAAGCTGTATACCAATGCAGCAGAACAGAATGCCCCAAGCATTTGAGCGATAATGTATGGCACCACTTTCGCCTTATCAAAACCATGGAACATAGCAAGTGCGATGGTAACGGCAGGGTTGATGTGTGCACCAGAGACGCCAGCCGTACAGTAAATAGCGATGGCGACACCGAAGCCCCATACAATACTGATTTCCCATTGTCCAAATGATGCGCCTGTTAGAACTAAGGCTGCAACACAGCCTACGCCGAAGAAAATAAGTAGTCCTGTACCGATAAACTCGGCCAAACATTCTCCAAGCAGAGAGGGGTGTTTGTTCGTTGTCATGTTAAAAGTCCTTTGATCATTTTTGCCTGTCTAGCACGATACTATTGTGCATATATAAACGTTTGCGAAAACAAACGAGCGTTAAAAATGAGCGTTTGAGCATAAATTTGTTAATCAAAGTCTTCGTTTTTGTTAAATGGCGCATCTTTTAACCGGAAAAGAACACAACGAAAATAATTTATTTGTCACGAGGCCAGTGTTGAGAGCGCTCAAATTACCGATGTGAAAAAGAATGCACAACTGGTAAGAGGAGTTTTGTGAAGCTGCTACGTGCTTGGAGACTTATTGCACAGAACTTGTGTAGCAATTAACCCTAAAGGAGTAGCGGAATGTCAAATGTATCAAGGGATAGCAGTGATATAAAAAATACGCTGTCATGTTTGGACTTTTAGAAAAAATCGTCATCCCATTGGTACCAATAGGATGAGTTGATAAGAGAATAAACGCTGTTAATGTCTTGTGTTTGTGAATCATTGCTTCGGCTTGTATTCAAATAAAAATTGTTTTTTTTATTTCGTTTGATGCTAAACGTGATCGTTTTTCAGCTTTTTAGTTATTAGTTGGTTCGGAGCGAGTAGGGCAGGCGTAAATCGCCCTTTTTACGGTTAGTTTATGTTCTAATTCGAGCCTTTGTTTCAAAGGTTTCGAATTAGAATGCTCAAGTGAGAGGTTTGAACATCAGTTTCATATTAACGAATCTTGAGTAAAGTTGAACGATGATCTAATTAATGCTCATATAATTTACTGTATTTACTTATATTTAATCCATGTGCAACATTTGTCACAGAAATAAAATCCTAACTCCATACAATTCATGAACTTTCGAACGAAGATTTATTTTTTTCGTTCGCTCCTTTTGTGTTTTTACCATCGCATACAAAATAATGAGGTTCCTATGTTTGGAATATTCAAACCTAAGGCGCACATTGATCGTCTGTCCCCTGGCAGCATCGATAGCACCTACTCTCGCCTCCGTTGGCAACTCTTTATCGGTATCTTTGTTGGCTACGCCGGTTACTATCTAGTTCGTAAAAACTTCAGTTTGGCGATGCCTTATCTTATCGAGCAAGGCTTTAGCCGCGGAGACTTAGGTGTCGCCTTGGCAGCTGTTTCCATTGCATATGGTCTCTCTAAGTTTCTAATGGGCAGCGTTTCAGACCGCTCCAACCCTCGCTATTTCCTTAGTGGCGGCCTATTGATGTCTGCATTAGTGATGTTTTGCTTTGGCTTTATGCCATGGGCGACTGGTAGCGTCACTGCGATGTTCATTTTGCTTTTCTTAAACGGTTGGTTCCAAGGGATGGGGTGGCCTGCTTGTGGCCGAACCATGGTGCACTGGTGGTCACGTAAAGAGCGTGGTGAGATCGTTTCGGTTTGGAACGTGGCGCACAACGTGGGTGGTGGCTTGATTGGTCCACTATTTATTCTTGGCCTGTGGGCATTTAACGATGATTGGCGCACTGCATTTTATGTTCCTGCATTTTTCGCCACGTTGGTTGCTGTGTTTGTTTGGATGACGGTTCGCGATACCCCTCAGTCTTGTGGTCTGCCTCCTATTGAAGAATACAAAGACGATTACCCAGATGACTATGACAAGTCCCATGAACAAGAAATGACAGCGAAGGAAATCTTCTTCAAATACGTCTTCAACAACAAACTTCTTTGGTCGATTGCAATTGCAAACGCATTTGTTTACCTAATTCGTTACGGCGTACTGGACTGGGCACCTGTTTACCTAAAAGAAGCGAAGGATTTCTCGGTAGATAAATCGTCATGGGCTTATTTCTTATACGAATGGGCTGGCATTCCAGGAACACTATTGTGTGGTTGGATCTCTGACAAATTGTTCAAAGGTCGTCGTGCACCTGCTGGTATCTTATTTATGGTGCTAGTGACAGTTGCAGTGATGGTTTATTGGTTTAACCCTGCGGGCAACCCAACAGTAGATATGATGGCGCTTATTGCAATTGGCTTCCTAATCTATGGTCCGGTTATGCTGATCGGTTTGTACGCACTTGAACTCGCTCCGAAGAAAGCCGCAGGTACTGCCGCTGGTCTTACTGGTTTGTTTGGATACCTGGGTGGGGCAGTTGCCGCAAACGCGATTTTGGGCTACACCGTAGACCACTTTGGCTGGGATGGTGGCTTTATCATCTTAGTGGGTTCTTGTATTACTTCTATCGTGTGTTTGATGTACGCCTTCTTAGGTGAACGTGCGCACCACGAGCAAAAAGAGCGCGAGAAGGAAGCGCTAGCGTAATATTTATTTAAAGAGGCAGTGGAATACTGCCTCTTCGCTTTATCAAGGAAATAACAATGAAAACAAAGTCAGTATGTCTTACTTTTTTAGCACTTAGCCTCTCTGCTGGTGCGATTGCGAAGCCGCTTGTCATTGCGCACCGTGGCGCATCGGGCTACTTGCCTGAGCACACGCTAGAAGCCAAAGCACTTGCTTACGCAATGAAACCTGACTACATAGAGCAAGATGTGGTAATGACGAAAGACGACCAGTTGGTCGTGTTGCATGACCATTATCTCGATCGCGTAACGGATGTTGCGGAGCGTTTTCCTGATCGTGCACGTAAAGATGGTCGTTATTACGCGATTGATTTCACTCTGGCGGAAATCAAATCCTTGCGAGTTACCGAAGGGTTCAACATCGATGAGAAAGGCAACAAAGTAGCGGGCTATCCAACCCGATTCCCTATGTGGAAATCTGACTTCACCGTGCCGACGTTTGCTGAAGAGATTGAGCTGATCCAAGGCTTAAACAAAACGCTGGGTTATGACATCGGTATTTACCCAGAAATTAAAGCGCCTTGGTTCCATCGTCATGAAGGTAAGGACATTTCTAAAGCAGTACTTAAAGTCTTGAAGCAGTACGGTTACGGCTCTCAAGACGACAAAGTCTACCTTCAGTGTTTTGATGCGAATGAACTTCAACGCATCAACAGTGAACTCATGCCTGCAATGGACATGGACTTAAAGCTCGTTCAGCTTATGGCTTACACGGACTGGAACGAAACTATGGTGTACAAAGGCGACAAGGCAACACCATACAGTTATGACTGGATGTTCGAAGCCGACGGAATGAAGAAAGTAGCGAGTTACGCGGAAGGAATTGGACCTTGGAAGCCGATGCTGGTGGATGATAAGTCAACCAAAGACAATATCATCATCAAGCCGTTGATGAAGGCTGCAAAAGACGCTGGCTTGCAAGTGCATCCATACACGTTCCGCGCCGATCCAGGACGCATTCCAGCGTACACTGACAGCTTTGAAGGCATGATGGATGTGTACTACAACCAAGTAAAAGTGGATGGTTTGTTTACTGATTTCCCAGATAAAGCGGTCAGCTTTTTAAATCAGTAATCACGCATTTTGCTGTAAGCTAAAAAATCCCCCAACAGTTTCCTGCTGGGGGATTTTTCGTAGGGCTAATTCACGAATGAATTAGTTGTTTTTATGCAGTTCGCTGTTCAGTTCAACCGCGCTCTTGTTTGCAAGACACTCGATTTGACCTGTTACAGAGTTACGACGGAACAGTAGGTCAGAAACACCAGCAAGATCGCGGGCTTTCACAACTTCTACTTCTTGGCCTGCAGAATCTAGCATGCGCACTTTAGAACCAGCAGTTACGTACAGACCTGATTCGATAGTACAACGGTCACCCATTGGGAAGCCAAGACCTGCGTTCGCGCCTAGTAGAGAGTTTTCACCGATAGAAACCACAACTTTACCGCCGCCAGATAGCGTACCCATGATAGATGCGCCGCCGCCGATGTCAGAGCCGTTACCAACCACTACGCCAGCAGAGATACGACCTTCAACCATGCTCACGCCTGTTGTACCCGCGTTGAAGTTGATGAAGCCTTCGTGCATTACCGTTGTGCCTTCGCCAACGTGTGCGCCAAGACGTACGCGAGAAGTGTCAGCGATACGAACGCCAGTTGGTACCACGTAGTCCACCATTTTAGGGAACTTGTCTACGCAATCTACGCTTAGTGCACGACCCGCTAGGCGAGCTTCGATTTGACGCTCTGCTAGTTCAGGTAGGTCGATTGGACCTTCATTAGTCCATGCGATGTTGTGTAGTAGACCGAAGATACCGTCTAGTACCGTACCGTGTGGTTGAACTAGGCGATTAGAGATAAGTTGAAGTTTTAGGAAACCTTCAGCAACGCTTTGTGGCTGCTCGTCAGTTGCAAGGATAACCAGTACAAGTGGTTGTGCTGATTCTGCTGCTTTTGCTGCGAAAGAAGCGTTTGCCGCATCGCCGTTTGCTTCAAATGCTGCTGCCAGTTCTGCGCTTTGTGCTGCAGAGATCTCGATAGCTTGGTTGCCTTGCTCATAACCTGCTACTGCTGCTAGTGCGTTAACAAGCGCTTCGCTTGGGTTAAGAACTGGGTTTGGGAAAAACGCTTCGATGATTTTGCCGTCGCGGTTTTTAGTTGCCGTACCAAAGGCTAGAGAGAAGAAAGCCATAGTTGATCTCCATGTGTTGAGTCTTGTGTCTCGTCTGTTCACTGACAAGAAATAATTAAGTTGTCGGTCATCATAAAGAGAGTGTTGGGGAGTTTAAAGAGGGGAAATGGAGAAAGTCCGTAGATGGATACCTTTTGTCTTTTTAGAGATATGTTTGTCTGATGAGAAATGTGTCGCAAAAGCCTTATCAGGCCGATTTTGGGCAGAGACACAGTGAAGTGGGAGAAGGGAGCATCGCAAAAAAATAAGGGGAGGACCGAAGTCACTCCCCCTACACTGGGTTTGTTGGATTTACTGACTTTGGATAGTAAAGCGATAAATCGACTTAGAGGCTTAGCTCACCGACCTCTACTGCAAGTGCAACCGTTGCCCCTACCATTGGATTGTTGCCCATACCGATGAAGCCCATCATCGCTACGTGTGCTGGTACTGAAGAGCTACCCGCGAATTGCGCATCGGCGTGCATGCGACCCAAGGTATCTGTCATGCCGTAAGAGGCAGGACCTGCCGCCACGTTGTCTGGGTGTAGAGTACGACCAGTACCACCACCTGATGCCACAGAGAAGTAAGGCATGCCTTCACGGTTACGTTCTGCTTTGTAGATGCCTGCTACAGGGTGTTGGAAGCGAGTCGGGTTGGTTGAGTTACCAGTGATGCTCACATCCACTTGTTCTTTATGCATGATAGCCACGCCTTCACGCACATCGTCTGCACCGTAGCAAAGGATCTCACCACGTGGACCTTGGGAGAAACGGCGACGTTCTACTTCCACTAACTCACCAGTTTGGTAGTTGTACTGAGTGCGTACGTAAGTGAAACCATTGATGCGTGAGATTAGGTAAGCGGCGTCTTTACCCAAGCCATTTAGGATAACTTTCAACGGATTTTTTCGTGACTTGTTCACGTTCAATGCGATTTTGATAGCGCCTTCTGCCGCTGCGAATGACTCATGGCCCGCAAGGAAAGCGAAACAGCCACTTTCTTCATTCAATAGACGAGCCGCCAATGCACCGTGACCGATACCCACTCGGCGTTGTTCTGCGACGCTGCCTGGTTTTGTGCAGGCTTGAAGGCCTTCACCGATGATGTTTGCAGCTTCTTCAGCTGTTTTTGCTACGCGGAAAATCGCCAAAGCAGTGCCTAGCGTGTAGGCATCGGCAGCGCTTTCAAACGCGATAGGTTGAGTGTCCATCACTAGTGCTTTAGGGTCGATACCACGATCCATACAGTATTGGTAAGCCTCTTCCAGAGAAGAAAGTTGCATTTCGTCTAATGTGCGACGTACAGATTCAGTAATTGGAGTGTTCATAATCTCTTTCCTCTTGGTGGCAATTATTGTTGGCGTGGGTTGATGGTAGTTACGGCTTCGTCAAAACGACCGTAAGTCCCCGTCGCTTTGTCTGCGGCTTCTGCAGCAGATACGCCTTCGTTGATGGCTTTCATCATCTTGCCGAGGTTGAGATATTGGTAACCAATCACTTCTTTGTTTTCGTCTAGCGCGAGTTTTGTTACATAGCCTTCAGCCAACTCCATGTAACGCACGCCTTTTGCTTTGGTTGAGTAGCTAGTACCCACTTGGCTGCGTTGAGTTTGACCAAGATCTTCCAATGCCGCACCAATTTCTAAGCCGCCTTCAGAGAAAGCAGATTGCGTACGACCGTAAACAAATTGAAGGAAGATTTCGCGCATCGCGACGTTAATAGCATCACATACCAAGTCGGTATTCAGTGCTTCAAGAATGGTTTTGCCTGTTAGGATTTCTGCGGCCATCGCTGCTGATTGAGTCATGCCTGAACAGCCGATCGTTTCGATCAAAGCTTCTTCGATGATGCCGTTTTTGACGTTAAGGGTCAGTTTTGCTGCGCCTTGTTGAGGAGCACAAGCGCCAACTCCGTGGCTAAGACCAGAAATCGCGATAACGTCTTTTGGATTGATCATTGCGCCTTCAACAGGGATCGGTGCAGATGCATGAAGCTCGCCGCGTTGAATCGGGCACATTGATTGGATTTCGTGTGAATATTGCATAATGTTTTCCCAGTGTACGATATCCAGCCTATTTGTCAGTCTCAACGGCGTTGACTGCTCTTATTCGCTCCATCAAATAGAAAACTATGTTCAGGAGGTTCATGCGTTTGTCGCCTTGTTGAGTTAACAACTATTTTGGATATCTTTTTAATTTTTGAGAAAACAGGAGCGGGGTTGGAGAAGAGTTGAATTGCTCACTACAGAACTCTTGCTTTCACAACATAAGCGAAAGCACTTCCAACAGGGCTGACCTGTTTTCGTTTCTGTAGGAGTCATTAGCTTTAACAGCGGTTCGAATCTTTCGATTCCGGTGGCACCCCATCACCGGACCCATTTAGACTAGATCTAAGTCACACTAATCCGCAACATGAAATTTAGAGCAATTTGGGATATTAAATCGGTTCTTTATATTCTCAGAGATATATGGAGATAAACGGAAGGAATAAAAAAACGCCGCATAATGCGACGTTTTTTCTAAACAAATAAGAGGCTTATGCAGCGTCTTCTTGCTCGCTATCTTCTTCAACAGCTTCAAGCTTCTTTGCTTTTTTTGGTGCAGGTTTACGTTTTGCACCAAGAGCGTAAAGCACTTCTTCTTTGTTTTGCGCAAGGAACATTGCAAGATCTTCTTGCTTACCTTCGTCTTCTAGAAGTTCACTTTTACCCAGCAGTGAGAATAACTCGTCTGCCATATCCAGCATTTTGTCGTATGCGTCAGCTTCCGCTTTAGAGGTAAAAGTCATTTTCTCTTCTCCATTGCGTTCTACCACGTACTTGACGATTACAGCCATGGTTGGTCCCCTAATTTGGTGTATTGATACTGGCTTTTTATACAGTTTTTGACCAATCAAGTCTAGCGACAAGCCTCAGAATGAGAGACACGTACAACTAACTGACTAGCATTTAAACTATCTTGGTTTCACTTTGCGGATTTGTCCGCCAAAGGAAGGTTTGTTGGTCGCTCCCAATCTTGGCAAAATTCGATAAACGTTTTGAGCAATGGGCTTTGATATTTCTCTTTATGAACCAGTAACCAGAAGCGACGTTTCATATCTAAAGGCATGTCGAGCAGTTTTACGCGGCCGTCACGAATAGCAGGTTCTGCAGACAAACGTGACAAACAGCCCAAGCCTAACCCTGCCGATACTGAGTTGATCAACGCTTCGGTGGTATTGAGCTGAAAAGCTTCATGCCAATGTTCCAAGCGCGGCGCGACAACGCGCATAAAAAATTCGCGTGAACCAGAGCCTGCCTCTCGCAATATCCATTCACTGTTTTCTAGCTCGGTTAAGTTTACTGGCCCTTCGTGCGCGGCTGGGGAATTGGGCGCGCAAATCACGCACATTTCATCTTCGCTAAACTGGGTAGACTGCAATTCAGGGTGAAGTGTTTTGCCTTCAATGAGGGCTATGTCTAACTCGTAATCGGTCAGCATGTCGCAGATTTGTGCGGAGTTAGAAATGAACAGACTTTGAGAACGATGGTTCGTTTGCTGACGAAATTCGCTAAGCAAATAGGGCGCGACTTGGTTGCCAATGGTGTCGCTGGCACCAATGCGAAGTTGGCCCGATAGCGCTTGGTCACCATCGAAAATGCTCTCGATGTCCTTGGCTCGGTTGAGTAATTCATCCGCCAGTGGCAGTAGTTTTTGACCTTCTTGGTTCAAAATCAGTCGGTTATTAACACGATCAAATAAGTGATGGCCGATCTGCTTTTCTAATTCTGAGAGTGCCATGCTCACTGCGGCTTTCGATAAAAAGAGACTATCAGAAGCCGCTGTGAGCGTTTTGTGCTGCGTGATCGTCGTAAACACTTTCAGTTGTTTAAGAGAAATGTGACTTGCCATACCCCACCGTTAAGTAATTCTGAACGTTTGTTTTAAATAATTAGATATATCGGAACGAAGTGCAAGCGTATTATACGTCTCATCAAGAGTGAGTCTGGTTGAGGTCATCATGATTCAAAGAACAAAAGCAAAAGTAATGGGAGCGCCAACTCCAATGGCGGGTTTGGCTCTTGGTATTGCAAGCTTGGGCTGGAGTTGGGAAAACTTCGCCGAATTACATGGCTACGGACAGTGGATTAGTGCGGGTATCGCGAGCATATTGTTGGCTATATTGGCAACCAAGTTTTTGCTACATAATCATCTATTGAGACAAGATCTTGCTCATCCGGTTGTGGGCAGCGTGGTTCCGACATTTGCGATGGGCACTATGGTGGTATCGAACTCTCTCGGCCATTTTTACCCATTAGCTGGCGATGCGCTTTGGCTGATTGCGGTGGTTTTGCACATCGTATTCTTGGTGAGCTTTGTTTACCATCGCGCCAAAGATTTTGAATTGCACCACATGGTTCCTAGTTGGTTTGTACCGCCTGTGGGTATCATCGTTGCGGATGTGTCTTTCTCTGGCAACCCTATGTTAGCACCAGTGGCACAAGGTGCATTGATGTTTGGTATGGTGGCGTACGCGATCATGTTGCCGATGATGATTTACCGTTTCATGTTTACCCATGAAATTCCGGATGCAGCAAAACCAACCATGGCAATTATGGCGGCGCCAGCAAGTCTATCATTGGCAGGGTACTTAACGGTCACTGCGACACCATCACCAGTGATCATCGCTATGCTATTTGGTATCGCGGTATTGATGACAGCCATCATATATCTCGCGTTCTTTAAATTGCTTAGACTGCCATTCAGCCCTGGCTATGCAGCGTTTACCTTCCCGATGGTGATCGGTGCGACGGCGCTGTTTAAAATGGCGAATTGGATGGAGTTGCAAGGATTGGCTGCGCACTATGTTCAACAAGTGCGAGGCTTAGCTGGTCTTGAGTTGATTGTGGCAACATTTGTTGTCTCTTATGTGGCCTTACAATACATCAACAACTTGTTGATTCAGCCACGCTTGATGCACGCTCATCACGCTTAAATAGCAGATAGGAAAAAGCCTCTTGGTCTTACAACCAAGAGGCTTTTTTATTTCAATCGGCGTCGATGTTGGACGCTAGCCTTTTTTGTAAAATCGCGACATCTCATCCAGAGAATGACGAATGATATCGACAGGAACTTTCTGTTCTTTCTCGACTTTTAACTGGCGATTCAGTTGCTGAGAGTGCCCGCCAGGGTTGACCACAAGCATCAGTTCTTTGCCGACCAATGCATAGTTGTAGTAGCTGCCTGCAATATACCAATCGCGAGAGGCAGAGCTATCAAACAAATTATGACCAACGCTGTATGAACTCGTTGTGCCTTGAACGTCAAACAGCGTATTCATCATGGTTGGCACGACGTCAAAATGGGTCGTGCGGTAATCAACTTGCTCTGGCTGACGATTTGGCATGTACACGTAAAGAGGCACATGCACTTGAACGTCACTGTAATTACCCGTGTGGCCCCAATAGTTCATCTTATGGTCATTAAACTCTTCACCATGATCTGATGAAATCACCACAATGGTGTTGTCTAAGTCGACGTTTTTCAGCACATCACCAATCAAGCTGTCGATGTAGTACAACGAGTTCTTGTATCGATTGTGGTAAAGCGAAGCGTCAAAATCGTTGTTGAGCAAAATGTGGTCAACGCGTTCCCAGTATGGTTTGAATTTCGCAAATTCAGGTTCAGGAAACACCGTGCCGTGGGCGGCATCGTAGAACAGAAAACCAAAGTACGGCTTGTCGCTGTCCTGCTTTTGGAACTCGATGAACTTGTCTGTTATCTGCTGATCGCGCTCGACAGCTGTTTCCCCAGTTTGTTTCAGGGTCAAATCCGACACTTTTTTGAATACCGTGCGAGAGAGTGGCGGACTGGTGAGCGGTGCTGAGCCAAAAATGCCCATGCGGTAGCCTTCTGCTTGCAGCGTATCCATAAACACAGGAGAGCGTTGACTTGCGTAAAAGCTTTCCCAGTAGGTCGCGGGCAAGCTGTAAAACAGGCTGAAAATACCCGCTTGAGTTGAGTTGCCGCCGCTCATATGTTGTGTGAAATTCATCGTTTTTTCGGCGAACTTGCTGACATTTGGCATGACTTCCGGCGTCGCATCACTGTAGCGCCACGCGTCAACCAAGATAAACAAAACATTGGGCTGTTTCTCTTTGCTTTGCACTTGAATCGGCGCAAGCGGGTAGTTGAGTGAGCTACGTTCAATGTTGGTTAACTCTACGCGGTTCTTCGATGCAATGTTCTCATCCACTAGGTCGTGTTTGTAAATAAATTTACGAGCCGTCAGCGGGTAGTAAAGTGGCCAGTTATTCGAAAACTGACTGACTTCATCGTCGTAAAGTGCGTTTTTGTACGCATGAATCATCTGTGTGCTAAGCAATACAGCAAACCAAACGCTGATCAAAACGAACTTAGCTCGGCTTTCTGACAGTTGATTACTTACCCAAACGGTACAGGCGAGCCCGATCACCAGAACGGCAACTTCACTGACGAAGATAAGCCAACTCATCCAAGAAATATCGAAGACATCACCGCCACCTTCGAAAAACATACGGATTAATAGGGCGTTGATGTGAAGTTTGTATTGCTGAAAAACGAGGATATCGACTTTAAACATGATCAATAGACAGATCGCGATAGCGATCACGATACCTTTGAATGCTCGAGTCGGTAGAAAAGAGAGCAATAAACTCAACAACATAAATGGAAGAGCGATCAAGCCCAGCCAGCCATATTGAGTCGAAACCAAATAGTAACCTTGCAACAAGGTTAGCGGTTCATTCTGATTGTTAGACAACACAAAAGGATAACAAGCGATCGACAGGTACACTGCAAAGCAAGCAAAAAAAGCAATCAGCCAAGCGCTGTTGGAAGACAGTTTGCGAAACATACTTTTTGTTTGTTTATAAATTATGGGTAGAGGGAGTATAAAACAGTGTTTTTTATTATGGAATAGTTGCGACGAATGTCACATTTTGTATGGAAGTGTCAGACTTGATTGACATGTGAAAATTCAGAAGATTCATACTCTATTTGAGTGATATATAACCTTTTGTTTTTTCCGAACGCGAGATCACTGCGGGTTTAAATGGGGCTGTGCTAAGCTAGCTAACAGTTTCAATCGGCGCTCGGTATTCCCAATTTGTTTACTGTTTATCACTCCAACCAAGTTGACGTTCTTAAATCACTCCTTGTCGAACTGATTCGAATCAGTCCGCTGGAAAACCCGTTCGAAAAAGAACAAATTCTGGTTCAAAGTCCAGGCATGTCCCAGTGGCTAAAAATGGAATTGGCCAAAGAGTTTGGTGTTGCCGCGAACATTGATTTTCCGCTCCCTGCGACTTTCATTTGGGAAATGTTTACGCAGGTATTGCCAGACGTGCCAAAACGCAGTGCGTTTAACAAAGAAGCGATGACGTGGAAGTTGATGCATTTGCTTCCGGGGCTTCTCAACCAAGAGGTGTTTTCGCCGTTAGCGCAGTACCTCAAAGATGACAGTGACCACTCTAAGCTGTATCAGCTGGCTGAGAAAATTGCCGATATTTTCGATGGTTACTTGGTGTATCGTCCGGAATGGATCGCAAGTTGGGAAGCCGGGAAGAGTGTGGCAGAGTTGGAAGATGAGCATCCGTGGCAGCCGATCTTATGGCAAGCGTTGTATGATCACACTGTGTCGTTAGGGCAGTCTCCATATCACCGTGCCAACCTTTATGAGCACTTTATCGACACGTTAGCGAGTTTTAACGGCAATTTTGACCATTTACCCAAGCGTTTGTTTGTTTTTGGCATTTCTTCGTTGCCGCCTCGCTATATGGATGCGCTAAAAGCAATTGGCGAACACATCGACGTGCATCTGATGTTCACTAACCCTTGTCGTTATTACTGGGGTGAAGTTCGAGATCGCAAATATCTGGCTCGTTTGGCGGCGAAACATCGTCAGCACGTTGTGTGGCAGGACGATCACTCGGAAGTGCAAGGTGAAACTGAGCAACTGAAAGGATCACTGGAAGATAATGTGATCGATGAGCTGCACACCGATGTGGTCGGAAACAGTCTGTTGGCGTCCATGGGTAAACTCGGGCGCGACAATATGTATCTGTTGTCTCAGCTGGAATCTCATGAAATTGAAGCCTTTGTTGATGTTGAGCGCGACAGTCTGCTCCATCAATTGCAAGCGGATATTCTCAATCTTGAAGAACATCAAGATGACCAACAGATTGAAAACAGTCATCACAAACAAGTGGTTAGCTTGGGTGATAAATCACTGAGCCTACACGCTTGTCACAGCCCGATGCGTGAAGTGGAAGTGCTGCATGATCAACTATTGGCGATGTTCGATGCTGACTCAACGTTAAAACCGCGCGATATTATCGTGATGGTCGCGGACATCAACGCTTACAGCCCTGCGATTCAGGCGGTCTTTGGTAACGCACCGGGTGAGCGTTTTATTCCCTATTCGATTTCTGACCGAACCGCCGATCAAGAGAGCCCAATTCTGGCCGCATTTATGCAGTTGGTGAACTTACCCAATACGCGCTGTTTGGCATCAGAACTACTCGAACTTTTGGAAACTCCGGCGATATTAAAGCGTTTTGAACTCAGCGAAGATGATTTCTTACAAGCCAAACAATGGGTTGAGGAATCGGGGATTCGCTGGGGGTTGGATGCCAATACCGGACGCGAATTTGAACTGCCGGAAACCCGTCAAAACACATGGCAATTTGGTATTCAACGCATGTTGCTTGGCTACGCGATGCCAGAATCCGCAGGTTTGTTTGAAACCGAGCAAGGCAGTTTATCTCCGTACAACGAAGTGCAAGGCATGGGTGCAGAGCTGGCGGGCAAGTTGGCACACTTTATCCAACAAATTAGCACTTATCGAAGCAAACTTTCTCATGTTCAGACTATTGATGGTTGGCGAGAGACTTTGGTTTCACTGCTGGATGACTTCTTCTCAGTTGAGTTAGAAGGCGAAATGGCGCTCAAATCCATTCGCGATACGCTCAGCCAACTCAAAGAGCAATTAGCTGATGCCGCATTTGATGATGCGTTGTCGCCGTCGATCATCAGCCAATACCTTCAAAACAAATTATCTGGCACACGAGTCAGCCAGCGCTTCCTGGCTGGTCAAGTGAACTTTTGTACCCTGATGCCGATGCGCTCTATTCCGTTTAGAACCGTTTGTCTACTGGGGATGAATGACGGCGTGTACCCACGCTCCATGCCGCCAGAAGGCTTTGACTTGATGACCGGAAGAACCAAACCGGGCGACCGTTCGCGTCGAGATGATGACCGTTACCTATTCCTCGAAGCAATGCTATCGGCACAGCAAACGCTCTACATCAGTTATGTTGGCCGTTCAATCCAAGACAATACCGAGCGAGTACCTTCGGTTCTGGTTTCTGAGCTGATGGAATACTGCCACCAAAACTATTGTTTAAGTGGTGATGAAGCGTTGCCCGTTGATGAGTCTGGCGACAACTTATTAAATGCGTTGGTGAATACCCACGCCATGGTGCCGTTTAGCCCAAGTGCGTTCCAAGGCATGCACGCCAGCTACGCGAAAGAGTGGATTCCAGCGGCATTAACTCAAAGTAGTCAATCGCAAGGCTATGTTCGTCGTGATTTTAATCGGGCATTAGACGACTATCTGTTAGGAGCGACGTTCCCACTTGAGCTCGACTTAGTCGAGTTGCAACGTTTCTGGCGCTTACCTGTGCAGTATTTTTTCAATCGTCGTTTAAAAGTAATCTTTGAACCGCCACTACCGGTGATGGAGGACGACGAACCCTTTGTTTTAGGTGGTTTGGAGAGCTATCAAATGCGTGATGAGCTGTTAGAAACCTTGCTTGAAACGACATTGATGCAGCCAGAGAAAAAAACAGAGGTACTTAAACACTTTATGAGTCAACAGCGCGCGCAAGGCAAACTGCCGGTGGGGGCGTTTGGTGATATCGAATTTGAAACTAACCGAGTTCAGGCGGAAGAGCTGGTGGATAAACTGGCGTTTTTATCTGGTGCGCCTCAAGACGATTTGGAAATCGACCTGACGTTTGATTCCTTGTTTGAGCGAAATGAAGGCGAAGAGAAAAACGTTCGCCTAACAGGTTGGCTGACTCAATGCTACCAATCCGGTTTGATTCGCTATAGAAGCGGTAAGATTCGCTCGCAGGATTACCTTGCTGCGTGGATCGATCACCTTGCCATGTCGGCGTCGGGTCATGCTAAGAAAACTCACATCATTGGTTACGATCGTAAAGAAGGCGCGCTGCATTTGATCTACCCAGAAATTGCCGATGCGCAGTATGCCAAACAGCTACTGACTGAATTAGTTCGCTTATTTTTCGAAGGCATGACTAAGCCTTTGCCTTATTTCCCGAAAACGGCGTTGGCTTGTGTTGAAGCGGGCTTTAGCCGCGGTCAGTGGGTAGATTACGAAGAGAAATCTTTGAAGAAAATGGCTGACGCATTCAATGATGGCTTCATGAGCCCGGGCGAAGGCAGTAATGCGTACATCTCTCGAATTTGGCCTGCTTGGAATGATGAGTTGGCCTCAGAAGTTCGTTTGCTGACAGCATTAGTACTGCAAGGTGCGCGCTTAGCGGTTCAAGACGCTGATGATGTAAAAGCGTAATAAAGACAGCTGGATAAAGAGAAGGAAGAGTAGGGTGGCCGCCAGAAAATCATTATTTTTTGTAGGGCGTTCGCTGTACGGCCACAAGGTCAGAGGGACCATGATACTTTTGTTTAATTCATTTGAGTTGTGCCGCCAAAAAGGTTTGGCTTATCTCGTGGGGCGCATACTAACGGTACGTCTTATGGATAACCGTGAGAAAGATCTCACAAAGCTCTAAATTATCCAACTTGTTAAACATATTAATAGAATTTTTAACTATAGATCACATTTATTAGGTGATACGTCCTAGTAAATAATCCGGAGAGATTCAGCGTTATGGATCAAATGTCAGGTGCAGAGTGCCCTCTACATACGTTAGACCGCACAGAGCAACCTCAACCAACGCCACTAGAACCGATGACGTTTCCTCTGCACGGTGCGAGGTTAATCGAGGCATCAGCAGGTACAGGTAAAACCTTCACTATTGCAGGTTTATATCTGCGTCTTTTGCTTGGTCATGGCAGCGCGGAAACTCGACATCGCGTACCGCTTACGGTCGACCAAATTCTGGTTGTAACCTTTACCGAAGCGGCAACTGCGGAATTACGCGATCGTATCAGGGCAAGAATCCATGATGCGCGAATCGCGTTTGCGCGTGGACAGAGTTCCGACCCGGTGATCCAACCTTTGCTTAATGAGTTTGACGATCACAAGCAAGCCGCAGAAATTTTATTGCAGGCAGAGCGTCAGATGGACGAGGCGGCGGTCTACACCATTCACGGTTTTTGCCAACGTATGCTAACGCAAAATGCGTTTGAATCTGGCAGCCGATTTAATAACGAGTTTGTGACCGATGAAAGTCACCTAAAAGCGCAAGTTGTAGCCGATTACTGGCGCCGCAATTTCTACCCGTTGCCATTTACCTTGGCTGGAGAAATTCGCCAGCTATGGAGCTCTCCATCTGCGTTGTTGTCTGACATCAGCAATTACTTAACTGGTGCGCCGTTAAGCCTTTCTGTTCCAGCAATGAAAGGCAGTTTGGCTGATCTTCATACTGAAAATTTGAAAAAAATTGATGAATTAAAAGCACAGTGGCGAGAAAGCCAAGATGACTTCTTAAAGCTGATTTCGTCTTCAGATGTAAATCCGAGAAGTTACAACAAAAAGTCTCTGCCGACGTGGTTGGAGGCGGTAAGCGCTTGGGCTGCAACGGAAACTACAGGTTACGATTATCCAGACAAGCTGGAGAAATTCGCGCAAAACGTCTTGTTGGAAAAAACACCGAAAGGCAGTGCGCCGCAGCATGCGGTATTTGAAGCCATTGAAACATTTCTTGCCAATCCAATCAGCTTAAAAGCGCCACTGCTTGCTCATGCGATTGAGCATTGTCGTGCAATGCTGGCCAACGCGAAAAATCAAAAACAGTGGCTCTCTTTCGATGATTTGCTGACGCAACTTTCTGCTTCTATCGATACGGACGAAAGCGAGCTTTTAGCGGCGCGTATTCGTACTTTGTATCCCGTCGCAATGATTGACGAGTTCCAAGATACCGACCCGCTTCAATACAGTATTTTCAGCCGTATTTATCTGAATAATCCGGAATGTGGTTTGTTTATGATCGGTGATCCCAAGCAGGCGATTTATGGCTTTCGTGGCGCAGACATTTTCACTTATATCAAAGCGCGTAACCAAGTAAGTGCCCACTATACGTTAGGAACCAACTGGCGTTCTAGCGCAGATATGGTGCAGGCGGTAAACCAAGTATTTGCTTTGCCAGACAGTCCATTTATCTATGATTCAGATATTCCGTTCTTACCCGTTAAGTACAGTCCCAATGCCGAAAAACGCATTTGGACTATGGGTGGCCAAAAGCAACCGGCGCTGACTTATTGGTTGCAAGAAGCGGACGATAAACCGCTACCAAAAGGCGAGTATTTGACTCGAATGGCAGAGGCGACTGCAAGCCAAATCCAAACTATTTTGACGCAGGCTCAACAGGGGCAAGCGTGTCTGGTGAATGGCGAAAAACAGAAAGCGGTTCAAGCGGGCGATATCGCGGTGTTGGTTCGAACAGGTAGTGAAGGTCGAATGATCAAACAAGCGCTGGCTGAACAAGGCATTGCCAGCGTGTACCTGTCTAACCGAGACAGTGTGTTTACCAGTTCAGTGGCGCAGGATCTACAGCGTTTGCTGCAAGCGGTGCTGACTCCAGAAAATGACCGTGCGCTGCGTGCAAGTCTTGCCTCTGAGCTGTTTGCCCTTGATGCAGCAAGTTTGGATGCACTTAATAACGATGAAATTGTGTGGGAAAACGCCGTAAACGAATTCAAAGAATATCGCAAACTTTGGGTTCAGCGTGGTGTGCTGCCGATGCTGCGGGCGGTGATCAGCAAACGCCATATTGCCGAGCGATTACTAGAAGAAGGCGCGAGTTCACAGGGTGAAAATGGTGAGCGAGTGCTTACCGATTTAATGCACATCGGTGAACTGCTTCAACAAGCCAGTAATGAACTGGACAGCGATCACGGTCTACTGCGTTGGCTCGCTCAGTCTATCAGTGATGCGGAAAACGGTTTGGGTGGCAGTGATGACCAAATCCAACGTTTAGAATCGGAACGTAACTTAGTGCAGATCGTAACTATTCACAAATCAAAAGGCTTGGAGTATGACCTCGTATTTCTGCCGTTTGTGTTCAGCTATCGAGAAGTCAGTGAAGCCAAATATTACGATGCAGCCAATGACCGCACGGTACTGGATATTACTGGCAACGATGCGTCCATGAAGCAAGCGGATAAAGAGCGTTTGGCGGAAGACTTACGCTTGATATACGTAGCACTAACGCGAGCTGTGTATGCGTGTTTTATCGGTGCCTCACCTTTGCGCAATGGCCGTTCGACCAAAGAGCCAACTGGTGTACACCGCAGTGCGATTGGCTATTTGATTCAAAATGGTCAAGAAGGTGGCATTAACGATTTGCAACAAGGTTTAACAAAGCAACAAGACGAGCTTGATTGTGTCGTTGTGGCCGATCCGCCGCAGCAACTCGAAGAGAAGTACGTAGCGCCACAAGAAGAAATACACGATCTTAGCGCGAAAGAGCTGCAAAACCCTATCGATAGAAACTGGCGCATCACCAGTTATTCTGGCTTGGTCAAGCAAGGCTCTCATCACGCCGAGCATGATGCCACGATTGAGATTACGGGTTTTGATATCGACTCATCTGAAGAGCAAGACGAAGCGGATTTGGTGGAGCCAGAGCGCTCTATTTTTACCTTCCCTCGTGGTGCGCGTCCGGGTACGTTCCTGCACAGCTTGTTTGAGGAAGTTGAATTTACTCAGCCAGCCACTACGGAAGAGAATACACAAATCATCCTTGGCTTGATGGAAAGCGAACAGCTCGATGAAGAGTGGCTACCTATTTTACAGCAATTGATTGATACCGTACTCGCAACGCCGTTGGATGGTAAGTCTTTGCTGCTGAATCAAAAAGCACCGTCGCAACGTTTGGTGGAGATGGAATTTTTGCTGCCGATTGAAGTTTTGTCTGCACCGGCGTTAAACCGAGTCATTCAACGTCACGATCCGTTGTCGGCGAAAGCGGGGGATTTAGGTTTCCAAACCGTGCAAGGCATGCTCAAAGGTTTTATCGACTTGGTGTTTGAACATCAAGGTAAATACTACGTGCTTGACTGGAAATCGAATCATCTTGGCGACGATGTGACGCACTATCATGGTGAGGCTCTGAAATCGGCGATGGCAGATCACCGCTACGATTTGCAGTACCAGATTTATGCGTTAGCCCTGCATCGTTTCCTACGCAGCCGATTGGCCAATTATGATTATGAACAGCACTTTGGTGGCGTGTATTACTTGTTCTTGCGCGGCATGGATGGGCAGAGTGACCACGGCATTTTTGCCGCGAAACCAACTTTCGAGTTCTTACAAGAGATGGATCGTTTGATTGATGGTCAAGTACTTGAAACGCGCTCAACTCAAGCCGGGCAGATGGAGCTACTTTAATGACGACAAATCACAATCTTCATTCTGACCAAGATAGCCTATTGGTAGTGTTGGAACGCTTGGCGCACAAAGGTGCTATTCGTCAGCTCGACTACCAATTCGCCTGTTTTATTGATTCTCAAACGCATGATGAACAGTCGGACAGCCAAGCACTGGCGTTTATCGCTGGTGTTGTCAGTAGTGAGCTTGGTAAAGGACATATCTGTCTGTCTCTGTGCGATGCACAAGGGCAAACTACGGATTTAGCCAGTAAGCTAGGGCTGTTTGGTGAGTCGGCATTGGCGCTTAACACACAGTTGCAAGGCATAGACTGGATTCAAGTATTACAAAATTCCAGCGTGGTCGGCGCGCAAGGAGAAGCCTTGCCTTTAATGTTCGATGGTGAGCGTCTGTATCTGCATCGCTATTGGCATTATGAAGTGACACTGGCGGAAAAGCTCAATCAGCTGGGCGCCGCAGTTAACTTGCAACCACAAGAGTTTGCGCGATTATCGGAGTTGCTCAACCATCTGTTCGCACGCCAATACCATTTTCTGTTTAACGCGTTGGGCAAAGCAGTAGAAGCGGGAAGCAGCAACCAAGTGTTGCGTCAACAATTGGTGTGTGATCACCTTGATGTGGTCGCAAGCGAATCGTTGGATTGGCACGCGATTGATTCCGTGCTTAGCAATGCGCGCAAGGTTCAAGATTTGCAAACACTGGATGAACTCGTGCCACTCTCAGCTTGTGTGAACTGGCAAAAAGTCGCGGCGGCGGTTGCGTTAACTCGTCGATTTGCTGTGATTTCTGGTGGCCCTGGTACGGGTAAAACGACGACAGTAACCAAATTGCTTGCTGCTTTGATTGAACAGGCGACGCAAGAGAAAAATCTAACCATCAAGCTGGTGGCCCCGACGGGGAAAGCGGCGGCGCGATTAACCGAGTCCATTGGTAAAGCGGTGCAAGAACTGCCAGTTTCTCCGGAGCTAAAAGCCAAAATTCCGACTGAATCGAGCACTTTACATCGGTTGCTGGGCGCGATTCCTAATAGTGCAGAATTTCGTCACAACAAGCAAAATCCACTGCATTTGGATATTTTAGTTATCGACGAAGCGTCGATGGTCGATTTACCAATGATGTACAAAGTGGTCGATGCCTTACCGAAACATGCGCGGCTGATTTTGTTAGGTGATAAAGATCAACTTGCATCAGTTGAAGCTGGGGCTGTGTTGGGTGATATCTGTTCGTTCCATGCATTGGGTTATGGCAAAGAGCAGGCGTCAGCCATCGCAAAACTGACGGGTTTCGATACTTTAGCCCATACGGGTAACAGTGCATCTAGCATTGCCGATAGTTTATGTATGCTGCAAAAGAGCTACCGATTTGACGCTCGCTCAGGCATTGGTCAGTTGGCAAAAGCGGTTAACTCAGGTTCTGCTGCGAGCGTAGATAACGTCTGGGCGCGTGACTTTTCTGACATCGAACATTTCGCGCTAAGTAGTCAACATTACAACCAAATGATGCAGACGTTGGTGCAGGAATACGGTCGTTACCTCAAACGCATTGGACAACAGGAAACCGATCCTAAAACCGGAGAGCTAGAGTCGCTAACGCACAAAGCCAAAGCAGTGTTAGATACCTTCAACCAATGCCGATTGCTGTGCGCGATCCGTGAAGGTGACTTCGGTGTGGCTGGGCTAAACCAACGCATCGAGAAAGCGCTCGCGGCGCGCAAGTTCATTCAAGTTCAGGATGAAATTTGGTATCACGGCAGACCCGTCATGGTTACGCGTAATGATCACGGTTTAGGTTTGTATAACGGTGATATTGGTATTTGCATGCGAGATGACAGTGAAGAAGAACCGCGTTTGAAAGTCTTTTTCGAGTTACCTGACGGCAGTGTGAAATCGGTCTTGCCAAGCCGAGTACCTGAACATGAAACGGCTTACGCTATGACCATCCATAAATCGCAAGGCAGTGAATTTGATTACACCCTGATGATTTTGCCACCAGACTTTAGCACGATATTAACCCGTGAGTTGATTTACACAGGCATTACCCGCGCGAAAAAGCGTTTAGCTCTTTACGCCGAACTTAATGTTCTGAAGCGAGGCATTAAGGTGAAAACCACTCGTGCGAGTGGGTTAGTACAGCGGCTTACTAACTAAAACAAGAAGACCGAGCTTATGGCTCGGTCTTCTTTTATGCATGTTTTGCAAACGCGTTGGTAAAAGACACGCTGCGTATTTTGTATTGCTGTTGATAAGCAAGAATAAAATCTCGGATAGCGTCATTTACGGGGAAAACACAGTGGACGTCTAGGCCTTCTAAAAACTGATTGTCAGCCATATCCCAGAAGCTTTGAAGCGAATTACAAATGATTGTTCTCATAACAGTGCTCGTCTCGGCTTATTTAAAGTCAGATTAACAACTGTCCTTGGTGTGCAATACGGAGCTAACTAGTTTTTCAATTGCCCAGTATTTTAGGGTGAAGGCTACATTACATCACCTAGATCCATTCGTATTGGTTAAAAACCAATCACTAGCGAGCAGAGTATAGCCAACCAAATGTATATTTAAAAGATAAAATTGGAACAAAAATCAAGCAATGGTTTGCGCATTTCTAAGTTGGGTTTACATGATGACCCGCTAGTCCGGAGTAGGGTTTATGTGTGGCCTTACTCCTAAACAAACTCGTTCCTAAACAAGCTCGATGTGCAGGGTTGAGCGTTAATGAGCTGAATCCCGCACCTTGAGGTTTTGGTATAGCGGAACGTTAAGTTTCGCTCCCTGATTTAAGGTTAAGCTATAAATCTAACGCTAAGATTTTTGACTTACGCTGGAAGTTATATAACCCTTGTTTGGCTCCAGGCAAATAGTCGACACTGACTTCGTAAAAACCTTGCTCTCTAAACCAATGCAAACTATGTGTCGTGAGGACAAAAATCTGATCAATGGTTTCGGATTTAGAACGATGTTTCATGTAGTTGAGCAGTAACAAACCTCGGTTTCCATCACGATAGTCAGGGTGAATCGCTACGCAAGCCATCTCAGCTTTGCGCTCTTCTGGGTATGGATAAAGGGCAGCACAGCCAATAATCAAGCCGTCTTTTTCGATGATGGTAAATTTTCCAATCTCTTGCTCTAGCTGCTCTCGAGAGCGTCTAACGAGTACACCTTGTTCTTCTAAAGGACGAATGAGGTCTAAGATACCGCCAATATCGTCAATATTAGCTTGCCTCACTTGTTCAGCACTCGCCATAACAACTTGGGTTCCGATGCCATCGAAAGAGAACAACTCCTGAATTAAGGCGCCATCTACTTTATAACTGATCAAGTGGCTACGAGGTACTCCGGCACGGCAAGCGGCAATAGAGCCTTTAAGAAAGCGCAGTGTCCCAGTGTTGTAATCTAGGTCAGGATACGTATTTTCAGAAAGCGTTTTGATGACATGCTCCGCCTCAATTGGTAGTAACTCGGCGACAGCATTGCCGTTGTCATCAATGACACCTTGTTCGGAGCAAAAACCAATCAGCTTATCCGCACCCAGCTTTATCGCTAGTTGGGTGGCGACTTCTTCCGATAATAAATTGAAGCACTCGCCAGTCACAGAGCTAGCAATGGGACCTAGCAGAACAATTGAACCTTGATCAAGAGTGCGGTTGATAGCATCGGTGTCAATGCGGCGAATGCGTCCACTATGGCAATAGTCCACACCATCATCAACGCCGAGTGGTTGAGCAATGATGTAGTTTCCGCTAACAACATTGAGCTGGGTACCTGCCATCGGAGTGTTGTTGAGGCTCATTGATAGGCGCGCAGTAATCGCAAGCTGAAGTTGTCCGGCAGCTTGCATAACAACAGATAAAGCTGATTCATCCGTAATGCGGATATTTTTGTGGTAAGGCGTAGTGAGGTCTTGTTTTTCTAGCAGCTGATTAATTTGAGGACGTGCACCATACACCACCACGACTTTGATTCCGAGGCTGTGCATGAGTGCGATATCATTAATAATATTGCCAAAATTTTTGTGTGCGACGGCTTCTCCGCCCAGCATGATCACCATGGTTTTTCCGCGGTGAGCATTGACATAAGGTGTTGATTGACGGAATCCTTTTACGAGAGCAGTACTACGAATTTTCACTACAGCCATTCCTTTGTTTAATTATGTTAAAATAATGCCTTTTTATTCACTTGGTGGCAAGGTGAAATTTTGGAATAAAGCACAAACATATTGAGGTAGGTTCTTGGTCCCGTTAAGAGGGAAGGTTACAATGGTGGCGTCTTTCCTCAATACGTGAACCTCATGTCTTCTGCTGTTAATAAGAATGCTGCGATCACTGCTTCAAATCTGTCAAAAACGTCATCTAAATCAATGCTTCGTAAGTGGCTAGAGCGTTCTCTCATGCTTATAGCGATAGTTGGAACCGTTGTCGTGTGCATGCTGTATAGTGATTTGATTACTCGAACCATTAATCCGCCCATTCCCAAATCGACAATTTATGGTCGCTGGGTTGAGCAAGATGTTGCGCCTTATGCTCGTGAAGAATTTGTGTTGAGTGAGCGCGGTGTTACCGTAAATGGTTCTACAGTGGCGACCAGTTTTGAATTCGATGGGGATTCGTTTTCGTATCGAGTGGGTTCAAATGAGCGGCACTTCAATTTTGTGGGTAAGCAGCATGCAGAAATGAAGCTGGATGCCAATGCACATTATCTACCTGTATTCCGTTTAGAGGGGCGTGCAAGGATTGCGGTAAGATAGTCGTTTTTATCTTTGTCTGTTAAGCAGAGATCTCTTGCGTCTGTGAGTCACATGGATGATCACAATTTCATCTCTCAATCAGTAAATCTTACTTTCAAACATAATCCGGACAATTCCGTAATTCTTCCGCTGCTATCATGTTGTATTAACTGAATGAATTCACAACGAGTAAACGGATTGGCTTAGCGTTGAAACATTTTGTCGTTGCTTTTCAATTGCACCGTATGCATTTGTTTGCCATCCTTTTGCTATTCTCTTTTACGGAAAAGACACGTGTTAAAAAAACTCCTTCCTATTATCTCTTTGAGCCTACTCTTTGGCTGTGCTCAACAAAATGATCGTGCTCAGCAATATCTTGATGGTGAGTTTCCTCAGATCCTCAATCAAGTGGATGTGGTTGAGTCTAACAAACCACGCGATTTTACTGAATTTAACAAGCAAGCTGAGCAAGTGGTGATAAAGTCACCATCCATGGCGAAGATATACCAACCGCTATATCAACGATTAAGTGAGTGGGCGCAACAGAGCGGAGATACCAGTGCGTTGAGTGCGTTTGGCATTCAAGCCGCGCAATTGGGTGGTGGTGATAAAAAAGGTAATGTGCTGTTTACCGGATACTTTTCTCCCGTGATGGAGCTGCGTCATACACCAAACGACATTTTTAAGTACCCAGTTTATGGCAAGCCAAACTGCTCATCAGATTGTCCGACTCGTGCGGAGATCTACAACGGGGCATTAGATGGCCAAGGTTTAGTGCTAGGTTATGCGCCTAACCGTATTGACTCGTTTATGATGGAAGTGCAGGGCAGTGGCTATGTGCATTTTGAAGATGATGATACGTTGGAGTACTTCGCGTACGCAGGGAAAAATAATAAAGCTTACGTTAGTATTGGCCGCATTTTGATTGAACGTGGTGAAGTGCCGCGTGAAAAAATGTCTCTCAAAGCGATTAAAGAGTGGGTAATGGACAACGACGACGCAACAGTACGCGAGTTGTTGGAGCAAAACCCTTCTTACGTCTTCTTTGCGCCAAAAGCGGAAGCGCCAGTAACGGGATCGGCTGGTATTCCTTTGTTACCAATGGCCGCGGTCGCGGGTGACCGTTCTATCTTACCAATGGGCACACCAATCTTGGCGGAAGTACCATTGCTGAATGCGGATGGTACGTGGAGCGGTGCTCATCAACTGCGAATGCTGATCGTTTTAGACACTGGTGGTGCGGTAAAACAGAACCATTTGGATCTGTATCATGGCATTGGTGCGAGAGCAGGAACGGAAGCAGGGCACTACAAGCATTTTGGTCGAGTTTGGAAACTTGGGCTGGAAAACTCACCAACTCAAGCGCCTTGGGCTTTGCCGCCAGAAAAGCTACAATAGCGACCCAAGAAAGAGGAACACTCTCTTATCTAGACATTTCATCAAAGAGTGCGTATAAATCGCACTCTTTGTTTTTCTATCGATCATCTGGACTTCAATATGCGTGAACTCGATACCCCAGCATCTGACAGCTACAATCAACGCTTTGGCGGCACTCGTCGTCTTTATGGCAACAGCGAAGTGGACATTCTTCGCGCTGCACACGTTTGTGTTATTGGTATTGGTGGCGTGGGTTCATGGGCGGTCGAAGCGCTGGCCCGTACCGGGATCGGTGAGCTGACTCTGATTGATATGGACGATGTTTGTGTCACGAATATTAACCGCCAAATTCATGCGATGACGGGCACCGTTGGCCAAAGCAAAATTGAAGTGATGGCCGAGCGTGTCAAATTGATCAACCCAGAGTGTAAAGTCAATCTGATTGATGATTTCATCACGCCAGACAATCAACATGAGTACTTAAGCAAAGAGTTTGATTACGTGCTAGATGCGATTGACAGCGTAAAAGCGAAGGCGTCTTTGTTGGCGTATTGCCGCAGCAACAAGATCAAAGTGATCACCACGGGGGGCGCTGGTGGTCAGGTTGACCCAACGCAGATCATGGTCGCTGACTTAACGAAAACGATCCAAGATCCTCTAGCGAAGAAAATCAAAGACACCTTGCGTCGTCATCATAACTTCCCTAAGAATCCGGCTCGTAAGTTTGGTATTGATTGCGTGTTTTCAACCGAGCAGCTGAAGTATCCTCAAGCAGACGGTTCAGTGTGTGGTGTGAAGTCGACAGCAGAAGGTCCAAAACGTATGGATTGCGCTAGCGGTTTGGGTGCGGCGACTGTCGTAACTGCAACGTTTGGCTTTGTCGCGGTATCGCGAATCGTTGAGAAGTTGATTTCAAAATATAAGCAGTAAACTAGAAGAAGAGCGCATCATGACAGATTTTCCCGTTTCTCCATTTGGTACAGATATCACCAGCGAAGACATTGTAGCGACTATGCAGCAATTCCAAGGCTGGGAAGATCGTTACCGTCAGGTTATTCAGTGGGGTAAAAAGCTGCCACAAATGCCAGAAGAGCTGAAATCAGAACAAGTTACCGTTTTGGGTTGTGAAAGCTTGGTGTGGTTAGTGAGCAAAGAGCAAGATGGCGTTTGGCATTTTTGTGCGGACTCCGATGCGCGTATCGTCCGTGGATTGATTGCCTTGGTAATGGCAGCTTATGACGGTAAAACGACCGATCAAATTCAAGCGTTTGATATTGATGCTTATTTTGATCAGCTGGGGCTTGTCTCCCATTTAAGCCCGTCACGTGGTAATGGCTTGAAAGCTATTGTAGAGCAGATTAAGCAAACCGTCGTGTAACGAGTCATTTTCCCAATTCTTAAAAAACGCTGAATAGCCTAGCTGTTTGGTGTTTTTTGTATCTGAGTTGAGATATTTTTTGCATATGGATAAAAAGTGTGCAAATGGTCGACTATTTTAGCGTTAATTAACCATTCTATTGATCCTGGTTCATTATATTGCCCACTTGGTTTTTATAAACTCAATTGTATTTAAAATTTGTCTATATTAGATAATAGACATATGCCCCATTCGCTCCTATTCCCCAATGTGGAAACACACTTGGAAGCGATTGGGTTACTTAGATACAAATGCTAGGAACCTCCCTATATGCAATTCACCTTGGAACATGCGCAAGACGTGTTATCCGAAATGCCAGACCCCACTTTTATTCTGAGTGAAGATGGTATCTATATTGATGTTTTTGGAGGAACAGATAAAAAAGCCTATCACGATGGAAGCAATTTGATAGGTAAGACACTTCACGGCGTACTTGAAAAAGATAAAGCCGACTGGTTTATCGAGCAGATCAGTCGATCACTGAAACAAGACAGTATTGTGACGATCGAGTACAAGATGTGCGCCGACAGCATTCAGGGAATAGATGCTAACAGTGGGCCAAGAGGCGACCTATACTACGAAGGCAAGATCTGCCCACTCGCTATAAAATACCGAGGTCGTCGCGTTGTCCTTATTCTTACACGCAACATCTCCAATCGCCACCGAGTTGAAACCCTTCTTCGCCATCAAAGCCAAATTGATGCTCTTACCAACATCTACAACCGACGTGTCTTTTTCGAAAAGCTCACAGAAGAAGTTATTAAATCCCAAGCTCCGGATTATCACTCCGCGTTGTTATTATTTGATTTGGATTTTTTTAAAGTCATCAATGATAAACGTGGTCATGATGCGGGGGATTATGTCTTAGAGACGTTAGCTGATTTGGTTTCTCACTTACTCGTCAAAGACGAAATTTTTGCAAGAGTCGGAGGGGAGGAGTTTGCGATTATTTTGCCAGAAACTTCTCTGTCGGCGGCGAAAGAGGTAGGAGAGGAAGTACGTTCCCACATTCAAAATTGTCAGTTCGAATTTGAAAAGATTGAAATTCCGGTCACGGTGAGTGTAGGCGTGGTGGAAATAGGCAGAAATGAAACCACCAAACGTTTGTATGCGCATGCAGATAAAGCGCTTTATGCTGCGAAAAGAAATGGCAGAAATTGCGTGGCGACTCTGGATAGGCAGATGGAGTAACCTTGTTGGTTACTCCAAATCAAACCGTTGGCGTTATAGCATGTCGACGGCTTTTTCTACGGCGGCGATGAGTCTTTCCACATCGTTCGTCGTGTTATAAATACCAAAAGAGACGCGTACCGTGCCTTTCACATTTAGCGCATCCATCAATGGGTGAGCGCAGTGGTGTCCTGCTCGTACCGCAATGCCTTGTTGATCGAGCAGCGTCGCAATATCTTGGTGATGAACGCCGTCCATGACGAACGTCAGTACAGAGGCATTCGGTTGATAGCCTAGAATATGAATGTCATCCAAAGCGCTTAGTGCTTGGTAGGCCTTATCCTGAAGCGCATGGAGATGAGTCTCTACTTCGTGATGGTCAAAACCTTGGTACCACTCAATGGCTTTAGCTAGAGCAATCGCGCCCGCAACGTTTGGTGTGCCCGCTTCAAATTTTCCAGGAAGTGCAGAAAACGTCGTTTTTTCGAAAGAAACGCGTTCAACCATTTTACCGCCGCCGTGCCATGGTGGCATGGCTTCCAAAAGTTCAAGCTTGCCGTATAAAACCCCAATGCCTGCTGGTGCATAAAGTTTGTGACCTGAGAAAACGTAGAAATCGATATCTGATGTCGATAAATCAAGTTGCTCATGTACGATGCCTTGCGCGCCATCAACTACAACAACCGCGCCAACGTTGTGCGCCAGTTCAGTGATTTTTTCGATAGGTTGGCGTGTGCCTGTTACGTTGGTTATTTGTGTGCAAGCAACAAGTTTACAGCGGTCAGACAGAAGCGCCTCAAATGCACTGATGTCGAACTGGCAATCTGATGTCATCGGAACTTTAATGACTTTAGCACCCGTTTGCTCTGCCACGATTTGCCAGGGCACGATGTTGGCGTGGTGCTCCATCTCGCTAATCAAGATCTCATCACCTGGTTGTAACGTGCTACGGGCGTAGGTTTGAGCAATTAAGTTCAGTGCTTCGGTTGCGCCCCGTGTCCAAATGATCTCTTTAGAGCTGTTTGCACCAATAAAGCTTGCCACTCGTTCTCGTGCCGCTTCAAATTGGCTGGTGGCATTAGCCGTTAAACTATGGCTGCCACGGTGAACATTGGCATTTTGCGCACTGTAGTAATGACTGATGACATTAATCACACATTGCGGTTTTTGCGTTGTCGCTGCGCTATCTAGATACACTAAGGGCGTATCGTTGACGGATTGGTTTAGAGCAGGAAATTGCTCGCGTACAGCATTTACGTCAAACATTATTCTTCACCAAGCTTGTGGTAGTGCAGAGTAGGCAGAGGGATCATTGGTTCAGCAACTGACCATGCGTGTTTTTTACCTGAGAGTTGAATGATTACTTCCATCGCGAACTCTAAAGCTGTACCCGGACCTTGACTGGTGATCAGGTTGTGGTTGATATCAAAGGTCACGCGTTTGCTGCGCCACTTCTCTTCCGGGATATGTGACTGAAAGCTCGGGTGACAGGTCATCAGTGATTGTGGGAAAAGATCATGGTGTTGCAATACCAACGCCGGTGCTGCGCAGATAGCAGCGACCAATTTTCCCTCGTAGATGTGCTGCTTAAGGATTTCTATCATCACCGTGCTATCACGAAAAATTTCTGCACCACCAACACCACCAGAAAGCGCTATGGCGTCAAACTCATCATCAGCGATATCGACTAGCTTACAATCGGCAGTTAGTGTGACTCCGCGAGAAGCTTTCATCGTCAATGAGCCATCAAAAGCAGCACTCGCTACTGTAACGTCATAACCCGCGCGAACCATCATGTCGATAACGGTGACGGCTTCCATTTCTTCGGTGCCCGGAGCGATTGGCACTAAGATTTTCTTACTCATTGTTCTGTCCAGCTTTGTTCTATTTGTTTGATGCGTTGGTAAAGTTTTAAATTCTCAGGCGTATTGATGCGATGTTTCTCGGCAGCCTTTAACAAGTGTCCGGTTATAAAATCAATTTCCGTTCGACGCTGATGGAATACGTCTTGTCTCATTGAAGAATAGTTCTCAGCTGTGGCGTTCACCACTTGCATTACCGTATCGAAAAGAGAGCGAAACTCGATAGCAATACCTTCTTTACTCATTACTTCAACCAGTTCTTGAGTGATGCTTTCGAGTTGTATCTTAAACTCGGGCTGCGCAAGCTCACCATTCTTACACTGGTGAATCGCAGTCAGTGGGTTAATCGCGCAGTTGATCGCTAACTTAGTCCATAACGCAGATTGGATGTGTGGATTCCAAATGGCCTCTGGAAGGGCATGATGCATAACATCTTGCAGAAAAGCGCACTGCATTCCTTTGTCATTATAACCACCCACTTGCGTTGTTCCGTGACCGGTATGCAGTACGTGTTGGTTATCTGGTTTGTATGCGCCGTGCGTCGTTGTGGCGAGCACGATAGGATTGTTTGGCAGAGCCTTCTCCACGCCAGAGGCGGTACCCATACCATTGTGCATCAGCATGATAATCGTGTCTGCGTTGATATGAGGCAGTAAAGGCTGAATGGCGTCTTCCATTTGCCAAGCTTTTACCGTGATCAAAATGAGATCTGCTTTATTTACGGAGGAAATATCTTGATTACTGAATACGATTGCGGGTGTGTCATCCAACTGAAGTGATTGTTGGCTTTCAGAACTTCTTCCCCACAATGAAACATTGTGCCCGGCAAGCTTAAATTTTGTTGCCCAGAGTGAGCCCACCGCACCTGGACCGAGGATAAGGATATTCACCAAACGCTCTCATTAAAAAGGTTTGCTGCAAGGATAATGAGGGAAAAAAGGAAAGCAAATAAAAATGGCGCCGAAAGGCGCCATTTTTGAGCAAACTTAGTGGTTCAATTAGAACTTGTAAGTTACAGCAAGGTAGTGGCCAAAGCCAGTTGACTTGAACCCATCAGTATCTTTGATACCGTACACGTCTTTGTAACCTTTTAGACCGTAACCCACTGCGAAGCGGTCTGAGTGCCAGTAGATACCGTTGAACATTGCACCACCGTTTGACGCGGTTGAACCAAACTTGTTACCAGCATCATCATCCATACCGAATTGGTAATCGATGTAGCCTTGGTAAGAAATGAATGAACCGTTCTCGAAGAAGTAGAATGGTTTGAACCAGTTAGTCGAGATTTGGAAACCGTTCCAATCCTTTTTGTTGCCGTCGTAAGTGCCGTATAGGTTAACACCAACTTTACCAAACCAAGGAACCATTACGTCAGAACCTAGACCGATTTTTTGAGAGTTAACACCAGAGTTACCACCCCACTCGATTAGAGTTGCAACGTATAGCTCTTGAACTGGACCGAAAGATAGGTCTTTACCAGTTACCGCATCTAGAGACATACGTGGAGCGAATTTCATAAAGATCTTCTCTGCGCCAGCTTTGTCGCTACCTGGATCAGAAGTTAGGTTGAATACATCAACGTAGCCGTAAAGGTCGAAGATACCAGAGCGGCCGCCGAATTCCATTTCTAGGTAGTCGTGTGAAGACTCACCTGGAAGTTCGTCAAATGCACCCATTAGGTTAAATTGCATCCACTTGTAATCGTTTTTGTGAATATCGCCGTCAGAGTAATCTGCCGCCATAACTGGAGCTGAAGTAGCCGCTAGAAGGCTAAGAGCTAAAAGTGATTTACGCATAAGGGGACTCTCTATGTTTGTAATGATTCAGAACACGCAATCTGTGCTGCGCTTTCCAATTGGCGGGAATAATAGCGATAAAAATCCCAAATGAAAGTGATAAAGGGTGCAAAATGAAACGTTTTTGGTGAGTTGCATCACGAAATTATCTTTATTTACGGAACTTTTTGTTTGTTGCATTTTATTGCAATAAATGTGTGATTTAGATCGTTTGCGTGAGCGATTTTATGACTTTTTAAGCCAGTCGATTAACCAACATAAATCGTTAGTGATCGGAGTGATAAGGGATTCGTATGTATCCGTGAATCAAAGAGGACGTTTGAATGAAAGAAGTCATGTTATTCCCACTCACTTCAGTTGTACTCCCTGAAGGTAAAATGAATCTGCGCATTTTTGAGCCACGATATAAGCGAATGGTAAAGGAATGCAGCCTACAAAATGTGGGTTTTGGAGTTTGCCTAGTAGGAAGTGAAGGTGACCCTAAAGACGTGGGTAACGTTTCATCTATCGGAACTTTGGTCAGGATTGTTGATTTTGAAACACTCAGTGATGGTCTTCTTGGTATTACAGTCGCTGGTGAGAAACGCTTTGTTGTCAAACGAGTTCGTGCAGATGCGGACGGCTTACGCCATGCAGAGGTCGAATGGTTAGACAATTGGCAACATCCAGACAACTCACCAGATTTCTTCTATTTAAGCCAGCAGTTATCCCATGTTTATGAAGAGTTTCCTCAACTTGGAAACCTCTACCAGCATCGTTTTTACGATGACTCAGCTTGGGTGACCCAGCGCTGGCTTGAATTACTTCCTTTAGACTGCAATCTGTTCGAACAGCTCGTTGGCGCAGAGAACTGCATTCCTGCGTTGCAATTTCTGACAGAAGCCATAGAAGCCCCGACTAACAAAGAGGCAAGGATATGAAAGGATTTGGCAGAGCTGCGCTAACTATGGTGGCGGCATTAGGACTGGCGGCGTGTGGCTCCGACAGTGACACTATCGAGTATTCCAATTTACAAGCAGTGCACGCGTCTTCTGACGCGCCGCTTGCAAATGTGTGGATCAACGATAAACCATCATTAACGAATGTTGATTATGGTGTGGGATCTGGCTACGTTAAATTGCGAGAGGGGATGAATTCGATTCAGGTCGATGTTCAGCTCCCAGGTAATGAAACCGCGACCGTAATACCTAAAACAGAACTAGATCTTGATTCCGACCTCAATTATAACGTGTTCGTTGTTGGCGATGCCGATGGTTCGCCAAACCCAGTTGAGCCTTTAGTTGTGACTCGCAGCGCCGATTCAATGGCTGATGCCAATAGTCTAGATGTTCAAGTTGTTCATGCAGCTTCAGGCGTTCCTGCTGTTGATCTTTATGTCACTGAGCCAGGTGTTGCTCTTGCTAGCGCGACTCCAATAACTAACCTTGCTTACAAAGCTTCTACCGACGTATTGAACATCCCAGCTGGTGAGTATCAAGTTCGACTTGCCGTAGGAGACAGCGTTGCTTTTGACTCCGGCACAGTACCTCTTGCGGCTAATTCCAACTTGACGATTGTCGCTATCGGCACAGGAGATTCGAATAGCACGTCACCTGTCAAACTCTTGGTGTTGGACGGTTCGGGCTCTTCTATAATTGAAGATATGGGCAGCCAAGCTGAAGTAAGAGTCGGACACCTTGTCGATGGAGCGCCAGTCGTCGATGTTAACGTTAACGGGGCGGCCTTCGCTCCTCTTGCCGACTTAGCGTTCAAAGAGATTCGTGGTTATTTGGATCTTGCTGCTGGCGCTTACGATATTGACGTTTACGTGGATGGCACAACAACCAATCCGATCATAGATGTTGACGGGTTAATGGTTGCAGGTGGAATGGATTACAGTGTTTATGCAGTCGGTGTTGTTAGCCCAGCGATTGATATCGAAGCTCTGGTTGTTGAAGATATGAGACGCGCTGTGGCGACTAGCGCGACATTGAATGTGACACACGCTGCGGCTAATCCTATAGCGGAAATGGTGGATATTTACCTCACTACGAGTGCAGGAATAGATGGAAGTGATCCAACTATTGCTAATTTTGCGTATAAAAATAGCGTACAAGGATTATATGTCGCTGAAGGTACATATTATGTAACGGTAACAGTGGCTGGTAACCCAAGTATTGTTGCGGTTGACTCAGCACCAGTCAATGTAATGAACGGTGTTGTGTACCAAGTCGTTGCCATTGATGATGGGAACAACGGTGGTTTCAACTTGTTGGTCGATGACGTGACCGATTAGGACGAATGGGAGGAGGAGACTCCTCCCACAAATTAAGGCCGATTATGATGAGTGATAGCCCGAAAAAACTGGGGCGCAGTGATTGGAACGATTACATGGATAAAGTGAAGGCTCGAGACAAAGATGCGTTCGCTTTTGTATTCCGTTTTTACGCACCCAAGCTGAAGCAATTCGCTTACAAACATGTTGGTAATGAGCAAGTTGCTATGGAGATGGTGCAAGAGACCATGGCGACAGTTTGGCAGAAAGCGCACCTCTATGATGGTGAAAAGAGCGCGTTATCGACTTGGATATATACCATAATCCGAAACCTTTGTTTTGATTTGCTGAGAAAACAGAAAGGTAAGGAATTACACATTCATTCTGATGACATTTGGCCGTCAGAGTATTATCCACCTGATCTTGTTGATCACTATTCACCAGAACAAGATATGTTGAAAGAACAGGTGGTTAAGTTTTTAGATATATTACCGAAAAACCAGAGAGATGTTTTACAAGCGGTATATCTTGAAGAGCTACCTCATCAACAGGTCGCGGAATTATTTGATATACCCCTCGGTACTGTAAAATCCAGGCTGAGGCTTGCAGTAGAAAAGCTAAGGCATTCAATGCATACGGAGCAACTATGAACAAACACCCAGATAACAGCTTGTTAGAAGCATACGCTTCGGGAAGCATTGATGCGGTTTCTGGTCTTGTGGTCGCAACCCATTTAGAAACATGCACCAAGTGCCGAGCTTATGTGAACCAAGTCGAAGCAAGTCAAGCGAACATCGTAAGTGACATACCTTCTGAGTATGTTTCTGAATTTGACGACATGTTTAATGACATCATCAATGCGGAGCCAGCGACTGATAATATCGTGATCCGCGACTCTGCTGCTGTTAATGTCGCAGGAAAAAGTTTCGCTCTTCCTAAAACTCTAGCGCGTTTCTCTGACCTCGTAGGGTCATGGAGAAGTTACGGAGGCAAGGTTTTTAGTGCTCAGATTGACCTAGGGGAAGACGCTCGTGTCAGCTTAATGTACATCGGGGAAGATGTGCAAATTCCTCAACATACGCACAAAGGCCTGGAGTCTACATTGATCCTGCATGGCGGATTTAGTGACGAGGATGGCCAATATGAAGAGGGCGATTTGATGATTAGAGACGCATCAGTGAAGCACAGCCCTTACACTAAGGCCGGAGAAGACTGCTTGTGTTTAACCGTATTGACTGAGCCGATGATCTTTACTCAAGGCGTGGCACGTATATTTAATATGTTTGGTAAAGGGTTATACCCATAGACCTCTTATCTTATATCTCGCAAAACAAAAACCACCGAATTCGGTGGTTTTTTATATGTTTCGTTAATGCTTGTGACGTGCTTTTTCCAATAGAGCATCAAAGTAATGTCGTAGCGAGTACAACATAATCAAGCTTGGCACGACCATGACAGCGGTAAGCACGAAGAATGTGCTCCAATCATTAAGATAATCCACTAGCTCGCCACTGAAAGAAGCAAGAGTCGTCCGTCCGAAGTTTCCTAGAGAAGCAAGCAACGCATACTGAGTTGCCGAAAATGCTTGTCCGGTTAGAATCGTCAAAAATGAAACAAAAGCGACAGTTGAGAAAGCAGTCGTAAAGTTATCGACAATAATCGTGGCTAAGTACAAGTGCTCGTTTGGGCCTACCGAAGCAATCCAAGCAAACATCAAGTTACTGGCAGACATAGCAATACCACCGATCATTAATCCACGTACAATACCAAACCTAACGTTGAACATGCTTCCGACAAAAGTAAAGAAGATGGTGGCTCCCCAACCAATCAGTTTGGAGTAATAGCCAATTTGTTCATTGCTAAAACCAATATCTTTGTAGAACGCGATCGACATCCTGCCCAAAAACGCTTCGCCAATTTTAAATAGGAAAACGAACAGCAACAGAGTAATCGCGACACGGACACCATTGCGATTAAAGAAATCAAGGAAAGGTTCCACAACAGTCACGGTAAACCAAGCTACGACTTTCGAACCAACCACTTCTTTGTGGCGTTGTTCAGCGGCAGACTGAAGTTGTTCGCGTTGAGTCTTAGGTTCACCGACTAAAATCGTAAAGACCATTAGAATGCCGACTATCACCGCCATCCCGTAATACACACCATTCCAACCGACACTGTCAGCATTAACAAACGCTAAATAACCCGGTAGTGAATAACCTGTCCACCAGCCAATGACCGCCATTGCAGAAGCTTGAGGCAGTTTAGACTCTTCTGACTTTGGGAAAGTATCAATACGAAAAGCATCAATTGCGATGTCTTGTGTCGCTGAAGCCGTTGCAATACACAAGGCGAGTAGTGACGCAAACACCAAGTTTTCCGCTGGATTAACACCGGCAATAAATAGGGTAGCGACGAGTACGATACTTTGACAAAAGAAAATCCAGCTACGTCTTTGCCCCAGCAGTCTAAAGAGGACTGGCAGCTTCACGCGGTCAACCAGAGGTGCCCACAGAAAGTTGATCGCATAGACCGCAAAAACGCTACCAAAATAGCCAATTGCGGAGAGGGTCAAGCCGGCATCTTTTAGCCAACCTGACATGTTTGAACCGATAAGAACCCACGGAAAGCCGCTAGAGCAGCCCAGCATGAAAACCCACATGAGTCGTTTATCGAGGTAACTTTTTACCGTTTCCAACCAAGTGATGGAAGGTAATGAAGACATAAATCAATCCAATAAAATGAAGCCGTTGAAAGAGAAAGCCCTTCGATTATTCAAAGGGCTTATCGTTTTGGCTATTTAAGTAGTGTAGCTTTGGTGATGACGATTTGCGTCTCTGGTACATCACGCATTCGGCCTACCGTCGTGGTCGGCTGCTGAGCCATTTTCTGGATAACGTCGAACCCCTCAGTAACCTCACCAAATACAGCATAACCTGGTGGTCGAGCGCCATAGTTGAGAAAGTCATTGTCGACTAAGTTGACGAAAAACTGACGAGTTGCAGAGTTTGGTGCATTGGTTCGTGCCATGGCGATGGTAGCACGGTCATTGTTTAGACCATTATTTCCTTCGTTTTTGATTGGCGCGTATGTTTTCACCATCTGCATATCTTGGTTAAAGCCGCCACCTTGTGCCATGAAGCCTGGGATAATACGATGAAAAATAGTACCCTCGTAGCTCCCATCTTCTACATATTTTAGAAAATTAGCGACAGTGATAGGTGCTTTCTCTTCGTTTAACTCAACCGTAAATGAACCAAGTGTCGTTTCAAACGCTACTTTTGGTCCAGCCCAAACGCTGCAGCTGAGTAGTGCTAAGGACAGAATCGCTTTGCGTAACATTAGAAACGCTCCTGCATGTATTGACGAAGCTCAGGGTCATTGGCAATCTCTTTAAGCGTCAATGTCACCACATCATTCAATGTCTCTTCAATATCGGCATCAGAAGCACTCAATGTGCCAGATCGCTTTGCTGTACCTGTATAAGTTTTGACTAGCTTGCCCTCAGGTGTCTCTGCTGTGATTTCCAGCACAACTTTAGCATCCATCTCATTTTCCATCACCGAATGCTTCACGTTGACCAACGCTTCTTGAACGCTCAATTCAATCGCGTTGTTGCTGTTTAGATCCGCATGGAAACCTTGAGATGAGAATTGCTTCTCTAATGCTTCTTCTAACGCAATACGTAAATTCTGTTTAGCATGAAGAGGAAGAATGTTCGAACGGCCGTTATCCACCAACGCCACGTACTGCGCTGCACGTACATCTTTGCTGGTCAAACTGTAAGTCTTGCCTTGAACAATTGGATTGGTGCTCAATGTGCTTTCTGGCATCAGGTTCAGCTGAGGTTGTTGAGGGGCTGAACACGCAGCAAGCAACGCAACCGAAGCCGCAAGTACCAATTTTCTCATTTTATTATTCCTTTTAACTATTTTGCTAAAGCTTATTTTGCGCTTAATTTAGCAGGATTTTTTGTAGCCTGTAAAATCACAAACTTATTGTTGGAAGCGATAAGTTTCACATTTTTATCGCCAAACAGACGTTTGAGTTTTGCGTCGTACCCGAGGTGACGATTTCCGATAACCAGTAAACGGCCATTTTCACTTAATACTTGTTTAGCATCGCAGAACATTTGCCAAGCAATATGATCGGTGATTGCCTGTTGTTGATGAAACGGTGGATTACACATAACCATAGAGCTGCTGCTGTGTTTAAAACCGTCCAAGCAATTGTTCGCTATGCACTGTATGTCTCTATTTTCACCAAGGTTGTCGCGTAGGTTCTGTTTTGCCGACTCAAGCGCCATAAAGCTTTCATCAACACATGTTAGCCGAGCATTTGGATTCAACTGACCAAATTTAACAGACAGAACACCATTGCCGCAGCCGAGGTCGATGACATTGTCTATTGAAGGGTCTTGAGGCAGGTGCTGCAGCATAAAGCGTGCACCTAAATCTAAACTTTCTCCTGAATAGACATTTGGCATGTTCTTGAGTTCGATATCTTCGCCATCAACGCGCCAAGTCGTGAAAGGCATTACTTCAATCGTAGGCTCAACTGTTGCTTGAGAAAACACCAATCTGTGCTTTTTCCAGGCCAAAGATGTTTTTGTTTCGCCTAAGTATTTTTCAAACAGTTTTAGCGTCGAAGTATGAATGTCTTTCGCTTTATTGACTGCAATGACGGGGCAGGAAGCCGGTAGCGCCTTTCTTAATTGGCTTAGTATCCACACTAGATGGCGGTTACTTTTGGGCAGTTGCAGCAAGACGAGATCAATATTGGCAGGAACGAGGTCCATCGTGGTGGCAAACGCTACTTTATTGCACTGGTTTTGCTCGAGATTTTGCTGTGCACCTTTATGTGAGATGAATGAATCACTCATTAGCGTTACATGGTGCTTTTCCGAAAACCAGCAGGAGAGGGCACCAAAGCTGTCATTAATCACGAGGATGTTTTGATTGTCTGGCAAAGCAAGCTCTTCAACATGATTAATAAGATACTCATCACCGGCATCCCACGCTTGTAGCGTTTCGTTACTACGTTTTGGGAAACGATGAAGTGTTAAGCTTCGCTCGTGAAGGTTCAGTTCGGTTTTCATAGCTAAATGTAAGTTGATTTAGAAATTAAGTGTTATTGTCGCAAATGATGACGTGTCGAGATACAAAAAGCTGTCAAATTTTACGAGTTCAGTGATGGCTGCTCTTTAGACATGTTCGTGGAGTCAAGCGCCTTGAGACAATATGTCTACAAAGTGCGTCAATAATGAGAGTGACGTTTGAGTGATGCATGTCTGCTTTACTTAGGTATATACTTATGGAATTCGCATCAATGAGGAACGAATATGATCCAAGAAATCATAGAGAAGAAACTACACAGTGAGCTGCAACCCAGCTATCTCAAAGTCATTAATGAGAGCTACATGCATAATGTGCCACCAGGCTCAGAGAGTCATTTCAAAGTGATTGTTGTGAGTGATTCGTTCGCGGGACAGCGTTTGATTGGGCGCCATCGTCAAGTTCATCAAATTTTGGCAGATGAACTGGACAACCACATTCATGCATTAGCTATTCATACATATACTGATGAAGAGTGGAAGCGTGAACAAGATGGCGCCCCTGATAGCCCGATGTGTATGGGTGGTGGTCACTAAAAACGCAAGATATAAAGGTGCAGAGAAAGGTGGCTTAAGGCCATCTTTTTTCGTTTTACATTCTTTAGGGACGTTAACGTGGCACAAATTCTGGTTAAAAAATGTGTTAACAGTGTTTCAACAAATGAATGGAAATTGCAGAATATTTCAGGCGATGAATATCACTTTTCCATAAGATATGTATGGAATATGGCATTTGTGCGATGGGTCAAAGTTATGACTATTCTTTGACCTTTTAGACCTGATTCTACCGAAATAACCCCTCTATTCTAATGATTGATCATGGCATCAAGTTCCTAAAAAATGCTAGACTACGGCACCTGATAAATCTCGCGTATTCCTTGTGACGAGATTTTTAATAGGATGTTGCGATTTTGATGTTTAAAACAACATCAAAACCGGACACTGATGTCGTGTCTAAAAGTTACGCAATCAAAAGAATCTTTTTCCCGATAAAAGTAGTGCAAGTGCGTATGATTACAATAAAGAAGGGCTTGGATCTTCCTATCGCAGGAACTCCATCCCAGGTGATTAATGATGGTAAGACCATCAAAAAAGTCGCCTTGCTTGGCGAAGAGTACGTTGGCATGCGACCTACCATGCATGTCCGCGTTGGTGATGAAGTGAAAAAAGCGCAAGTTCTTTTTGAAGATAAAAAGAACCCAGGCGTGAAATTTACTGCACCAGCAGCCGGTAAAGTGATCGAAGTTAACCGTGGCGCTAAACGTGTCCTTCAATCTGTAGTGATTGAAGTGGCAGGTGAAGAGCAGGTGACATTTGATAAGTTCGAAGCCGCTCAACTTTCAGGTCTAGATCGTGAAGTGATCAAGACTCAGTTGGTTGACTCTGGCTTATGGACCGCTTTACGTACTCGTCCGTTTAGCAAGGTTCCTGCAATCGAGTCTTCTACTAAGGCTATTTTCGTAACTGCAATGGATACTAATCCACTAGCAGCTAAGCCTGAGTTGATCATTAATGAGCAACAAGAAGCATTCATTGCTGGTCTAGACATTCTTTCAGCCCTGACAGAAGGCAAGGTTTACGTATGTAAATCTGGCACTAGCTTGCCACGCTCTTCACAGTCTAACGTAGAAGAACACGTCTTCGATGGCCCTCACCCAGCAGGTCTTGCTGGCACCCACATGCATTTCCTATACCCAGTAAATGCAGAGAATGTGGCATGGAGCATCAACTACCAAGACGTTATCGCGTTCGGTAAGCTGTTCCTAACTGGTGAGCTATGCACAGATCGTGTTGTGTCTCTAGCTGGCCCAGTTGTGAATAACCCTCGTCTAGTTCGTACCGTAATGGGTGCAAGCTTAGATGACCTAACAGATAACGAGCTGATGCCTGGCGAAGTTCGTGTGATCTCTGGTTCAGTACTAACAGGTACACATGCAACTGGTCCACACGCATACCTTGGCCGTTACCATCAACAGGTTTCTGTATTACGTGAAGGCCGTGAAAAAGAACTATTTGGCTGGGCAATGCCTGGTAAGAATAAGTTCTCGGTAACTCGCTCTTTCCTTGGTCACGTATTCAAAGGTCAGTTGTTCAATATGACAACGACGACCAATGGTAGTGATCGTTCAATGGTTCCAATTGGCAACTACGAACGCGTAATGCCTCTAGATATGGAGCCTACTTTGCTGCTTCGTGATCTATGTGCCGGCGACACAGACAGTGCTCAAGCACTGGGTGCGCTTGAACTGGATGAAGAAGATCTAGCATTGTGTACCTTTGTATGTCCAGGTAAGTACGAGTACGGTACGTTACTTCGTGAATGCCTAGATACTATCGAGAAGGAAGGGTAATTTTCATGGCTCTTAAAAAGTTTCTTGAAGACATCGAGCATCATTTTGAGCCTGGTGGCAAACACGAAAAATGGTTTGCCCTGTACGAAGCTGTAGCAACAGTTTTTTACACCCCAGGTATCGTAACAAATAAAAGCTCGCACGTTCGTGATAGCGTTGACCTAAAACGTATCATGATCATGGTTTGGTTTGCGGTATTCCCAGCAATGTTCTGGGGTATGTACAACGCAGGTGGCCAAGCTATTGCAGCACTTAACCACATGTACGCTGGTGACCAACTAGCGACAGTTATCGCAGGTAACTGGCACTACTGGCTAACAGAAATGCTTGGCGGCACTATCGGTGCGGAAGCGGGTGTTGGCAGTAAGATGCTACTAGGTGCGACTTACTTCCTGCCAATCTACGCAACAGTATTTATTGTTGGTGGCTTCTGGGAAGTGTTGTTCTGTATGGTGCGTAAACACGAAGTTAACGAAGGTTTCTTTGTAACTTCTATCTTATTCGCACTTATCGTTCCACCAACGCTACCTCTATGGCAAGCGGCACTAGGTATCACATTTGGTGTTGTTGTAGCAAAAGAGATCTTCGGTGGTACAGGTCGTAACTTCCTTAACCCTGCACTTGCAGGTCGTGCATTTCTATTCTTCGCTTACCCAGCACAAATTTCGGGTGACGTAGTATGGACTGCAGCTGACGGCTTCTCTGGTGCAACTGCTCTTAGCCAATGGGCTCAAGGTGGTAACGGTGCTCTAGTTAACACAGTAACTGGCGCTCCTATCACTTGGATGGACGCGTTCATCGGTAACATCCCTGGCTCTATTGGTGAAGTATCGACTCTAGCTCTAATGATCGGTGCAGCGATGATCGTTTACATGCGAATCGCTTCATGGCGCATCATTGCGGGTGTGATGATCGGTATGATCGCAGTATCGACTCTGTTTAACGTGATCGGTTCTGACACTAATCCAATGTTTAATATGCCATGGCACTGGCACCTAGTTCTAGGTGGTTTTGCATTCGGTATGTTCTTCATGGCAACGGACCCAGTATCAGCGTCATTTACTAGCAAAGGTAAATGGTGGTACGGCATCCTGATTGGTGCAATGTGTGTGATGATCCGTGTAGTTAACCCAGCGTACCCAGAAGGTATGATGCTGGCGATTCTATTCGCGAACCTATTCGCACCTCTGTTCGACCATGTAGTGATTGAGAAGAACATCAAGCGGAGACTAGCACGCTATGGCAAGTAATAACGACAGCATTAAAAAGACGCTGGGTGTTGTTATCGGGTTGAGCCTTGTTTGTTCAATCATCGTATCAACAGCAGCAGTAGGTCTGCGTGATAAGCAAAAAGCTAACGCTGTCCTAGATAAGCAATCAAAGATCGTTGAAGTTGCAGGCATTGACGCAAACGGTAAGAAAGTACCAGAGCTATTTGCTGAGTACATCGAACCTCGTCTAGTAGACCTTGAAACAGGTAACTTTACTGAGGGTAATGCATCTACGTACGATCAACGTGAAGCATCAAAAGATGCAGAACGTTCAATCGCATTGACACCAGAAGAAGACGTAGCTGATATCCGTCGTCGCGCGAATACAGCAGTGGTGTACCTTGTAAAAGATCAAGATGAAGTCCAAAAAGTTATCCTGCCTATGCACGGTAAAGGACTATGGTCGATGATGTATGCCTTTGTAGCCGTTGAAACTGATGGTAACACTGTGTCTGCTATTACTTACTACGAGCAAGGTGAAACTCCTGGACTTGGTGGTGAAGTAGAGAACCCTTCATGGCGCGATCAATTCATTGGCAAGAAATTGTACAATGAAGATCACCAGCCAGCGATTAAGGTCGTGAAAGGCGGCGCACCGCAAGGTTCTGAGCACGGTGTTGATGGCCTATCAGGAGCGACGCTCACTAGTAATGGTGTTCAACACACATTTGACTTCTGGTTAGGTGATATGGGCTTTGGTCCTTTCCTAGCAAAAGTTCGTGACGGAGAACTTAACTAATGTCTAGTGCACAAAACGTTAAAAAGAGCATCCTAGCGCCAGTGTTGGATAACAACCCAATCGCGCTACAAGTTCTTGGTGTATGTTCTGCTCTTGCAGTAACAACTAAACTAGAAACAGCTTTTGTAATGACACTAGCGGTAACATTTGTAACTGCGTTGTCTAACTTCTCTGTTTCATTGATCCGTAACCACATTCCTAACAGTGTGCGTATCATCGTTCAGATGGCAATCATCGCATCGTTAGTAATCGTGGTAGACCAAGTGCTAAAAGCTTACCTATACGATATCTCTAAACAGCTATCTGTATTCGTTGGTCTGATTATCACTAACTGTATCGTAATGGGTCGTGCTGAAGCATTCGCAATGAAGTCTGCGCCAGTACCATCTCTTATTGACGGTATTGGTAACGGTCTAGGTTACGGCTTCGTTCTTATCACTGTAGGTTTCTTCCGTGAGCTATTTGGCTCAGGCAAACTATTTGGTCTAGAAGTTCTACCTCTAGTGAGCAACGGTGGTTGGTACCAGCCTAACGGCCTAATGCTACTAGCACCATCAGCATTCTTCCTAATCGGCTTCCTTATCTGGGTAATCCGTATTCTGAAACCAGAACAAGTAGAAGCGAAGGAGTAAGGACGTCATGGAACATTACATTAGTCTGTTAGTTAAATCGATTTTCATCGAAAACATGGCTCTGTCTTTCTTCCTAGGTATGTGTACTTTCCTTGCCGTATCTAAGAAGGTTAAGACCTCTTTCGGCCTAGGTGTTGCAGTTGTGGTAGTTCTGACTATCGCTGTTCCTGTGAACAACCTGGTATACAACCTAGTTCTTAGAGAGAACGCGTTAGTTGAGGGCGTGGACCTTAGCTTCCTAAACTTCATCACCTTTATCGGTGTAATTGCAGCACTTGTACAGATTCTAGAGATGGTCCTAGACCGTTTCTTCCCACCTTTGTACAACGCGCTAGGCATCTTCCTACCGCTGATCACAGTAAACTGTGCAATCTTCGGTGGTGTATCTTTCATGGTACAACGTGACTACAACTTTGCTGAATCGATCGTTTACGGTTTCGGCTCTGGTGTGGGCTGGATGCTAGCAATCGTTGCTCTTGCAGGTATCCGTGAGAAGATGAAGTACTCTGACGTACCTCCAGGTCTACGTGGTCTTGGTATCACATTTATCACTGTAGGTCTTATGGCGTTAGGCTTTATGTCTTTCTCTGGTGTTCAACTGTAAGTCGGGTAAACCGCAACAATTAAGGAATAGTCAATGGACATTATTCTTGGTGTAGTGATGTTTACTCTGATCGTACTAGCACTAGTACTAGTGATTCTTTTCGCTAAGTCTAAGCTTGTACCAACAGGTGACATTACAATTTCTGTGAACGATGACCCTTCTCTGGCGATCGTTACACAACCAGGTGGTAAGCTACTGAGTGCTCTAGCAGGTGCTGGCGTATTCGTATCTTCTGCTTGTGGTGGCGGTGGCTCATGTGGTCAGTGTCGCGTAAAAGTTAAATCAGGTGGTGGCGACATCCTACCAACCGAGCTTGACCATATTACTAAAGGTGAAGCGCGTGAAGGTGAGCGTCTAGCGTGTCAGGTTGCAATGAAAACTGACATGGATATCGAGCTTCCTGAAGAAATCTTCGGCGTTAAGAAGTGGGAATGTACTGTTATCTCTAACGATAACAAAGCGACATTCATCAAAGAGCTTAAGCTACAAATTCCAGATGGCGAATCAGTACCTTTCCGTGCTGGTGGTTACATCCAGATTGAAGCTCCTGCTCACCACGTGAAATACGCAGACTACGATATTCCTGAGGAATACCGTGAAGACTGGGAGAAGTTCAACCTTTTCCGTTACGAGTCTAAAGTTAATGAAGAGACCATTCGTGCATACTCTATGGCTAACTACCCAGAAGAGCACGGTATCATCATGCTTAACGTTCGTATCGCAACTCCGCCGCCGAACAACCCAGACGTACCACCAGGCATCATGTCTTCGTACATCTGGTCTCTAAAAGAAGGCGACAAGTGTACTATTTCTGGTCCATTTGGTGAGTTCTTTGCGAAGGATACAGATGCAGAAATGGTATTCGTTGGTGGTGGTGCTGGTATGGCTCCAATGCGCTCACACATCTTCGACCAACTTAAGCGTCTGCACTCTAAGCGTAAGATGTCTTTCTGGTACGGCGCACGTTCTAAGCGTGAAATGTTCTACGTAGAAGACTTCGATATGCTACAAGCTGAGAATGACAACTTCGTATGGCACTGTGCACTGTCTGATCCACTTCCAGAAGATAACTGGGATGGTTACACTGGCTTTATTCACAACGTTCTTTACGAGAACTACCTACGTGATCACGAAGCGCCAGAAGACTGTGAATACTACATGTGTGGTCCACCTATGATGAACGCTGCTGTAATCGGCATGCTAAAAGATCTAGGTGTAGAGGATGAAAACATCCTACTAGATGACTTCGGTGGTTAATTCCTCCAAGTGATTGAATCTATGGCTAGCTCTCCAAGAGAGCTAGCCATTATTTTTTATAGACATAAAACTGATACTCAACAGTTGATATAGGTAATCGGATTGAAAGGATTGATCCTATTTCCCATATCAATTCAACAACATTGGGAGTTAACAAGTGAAAAAGTGGCTTGTTGCATTTGCTTCTCTATTGATTTTGGCTGGCTGTGAGCAGCCTGCCGATCAAATTCATTTAAGTGGCCCTACCATGGGGACTTCTTACAACATCAAGTATATCGAGCAAGATGGTATTCCAACGCCAAAAGCGATGCAGACAGAAATTGAACGCTTATTGGAAGAGGTTAATGACCAAATGTCGACCTATCGTGACGACTCAGAGTTAAGTCGTTTTAATCAGCATCAAACGAGCGAGCCATTTACAGTTTCGACACAAACTGCAACGGTAGTGAAAGAAGCAATTCGCCTTAACGGTCTTACTTTAGGTGCATTGGATGTGACGGTCGGCCCTCTAGTTAACCTGTGGGGGTTTGGTCCAGAAGCTCGTCCAGATGTAGTTCCAACCGATGAAGAACTCGCTGCTCGCAAAGCAAATACCGGTATTCACCACCTATCTGTTGATGGTAATACACTGTCCAAAGACCTTCCTAACTTGTACGTCGACCTATCGACGATTGCGAAAGGTTGGGGGGTTGACGTGGTTGCTGACTACCTTCAATCTGAAGGGGTACAGAACTTTATGGTCGAAGTTGGCGGTGAAATGCGTCTCAAAGGTGTCAATCGTGAAGGTGTGCCTTGGCGTATCGCAATTGAAAAACCGACCGTTGATGAACGTTCAATTCAAGAAATTATTGAACCAGGCGACATGGCAATTGCAACAAGTGGTGACTATCGTAATTACTTTGAGAGTAATGGTGTGAGATACTCTCATATTATTAATCCACGAACAGGCAAACCAATTCATCATAAAGTGGTGTCTGTAACGGTATTAGATAAATCGTCGATGACTGCTGATGGTCTTGCAACTGGTCTTATGGTGCTAGGTGAAGACAAAGGCATGGCAATTGCGAACGAAAATAATATTCCTGTTTTCATGATTGTGAAAACGGAAGATGGTTTTAAAGAGTTGGCTTCGGAAGCATACAAGCCATTCATGAAGAAATAACAACAGAAGTGAGCATGTTTTTATGAATACATTTCTAATTACCTTTGCTGTGTTTGTCGCGGTAATCACTGCAATGGCTGTCGGATACATTTTCCAAAAGAAAGTCGTGAAAGGTAGCTGTGGTGGCTTAGGGGCAGTTGGCATCGAAAAAGTGTGTAATTGTCCAGAACCCTGCGATGCGCGTAAAAAACGTGAAGCGCGCGAGGCTGCGCGTGCTGAGAAATTGGCGGCGTGGGAAAAAGATAGAATTGCTTAGTATTGGTTAATCGTACTAAGAAAGTGATAAAGCTCAGCGTTCTGCTGAGCTTTATTTTTAGGCAGCTAACCAAAGCTCAGATGTCCGAGAAAGAGCCCAATACCGTGTTTTGTTGTTTCTTTCTCTCATGTTACAGAGCAAGACCACACTGATAGTCATTAGGACGAAGAAATGATTTGGTTACGTCCGTTCTCTTTGGCCATGTAAAGTCGCTCATCCGCCACTTTTATTTGTTGTTCCAGCTCCCCCTCGATGTTGCTTACACCAATACTCGCGGTCACAAGAATGTTTTTGTCCAAATAAGTTATTGGCGTTTTTTCTATGCGCTGTCTCATTTGTTCTAAGCGTGTTAGAAAGCCGTCATAGTCGCCACTGGCTTGAATACAAAACTCCTCGCCACCAAGCCTAGCGACAATATCATTTGGAAAATAGATTTTTAGAATATTCGCTATCATGACTAACACTGCATCGCCGCCCTCATGTCCGTGTGTATCATTTACTTGCTTAAAGAAATCGATATCAAGCATCGCGATGTTTCTTTGAGCGTTTTCTACATGGGGTTGCTCAAACAGAAAGCGGCGGTTCCATAAGCCCGTTAGCGCATCTTGATTTGCCATTTTAAACAGTTCAGATGTTGCGTCTTTGATATCTAACAGTTGGTGAATACGGCAAAAAAATTCTTCTTGATTAAATGGCTTGTATAAAAAGTCATTGGCCCCTGCTTTTAGAAACCTAGCCGTCATGGTCTTAGAGTTACTACCCGACAAGCCGAGAATGGCTAATTGATTTTTATCCCACTTCCGACGTAATTCACGCACCATAGTAATGCCATCTTTAACGGGCATATCATGGTCGGTTAAAACGAGAGTGATATCTGGATTTTGCTCGACAAGCTCTAGGGCTTTTTGCCCATTGTCAGCTTCCAACGTCTGAATATATTGATGCTCCAAAAGTTGGGCAATGTGTCTTCTTACGGTGTGTGAATCATCAACGACTAAACATTTGTGTTGTTGATTGTTGGTTAGTCGCTTGAGGAGTGGTAATAGATAGGAAACGGACGCCATGCTGTCTTTCAAAATATAGTCGAGGACACCTTTTGCAAGCATCTTTTCGCGAGTGTCTTCTTGAAATCGAGCCGTTAAAACAATGACACGATGACCATGTTCCAAAACGAGGTCAATAATCTCGCCATCTTGAGCATCCGGTAAACAATAGTCTAAAACCGCACAGAAGAGGTCCTGTGCTGAAGATAACAAGTTCTTTGCCTCCGCGTAGCTTTCCGCTGCGATGACCTCATAACCAGCTTGGCTTATTGTTTGGCAAAGAAAGTTTTTAAATGCACGACTATCTTCAACAACCAGAATCTTATTACTCAAGCGCAGTCCCCAAAATTAATTGTTTAAAATCAATGATAACTAAAATTAAACTTATCGCCATCAAAAAACACATGTCAACCAAAAGTAGAACAACTACTCAAATGTTTGACACGCATCCGTTAACATCACATCATTATTCCTGTCTTAGTTATATAATTATGTTTAGCTAACGTAGGGAGAAAGTAGTATGGAAATGCATCAACATGGTATGGCTGAGCTATTTCAACAACTGGGCCTCGGTAGCTCTCCTCAAGAAATGAAAGATTTTATTAATCAACATCGACACAAAAGAGATTCTGCGCCTTTACATGAAGCTAGCTTTTGGACGATGTCACAGGCGAACTTTCTAAAACAAGCCATCGAAGAAGATGCAGATTGGGCCGAATTAGTCGATCAATTGGACGTAATGCTTCGAGATTGACGTTCGCTTAAACACGCCCATTTCTCTTCAGGTAGATTTGATTTATACTGTTTTTTTGAACAGTGCTTTGATGGCTATGTCAGATCGAATTAGAAAAATTATTCATGTCGATATGGATTGTTTTTATGCTGCCGTAGAGATGAGAGATAACCCCAGTTACCGTGGCATTGCACTCGCTGTTGGCGGACATGAAAAGCAGCGTGGAGTGATTAGCACCTGTAATTATGATGCGCGTAAATATGGTGTTCGCAGTGCAATGTCAACGGCGCGCGCGCTGCAACTCTGTCCTCATTTGTTGGTTGTGCCCGGTAGAATGCATGTATATAAGCAAGTCTCTCAGCAGATTCGTGCTATTTTTGAGCGTTATACGCCTATCATTGAACCTCTCTCATTGGATGAAGCATACCTCGATGTCACGGACTCGACAGCTTGCCGTGGCTCCGCTACGTTGATCGCAGAGTCAATTCGCCGCGATATCTGGAGTGAACTTGGGTTGACGGCATCGGCGGGCATTGCTCCGATAAAGTTTCTTGCCAAGGTCGCGTCAGACATGAACAAGCCCAACGGTCAGTTTGTGATTCCGCCAGAGAAAGTCCAAGAGGTTATCGATAGTCTTCCGCTAGAGAACATTCCTGGTGTGGGGAAGGTGAGTCTTGAGAAGCTCCACCAAGCCGGTTTTTATCGATGTGAGGACATTAAAAACAGTGACTATCGAGAGTTGTTGAGGCAGTTTGGTCGTCAGGGTGCCTCCTTATGGCAGCGAAGCCATGGAATTGATAATCGAGAAGTCGTTGTTGAGCGCGAGAGAAAGTCCGTCGGTGTGGAAAGGACATTCAGCCAGAACATCGCAACCTATGATGAATGTTGGCAAGTGATTGAGGAGAAACTTTATCCTGAACTCGAGAAACGTTTAGAGCGTGCAAGCCCAGATAAGTCGATTATTAAACAAGGTATTAAAGTCAAATTTGCCGACTTTCAACTGACAACAATTGAGCACATCCATCCGCAATTAGAGCTTGAGGACTTCAAGATCTTGCTAAGAGATATTCTTAAACGCCAAAATGGACGGGAAATTCGCCTTTTAGGCTTGAACGTGATGCTCAAGCCCGAAGACCAAGCGCGTCAATTGAGCTTTTTTTAGGCCCTTACCGTTTCTACCTGCGTTAATACCTGCTCAAAACTTACATTTGCCATTGCACCATAACCTGCTAGCTTTGAGGCTTTTAGCTGGCTAATCAAAGGAGTGCTGATTCCGCACAAGAAGCGAGCAACGGCATCATTACTGATGGCCGATGGGGAAAGCTGAATAAACTCCCGCGCCCATATCGATACTTGAGATTGTTCAATATCTTCAGGTTCTGGTGCTGTGAATGTGGCGACGTGACCACGACACACGGAGCAGTGACCACATTGCTTTGGTGCATCGTGATCCGCAAAGTAGTTCGCCAATTGTGAGCTCAAACAGTGCTCGGACTGGAACAAGTGCAGCATGGTGTGGATTCTTTCGATATCTTTGCTTTCTTTGGATTGGAACAGTTCATACAGTTGTTGGATTAAAACATCCGAGCTCTGTTTGGTTGGCATAACTGAGTACACGTCCGTCAGTTGTTTGCTCTCTAGTTCTATCCAGCCGTTCTGGTGAAAATAGTCGAGCGCTGCGACAACTCGGCTGCGTTCCGATTGATAGTTCATCCATAGCGCTTCTAGATCAACTTTGCACCACACTTTGGCTTTTTGCGAGCAGGAGAAAATAGCCTCCACAAATTGACGTCGCTCGCCTTGAAATTGATTCACAATAAATTGCTGATCGTGCAAAAACTTAAACCGATATTCCGCAAAGTAACTGTACTTTGCTTCAATGACGTTATGTAGCTCCAAATAAACCAACAAGGTTTTGAGTGGCAATTGGCGGATATTACTTTCACGCGACAAACGCAGTGGCACTACCTCCCATTGTGGAGCATGTTCTTTCGCTTGCTCGACTACATAGTTAATTGACGTAAATTCTGGTGTGTCACCATAGACAAAATTCTCCAACACCGTTAAGCCGGACGTATTGCCTAGCAGAATACACTCAGAGCGTTGCCCGTCCCTGCCTGCACGTCCAATCTCTTGTGCGTAGTTCTCGATTGATTTGGGTAAGTCGAAGTGAATGACGCGGCGAATATCAGATTTATCGACTCCCATACCAAATGCAATCGTTGCAACAATACTGTCAATTTGGCCATCCATGAACTGCTGTTGGATTTGTTCACGAACGTCGCTTTTCATGCCAGCGTGGTATGCGTGAGCGTTAATGCCAATATGGATTAATGACTTTGCTACTCGTTCTGCTGTTTGCTGCTGCGTCACGTATACGATGGTCGGAAGCTTAGGTGAAGAGGCGATGATCTCACTGAGCTGTTCTTGTTTCTTTGTTTCCTCACACGGGATCACCGAGATATCCAGATTGGGGCGGTAGAAGCCTGTAACGGTAATATGTTCACTGGCAATATCGAACTTTTTTTGCATGTCTTCAATAACTGCAGGCGTTGCCGTTGCGGTGAGAAGTAAAGACTGTGGGATGTTCAGTTCACGTTGATATTGCGGTAGTTTGAGATAATCTGGACGAAAGTTATGCCCCCATTCGGAAATACAGTGCGCTTCATCAATGACCATCAAAGAAATCGGTACTTGGCGAATGAATTCACGAAAACGCTCGTTTTTTAGCCGCTCAACAGAAATCATCAAGATTTTGATTTGTCCATTCTTCACGCCAGCCATGACCTGTTGTGCTTCTTCTCTACTTTGACTGCTATCGATAGAAGCGGCCGCGATTCCTTTACTTTGTAAAAAGCTCAGTTGATCCTTCATTAACGCCAACAACGGAGAGATCACCAACGTAAGGTTGGGTAATATGGTTGCAGGTAGTTGATAACAGAGTGACTTCCCCGAGCCTGTAGGAAAGATTGCCGCAGCAGAGTAACCATTCATAACGGCTTCAATAACGGGTTGCTGACCTTGGCGTAATGAGTCAAAACCAAATACAGATTGAAGTGTTTGATGCAGCGAGTCACTTTGCATAATAGGGAAACCTTTCTTTGATGGTAAACTTGGCTACATTAACACACCCCGAATACTAAACGCGCGTCCTAAAAGTATGAACAAAGCTGACTTAGTCCAAATTATCATCCAACATCTGGAAGAAAAACTTCAAGTTGCCCATGCATCGGCTCAGCGAGCGATCGATGCCGCGACAGATGAAGAAACTGTTCCCGAGCACAAGTACGATACATTGGCACTTGAAGCCGCGTATCTTGCTCATGGACAAGCCATGCGAATCCAAGATAGTGAAGAGGAATTGCGTCAATATCGTTCTTTAGTGACTCGCGACCTTAAGAATGCGCCTGTTGGTGTTGGCGCTTACGTTGTTCTCGCAGATGAGAATTTGCTTGAAAAGCACTTCTTTGTAGGCCCTTGCTCTGGTGGTTTGACTGTTCAATATCAGGCTCAGGAAGTCTTTGTCTTAACAGCTAAATCTCCTCTGGGTCGAGCGTTGTTCGGAAAAGAAGAAGGTGATGAGGTTGACGTGAAAATAGGAGATAAAACAACTTGTTACGAAGTCGTGACGGTTTGCTGACATCTCATGTATCACTCAGTGTTATGTTTAACACGAGTAATGTTAAATAAAAGAGAATGACATGAAAAAGCTTTTTACACTCTCATTGCTGATGGTCAGTGCTACTGGTTATGCAGCGCAGTGTCGTGTGGACATCAATAATGAAGTCCGTATGGATGGGCAAAGCTTGGAAATTCGCCAAACGACAGGTGATAAAGCCGTCGTGGATGAAGATAACAATCTATTCATCAAAGGTGAGTTAATTGAACTCAATGCCGACCAAAAAGCGGCAATTGAAGACTATCGCGAAAAAATGAACGCGTATATTCCACAAGCAAAGCAGTTGGCGAGTGATGGTTTAGCGCTTGCAAATGACATCATCGATGATGTCGCGGAAAGCCTAGACGCACCTGGCGTGTTTGATAACGTCAAAGTCGCAGTACAGGACTTTTTCGCTGATGTTGAATCACGTTACTACAAAGATGGTGATTTCATTCTACCAGCGGAAAGTTTTGAGTCCATGACACAAGGGTGGACTGAAGACTTTGCAAAAGCACAAGAGATCTTCAATAAAGAGTTTTTAGCGAGTTCGTTGGATGCTTTATCGAAAAAAATGAAGGAAGAGGGGGGAATAAACCTCACTGCATTATCGGAGAGTATGGCTGAACTCAGCGCGAAAGTAGAAGAGCGTTTAGCTGAGCATTCGAAAGAGGTAGAGCAACAAGCAGAAGACTTGTGTGACTCGTTGGATGACATGGCAGGGCAAGAAGACGATTTGTTGAAGAAAATCCCTGAGCTAAAAGATTACCGAGTATTTACGATTTAATTACTCATTAAAAAAGTAAAAACTCGATGAGATAAAGAAAGAGAGCACTATTGTGCTCTCTTTGCGTTTTACTCGCTTGTTCTTTGGTTGCTTATTGCGCGTTCATCTCGGTGAGCTTATCGCCGACAGGTTTTGAGAAGTTAAAACCATCATGCTGATCCCAGTTGATAGACCATGTCATTACTCCTGCATAATTCGGGTAATTGAACGCTGGCTTAACGGTGCCACATGAAGTGCCTTTGGTTAAACAATCTAGTGCGTTGATAATATTCTGTGTTGGAGCCTGCCCTGAATTTGCCGAGCTAGGACCTGAAGGTAAACCGATTGCGACTTGATCATCGCGCAATGGTGCAAATTGAGTGCCGTCGGCCAACTCAAAACCTTCGATAAGCATTTTAGATTGCGCTACCATCATATCCACAGAGCCTTCTGGTGCACTGCCTGGCAGGTATGGGTTTGGCAAACCGCCGTTGTTATATAACTGGACGTGAAGCAAGTCGAGCGTGCTGCGTGTCTCGTTAATCACAGGGATGTACGCCCCCCAAATACCGCTATAAGCCACATAACCACCTTGAACATAAGGGTGCTCAGGCGCCATGGTTAGGTACATATCTCCACCCATGTTTTGCTCTATTTGAAGCAAAGCACGACCAAGGCGAGCTTGAATTTGCGAGCCATGAACTAAGTTAGAACCACTCTCTAAATCCACATCTAGACCATCAAAGCCCCACTCAGCGATAAGACCTGTTAGGCTAGAGACAAAGTTGGCTTCATCTTGGTCGGTATTCAGCGTAATCGTGCCTTCTGCGCCGCCAAGAGAGAGAACAAACTTCTTACCTTTAGCTTGAAGCGCTGCCATGTCCTGCTTGAATTGTGTTGGATCGAGTGCTGGACAATCGCTGTAAATATCGCCTGAATATAGATTAAAGTGCACGGTGCCATCACTGTTGCGATCATTTTCAGCAAAGGCAATATCAATCACATCCCAAGCATCTGCCATATCCGCTAGACGAATTGGACAGCCCGCTCCATTTACAAAATTGTGCCAGTAACCGATGAGTTTATGGCGTTTCTCTACTTGCTCAACCACCGTTATTGCAGCGGCGTCAGACAGTGCATTGCTTCCCGACAAATCCACAGCTTGGGCGCTAACTGTAAAGTTACCAAGTGCAGTTGGTGTCCAGTTGGCTGTGTAAGGTGCTGTGGTATCGGTTGCAACAATAGAGCCGTTGATCATGAAATCAACGTGTTTAATGCCTGAAGTTAAAGACGTTGCATCGGCGCTTAATGCGAGACTTTCGCCTAATCCGACGGTTTGACCGCTGCTTGGTGAAGTCAGAGAGACGACCAAATCTTTATCGCTGACTTCCACACCAACCAGGGACTCTGACGTGTTGTTATCATTATCGGTTGCGACGGCTTTAAGCTGGTTAGCGCCAATAAGTGTGGCGTTCCAAGTAACGGAATATGGTGCTTGAGTGGTGACCCCTAAGCTGGTGTTGTTCGCAAAAAACTCAACTTGCGTGACTGTGCCATCAGCATCGCTTGCGTTTGCCGTGATTTCGTTATTGCTGCCAGCGAGCACGACTTGTCCATCCGTTGGTGCCGTAATGGTAACTTGCGGTGGTGTCGAACAAGCACCTAGGCCACTCCAAGCATCTTGCCAGTATAGCCCTTCACCAGGCTCGTAAGCCCATGTCGCATCCGAGGAGCACCAACCAGCAACATCACAACGATATTTTTGGTTGAAGTGAGAAACCAGGTCGCCAGCTTGATAACTTGTGCCTGCCACATAAGGTACTGCATCTGCACATCCGCCCGTTCCGGTTTCTGAATTACTAATAACCAGCGCTACTTCTTGGCTCATCGTTGCGAGGTTTGTATCATCAGTCGCTTGTGCTTTGAACGAGTATGTACCTGGACTAGCGGTCCATTGATATTCGTAAGGTGCGCTAGTATCAATGGCGACAGATTGATTGTTTACGAAGAACTCAACTTGTGTGACCACACCATCAATATCGTCAGCTTGAGCGGCTACGGTTAGGTTATCGCCTACATTAAGCACTTCTGTGCCTACTGGGCTTGTCAATGAAATGCTTGGGGGCGGTAATTCGACTTGTGGTTGAACTTGGATAGAAATCGTCGTGGTGCTAACAGCTCCCTCATTATCTGTCGCAATTGCGGTCAATTGCGAGATCCCTTCAATAGCGGTCCAAGAAGCTTCGAATGGTGCTTGAGTTACCACAGCAACGGTTTGGTTGCCTGCAACAAACTCAATTTGTGTGATTTGGCCATCTTCGTCAGCTGCGTTGGCTAACAAAGTGATCGCACTGCCTTCGGGAATTTGTGCGTTGTTTATTGGAGAGGAGAACGACACCGTTGGTGATAAATTGTTGCTTCCACCATCACATTGCCCTAACGCTTTCCATGCTTCCCAAGATCCTGAGTTGGTCACGGGATCATTGCCTTGCGTCCAATATGCAGCCTCATAAGCGGCTCCTTGCGTTTTTACTAAAGCGCCCGATGTATAAGTCGCAGTGCTGTCCCAGTCGGGTAGACTTTGACAGTTATAGGCTTGAGCTTGGTAGCTGGCGCTGAGTGCTACAACCATCGCTCCGTGAAGTAGGGTGACCTTCATTTTCCTCTCCTTGAATCATGGGTATAAATGAGAACAGAGTAATAACTAGCTGATAAATAGACATTAGGGGGAAAAAGCGAAGCACAATATTCTGCTTTTCGACACAGTGTCACGAGGAACAGTTCGTCCCTTACACCAGAGCTCATTATTTTTCGGCTCACTTCACGGCAGAAGGATTGGTAAAATTCAGCCACGTAAAACGAACAACAGTCGCGAGGCTTTTGAGCGATGAATATGAGATGTACGTTAAAATTTACAAGCTGAATGACTACAAATTGTTTCAACTGTCGAGGATTTAACCGAGGTGCTCTTGTTGAATAGTGAATATTGCTATAGTGTACTAGTTAGCTAGTTCAATGATATTTTTGTGTGAGTAGTATGACACAGCAAACCTCTTCTCAGCCTCGCGAGCATTTTGGCTCTCGTCTCGGGTTCATCTTAGCTGCCGCAGGTGCCGCAGTTGGCCTTGGCAATATTTGGGGCTTCCCAACTCAAGCAGCCAGTAATGGTGGCGGTGCTTTCCTGTTAGTTTATTTGGTGATGATTCTTATCGTCGCATTTCCGATGCTGGTGGTTGAAATGGCGATTGGTCGCCATGGTCAAGCCAACCCTGTAGACAGTATGCGTGCAATCACAGATAACCCTGCCGGTAAAAAGCTCGGCGGCATTGTGGGTTGGATTGGTTTAAGCGTACCAAGCGCTGTCTTAGCGTTTTATTCAATTGTTGGTGGTTGGTTGATCTGCTTTTTACTGGGTGCAATCACAGATCTAATGGGGTTAGAAGCTGCAACTCAATGGCTAAAGGGCTTTAGTGTTGAACGTAACTTGTTCGGAACCATTACTTTTTATGTACTGACGATTCTCATCGTACAAGGTGGCGTAAAACAAGGTATTGAGAAGTGGTCCACACGTTTGATGCCAGCATTGTTTGTTCTGTTTGCTCTACTGTTTGCTTACATCATGACGCAAAACGGTGCGATGGAAGGTCTGAAACATTACCTAGTGCCGGATTTTGAAAAGGTATGGGACCGCAAGTTGATTCTTGCTGCAATGGGACAGGGCTTCTTCTCGCTTACGATCGGTGGCTGCTCAATGTTGATTTACGGATCTTACTTGAGTAAGAAAGAAAACCTACCAAAGATGGCGATGAACGTGACCATGGTAGATACTGCCGTTGCTTTCATTGCAGGATTAGTGGTGATGCCAGCGATGTTTGTGGCAATGCAAAAGGGCGTTCAAATCTATGCAGAAGATGGCTCTCTATTAAGCTCAGATACGTTAGTGTTTACGGTATTGCCACTAATGTTTGATAGTTTAGGTTTGCTTGGTCAATTATTCTCTATTGTGTTCTTCTTATTGCTGACGATTGCGGCGCTAACGTCCTCCATTTCAATGTTAGAGTGTCCAGTGGCTTTAGTGAGTGAGCGCTTCAATACTAAGCGCAGCGCAACGAGCTGGGTTTTAGGTGGTCTCATTGCCTTGTTCAGTGTGGTGATTGTTTATAACTTTGGCGCTCTGTTTGGTATGGTCGCGACGGTTGCTACTCAGTATCTACAACCAACCGCTGCGCTCTTATTCTGCTTATTTGGTGGTTGGGTATGGAATCGCAACTCAAAAATCAAAGAGCTTGAGCAAGGTTGCCCGGAGTTTACGCAAGGTTGGTTTGGTAAGTTATGGCCTGCGTATGTGAAGTTTGTATGTCCAATTCTTGTGGCGACAGTCATCTGGGCTTCATTTGGCTAACCGAGACGTCTATCGAATAAAAGAAAAGGGCTTGATGGTAACTCATCAAGCCCTTTTTCATATTGGTTATTCTCGTTTCGGTTATCCGCCAAGCATGGTGTGGATTAACGGAATTGTCCTGCTTCTGGAAGAAAGTCAAAACCAGCAGAAGCCAGTTTTGTCTCCAGTGCTGTGCGCTCGATATCGAAGAAAGCCACCAGTTTATCTAAGTCACCACCGAAGTCGTCGCGTAGCTTCATATTCACAATGCTCATCAGCATGACAGGATCCATGGATTCAAAGTTCGCTAGATTCATTACTTATCCTCAAAATCTGAAATCAGTAGGTTTGCCGCAGCAAATGCCGCTTTTTCACGCACTTCTTTAGGCAGGGACTCATCCGCTGCAACATCGTTCAGTGCTTTAACTGCACATGAAATTGCTTGGGGAATATAAGCTTGATCGCCACTACCAATCTGAGCATAAAGCTCACGAACCAGTTCACAACAGCCGTATACTTGCATGTTTTCTTTCCACTAAATGATAACTTATCTCAATATACACACAGCGGATTTGAAACTCAAAGTACAGAGTTGTTTTGGCTCAAGTTGAAGGTTTGCTTGAGCGAGATTTAATCACTGCATTTGTGCTTCTAACTGCTGAGTGACTTCTGGTGAAAGTTGAAGTTGTTTTGCTAGTTCTTGCAGATACGCTTTTTCCATAAAGTTTTGTTCATCAGCGACGATCAAAGACGCTAGGTAAATTTCTGACGCTTGTTGAGGAGAGGTCGCCTGATTAGCAATTTCAGCAGGATCAAGCGGTTTGTTTAACTCTTGCTGAACGAGGTGACGAACGTGCTCATCTGCGCCCATATCCGCGAGAGCTTGTTCAATGCGCGCCATTTCCTCTTCATCAACGTGACCATCAGCTTTTGCAGCTCCAATCATTGCTTTTAAAATTAAGACACTGTGTTTATTGTCATCGGGGTCAAAGGTTTCTTGAACACCTTGACCGGACTGTTTGGCTTGCCAGTCGTTATAAACTTTGTAGGCTAATGCTCCAAGCGCAGCAGCGCCACCAACTTTTAATGCGCCCGAGCCTATTTTCTTGGTCATTTTTTTACTTTTCTTCGAGCCCATCAGCATACCGATAAGGCCTCCGCCAACGGCACCTGCTCCTAGCGTTTTCAGGCTACTTGAGTTTGATGAGGATTTGATGTTGTTAGTTTGTTTACCTAACGCATCAGCCCCTTGCTTGAGTAAGTCTGATTTGAGTGCTTGGTTTAGAAGACTTTTTAAATCCATAACTGACCTCCTTTAGATGATGAAATCAGTTTAATAGCAAGAAGCTGAACCAAAGATTAACAAAGTGAATAGATCTAAAGGGGAGTAGTAAGGTTGCCCAGTAATAAAAAAGGGCTGACCGAAGCCAACCCTTTCTAATTATTTGAAATTACTTCAAATGCGAACTCGTCGAGCGCTTACTTTAGTTGAGCTTTTACGTGCTCGATAATATCAGTCATTGCGACTGGCGTTTTCTCACCAGTAGCACGGTTCTTGTATTCGAAGTTGCCTTCTTTCATTGAGCGGTCACCGATAATAATGGTATGCGGTACACCAATAAGCTCCATATCAGAGAACATTACACCTGGGCGTTCTTTACGATCATCAAATAGTACTTCGATGCCCATTGCCGTTAGCTCAGCGTACAACTTCTCAGCGGCTTCTTTTACTTCTTCTGACTTGTGCATGTTCATTGGAACGATCGCAACCTGGAATGGTGCGATTGCATCTGGCCAGATGATGCCGTATTTGTCATGATTTTGCTCAATAGCAGCCGCTACTACGCGAGTGATACCGATACCGTAACAACCCATTTCTAGGATGACGTTCTTACCATCAGGACCCAGTACACCACAGTTCATCGCTGCGGAGTAAGCGTTACCTAGTTGGAAGATATGGCCAACTTCGATACCACGCTTAAGCTGGATAATGCCCTTGCCACATGGGCTTGGGTCACCTTCCACAACGTTACGTAGGTCTTCAACTTGACCAAGCTCTACATCACGACCCCAGTTAATACCGAAGTAGTGTTTGCCATCGATGTTCGCGCCCGCACCGAAGTCGCTCATTACCGCAACGCTGCGGTCAACAATGAACGGCAGTTTAAGGCCAACAGGGCCTAGTGAACCAGGGCCTGCACCGATAAGCTCACGAATTTCTTCTTCAGATGCCATTTCCAGTGGAGCTGCAATCTGAGGAAGGTTTTCTGCTTTCACTTCGTTCAGTTCATGATCACCACGAATAATAAGCGCGATGATTGGCGCATCAACTTCGTCAGATGCTTTCACAAACAGTGTTTTCACTGTTTTTTCAATTGGTAGTTCGAACTGCTCAACCAATTCAGCGATTGTTTTCGCGTTTGGCGTATCAACCAACGTCATTTCTTGTGTTGGTGCCGCAGCCTCAGAGGCTGGAGCTAGTGCTTCTGCTTTTTCAATGTTTGCCGCGTAATCTGACTCGCTAGAGAATGCGATGATATCCTCGCCGCTTTCAGCCAGTACGTGGAACTCTTGAGAGCCGCTACCACCGATAGCACCGCTATCTGCAAGTACAGGACGGTAATCCAGACCCATGCGATCGAATGCTTTACAGTAAGCATCGTGCATTGCGTCGTATGATTTTTGTAGTCCGTCTTTATCAATGTCAAAGCTGTACGCATCCATCATTGAGAATTCACGTGAACGCATTACGCCAAAACGTGGGCGTCGTTCGTCACGGAATTTAGTTTGGATTTGGTACAGGTTTAGCGGAAGCTGTTTGTAAGAGCTCACTTCATTGCGAACAAGGCTAGTGATCACTTCTTCAGCGGTTGGGCTAAGTACAAACGGACGAACATGACGGTCAGTAAAGCGAAGTAGCTCAGGACCCATCTTTTCGCTGCGGCCTGTCTCTTCCCATAGTTCAAACGGCTGAACAACGGGCATCAAAGTTTCGACTGCGCCTGCATTGTCGATTTCTTGACGAACGATGTTTTCGACTTTACGCAGTACACGTAGACCAGTAGGTAGCCAGGTATATAAACCTGAAGCCAGCTTACGGATCATACCTGCACGTAGCATGAGCTGGTGGCTCACTACTTCTGCGTCGTTTGGAGTCTCCTTCAGAGTAGAAAGAAGATAATTACTGGTACGCATTAAATTTATCCGTTTATTTAAGTTAGATACTCAAGCTTGAATAAGCAGGAGTATGGGAGTTCCCGAAAGGGAAATTTGTTAGCGGTCTATAATATCAGCCAATTGCGTTTGTCAAAAGCTTTCAATAGCGGTAACCGTTATTAAGTTGCTTGTTGCTGTGAACTTTACGTTCAAGTCGAACAAATTTACCGCATATTCTTTGTCGTCCGGCTTGTTTTTCTTATATGCAGGGCGAGGATCTTGTGCCAGAACTTGTTCAATGACTGATCTTACATAGTCAGTATCGGATCGATTTTCTATCGTTGCTAATGCTTGAGCAGAAAAGGTGACTTGTGACTTTTCTGGCTCTTGGTCTGCGTATCCGCCTTGTGCTTCCGAAATAGAATCCGAATAGGGGATATAAGGCTTAATATCCACAATCGGTGTCCCATCCACGAGATCTACACTGCCTAAATCAAGATAGATTTGATCGCCTTGCTTAGTGACTCCTTTCACTTCAACGGCTGACATTCCGATTCCGTTTGGACGGAAAGTCGAGCGCGAGGCAAAGACACCAATTCGTTCATTGCCGCCTAATCGTGGCGGACGTACAGTTGGTTTCCAACCAGCTTCCAGGTTCTGATCAAATAGAAACAACAACCAAACGTGAGAGAACTGTTCTAGCCCACGCACTGCTTCAGGGCTATTTGCTGCACCTAACAGTTTTACGCGTGCTTTAGCCTCTGGTACTAAGCGTGGTTGGCGCGGAACTGCAAACTTTTCTTTGTACGGTGTCTCAATGACGCCGATGGGTTCGATGGAATACATGGTGGACATCTTTAAGAATTCATTGAGATGAAAAGTATCACAAATTTCTCTTGCTTTTCTTGTTGATAATGATTATTAATTAAAATGTTATAACATAACAATTTAATTGAAAGGAAAAGTATTATGAAACCAGGAATCCACCCTGAATATCGTCCTGTGGTGTTCCACGACACCAGTGTAGATAAGTACTTTGTCGTTGGTTCTACGTTGAAAACGGAGAGAACCATCGAATGGAAAGATGGCAAAACTTACCCTTACTTTACGTTAGATGTGTCGTCAGCTTCTCACCCGTACTACACCGGTAAACAGCGCGTTGTACAAACCGAAGGTCGCATTGCGAACTTCAACCGTCGTTTTGGTCAATTTAAGAGCGAAAAGGAATAAATCATGAAGGTAGTAAAATCATTAAAAAGTGCAAAAAGTCGTCATCCGGATTGTCAGATTGTAAAACGGAGAGGGCGTCTTTATGTCATTTGTAAAACGAACCCGAGATTCAAAGCTGTGCAAAAGTAATCAGCCTGCATATATCTAACTTATGGTTTTGTTTAATTGATAATGTTGAGTTAATTATCTTACATGGATGAAATATCTACATTTTTATTCAATGTTGGTTATAAATGCCTCTGTTCGTCACAGTTTGTAACATTTAGGGCTTTTATTTGACCTTCTACTCAAGTACCCTTCGCACGCTTTTTGACATTTTTGTCACATTTGCATAGGAATAAAAACAAGGAGGGAACAGATGAGTTCATCTGATTCAATTAAACAAAACTCGCCTAAGAAGCCGCTGTTTACGCGCTTTTTGGATACTGTCGAATATTTGGGGAACTTATTACCCCACCCGATCACACTATTTGCCATTTTCTGTTTAGCCATTCTGGTGATGTCGGGTATTGCAGGATACTTCGAAGTTTCCGTAGTTGATCCTCGTCCTGAGGGTGCAAAAGGTCGTGCCGCGGATGGCATGATTCATGTCGTTAGCTTGCTTAACGCTGATGGCCTTGAACTAATCGTTACCAATCTAGTGAAAAACTTTGTCGGCTTTGCACCTTTGGGTACGGTATTGGTTGCGATGTTGGGTGTTGCTATTGCTGAATACTCAGGCTTGCTATCTGCAGCAATGCGTGGCTTAGTCATGGGTGCATCTCAACGCATGGTAACAGTGACGGTCGTTTTCGCGGGTATCATTTCAAATACGGCATCAGAGCTTGGCTATGTGGTACTTATTCCACTGGCTGCAATGCTGTTCCATTCTTTAGGTCGTCATCCACTTGCCGGTCTTGCTGCGGCGTTCGCTGGTGTATCTGGTGGTTACTCAGCAAACCTACTTATTGGTACGGTTGACCCGCTGTTGTCAGGCATTACTGAAACGGCGGCGCAAATGATTGACCCAACTTACACTGTTGGTCCAGAAGTTAACTGGTACTTCATGTTTGTGTCGACATTCTTCATTGCAATCACAGGTGCGTTTGTTACTGAAAAAATTGTTGAGCCAAAGCTTGGCAAATACAGTGAAGAAGAAGCCTCAGAAGATTTGTCGAACGACAAAATGGGTGGCTTAACAGACATTGAGAAGAAAGGCCTAAAACTAGCAGGTGTTGCTGTACTGGTTGTTTCAGCGCTGCTTGCTTGGACGGTTGTTCCAGAAGACGGCATTCTACGTTCTGATGCAGGTACAATTGCAGGTTCACCATTCCTGAAAAGTATCGTGGCATTCATCTTTGTGTTCTTTGCTATTCCAGGCTTTGTGTTTGGTAAAGTTGTTGGCACGATGAAGACGGATCGCGATGTAATTGATGCAATGGCGAAATCTATGTCTTCTATGGGCATGTACATTGTATTAGTTTTCTTTGCGGCTCAGTTCGTTGCTTTCTTTAAATGGACTAACTTCGGTCAGGTATTCGCGGTTGCTGGCGCTAGCTTCCTGCAAGAAATTGGCTTAACTGGCCCAATGTTGTTCTTTGCCTTCATCCTGATGTGTGGATTTATCAACCTAATGATTGGTTCGGCATCGGCACAGTGGGCAGTAACGGCTCCGATTTTTGTTCCTATGTTGATGCTTGTTGGTTATGCACCGGAAACGATTCAGGCTGCTTACCGAATTGGTGACTCGACGACAAACATCATTACTCCAATGATGAGCTACTTTGGTTTGATTCTTGCCGTAGCGACTCGTTACATGAAGAACTTAGGTATCGGTACGCTGATCGCGACCATGCTACCTTACTCAATCTGCTTCATTGTAGGTTGGAGTGTGCTGTTCTACCTATGGGTATTCGTATTTGGTTTACCAGTAGGCCCTGGCGCAGCAACATACTACACACCGTAGAAAACGGTTACCTCACACAGCTCCATTATAAAAAGCCTGCGAACGTCGCAGGCTTTTTTATCGATTGAGACTGTGTACGCAGGCTTACCTGATTATAGATGTCGGTTTATAGCTGAAAACGCATCAACAAAGGGCGATAAAAGTGCTGAGTGAGCCAGCATAAGCTTTTCCAAATTATGCGTTTGTACCAAGGTAAGTGCGCAATATAAACATAGCTAAATTCAATTTCTGGCCGGGCTTTTCTGTTGCGTTTAAAAGCCGGAGCACCTGAGCTCATATTAAAGCGACGCTGGTATATCATTGCATGGCGGATGGTATAGGCCGATATTCGACGATACAATGCGAGGCGTTGTGGCTTATTGGTATCGTAGCCAAAAATTGGGCAAGTCATATCATTATCAATTTCTACAATGCCTAACGTAGCCAGCATCTCTTCTTGATAAAACAGTCCCACTAAATGTACTAATTTGTTCTGGCTCACCTGTTTTAAATATTGGGTTGAAAACTGGATGTTATTGAGGCTGTATTTATCAAGGTAAAGCATGTCATATAACTCTTTGGCACGCTGAAACTCTTCATCAGTGGTCAGTGGCCTAAACTGCCAATCTTTATCATTAAGCAGTTTGAAGTCTTTCGTTAAATCTCGGTTGAAGCTGAACGCTTGCCAATCATCAAGTAAATACACTTGTCGTGTTACCAAGCTTTGCCATTTTGGCTGCTTCAATCGCTGAATTAAGTGTGAATGCTGACGCTGGTTGAGGGAGCGAAGCACCAAGGGAAAGGTGGGGTATTGATCGAGTGCGACGCGACGCAGTTCATCGAGATTTAAGGCTGCCCATTGTTCGCTATACATATTGGTGGACAAGCACTGATTGTTGAGCGTTTGGACTTGATCCAATCCAGCCAATGATAAGATTGGTTTAGTCATATTAATAAGTAACTTACATACCCATCGAACAGCCACATTTTTGACTTTGTGAAGCTCTTCTTCGGCGTAGCCACTAAGCAGTGTCATAGGGGACACGGCATAACAGTTGTTTGGTATTTTTGGTGTTACGGAGTAGGGAATGGCAACATCATCGATATAGTAGCAACCAAAGCTTGCTGTGCATTCATCAATGGGATTCGACTGCATAAGAGTGAAAAAAGTTTTATGCCATTCTTGAGAGGAAAGTGTCATGAGTTCAATGCCTCTCCATTCCACTCAATATCAACGGTAGAAGCGTCGCTCCACTTCGTCTTGTTCTGCCTAGCTAACCGGAGTAATTCAAACACACTCCGGATTTGGCTCCCTACCGGCAAGTTATGCTGTTGCATTACATTCACTCCAGACCACCAATCTTGCCAAGTTCGAGCCTTGAACAGGGATAACCCTCCTTCAGCGATGAGTGTTATTGGCCCTAAATGATGCAGTCGCTGTTTGGAAGGGGCAGTAAATGCCATATTAGGGAGCAGTTGACTGCATCTAGACGAGAGTAGGTGCAAACCACTGGTGGCTCTTGGGTTACATTCAATCACGTAGAGTTCATCTTGTGATTTGATGAAGTCAAACGACACTTGCCCATGATAAGTATGACGTTTACCAAAAGTTGCGATAAATCTATCTAGTCGTTCGCACGAGATCGGCTGAAAAGCACTGGCGGCCGAGCCGTTTACACAGTATTTCGGCACATAAGCTTGGTGTGCTTTAAGGTCACCATGTTCAAAAATGGCATAGTTACACACCGGAGTCCCATGGATTTTTTGTTGCTGAACCCAAGGGTAAAGGGGCGATATCGTGGCGGCAGAAATAGACTGAGTTGTCACATCTCTTATGACTTGCCCGCCAAACCGAGAGTAAACGGGCTTTAGAACGGTTCTCTTATTAATTTCAATCTCACTTTTATCAGCGACCAAACGAGTTTTTGGAAGTGTGATTTCTGGCAAACTTTGAAGCTGTTCAAAGACGGTCAACTTGTTGTGCAGGGCATTGAGTAGTCCCACATTGGGCAGAAAAAAATCTACTTCTGGGCATTGTTTGGCAACATGAGCCAAGTAATAAACTTCTTCACAAGTGGGTATCACTATATCAATACGCATCTGAGTAATGATTTTTAGGATCTGCTGTTGATAGGTGGGAAACGCAAATCGAGGTGAAGCGGTGGGGATATAAGACTCGATGCCTCGCAAAAACGATCCTAGAGGTTTTTTTAGCGAATCGGTGAGAATTACGTCATGTCCATGATGAATACACATGGTTGCCCACTCTAGTGCAACTGGTGCTCGGGCTCCGGTGATTAAGACCCGCATATGTTCACCACACGTCGTTGTTTATTCATTGGCGTCCAAATAGGCGCAGGGCGGTAACTAAATCTGACAGGATCAAGCCGCAATTGGTCAAACAACTTTATCAAGGCTTGGTGTATAACCCGATGGTGGTGAACATCCGCTTCAATTTGAATGGCTTGTGACCCTGTTTGGGTGATTCGGTAATCCACGCGACCTTTGGCAGATAGTGTTATAGCGCGGTAGATGAGATCTGGTAACACCGTCACTGGGACGTGGTTTGCGTTTAGCGTGAGGCGATCACCACATCGTCCGGCAATCGCGCCAAGAGGTTCAAATACGCCATTATCCTGTTTATTCTCAATAATATCGTCGAGCTGATAACGAATAATGGGCTGAGTTTTACGACGAAAATCGGTGATAATTGGGCTGTAATGAGTACGTTCGGTATTCAGCCAATGTTTTTCGATGTAAACAACATCCTGATTCCAGCGCATTTGTCCATGCTGATCAGTACATGCAAGAAAACCTTCAGTACATTGATAGACTTCATGGAGTTCGCTGTCGAACCGTTGAGAAATAAAGTGACGGTCACTCTCGGTTAGGACTTCTGCACCAGAAATGATCCGCTGTGGTTGAATTGCGGGTTGACCAAATTGACCGCTGAACTGGGCGCAGAGCTGAAGAGCTTGCGCACTACCAACCAAAAGCGTGGGTTGGAACTCATCCAGCTCTTTTATCCATTCTTGGTAAGGTTTGGTTAAATCGGCATAAAAAAATGTTACAGGCCCTTTCGCGACGGATTTATACAGTGGGCTGTTGGCGCGCAAGGCTAGCGCAATTCGGTGTTTTTGCCATAGATTGGGCAACAGGCGAGCCAATATATTGCCAGCCCATAGTTGCGTTTCCTGTTTGTCAGCAAGAAACAACCCGCGCATGCCTGATGTGCCCGAGGAAAGCCCAACAGTAACATCGACAACTTTCGAAGCGGCGAAGTTGCGTGACTGTTCTGCGTCGAGTGCTTGTTGCATTAGCTGTTCAGCATCTAAGCCTTTCGTATTCAACTCTGAAAGGTTCTCCATCATGGTTTGCTTATTCATGATAGGGAAATCACTGAGTGGTGCACCTTGAAGTGAGCGGTAATACGGTGAATGACGGCATACCCAATCCAAGTGTTGCGTTAAGTGTTGTTGCTGCCATGTTTCGACTTGTTCCCTTGAGCCGAAGGGGCGGTAGCGGGTTCGCCAGAATTCTGAGATAAGCGTTCTCACTTCATCCATCCTTCTTTGATTAGCTGCTGGATAGTTTCCTGACAATGTGAAGGCACGAAGCGAACAAAGTGGTGGGTTTGTTGGTAGCAACTTCTCAACTCGGAGAGGGTGTTTTTATAGGCTTTTGTATCATCGCAAAGCATGTTCGCCAGCCAATGCTGATCAATATTTTCACTCAAGCTCTCGATTAACCAGCATGCATCGGCGAGTAAGAACAGCCAACTTTGGTCTCTTTTAACTAGCAAGCCCACTTGACCCGCAGCATGGCCTGGCAAGCTAACCATATAAATGAATCCGTCGTCGAACATGTCTTTACAGAGCAAATTAACACCTTGGCACTGAGGAATAATTTGGCTGATTGGTACGGAAAAGTCACTATGAATGAATAAGTTAGATTCAAGTTGTGGAGGAAGTAGAGCTTTTAGGTATCCTTTTCTTACGCCTCCAATTCGACCACTCTTAGTAATTGCATCCACCCCTTTTTGTTGGCAATGCAATTGAGAGTGGGAAAACTCAGACACGGCAGCAATGTGATCAGCATGGAAGTGGGAGAGTACTAAGTGTTCAATATCATGAGGTTTGAGACTTTCTTTTGCTAACTGCGCAACAATTCCGTGTTCTTTGTTATAGCGACAAGGTGTTGTCCAAGCATAAAAACGTTCAGGGAAGGGACGAGTCGCGCTAAAAAAATGCTCGTGATATCCCGTGTCAAACAGGATGTTGCCTTGTGTTGGGTGCTGAATTAACGCAACGGCTGCCGGAAATGCTCTAGGCTTGATACCAGAACCTGGTTTGACAACAAAGCCTGGGTGTACGCAGTGTCCAGCCTCAAAGATTTTTATTTTTAGACCAGTTTGCATACTGCTGTATTCCTTCTTGAATTGAAAAAAGCGGCTGGTAATTCAGTGTTTGTTTCGCCTTGCTGATATCCAGAGTTTGATGGTAGTTAAACAATCCTGCGCTGTATGAGGTGAGCCTTGGTTCTGGCTGATGTGGTAAGTGACTTCGTATTTGCTCACTGAGCTTTAATAATGGTGATACAACGCCGTATGGTAATGATTGTAACGTTACTTTTAGGTTTAACCCCTCACATAAAGCTTGCAGAACAGTCTCAATTGGCATTGGTTCGTTGTTGGAAATGTTGAACACATCACCATGCTGAAGTTGGTCTGCCTGAGTGCAAGCGAGCATCGCTGCATGGGCAACGTTGTCGACATAGGTCAGATCAACCACAGGATTTCTACCTGATGGCAGAAGCAGAGTGTTGTTTTTTATCGCCTTAAGCACTCTTGGGATAATCGCGCGATCATTGGGTCCAAAAATGCCACGCGGTCTTAAAATGATCGCTTTACTTCGACCTTTTACGGCTTCAATTTCTGATAGATATTTTGTGTGTGCGTAATCATTACACCAGTATGAAGCTATGGCGTCGGTTTCTCGAATATTCCAACGGTCTTGATGGTCAAAGTAGACGCTGGTGGACGAAATATGGATAAAACGCGAGATTTGATGCGTATTAGCCGCATTGACGAGGTTTTTGGTGGCATCTACATTGGCTTGATAAAACGCCTGCCACTTTCCCCATGGGCTTGAGAAAGCGGCACAATGGATGATTGCATCCATACCTTGGCATACCGCATGAACTGCTGAGTGGTCTCTTAAATCGACTATATGGGGGATAACATCGAATTGCTCGGCGAGTTGTTTAGCGATGACTGTGTTTCGTGCTGTAAAATGCAGTTCATGCTGCTGGTGAAACATTCTCAAAATTGCGCTACCCAACATCCCGCTGCCACCAGTGACCAATATCTTCATAGTTTTAGCACTCCCATCCCTAGTGACAACCCTGCGGCGGTGCCAGCTAATAACACATGTTTTCCTGCGGTTTCTGGCTGATTACGCAGCCAGTGTAAGTTAATTGGGAGTGAGGCGGCGACTTGGTTTCCCAAAGTCGAAAAGTGATTAACGGTTTTCTCTGTTGGTAGCCCGGTGAGTGAAGGCAGTTTTTTTAATCCATGCGCGCTGGCTTGATGAGGAAGAAAATAATCAATATCGCTGAGTGTTACCGGAGAGGCGTCAAACCCTTTTTTTAGAAACGCTGGTAAGGCTTTACGCACATGTTTAAAGAGTGCTTTGCCCTCCATCTCAAACTGGCAACTTTTTAAATAGGCTTGATGCTCGGAGGTATGCGGATTGATATGACTACCTCCGCCCTTAATTTGACAAAATGAATACCCGGTATGATGCGTTTCAAAGTGACTGGTGAGCAATCCATCATCGTTGCGTTCTTCGAGCAAAAATGCGGCGGCACCGTCTGCGAATAGCGTTGCAACTTCTGGTTTGAGCGTAAAATTTCGATTCAGTGTGATGCCAGTGGCGAGTTCGCTGGTGACAATAAGAATCCGACGGTATCGTTTTGCTAAGAATAGACTCTGGGCAAGATCAAGCGCAGAGAGAAAGGATAAACAGGTGCTGTTCAAATCAAAGCTTTCTAGCCATGTTGGAGCGTCTAACGCGGCGAGAACCGCTGAGGCGTCGTAGGGTAGAGACTGGTGGTGTGTGCCGCTAGCGTAGATAAGAAGATCAACGGAGCTTAAGGTATGTGTGTTTCCTAAACATTGCTCTATTGCCTGCACTGCCATGTAAATAGCGGTCTCTTTTGTATTGGCTACATGACGATATTCAACGTCGAATTTATTTCGGCAGGTCCCTGGCGCTAATTTTAGGAAGCGATCCATCTCTCGATCAGACCATTGATTCGTTGGCAGGTAGCTTCCACTGGAAACGATGTTAAAGCCCATTATTCTCTATACACTTATTAAAAACGTCGTTCAAAATAAACCACGTTGCATATTGAAGCTATGGCGAGCAAGATGAAAAATAAACAGAACAAAACAAATGGGAGTAAGAGCACGCTTTGGGTGCAATGCTGAGAATGAATTTTCAGGAATGAGCCAGGCTTTTATTTGCTGGCTCAATTTGAATAGAGTGAGGGTTACTTCTTAAATTTCGCCAAAATACGATCCAAATGGTTTGCAAATTCGCGTCGATCGGTTTGAGAAAGCGCGGCGGGCCCACCTGTCTGAATTCCGCTTGAACGCATGGTTTCCATAAAGTCGCGGATATTTAGGCGAGCTTTGATGGTGTCTTTTGTATAGAGCTCGCCACGAGAACTGAGGGCTTGAGCGCCTTTAGAGATAACCTCATCTGCAAGCGGAATATCTGACGTGATCACCAAATCGTTGGCTTCCACACGCTTGACGATTTCGTTGTCTGCGATGTCAAATCCCGCAGGGACTTGCAGCGAGTGGATGTTGTCTCTTTTCGGCACAGGGACAACGTGGTTAGCGACAAACGTACATTCAATCCCCGTACGCTCGGCGGCACGCACAATGGTTTCGCGAATAACTTTCGGACACGCGTCTGCATCTACCCATAACTTCATGATGATTTCTCACTGAGTTTCGCTTCTAACTCTTCAATACGAATGGCTAGCATTTTTACGGTGCGCTCTAGGGCTTCAAGACGATCATTATCGGTGTGGTGTTGTGCTGCGATTTCAACCTTGGGTACGCGTTGAGCACTCTTCCAACTTTTTATTGCGGTGATTAATGCTGGCATTGGAACTGGCGTTTTCAAGCGTGCTTTCACTAACGCTACGGTTGGCTCTTTTCCTTGTTGTTGCAACTGTTCCATTGCCGCTTCTAATTCTTTAGTAACGTCTTGAGTTAACATTTTTAATCCTTAACAACGATATATCTATCATCATACGTTGAGTGCGCTAATTTGGCGAATGGCATTTTGGAGAGTGTAGTGTGAGAGATCTCTTACATAGGTTGTGAGAGAAAACGATTTCGTAAGCGGAAAAAGAGAAGCTGAAGAGCTTAAGTTTCTGATAAATAATGATTTAACAACTTGTTAACCAATGTGAGAGCCAAATATTTATCTTGGATAGATTGTCTATTTTTGGAAAAGGCGTAAATTGAGAGTTGTCAGCAGGAAGCAGACATGGAACAGGAAAGCACCAAGGATTTGGTTATCGTCAGGAAGACGATTTGGTTGGTCAGGATGATTAATCAAGCATGGAGCGTAGGACATTGTAAGGATACGATCATCAATAGGATGTTGATGACTAAGGATAGACAATGGACCCCTCTAGGATTGAGGTTATGGACAGCATCAGGAAGATGCAAGGGACACCGCTCAAGGAACAAGTGACGTGTGCTAACGAGGAATGTTAGCAGTCAGGATAATAAGGACACCGCTAGGACGGCGACGTAAGGAATAAGCTGACGGAATCAGCCACTATTATGGATGATGCATGGAGCACTTTTAGTAGCCGGACTGCTGCGAGTAAGACCATGACCCCGATACTTATGTGTCGGGGTCTTTCTTATATAAAAACGATATCCAGTGCTCTCATTGAATTAAGCATCTCGATGTTACTTGGGGATATCAATATCACAAAATATATAAATTCCTAATAACACTTAATAAAAAACAACTCAGATCAATACCCTTTCCAACCAGTTGGTTTAACTTTCGGCTTCTCTACAAGGTGTTATGCCCGCAATCATTGAGCATGTTCAGCTCATCGAGTTTGTGATCTGCGGATAGATTAAGTTTGTTGTAATCAAGGAACAGATGTGGCCATAGTAACCAGAAGAATGCTTCTTCTACCCTACAATGAGTCGTTGCAACTAGAATTCGTCATGCTGAATTGCTGTGCGAAAAACCGTGCTGAATTGAATGGTCCGTATACAGTTGCGTCTGCCAAACAGATGTTTGAGAAAATACTGGATGATGAGAACATTTATAGTATGGCAGTGCTAGAGAGCACCAGTCGTGACTATATGGGGCACGTGTTCATTGCTAATCTCGATTCCGAACCTGAATTAGGGTTTATTTTTGATAAAGCATATTGGGGTAAAGGGTTAGCAACAGAAGCACTAAAAGCATTTTTCCCCAAAGCGTGCCGTGAATTGGGCTTGAATAAGGTGAAAGCTAACGTGAATAGCAATCATCAAGCTTCTATGGCAGTACTGAAAAAGCTGGGATTTGTTGAAACAAAAAAAGTAAGGATATATATGGTCCTTACTTTGAAATGGAATTTACAAGCGATGCGGTGGTAGGTGAAAGTTCTGCGGCCTGAAACCGACCATGGTTAACTCTCCTTGGTAGCAATCGTCACCAAGAGATGAAAACTCAAATTGATACACCGTATGCCAACGCCAGACTCCGTCTGGCGTTTTTAGTTTATGGGCACCAAAGGCGATGCTGATTAATTGGAGATCCAATTGCTCACATTTACGCGTGATGGCCGCTTTTGCGAGTTCGGCTTGGCGACGCTGTTGCCAAAACAGGTAACAGAAAAAGCAGAGCCCTAAAATTGCTAAAAGATCACCAATCATTCCTGAACCTTTCTTAGCTTTTTGTTGCTTGTTGTAAGCTTACTAGCGCATTTGCTAGTTCCTCTGATGGGTTTGAATGCAGCAAAGGCAATAACACCATTCTTAACTCTGGCAGCATCACTAAATCGGCAAATAACTGATTAAATAGGGCTTGATTACCGGTTTGAGCTAAACGCAGCAAAAACTGTTCTGCTACCTTTTCATTGGCGAGTAAGTGCCAAGCGCGACCCGCCACACCAATCAATACCTCCTGATGGCTTAAACGAGGGCTATGCAATATCGCATCTAATACTGGAGAGGCGACTTCTGTTGGCGCACCAGCAAGGGCTCGGATAAGTGCTGAAAGTAGGAAGAGATCAGGTTCGCTACTTGCGATTTCTTGCTGTGCCTTTTCCGCGATACGTTCTGCTAAACGCTCTTGAAGCTCTACATGCTCAAGCGCACCTAATAGGGCATAAAGTGGCTCATTTGGTAGGTGGTTCAACGCTTTGCGTATCATTACCCCGTTTTGCTCTTTGTCCAAACGAGCGGCCATGTCGGTGATCCCTTGCAGACCTACGGTTTGCCAATTATCCCAGCCTAAACCACCTGAAAAGTAATGCTGAGTGTGCTCATAATATTGGCTGGTAGGAAGATCGAGGTTCGCGCGGACCTGGCTATGAAACACGGCCATTTTGTCTTCGGAAGGTTTGAACGTATATGGGTTATTAGACAGCTTTTGCTGTTGCTCTTCAGAGATATCACCATTGAGGCGTGTTCCCATGGCTTCCACTACGTATTTAATGAAATTGCCGATATCTGATTGCTTTAACAAACCGCGCTCGTCCAATTCAAACTTTAGAAACCAAATCCAAGGTTGCTTTTGTTCATTCCAATAAGCGATGGCAAGGTGTGCTTTACGCTGCATTGGGAATGGGTACGGTGCTTGACCTTTTTCTACATCGGCAAACTCTTTCTTAGCGATGGTTTTGATACGACGACCAAGATCGAAGATTTGATAATCACAGCGGCTGTTGTTCAACAGTTGAGTGAGGGTTTGAATGTTTTCCATTAAATACGACGTCCTAACGTTCTTTTCACAAGAAATGGTATCATTCTCGGCTAATTCAAGGTTCGAGATAGAATTAATGGTAACAAATACTCAATTGGTCGACTTACTTCACCAACTTGAAACGCAGCTTAAAGAACATAAGTTGTGGCAACACACTAGGCCTTCAGAGCAAGCCTTACAAAGCGTGGAGCCATTTGCGATTGATACATTGCATCCTCATGAGTGGTTGCAGTGGATCTTTATAGACAGAATGCACGTGCTAGTGGAAAACAACCAACCATTGCCAAGAGGGTTTTCTCTCGAGCCCTATTTTTCAGAAGCGTGGAAGCAGGAACCGCAGTTCGCAGAGCTGCTTGTTACAATCCGAACCATTGACGAACTGTGTAAGTAAACGAATGCTAGAACAAGAAATAGCGCGATCTTCAGAACCAGTTGAGCTGGAGATCGTTTATCAGGATGAATATTTTGTAGCGGTCAACAAGCCTGCCGGCATGTTAGTGCATCGCAGTTGGTTAGATAAACACGAAACTCAATTGGTCATGCAAACTTTGCGCGACCAAATTGGTCAGCATGTGTTCCCATTGCATCGTCTGGATCGTCCAACATCTGGTGTGCTCGTGTTTGCGTTGTCGAGTGAAGTCGCGTCACAAGTCATGCCGATGTTTGCTGAACATAAAATGGAAAAGACGTACCACGCGATAGTACGCGGTTGGATTGAGGAAGAGGGCGTCTTAGATTACGCGCTCAAAGTCGAGTTAGACAAGATTGCGGATAAGTTCGCTTCACAAGAAAAAGAAGCGCAAGAAGCGGTGACGGAATATAAACCGTTGGCTAAGGTGGAAGTTCCCTATTCGACGGGTAAATTTCCTACAACGCGTTATTGCTTAGTTGAAATGAAACCTAAAACGGGGCGTAAGCACCAACTTCGTCGTCATATGGCACATCTACGCCATCCGATCGTGGGTGATACAACGCACGGGGATGGAAAGCACAACAAGCTGTATCGCACAGAGTTTGATTCTCATCGTTTGCTACTGCATGCTTCAGAGTTACGGTTCGTTCATCCATTTACCGATCAAGAGATTGTCATGACGGCCAATATTGATGAGACTTGGCAGCAATTGTTTACTCGATTTGAGTGGGATGAATCGATGATCAACCGATAATCGGCGCAGTTAGATCTAGATAATGATTGGGTACAAATAAAAAGGGTTAGCATCAATGCTAACCCTTTTTTAAAATTTAAGACTTAACGTTTACTTTAGTTTTGCAAGATCCGCTTCGATCTCTGCGATCTTACTCGAAACGACTTTTTCTAAATGACGAAGGTCTGAAAGAATTTTCTCTTTTACATCAACCTCAGGTTGTTTCGTTGGCTTAGTGATTTTATTCAGTTCATCAATGACTAATGTGAGGTTACGGTTGATTTCCGTTACTTCTTTATATTTGTGACTGCCACTATCAACAAGAACATTTTTGATTTGGCGTGGGTATTTGAATTTAACGCTTTTAGCGAATAGTTCGCCTTTTTGCTTGTGGAAATAGATCTTGAGTACGTCTTTGTGTGCTTCTTGGCGTAGGGAATAACGTTCAATCTGCTTAGGGTCGTGAATACCCAAACCAGTGAGGTGGGGATACATAGGCTACCTCTATTACATCGAATTGATATTGATATAACTGTAGCAGCCTATGTATGAGCTAGATAGCTGATATTTAGCCAAAATGCTTAACTTGTGGGCAAGATCGCTCTCGCCCTGAACCGAAAAGATTGGCAGGTTTGATCTAAGCTGCGACCTCATCAGATAACTTTTCGATCAATCTCTCTCTTAGCTCATCTTGCTGTTCTTCACTTAATCTTCCCCCTGCATCACTGGTTAAAATAAACAAGTCTTCTGCTCGCTCACCAATGGTGGTGATTTTGGCACCGTGAAGGTTGATATTTAAATCAGCAAACGTACGGCCTACTTTGGCCAACAGCCCTGGTGTGTCTAGCGCGACAAACTCCATTAAAGTGTGTTTTTTACCTTTGGTTGGTAAGAAGTCGACTTTGGTTTTCACGTTAAAGTGCTGAAGTTTGTTCGGAGTACGGCGCGTTTTAATCTTGGTTGGTCGGCCTGCCTCCAGTACATGAGTGAGGTGTTTAATCACCGCGGCGTGACGAGACTCATCGATCGCTTCGCCATGTTGATCGAGTACCATAAAGGTATCAATCACGTGCCCATCTTTGCTGGTCATGATTTGCGCGTCGTGTACATTAAAATTACGCCTATCTAACTCCGCCACGACCGTCGCAAATAAAGCAGGCTGGTCTTTCGTATATACAAACACCTCAGTGCCGCCACGAGTGGCTTTTTTACTGATCAATACCAAAGGCTTAGTCGGATCTTCCATGCGAAGTAAGTGTTCGCAGTGCCACGCGATTTGCGTATGAGTATGACGAAGGAAGTAGTCAGCTTTGAAGCGTTGCCACAATACTTCAATTTCGCGCGCGGCAAACCCCTCCTTGCGCAGCATTGCGGAGGCCATTTGTTGATTGTGGCGAATTCGCTCACGCACATCGACAGGATTCTCTAGCCCTCTGCGTAAAGCACGTTGTGTGGAGTAATACAGCTCTGCAAGTAAAGTTCGTTTCCAAGCATTCCAAAGTTCTGGGTTGGTTGCACAAATATCTGCAACTGTCAGGCATACAAGATAATCGAGAGATTCTTCGTCTCTGACTTTTTTGGCAAACTCGGTAATGACATCGGGATCATAAATGTCTCGGCGCTGTGCGGTGACAGACATTAATAGATGATGTCTTACCAACCAAGCGACAAGTTTCGCTTCGGGCTTCGATAAGCCATGCTCAATGCAGAAGTCGTACGCTTCTCCTTCACCGATAATTGAGTGATCGCCGCCACGACCTTTCCCGATATCGTGGAAAATAGCGGCAATAATCAGCAGCTCTTTCTTTTGCATCCGTGGGTAGACGTCACAGCAAATAGGGTGCTTCGCATGATTTTCTGGGTCACTAAAAGTGTTGATGTGTTTAAGTAAGCGAATACTGTGTTCATCAACGGTGTAGGCATGGAATAAGTCAAACTGCATTTGACCAACAATCTGACTCCATTGCGGTAAATAGGCCGCCATAACCCCTAATCGGTGCATTAGGCTGAATGCTTTGTGCAGAGCATTAGGGTGACGACATAACGCCATGAACTTTTCACGCGCAGCAGGAATGGTGTGCAAAAACTTGTTGAGCCGACGGCGAGCGGTGCGAAGTTGACGCAGCGTTGGTGGGCTCACCCCTTCAATAGTTGAGTCGTTAGCAATATGTAAGAACATATCCAGAATAGTTTCTGGGCGAGCTTGGAACAATGCGGGTTTCCGCGCTTCAATTAAAGAACCGCGACGTTGAAAGTCCGTATCGAGAATCTCGGCACTTTCTGTCGCCCCACCATTAATGATCGCTTGGTCAAAGAGTTTGAGTAGCATTTTATTGAGCTCTGCCACACGACGAAGCGTGCGGTAGAACTCTTTCATCATCATTTCTACGCCTCGGTTGCCTTCTCCGACGTAGCCTAGATTTTCCGCAACTTGTGCTTGATGAGCAAAGGTCAAGCGGTTGTCATAGCGGCGAAGCTCCATGTGCAGAGCGAAACGTACTCTCCAAAGGAAGTCCTGACATTCAACCAATTCTCGGTATTCTGCGTCAGTTAAAAATCCGTATCGGCTCATTTCCAACAATGAAGTAGCACCAAAGTGACGTCGAGCGACCCAGCTTAATGTATGAATATCGCGCAGCCCGCCAGGGGTTGATTTAATGTCCGGTTCTAAGTTGTAGGTCGTGTCGTGGTAACGTGCATGGCGTTCGCGCTGCTCTTGAATTTTAGCGCGGTAAAACGTCTCACTTGGCCAGAAAGAGTCTGATAACACGACTTTCTTCAGTGCCTGAAAGGTGTCCTCGCTTCCACACAGCAATCGCGCTTCTTGCAGGTTTGTCGCGACCGTTAGATCGGCTTTACCAATTTCAGCACATTCAGTAACGGTGCGAACAGCGTGTCCGACCTCGAGTTTTAAATCCCACAACAGCGTAATGAATTCGCTGATTTTTGCTTCTAACGCGGTTGGCAGTTTATTGTTCGACAGAATCAAAATATCGATATCGGAGAGCGGATGCAGCTCGCCTCGTCCGTAGCCACCAACGGCAACCAGGGAAATGTTGTAAATATCCTTGAAACCAAAATGTTGCCACAAACGATTGAGAAGCAGATCCATATATTCAGCTCTGGCTAAAACCAAGCTTGTTACCGGATGATGATTGAGAAACTCTTGGTTTTGATTAGAGCTAAACTTCTCTAATTCTTGTTTGAGTTCACCGATATTGATTTGTTCATCGGAAAAGGTAAGAGGGGACTGAAGTGTCATATTTGCCATCCGTGCAAGCTAATCTAATAACAATCTAACAAATTTGCGGCAGATAAAAAATATCCCCGCCGAAGCAGGGATATAGTAAACAACGAGTGGTCGTCAGCTTTACACGTTTTTCATTAGGCGAGGAATCGTATCGTCGCTACGAAGCGTCAGTACTTCACAACCTTCTTTTGTTACAACAATGGTATGTTCCCATTGCGCAGAGTTCTTGCCGTCGCCCGTGTAAACAGTCCAGTCATCTTGTGCATCAACAGAGCAACCAAATTTACCTGCGTTAATCATCGGCTCAATAGTAAAGCACATGCCTTCTTTTAATACGCGGCGGTCTTTGTTCTTGTAATGAACCACTTGTGGTTCTTCATGGAACTCATCGCCGATACCGTGGCCACAGAAGTCTTTCACAATAGAAAACTTGTTGCGAGGATTGTTCTTGTTATTCTCTTTGATGTACTTCTCGATAGCTGTACCGATGTCACCAACCGTTGAACCTGGCTTAACGGTACGCATACCAACGTACAGTGCTTCTTGAGCTACCATGCACAGACGTTTGTTTGCAGGCGAAACATCACCGACTAGGAACATCTTAGAAGTGTCACCATGGTAACCCTGAGGACGCACGCTCAGATCGGCATTCTCATCATTTGGAACGATTACGGTAATATCAACGTTTAAGATGTCACCATCTTTTAGTACCGCCGGCTTCATTTGGCCGTTGCTACCGATTTCGTCTTTTTCCGCTGGAATACCGTGGCATACGATATGGTTGATTGAAGTACAGATCGACTTAGGGAAACCATGGTAATCAAGCGGAGCAGAGTATGCACCTTTTTCTAGAGCGTACTCATGACAGATTTTGTTTAACTCTTCTGTCGTCACACCAACTTTGATGTGTGGTTCGATCATTTCTAGAATCTCTGCGGCTAGCTTGCCCGCAATGCGCATGCGTTCTATTTCTTCAGCAGTTTTAATCTTGATTGACATTGGTTTTCTCTACTTATTCCTAAGCACGTAAACGTGCGAATGGCCGCATTCTATCAGACATCGGGGCGTTAACCCAAGTTAGATAGGAATATGCATCATTCTTAATTCGATCATATGTTTAAAGTTTTGCTTATAAATAGGAGAAAGTGGCTCGGTGAAGAAATAATTTTTACTAGCCACAGTGAGCTAAAATATGGTATAAAGCGCGCCGGAATAGAGGACTGTTCTCTTCGTTTAGCAAAGTTAAGCGGCGAAGCAAGCTTCATCCGAATAACCTTTTATCTTTAAATCACACACATTCCGTCACATATTCCGGGGTGCTGAGCAGAAGCTTGGTCGGAGTTATGGGGAATGTGGAGGCCTAACCCCATAGAGGATTTTAAAATGGCAACTGTATCAATGCGCGATATGCTAAAAGCTGGTGTTCACTTCGGTCACCAGACTCGTTACTGGAACCCAAAAATGAAGCCATTCATCTTTGGCGCTCGTAACAAAGTTCATATCATCAACCTAGAAAAAACTGTACCAATGTTCAACGACGCTCTAGCTGAACTAGCTAAAGTTGGCGAGAAGAAAGGTAAGGTTCTATTCGTAGGTACTAAGCGCGCTGCATCTGAAGCTGTTAAAGAAGCTGCAATCGCAAGCAACCAGTTTTACGTAAACAACCGCTGGTTAGGCGGTATGCTTACAAACTACAAAACAGTTCGTCAGTCTATCAAGCGTCTAAAAGAACTAGAGACTCAATCTCAAGACGGTACTTTTGACAAACTAACTAAGAAAGAAGCTCTAATGCGTACTCGCGAAATGGAGAAGCTAGAGAAATCTCTTGGTGGTATCAAAGACATGGGCGGCCTACCAGACGCTCTATTCGTAATCGACGCTGATCACGAACACATTGCAATTAAAGAAGCTAACAACCTAGGTATTCCAGTATACGCTGTGGTAGATACTAACTCTAACCCAGACGGCGTTGACTACGTAATCCCAGGTAACGACGACGCGATCCGCGCTGTACAGCTATACCTGAACGCTGCTGCTTCAGCAGTATCTGAAGGTCGTAACAAAGACGTAGCTGCAGTTGCTGAAAAAGACGGTTTCGTAGAAGCTGAATAATAGCGGCTCTGTGTCACACTTGGTCTATGTGAAACCTTTGTGTAGCATAAACTAAGTTATAGTTAGCAATGGGGGCCGACAATGTTAGGCCCCTGTTTTTTACCTTATTTCGAATCAAACGAGGAAGACAGAATGGCAACTGTAACTGCTGCTCTAGTTAAAGAACTTCGCGAGCGTACTGGCGCTGGCATGATGGAATGTAAGAAAGCGCTTGTAGAAGCAAACGCTGACATCGAACTAGCAATTGAAAACATGCGTAAATCTGGCGCAGCGAAAGCAGCTAAGAAAGCTGGTAACGTTGCAGCTGAAGGCGCAATCATCATCAAAGAAGAAAACGGCGTTGCTGTTCTTCTTGAAGTTAACTGCCAAACTGACTTCGTTGCTAAAGACGGTAACTTCACTGCATTCGCAGAAGAAGTTGCAGCTGCAGCTCTAGCTTCAAAAGCTTCTGTTGAAGAACTACAAGCACAATTCGAAGACGCACGTGTAGCTCTAGTAGCTAAAATCGGTGAAAACATCACTATCCGTCGCGTAGAATACGTTCAAGGCACTGCAATCGCTTCTTACCGTCACGGTGAGAAAATCGGTGTTGTTGTTGCTGGTGAAGGCGACGCAGAAACTCTTAAGCACGTTGCAATGCACGTTGCTGCTTCTAAGCCAGAGTTCGTTAACCCAGAAGACGTACCAGCTGACGTAGTAGAAAAAGAGAAAGCGGTTCAAGTTGAAATCGCAATGAACGAAGGCAAGCCTGCTGAAATCGCTGAGAAGATGGTTGTTGGCCGCATGAAGAAATTCACTGGCGAGATCTCTCTAACAGGTCAAGCTTTCATCATGGAGCCTAAGAAAACTGTAGGCGAAATGCTGAAAGAAAAAGGCGCTTCAGTTTCTACGTTCGTTCGCCTAGAAGTAGGTGAAGGTATCGAGAAGAAAGAAGAAATGAGCTTCGCTGAAGAAGTTGCAGCAGCTCAAAAAGGTTAATCCTTAGAGACTGTATAAAGATTAGACCGTAGCCAAGGCTGCGGTCTTTTTATGAGCAGTGAACGATTAGCCGTGATGAATAGCCATAACTGAAGTTGTGTCTATTCATGACTGTTAATCAACAACTCTCTTTGGAAGGTAAACTCCATGACTACGAACCCTAAACCAGCGTATCAACGTATTCTATTAAAACTGAGTGGTGAAGCTCTTCAAGGTGAAGACGGTTTTGGTATTGATCCTGCGGTCCTTGATCGTATGGCACAAGAAGTTAAAGAACTGGTTGAACTGGGTGTTCAGGTTGGTGTAGTTATCGGTGGCGGTAACTTGTTCCGTGGTGCAGGCCTAGCTGAAGCTGGTATGAACCGCGTAGTTGGTGACCACATGGGTATGCTTGCTACAGTAATGAATGGCCTAGCGATGCGTGATGCTCTTCACCGTGCATACGTAAATGCGCGCGTTATGTCTGCAATCCCTCTAAAAGGCGTATGTGACGACTATAATTGGGCTGATGCGATCCGTGAGCTTCGCCAAGGCCGAGTTGTCATCTTCTCTGCTGGTACTGGTAACCCGTTCTTTACAACGGATTCTGCTGCTTGTTTACGTGGTATCGAAATTGAAGCGGATGTCGTACTAAAAGCGACGAAAGTTGATGGTGTATTTACTGCTGACCCTGTAGCAAACCCAGACGCAGAGCTGTATGATAAGCTATCTTATGCAGAAGTTCTGGATAAAGAGCTGAAAGTTATGGACTTGGCGGCGTTTACGCTAGCTCGTGACCACAAAATGCCAATCCGCGTATTTAATATGAACAAGCCAGGCGCACTACGTCGCGTGGTAATGGGCGAAGCAGAAGGCACGCTCATCAACGAATAAGCTTGGCTTAAGGTGCCACTCCAAAGCGTTAGGGTGGTGCTTGCTTTGCTCAACCGTTTTAGGCTTTCTTCAGGAAAGATGACATTTTTAAGGTGAAACTGTGATTAACGAAATCAAAAAAGACGCGCAAGAGCGCATGGATAAAAGCGTTGAAGCGCTTAAGAACAACCTTTCTAAAATTCGTACAGGTCGTGCACACCCAAGCCTACTATCTGGTATTTCTGTAGAATACTACGGTGCAGCAACACCTCTAAACCAAGTAGCAAACGTTATTGCTGAAGATGCACGTACACTTGCAATCACGGTTTTTGATAAAGAGCTGACGCCGAAAGTAGAAAAAGCGATCATGACGTCTGACCTTGGTCTAAACCCTATGTCAGCTGGCACTATCATCCGCGTTCCACTTCCACCGCTAACGGAAGAACGTCGTAAAGACCTAGTTAAGATCGTCCGTGGTGAAGCTGAAGGTGGTCGTGTTGCTGTTCGTAACATCCGTCGTGACGCAAACAACGATCTTAAAGCGCTTCTAAAAGATAAAGAAATCTCTGAAGATGAAGATCGTAAAGCACAAGACGAAATTCAAAAGCTAACTGACGTTGCAGTTAAGAAGATCGATGAAGTTCTTGCTGCAAAAGAAAAAGAGTTGATGGAAGTTTAATACTCCCACACACATCACTGTTGGAAAACGCTGTGCTCACAGCTCAGCGTTTTTTTATGTTAGTCTATCCAACTGATGGAACTCAATTAACTCCCTATGCAAAATTCTCAAGCCTTCTCTGATTCCCTTCCTAAGCATATTGCCATCATTATGGACGGTAATGGCCGTTGGGCTAAGTCCAAAGGAAAACCTCGCGTATTTGGTCATAAAAAAGGCGTTAGTGCCGTTCGTAAGACCGTGGCTGCTGCTTCAAAACTAGGCATTAGAGCCATGACGCTGTTTGCTTTTAGTAGTGAAAACTGGCGTCGTCCGGAGGAAGAAGTGGGTCTTTTGATGGAACTGTTTATCACGGTCCTGTCTAGTGAAGTAAATAAACTACACAAAAATAACTTACGGTTGCGCGTGATCGGTGATACCAGTCGATTTAGTGAGCGTCTACAAAAGAAAATTGTAGAAGCAGAAAACCTAACGGCAGATAACACGGGTATGGTGATCAACATTGCAGCCAACTATGGCGGTAAATGGGACATCACAGAAGCTGCTAAAACGTTAGCGCTAAAAGCACGTAACGGTGAAATTCGTGTAGAGGATATCAATGAGCAGCTAATCACTGAGCATTTGACCATGGCAGACTTACCGGAAGTGGATCTTTTAATTCGCACCAGTGGAGAGTGCCGCATCAGCAACTTTATGTTGTGGCAAATGGCTTATGCAGAAATGTACTTTACACCAGAGTACTGGCCAGAATTCGATGAAGACAGTTTGGTAGAAGCTGTGACTTGGTTTATCAACCGAGAACGTCGTTTTGGCTGTACAGGTGAACAAATAAAGGCATTGATGGCAGCTCAATAAGGACTAGTTAGTTTGAAACAGAGAATAATAACAGCACTAATTTTAGCTCCCCTGGTTATTTTAGGCATTTTTAAATTACCGCTAATGGGCTTTATTGCCGCTTTAACTGCAATAACGCTATTAGGTTTTTGGGAGTGGACTCAGTTTACAGGAAGCAACTCTCGCATTGCTGCCCTTGTGCCGGCAATCATTATTACCGGACTTAGTTTTCTATACATCTCGCCTGATGCATATAGCCTAAATCACTTAACGACACCTCATTATGTCGTCTTGGGTATTGGTTTTGTTTGGTGGATTATTGCTAGCTTAATGGCGATTACTTACCCCAAAACGACGAAATCTTGGCAAAGTAATTTTGTTTTACGTCATGTATTTGGTTTTCTGACACTAATCCCATTCCTTTGGAGTGTGATTATTCTCAGAGCGTATGACATCACTGTAGATCCATACCACGGCGCAAAGCTTGTGTTGTACGTTTGTTTCTTGGTATGGGCTGCAGATAGCGGCGCCTACTTTGCAGGCAAAAGCTTAGGCAAACGTAAGATGGCTCCTCATGTAAGCCCCAATAAAACCATTGAAGGGCTAATTGGTGGCATTATCACGGCATTAATCGTAGCGTGGGCATTTGCTGATTGGTTCGACATCCAGTTCACTAGCCCTGTCCATATGGTGCTGATTACGCTAGTGACTGTCGTTATTTCAGTGCTTGGTGATCTGGTTGAAAGTATGTTCAAACGTGTCTCAGGCATTAAAGACAGCAGTAACATTATCCCAGGGCACGGTGGTGTGCTAGATCGTATCGACAGCCTAACCGCAGCATTCCCAGTTTTTGCTCTTCTTTACTACGTATTCTAATTTATCAGGAGCGGCGTCGTCGCTCCTGAGCTTTCTAACGGTCTTACAACATGCAAAAGTTAACGATTCTTGGTGCTACTGGATCAATTGGTGCAAGCACGCTTAAAGTGGTCGAACAAAACCCAGATCTGTTTTCTGTCGTTGCCTTAGCGGCAAGCACTAACGTTGAAAAGATGATCGGTTTATGTCGTCATTGGCAACCTAAGTATGCGGTCATGGCAGATAAAGCTGCGGCGTCTCAACTTCAAGCTGAGCTACACTCGGTTTCGCCAGGTACCGAAGTGCTAGGTGGTGTTGATGCGCTATGCCATATTGCTTCGCTGGACGAGGTCGACAGTGTAATGGCTGCTATTGTAGGAGCCGCTGGCTTATTGCCTACCATGGCTGCCGTGAAAGCAGGTAAGCGAGTCTTGTTGGCAAATAAAGAAGCACTTGTAATGTCAGGCCAGCTATTTATTGATGCCGTTGAAGAATTTGGCGCAGAGCTACTTCCCGTCGACAGTGAACACAACGCCATTTTCCAATGTTTACCGCAGCAAGTACAAACCAATCTGGGTCGTTGCAATTTACAAGAACATGGCATTTCTCATATTTTGTTGACTGGATCTGGTGGTCCTTTCCGTTACACTGACATCGCAGAACTGGAGCAGGTGACACCCGCGCAGGCGATTGCTCATCCAAACTGGTCGATGGGGCCAAAAATTTCTGTTGACTCTGCCACGATGATGAATAAAGGCCTTGAGTATATCGAAGCTAAGTGGCTATTTAATGCTGCTCGCGAACAACTGAAGGTGGTTATTCACCCTCAATCGGTAATTCATTCTATGGTTCAGTATCGTGATGGTTCGGTCTTGGCACAAATGGGAGAAGCGGATATGGCGACGCCAATTGCGCTCACCATGTCATACCCGTCAAGAGTGGAAGCTGGGGTTAAGCCGCTAGACTTCACGAAAGTTGGTGAGCTGACGTTTTTGCAGCCTGATTTTGCTCGTTACCCATGTTTAAAACTCGCAATTGATGCTTGTTATGAAGGTCAACACGCAACAACGGCATTGAATGCAGCTAATGAAGTCGCTGTTGATGCATTTTTAAATAACAGACTAGGTTTTACCGATATTGCTCGCATCAATGAGTCTGTGTTGAATAAAATCAACGCAAGCTGCAAAGCTGAGAATGCGAATAGCTTGGAAAGCTTGCTCGAGCTAGATAGAATGGCACGAACTATTGCCCTAGAAACCATACGCGAGCGTAGCTGATGACTGGTATATTGTGGAATCTCATTTCTTTTATCGTCGCACTGGGCATTCTTGTTACCGTGCACGAATTTGGGCATTTTTGGGTTGCTCGCCGTTGCGGCGTTAAAGTTGAAAAGTTTTCAATCGGTTTCGGCAAGTCTATTTGGAGTAAAGTAGGCAAAGACGGAACGGAGTACAGCATCTCAATGATCCCTCTCGGCGGCTATGTGAAAATGGTTGATAGCCGTGTCGATGAGGTGCCAGAACATGAGAAGCACCTAGCGTTTGATAAGAAGCCGTTATGGAAGCGAACCTCTATTGTTGCGGCTGGCCCCATCTTTAATTTTCTTTTCGCAATTTTTGCCTATTGGCTGGTATTTCTAATTGGTATCCCGGCTGTTAAGCCTGTAATTGGTGAAGTTACGCCCAATTCGATTGTTGCGGAAGCTGGAATTGAATCTGGAATGGAACTTAAATCGATATCTGGTATCAAAACTCCGGATTGGGAATCAGTAAATATGGGATTGATTTCTCATATTGGCGATGATTTGATGACGGTAACACTAACGTCAGCGAATGAAGTTGGTTCAGAAGTAACGAAAACGCTCGATTTACGTGAGTGGAAGTTCGACCCAGAAACTCAGTCAGCGATGCAGTCGTTAGGTTTTACTCCGTATACACCGGAGGTGTATCGAGTTATCGAGCAGGTCTCGCAAGGTGGAGCGGCGGAAAAAGCCGGTGTGCTTCCAGGTGATGAGGTTGTCGCAATTGGTCAACAACGCGTGACCGAATGGAAGCAAGTAGTTGAAGCGGTTCGTTCTAATCCTGATACACCGCTTGAATTGACGGTGTTACGTCAGGGTTATGAGCAAACATTGACGCTGACGCCCGGTAGCCGTGAGCTAGCTAACAAAGAAGTCGTTGGTTTTGCAGGTATTGCACCTAAAGTCGCAGAATGGCCAGAAAGTTATCGCTTCGATCTTCAGTTTGGTGTATTCGAGTCAATAGGTAAAGCAGTAGACAAAACTGGCCAAGTCATTGGTTTGACAATCAGCATGCTTAAGAAGCTTATTGTTGGAGACGTTGGTCTGAATAATCTGAGTGGACCAATATCAATAGCCAAAGGCGCAGGCGCGACAGCAGATTATGGTTTGGTCTACTTTTTAGGTTTTCTCGCTCTAATTAGTGTTAACCTAGGTATTATTAATCTCGTTCCTTTACCAATGTTGGATGGCGGTCATTTGTTGTTTTTTGCAATTGAAGCAGTCATTCGACGTCCTGTTCCTGAGAAAGTGCAGGAAATGGGCTTTAGAATTGGTGGTGCGATCATCTTCTCGCTCATGGCGTTAGCGCTATTTAATGATTTTACTCGTCTGTGATAGTTCAGAGACAAAAGCAGTAGCAAGGAATAATTAGAACAAGTATGGCGATTAAGCGAATTCTATTTGCAAGTTTACTGGCGACCAGTGTATCTGCAAATGGAGCAGAGAACTTCGTAGTTCAAGATATTGAAATCGATGGATTGCAGCGTGTAGCACTGGGTGCTGCATTGTTGAAAATGCCTGTACGTGTCGGTGATACCATTGGCCAAGGCGATGTTGCAGAAATTATCCGCGCCCTGTATGCATCTGGTAACTTTGAAGATGTGAAAGTGTTGCGTGACGGTGGTGTTCTGATGGTTCAAGTCAAAGAACGTCCTACCATTGCAAGCATCTCTTTTTCAGGTAACAAAGCAATCAAGGACGAGCAGCTACAAGAAAACCTGAACGCGTCTGGCGTTCGTGAAGGTGAAGCGCTTGACCGCACCACGCTAAGCAACATTGAAAAAGGCTTAGAAGACTTTTACTACAGCGTAGGTAAATACAACGCAACAGTAAAAGCGGTGGTGACTCCACTACCACGTAATCGTTCTGACCTTAAGTTTGTCTTTACTGAAGGTGTGTCGGCAAAAATTCAGCAAATCAACTTTATCGGTAATGAAGTGTTCAGTGATGAAGAACTGCTTTCGCGCTTTAACTTAAATGTTGATGTGCCGTGGTGGAATTTCCTTTCTGATGAAAAGTATCAAAAGCAAGTCCTTGCAGGTGATATTGAAGCACTCAAATCATTCTACCTGGATCGTGGTTACTTAAAATTTAACGTTGATTCGACACAAGTTGCAATCTCTCCTGACAAGAAAGGGGTATACATTACTCTTGGTCTAGAAGAGGGCGAGGTTTACACCGTTAAGAACGTGAAGTTCCGTGGTGATTTGATTGGCGAGGAAGCGACGTTCGAAAGACTTGTGCCATTTGAAGACAATGAGACATACAACGGCTCGTTGGTTACTTCAATGGAAGAAGGGATTAAGCGTGTGCTTGGTGAGTCTGGTTATGCTTATCCTCAAGTGAATACCATTCCAGAGTTTGACGACGAGAATCAAGAAGTTTCTTTGGTCGTTAACGTAGACCCGGGTAACCGAATTTATGTTCGTGATATTCGCTTCACGGGTAATAACTCAACCAAAGATGAAGTCCTTCGTCGTGAAATGCGTCAGATGGAAGGCAGTTGGTTGAACTCGAAATCGATTGAAACGGGTAAAACTCGTCTAAATCGTTTGGGCTACTTTGAAAATGTTGAAGTACAGACGGTTCGAGTTCCTGGTAGTGATGATCAAGTTGACCTAGTTTATTCTGTCAAAGAAGCGAACTCTGGTAGCGTTAACTTCGGTGTTGGCTACGGTACAGAATCGGGTGTGAGCTTCCAGGTTGGCCTGCAACAAGATAACTTTATTGGTAGCGGTAACCGTGTTGGTATCAACGCGATGATGAATGACTACCAGAAAAACATCAGTCTTGATTACCGTGATCCGTACTGGAACTTAGACGGTGTAAGCTTGGGTGGTAAGGTTTTCTATAACGAATTTGAAGCGAAAGAAGCCAATATCGTTGACTATACCAACGAAAGCTATGGCGCGAGCTTAACGTGGGGCTTCCCATTCGATGAGTTGAACCGTTTTGAATTCGGTGTCGGTTATACGCACAACAAGATCGGTAACTTATCGCCTTACTTGCAGGTAGAGCAGTTCTTACGAGCACAAGCAGACAACATTGATTCTAGTGGAGCGTTGAACACAAACGACTTCGACTTCAATATCTCTTGGACACGTAATAACTTAAACCGTGGCTACTTCCCTACGGCAGGTAACCATCAGCGTGCATTCTATAAAATGACCGTACCTGGCTCTGACGTTCAATACTTCAAAATGCAGTACGATGTTCGTCAGTATGTGCCATTGACTAAAAAGCATGAGTTTACCCTCTTGTTCCGTGGCCGCTTAGGTTACGGTAATGGTTACGGTCAAACGGATGGCAACGATAACTTGTTCCCATTCTACGAAAACTACTACGCAGGTGGCTTTACATCGCTTCGTGGCTTTGGCTCAAACTCTGTTGGTCCTAAAGCGGTTTACCGTGATACATCTGGTTCAAACAATGGCGCAGATACAGCAACAGATGACTCTGTTGGTGGTAACGCCGTAGCGCTAGCAAGTGTTGAGTTGATTGTCCCAACACCATTTGCATCAGAAGAAGTACAAAACCAAATTCGTACCAGTATCTTCTTTGATATGGCAAGTGTTTGGGATACGGAGTTTGACTACCGCGATTCAGGTGCGGAATATGGTGACCGTTACTACTACGATTACTCAGATCCAACCAACTACCGCTCTTCTTACGGTGCGGCGTTGCAGTGGATGTCTCCAATGGGGCCACTAGTCTTCTCACTAGCGAAACCAATTAAGAAATTTGATGGCGATGATGAAGAGTTCTTCACATTCACTATCGGTAGAACTTTCTAAAGAGGAAAATATTTTGAATAAAATGATCAAAGCGGCTGGGATTGGCCTTCTTGTACTGAGCTCTTCAATGTTTGCAAATGCGGCAGAAGCTGCACAGAAAATTGCTTACGTAAATACAGCTCAAGTTTTTCAAGCTCTTCCTCAACGTGAAGTTGTACTACAAAAAATGCAGAAAGACTTCAAAAGCAAAGCTGATGAACTGAAGTCAATCCAAGCACAAGCTAAAACAAAGATTGAGAAGCTACAACGTGACGGCGAGCTTTTGGGTCAAGACGAAGTTGAAAAGCTACGTATCGATATCGCGAAGCTAGACAGCGAGTACAAAGTGAAAGCACAAGCACTTGAAAAAGCAAGTGCGCGTCGTGAAGCTGAAGAAAAAGCGAAGCTTTTCAAAACGATTCAAGATGCAGTTAAGAAAGTCGCAGACAAAAATGGTTACGATCTTGTGATTGATATCTCTGCTTTGCAGTACGGCAAGCCAGAATACAATATCTCTGAAGACGTAATTAAAGCTCTAAAATAAGAAGTTATGAAGACATTAACATTAGCCGAATTGGCGACAATTACCGGGGGTGAGCTGTTTGGTGACGAGTCTCTCGTTGTAAGCCGTGTTGCCCCAATGGATAAAGCACAAGAAGGTGACGTAACCTTCTTGTCTAACCCAAAATACGCAAAACACCTTTCTGAGTGCCAAGCTACCGTTGTTATGGTAAAGGCTGAGCATAAAGATCAATGCGTTGGAAGTGCGCTAGTGGTTTCAGACCCTTATGTCGCATTTGCTCGTGTGGTCCAAGCGATGGATACCACACCAACACCGGCAGACGATATTGCAACAAGTGCTGTGATTGCCGGCGACGTTAAGATGGGTGAGAACGTTACAATCGGCGCTAACGCTGTGATTGAAACGGGCGTAGAACTCGGCGATAACGTAAGCGTTGGCGCTGGTTGTTTTATCGGTAAGAACGCCAAGCTAGGGAATAACACTAAGCTTTGGGCTAATGTCACTATCTATCATGAAGTGTCATTGGGTGATGACTGTCTCGTTCAATCGGGTACCGTCATTGGCTCTGATGGCTTCGGTTATGCGAATGACAAAGGCGAGTGGATCAAAATTCCTCAGCTTGGTTCAGTGCGTATCGGTAACCGCGTTGAGATTGGTGCTTGTACTACGATTGACCGCGGTGCACTCGAAGATACTATCATTGAAGACAATGTCATTCTGGATAACCAACTTCAAATCGCGCACAACGTGCAGATCGGATATGGTACCGTGATGCCTGGTGGTACTATTGTCGCAGGCAGTACAAAAATTGGTAAGTACTGCCAGATTGGCGGCGCGTCTGTTCTGAATGGCCATATCACTATCGCAGATGGTGTGGCGATTACAGGTATGGGCATGGTAATGCGCAGTATCGAAGAAAAAGGCCTTTACTCATCAGGTATTCCACTACAAACGAACAGAGAGTGGCGTAAAACTGCAACTCGAGTTCACCGTATTGATGAGATGAATAAGCGCCTAAAAGCGGTTGAAAAACAGCTGGAACAGAAAGAAGAAATTTAGAACAAGTTATCTTTCGCTCTGTATTTAACGTGAAAGCTAACAGGCTCTAGTTCCATATTCTGTACGAAGACTCGCGAAATGCGGGTCTTTTTCTTCTATAATGACGCGCTCTAAGTAGATTTAACTCCAAGATGGTGCGTATTTTGCTAGTATATTGCAAAGCGATTCGGCTTTACGACCTGTTGCCACGTTTGCCATCTTGGCGGCAAAAAATTGATATAGGAAGACGACTTTGACTACTGAAAAGAAAACGATGAACATCTCTGAAATTCAAGAGCTACTACCTCATCGCTACCCATTCTTATTGATCGACCGAGTGATAGACTTCCAAGAAGAGAAGTACCTTCACGCGATTAAAAACGTGTCGGTTAACGAACCTCAGTTCACAGGTCACTTTCCTCAACTACCAGTATTCCCAGGTGTTTTGATTTTAGAAGCAATGGCTCAGGCAACAGGCTTACTTGCATTTAAATCATTTGGTGCACCAACAGAAAATGAACTGTACTACTTTGCAAGCGTAGACGGCGCGAAATTCCGTAAACCAGTGGTTCCGGGCGACCAATTGGTTATTGAGGTAGAATTTCTGAAAGAACGTCGCGGCATTGCTGCATTTAGCGGTGTAGCAAAAGTTGACGGCGAAGTGGTATGTTCTGCAGAACTGAAGTGTGCTCGTCGAGAGTTTTAATATGATTCATGAAACCGCTAAAATCCACCCGGCAGCGGTGGTAGAAGAGGGCGCCAAAATTGGTGCTAACGTAACAGTAGGTCCTTTTACGTACATCACCTCTACGGTTGAAATTGGTGAAGGCACAGAAGTGATGTCTCACGTTGTGATCAAAGGTCACACGACTATTGGCAAAGATAACCGTATTTTCCCACATGCTGTCATCGGCGAAGAAAACCAAGACAAAAAATACGGTGGTGAAGACACAACTGTGGTTATCGGTGACCGTAACGTCATTCGTGAAGCGGTCCAAGTTCACCGCGGCACAGTGCAGGACAAAGCAACCACGATCATTGGTGATGACAACTTATTGTGTGTGAATGCACACGTTGCGCATGATGTTGTTATTGGTAACCACACTCATATCGGTAATAACTCGATTCTTGGTGGTCACGTTACTGTTGATGATTATGCTGGTGTGATGGCACTGTCTGCGATTCACCCGTTTTGTACAGTGGGCGCTTACGCATACATTGGCGGCTGCTCAGCAGTGGTGCAAGATGTCCCAGCTTACGTACTCGCGCAAGGTAACCACGCCACACCTTTCGGCTTGAACCTTGTTGGCTTGAAGCGTAATGGCTTTGAGAAACCAGAGATTCGTGCGCTACAAAAAGCGTATAAAGAAATCTACCGTTCAGGTAAGACGCTAGAAGAAGTGAAGCCTATTCTAGCTGAAATGGCTCAAGAGTGGCCAGCAGTGAAGCGTTTCTCAGATATTCTGGAAACGACGGAACGTGGCATTATTCGTTAATTGGCGAATGAACCAATAAATAAAAAGATCGTGACCGAATTTGAGGTTACGATCTTTTTGTGTTTTATGGATAAGGCAAACCGTTATCCATAGCGCACAGGAAAAATAGCGAAGTAGATATGGAAAGACCATTACGTATTGGCATCATTGCCGGAGAATTGTCTGGCGATACGCTAGGTGAAGGCTTTATCAAAGCAGTAAAGCAACAATATCCAGACGCAGAGTTCGTAGGCATTGGTGGTCCGAAAATGATAGCCCAAGGTTGCGAGTCTCTGTTTGATATGGAAGAGCTTGCGGTGATGGGATTAGTCGAGGTTTTAGGCCGCTTACCGAGACTTCTTAAAGTGAAAGCTGAGCTCGTTCAGTATTTTACTCAGAATCCGCCTGATGTTTTCATCGGGATCGATGCTCCTGACTTCAACTTACGCCTGGAGCTTGACCTCAAGCAAGCGGGCATTAAAACCGTTCATTACGTGAGTCCGTCTGTTTGGGCTTGGCGTCAGAAGCGCATCTTTAAAATAGAAGCGGCAACGAACTTGGTGCTAGCATTTCTTCCGTTTGAGAAAGCGTTCTACGACAAATTTAATGTACCTTGCGAGTTCATTGGTCATACCTTGGCTGATGCCATCCCACTAGAATCAGAACAAGCGCCTGCACGTGAGTTGCTTGGTTTAGAACAAGATAAAAAGTGGCTTGCTGTCCTGCCAGGCAGTCGTGGTAGCGAGTTAAAAATGCTCTCAGAGCCGTTTATTGAAACCTGCAAGTTACTCCATAAAAAATTTCCAGAACTGGGGTTTGTTGTCGCGCTTGTTAATCAAAAACGCCGTGAGCAGTTTGAACAAGCATGGAAAGAGCTAGCGCCAGAGTTGGACTTCAAGTTAGTTGATGACACCGCACGCAACGTCATCACCGCATCCGATGCTGTGATGTTGGCCTCCGGTACCGTAGCGTTGGAGTGTATGCTTCTCAAGCGTCCAATGGTGGTGGGTTATCGTGTGAATGCATTTACTGCTTTCTTAGCTAAACGTCTATTGAAAACGAAGTATGTGTCATTGCCGAATATCTTGGCGGATGATGAGCTCGTCAAAGAATATCTACAAGATGAGTGCACACCAGACAATTTGTTTACTGAGGTTTCTCGCTTATTGGAAAGCGACAATAAACCGATGTTAGATAAGTTTACGGAAATGCATCATTGGATCCGTAAAGATGCGGATCAACAAGCCGCAAACGCGGTTCTAAAACTGATTGAAAAATAGAGATTTATCATGGCTGTTAAACCAAAAGCGACCAAAACCAAAGTTGAACTCCCTCCGTTTGAATATCCGCAAGGTTATCAGCTTGTGGCCGGAGTCGACGAGGTCGGACGTGGCCCTTTGGTGGGAGACGTCGTCACCGCTGCGGTTATCCTTGATCCTAACAATCCTATTGAAGGGTTGAACGATTCGAAAAAATTGACCGAAAAGAAACGCATGGCGTTGCTTCCTGAAATCAAAGAAAAAGCATTGGTGTGGGCGGTCGGGCGTTGTTCTCCTGAAGAAATCGATCAACTGAATATTTTGCAGGCGACTATGGTTGCGATGCAGCGTGCAGTGGCGGGGTTACAGGTTCAACCTGATTTGGTGTTGATTGATGGTAACCGTTGTCCGGAGCTGCCAATGGATGCTCAAGCTGTAGTAAAAGGCGATCTACGTGTTGCCGAAATCAGTGCGGCTTCAATTATTGCCAAAGTCGTGCGTGACCAAGAGATGGAAGAGTTGGATAAACTTCATCCACAATTTGGCTTCGCGAAGCACAAAGGTTACCCAACTAAAGCGCACTTTGAAGCGATTGAGCAACACGGAGTGATCAGTGAACACCGCAAGAGTTTCAAGCCAGTAAAAAAAGCGTTAAGCATAGAATAATCAAACGATCTAATTGGTGTTATAAACCCAACCTCTTTAGGTTAGAATCCCCAACAAAATAGAGTTACACGGTACCTGTTAATGTCAGATCCCAAATTCATCCACCTGCGTGTTCATAGTGACTTCTCGATGGTGGATGGCCTCAACAAAGTTCCGCCAATCGTAAAGAAAGTTGCTGAGCTCGGTATGCCCGCAATGGCGTTGACCGACTTTACCAACCTATGTGGTTTGGTGAAGTTTTACGGTACGGCGCATGGCAGTGGTGTTAAACCGATCATTGGTGCTGACTTTAAAATGCAGTCGGACGAGTTTGGTGAAGAGCTGACACAAGTGACTTTGCTTGCGGCGGATAATGTAGGTTATAAGAACCTGACGTTATTGATATCAAAAGCGTACTTACGTGGACATGTTCAACACCACCCAGTGATTGATAAAGCCTGGTTGGCTGAAATGTCTGAAGGCTTGATTGTATTATCCGGCGGTAAAAGCGGAGAAATTGGTCGCGGCCTTTTGAAAGGCAACCGTCAAATAGTGCAAGGGTGTGTTGATTTCTATAAACAGCATTTTCCAGATCGCTTTTATCTTGAGCTACTTCGTACCGGTCGTCCAGATGAAGAAACTTATCTTCACTTTGCGGTTGAATTGGCAGAGCAGCAAGACTTGCCAGTAGTGGCGACCAATGAAGTTGTATTCCTGAGTCCAGACCTATTTGATGCTCATGAAATACGCGTAGCGATTCACGATGGTTACACATTAGAAGATCCGCGTAGGCCAAAAAACTACAGTCCGCAGCAATATCTTCGTACAGAAGAAGAAATGTGCGAGCTGTTTGCTGATATTCCTGAAGCGTTAGAAAACAGTGTCGAGATAGCGAAGCGTTGTAACGTGACTGTGCGCTTAGGGGAGTACTTCCTACCAGCTTTCCCAACCGAAGGGATGAAAGAGACTGAGTTCCTAGTCATGAAATCCCGAGAGGGGTTGGAAGAGCGTTTAGAGTTCCTATTTCCAGATGAGGAAGAGAGAAAACGTCGCCGCCCTGAATATGATGAACGTCTTCAGATAGAGCTAGATGTTATCAACCAAATGGGATTTCCTGGTTACTTCTTGATCGTAATGGAGTTCATCCAGTGGTCAAAAGATAATGGAATTCCTGTCGGTCCTGGACGTGGTTCCGGTGCTGGTTCTTTGGTGGCTTACGCACTAAAAATCACCGATCTGGATCCACTAGAATACGACTTGCTGTTCGAACGTTTCTTGAACCCAGAACGTGTTTCGATGCCCGATTTCGACGTCGATTTCTGTATGGATAAACGTGACCAGGTTATTGACCACGTTGCGGAAATGTACGGTCGTGACGCGGTGTCTCAGATCATCACGTTTGGTACCATGGCGGCAAAAGCGGTAATCCGTGACGTTGGCCGCGTATTGGGCCACCCATTTGGTTTTGTTGATCGTATTTCAAAGCTGATCCCGCCCGATCCAGGTATGACGCTAGATAAAGCGTTTAAAGCTGAACCTGCACTACCTGAATTGTATGAGGCCGATGAGGAAGTTAAAGAACTCATCGACATGTGTCATATTTTGGAAGGCTGTACGCGAAACGCCGGTAAACACGCTGGTGGTGTTGTAATTTCACCTACAACAATTACCGATTTTGCGCCAATTTATGCAGACGCTGAAGGTCACTTTCCGGTTACTCAATTTGATAAAAACGATGTTGAGACCGCTGGCCTAGTTAAGTTTGACTTCTTGGGTTTACGTACCTTAACCATTATTGACTGGGCGTTAGGACTGATTAACCCACGCCTAGAGCGAGAAGGGAAAGAACCGGTTCAAATTGAATCCATACCGTTAGAAGACCCTGCCTCTTTCCGTTTGTTGCAAAACTCTGAAACGACAGCAGTATTCCAGCTTGAATCTCGAGGCATGAAAGAGCTGATCAAACGACTTCAGCCAGACTGTTTCGAAGACATTATCGCATTGGTAGCACTCTTCCGTCCGGGTCCTTTGCAATCGGGCATGGTAGATAACTTTATCGACCGTAAACATGGCCGAGAGGCGATCTCTTATCCAGATGAAAAGTGGCAACACGAGTCTCTAAAAGAGACGCTTGATCCAACCTACGGCATCATCCTGTACCAAGAGCAGGTAATGCAGATTGCGCAGATCTTAGCGGGTTACACGCTAGGTGGTGCGGACATGCTCCGTCGTGCAATGGGTAAGAAAAAGCCAGAAGAGATGGCAAAACAACGTGCTATCTTTGAAGAAGGTGCGATAAAGAACGGTATCGATGGCGAGTTGGCGATGAAAATCTTCGACTTGGTAGAGAAGTTCGCCGGTTATGGTTTTAACAAATCGCACTCTGCTGCTTATGCATTGGTTTCTTATCAAACTCTTTGGCTGAAAACACATTATCCTGCCGAATTTATGGCTGCGGTAATGACAGCCGATATGGATAACACGGAAAAAGTCGTTGGCTTGGTCGATGAGTGTTTCCGTATGAAGCTCACCGTGCTGCCACCAGACATCAACTCTGGCCTATATCGCTTTAATGTTGATGAAAATGGCGCAATTGTTTACGGTATTGGTGCGATAAAAGGGGTAGGTGAAGGTCCTATCGATGCGATTCTTGAGGCGAGAAATAAAGGTGGTCACTTTAAAGACCTGTTTGATTTCTGTGCTCGAGTTGATCTAAAACGCGTCAATAAACGAGTGATAGAGAAGCTGATTTACGCGGGTGCGTTGGATCGACTAGGCCCACACCGCGCGGCGATGATGGCGTCACTCAATGATGCGGTAAAAGCAGCAAGTCAACATCACCAAGCTGAAGCGTTTGGTCAAACGGATATGTTTGGTGTGCTAACGGATGCGCCTGAAGAAGTAGAGCATAAGTATACGCAGGTTCCGCCTTGGCCAGAAAAAGTGTGGTTAGAGGGCGAGCGTGATACCCTAGGCCTATATTTGACAGGGCACCCAATTAACGCCTACGTAAAGGAACTAAACAAATACACCAGTTGTCGACTAAAAGACGCAACGCCCACTCGCCGCGACCAATCTGTCACGGTAGCCGGCCTGGTTATTGCCGCTCGTGTAATGACGACCAAGCGTGGTACACGAATTGGTATTATGACACTGGATGACCGAAGTGGTCGCATGGAAGTGATGTTGTTCTCAGATGCGCTGGATCGATACGCTGAACTTCTCGAAAAAGACAGAATTTTGGTCGTTTCTGGACAGGTCAGCTTTGATGACTTCAACGGTGGCCTTAAAATGTCGGCGCGTGAAGTTATGGATCTCGGCAGTGCGCGCGAGAAATACGCTCGTGGTTTGTCGGTATCGATAGATGCAACTCAGATCAACGATCAGTTTTTTGAGCAGTTCAGCCGTATTTTAGAACCGCACAAAGCCGGAACCGTACCCGTCAATGTATACTACCAGCGTGCCGACGCCAGAGCGCGGTTAACATTGGGCACCGAGTGGCGAGTAACGCCAAGTGATACATTACTCGACGATTTAAAACAGTTACTTGGCAAAAGCCAGGTAGAACTCGAATTTAACTAAAAATTCAGCGCAATATGTTAGACGCTGAGTAAACAAGGATTCATAGATGAGCCTAAACTTTCTTGAATTTGAAAAGCCAATTGCAGAACTAGAAGCGAAAATTGAAGCACTACGTGATGTCTCTCGTCACGGTGGTGATTCTGCGATTGACCTGGATAAAGAAATCGAACAGCTTGAGAAGAAAAGCTTAGAGCTGAAGAAAAAAACCTTCAGTGACCTAGGTGCATGGGAAACAGCTCAACTGGCTCGTCACCCACTACGTCCTTACACGCTGGATTACATCCAACACGCTTTTGAGGAGTTTGATGAATTAGCGGGTGACCGCGCGTTTGCAGACGACAAAGCGATTGTGGGTGGCATGGCTCGCCTTGAAGGCCGCCCTGTGATGATCATTGGTCACCAAAAAGGTCGTGAGACCAAAGAAAAGGTGAAACGTAACTTTGGTATGCCGAAACCAGAAGGCTACCGTAAGGCTCTACGCTTGATGGAAATGGCAGAGCGTTTCAACATGCCGATCATCACATTTATTGACACGGCTGGCGCATACCCAGGTGTGGGCGCAGAAGAACGTGGTCAATCTGAAGCTATCGCGAAAAACCTAAAAGTGATGTCTGGTCTTAAAGTACCAGTAATCTGTAACGTTGTCGGTGAAGGCGGTTCTGGTGGTGCATTAGCAATCGGTGTAGGCGACTACGTGAACATGCTTCAGTACTCTACGTACTCAGTAATTTCTCCTGAGGGTTGTGCTTCAATCTTATGGCGTGATTCAGACAAAGCGCCACAAGCGGCAGAGGCAATGGGCCTAACTGCTCCGCGTCTTAAAGAGCTTGAACTGATCGACGAAATCATTGAAGAGCCACTAGGCGGCGCTCATCGCGATCATGTTCAAATGGCAGCGAATATGAAAGCGACACTACTTCGTCAGCTAGAAGATCTAGAACAATTGGATGAAGAGACGCTACGTGAGCGTCGTTACCAGCGTCTAATGAGCTACGGTTACTGTTAATTTCGGTGATTGCTATTAAGCGTTAGCTGATATCTCAAGTGATAACAGTTAAAATAGAAAGGGTTGGATGAGAGTCCAGCCCTTTTTTTGTACCTATCGGATCGCTTATGGAATCGCTTTACCCGCATTTTGCTCAAGTTCTCGGCCGCTACTATCAATTAGGCACTAAGGTTGTCTTGGCGTTTAGCGGAGGAGTGGATTCACGTCTTTTACTCGAATTACTCAGTCGCTACCAACAAGCGCACTCTGTAGAGTGTCACGCTGTGTATGTGCACCATGGTTTAAGCTCGAATGCCGATAATTGGGCCGATAAATGCTTACTTTGGGCACAACAAGTGGGGATATCGTGCTCGATCGAGCGAGTGAGCTTAGACATCAGCAATGGTGAAAGTATTGAACTTCTTGCTCGTGAAGCTCGCTACCAAGCCTTAACTAAGTACATTCAAGAAGGTGATATACTGTTGACTGGTCAACATGCCGACGATCAAATAGAGACTTTTCTCCTTGCGCTTAAGCGCGGCAGCGGGCCTAAAGGGTTATCTTCGATGGCGGAGAGTATGCCGTTTTCTTGCGGATCTCTAGTTCGACCATTGCTTACTATCAAGCGGAAGACCATCGAAGAAGCCGCTACTAAATTAGGCTTGGAGTGGGTGGAAGACGAAAGCAATCAAGATACCCGTTATGATCGTAACTTTCTTCGTCATTGTGTTATTCCTGAATTGTCTGGTCGCTGGCCGAGTATCCATCAAGCGGTTCAGCGCAGTGCAAGTTTATGTGCTCAACAAGAAGCGCTATTGGATGAACTATTGAGCGCGGTGTTTGAACGCGCTTTACAAACGGATCTAAGTTTGAGTATTGAAGAACTGGCTAAGCACAGTGGATTAGCGCGTGCGCGCTTGATTCGTATGTGGCTGTCTAAGCTTAATACTAGTATGCCGACTCAGGTACAACTCAATCTCATCTGGAATGAAGTCGCATTAGCTCAGCAAGATGCCAACCCCAAACTACAACTTAAACAAGGTGAAGTGCGCCGTTTTCGAAATTGTCTCTATTGGGTAACGGAAACGGCTGACGTCACTGAGTGGCAAAGTACGATTCAAGTTGATGCGACTTTGTCGCTGCCAGAGCGGCTAGGGGAGCTGACCTTAACGACGAGTTCTAGCAACGCAACGATTGCGCTTCCGAGTCAGCCAGAATTGCTTCGCGTGACCTTTAATCCGGAAGGCTTATCAGCGCATCCAACCACGCGTAATCACAGTCGAAAACTGAAGAAGTTGTTCCAAGAATACAATGTGCCAAGCTGGCTGCGTCGTCAAATTCCGATTTTGATGTATCAAGACCGAGTCGTTGCTGTGGCAGATCTGTTCGTTGATCAGGCATTTAATGGTCAAGATTGTGAACTTATTTGGCGCAGGTAATGAAAATTCATGCCACAATGTCGATTATAAAATATAAAAATCCTTAAATAATAATTGATTAGGTGAAGCAATGAAGAAAACAATCATGGGTGCAATGGTGGCGTTAACCATGTTCAGTGGGCAAGCTCTAGCTGCGGGAGATGTCGCAGCAGGTCAAGCAAAGTCGGGAGTATGCGCGGCGTGTCATGGCGCTGATGGTATTGCTGTCATTCCGGGTTACCCAAATCTGAAAGGGCAAAATGAGCAATATATTATCAGTTCAATTAAAGCTTATAAAAATAAAGAGCGAACAGGTGGGCTTGCTGCTGTGATGCAAGCTCAAGCTTCATTGTTGTCTGATGAAGACATCGCTAACCTAGCGGCTTACTACGCAAGTTTGAAGTAAACGCGAGTCTGAAGTAAAGCTTGGACGATTGGGCATTGAGCAGTCCTCATTGGGTTTTATCAACTCACGATATTCGCTATGTTAATTTGCTCAGCCTGGATTTTCGCTGGTGGATCAGAGACAAACATTGAATGTTGCGAAACGCTAAACGATAATAAGCGCAATCGATTGAAGCTTAAGGGATGAACATGAAAAAAATTGAAGCGATTATCAAGCCATTTAAACTGGATGATGTTCGAGAAGCGCTAGCTGAAGTTGGCATTACAGGGATGACCGTCTCTGAAGTGAAAGGCTTTGGTCGCCAAAAAGGTCACACCGAGCTTTACCGTGGTGCAGAGTACATGGTGGACTTTCTACCTAAAGTGAAGCTCGAAATCGTTGTAACGGAAGATGTGGCTGATAAATGCGTAGAGACAATCATTGAAACCGCGCAAACTGGTAAGATTGGTGATGGTAAAATATTCGTCACTGATATTGAGCGTGTGGTTCGTATTCGTACTGGTGAAGAAGACGAAGACGCGATCTAAGGTTTCTTGTCACCTGTTTCGTATTTATTATGCTAAAAGGGAGCCAAGTGGCTCCTTTTTTGTTGTTTGCTTATTAGTGAAATCATTTAACCCGAGATTTGTTGTTCTAGATTTCGGGTGCCTACATTCAGGTTTGTCGTATGTTTAAGCGTTTTTTTCTGGCGTTAGCTTTTCTCGTAATGGCGGTATTGGTTGGCTTCCAGGTTATTTTCACCGTACCAGATCAGCCGCAAATTATTACTCAAACAGGTACCGAGCTGACACAAGATATCAGGTGCATCGAATTTAGCGATTCAAAAGCTCTCGATCATGACGGCAAAATCAATGTGCTTGTCTGGAATATCTACAAACAGAACCGGGCTAATTGGCAACGTGCACTCGATGAGTTTTCTGCTGATAAGCAGTTACTGTTATTGCAAGAAGCCAGCATGACACCATCATTTAAACAGTGGTTGGTGGATGGTCGCTGGGTTAGTAATCAAGTGAGTGCTTTTAAGGCGCTGGGTAGCGGTGCCGGTGTAATTAGTATTGCTCAAGGGCAACCAGAAAAAGCCTGCGCTTACACCTCTAAAGAGCCGTGGCTTCGCTTACCTAAGTCTGCATTATATAGCCAGTATCACTTGAGTAATGGCGAGAAACTCGCAGTGGTGAATGTACATGCAATTAACTTCACCGTGGGTACAAAAGAGTATGTATCTCAGTTAACGGCGGTTGAAATGCTTTTAAAGCATCATGTGGGGCCAATTCTATTTGCTGGAGACTTCAATAGCTGGAGTGAATCTCGCGTTAATGCGATGAGGCAGGCCTTAAAGGCTGCGGACTTACAAGAGGTGACGTTCTTGCCGGATCATCGAGTCCAATTTATAACAGGGTTACCACTGGACCATGTGTTTTACCGAGGTCTGACGCTTAAGTACGCAAAAGCGCCGCAGAGCGACGCTTCCGATCATAACCCATTGTTATTGTCATTTACGTTAAATAACTAGCTTAGGTTACCACAATATAAAGTGCCCAAATAACGTAGAAGAATACCCATGGCAGGCTTGCTATCACCAAAGCTTGGCCACGTTCAAACTCCGTCCACGTCAGTACAACGCCGTAGCCGAGCACAATGTACCAAGGCAGAAGCAAAGGTAACGAGCTAGCGAAATGAGACCATTCGTTAGTAAGAGGCAGCTTTAATAGACCATTGAGGCTATTTAAATCGGCAGCGTAAGTCATTACCTGACCATGCTTGAGTAGCAAGCTCGCGTAGCTTGCTACATCGCCCAATACTGCTGGGAATAAGATAGCACACGATGCGGCAAACCATTTCCAGTAACCGTATTGTTGTTTGCTTGCCTTTGTTGCAAGAAAGAACCAAAGCGCGAGCAATAGTAAGGTGGCAAAGCGGTTGAATACATCATTGATGATCGCGCTTGCCATTAGCGTGTTTGGTTCTAATAGCTCAATCTGCTTCGGGTCGATTTGCTGAAATTGCGCAGCAAGTTGGTCACTGAGCCACGTGAAATCGACATTCGAAAAGTAAGCACCCCAGAATAAAAACGGACTAAGCATCAGGAAGATGAACGGTTGCCATCCCCATCCACCGCGTTGATAAAGCGCAAGAAAACAAGATGTTGGAGAACGAAAAATGTCCAACAGCATCACAAGTGGATTGCTTGATGGGTTCATACACTTACCTTCGTTACGTCAACGTACAACTTAAGCTTTTGACCTGGTTGTAAGTATTTTTTCTTGTGTAGCGAGTTCCATTTCACGATGTCGTTCGTTTTTACTTTGAACTTGCTTGCAATGCCGCTAATGGTGTCGCCAGAGCGAACGTTGTAGAAAACGGTACGGATCACAGAACCTTTGTCTGAGTCTTTCCAAATCACTAGCTTTTGACCCACACGCAATGGATCTTTAGGGCCCATACCATTCCATTTAGCTAACGATTTATACGACACTTTATTGTTACGTGCGATTGACCACAAACTTTCTCCAGACTGAACGACATGGGTGAGCTTGAGTTGACCACGAGCACGAGATTGAGTCTTGTTTAATCGGTTTTGTGCCGTTAATGCATATTTTGCATCGTCTTTTGTTGATGTCGGAATCAATAGGTATTGACCAATACGAATGTTGTTATTCGATAGGCCGTTGGCACGTCGAATGACTTTCGTGGTTGTGCCGTATTTATTAGCTAGCACGCTTAAAGAGTCACCAGATTTCACCTTGTAGCGAGCGACCTTCATCCCTTTACCGCGATTTTTCTCCACCTTGGTGAGAAAAGTCTCTTTTTTCTCTACGGGAATCAAAAGTTGGTGCGGCCCCTCAGGCGCTGTCGACCACTGGTTGTATGCTGGGTTGTAACTCTGCAACTCTTTTACGCTAATGCCGGCATAATCTGCGGCAATAGCCAGATCTAACTGCTCTTCTGGATCAACAAGCGTTAGAACAGGCTTGTTTGGAATTGCAGGAATATTAAGTCCGTACTTGTCTTGGTTTGCGATAACGTCAGCCAAGGCCAATAGCTTAGGAACGTAACTGCTGGTCTCTTTTGGTAAGTCTAATGAGAAGAAATCGATAGGTTTACCGAGCTTTTTATTCTTACGAATTGCGCTAGAAACTCGGCCTCCACCGCTGTTATAAGCGGCGATTGCATGTTCCCAGTTACCATCAAAACGCTCGTTTAGTTGTACTAGGTAGTCCAGCGCTGCATCCGTTGCTGCTGCCACATCTCTGCGACCGTCATACCAGTAGTTTTGCTCTAATCCCATCATTTTTCCGGTGCCTGGGACAAATTGCCACAACCCAGCCGCGCTACCATGTGAGTAGGCAAAGGCATCGAATGAACTTTCCACTACAGGAAGTAATGCAAGCTCCATTGGGAGTCCGCGCTCTTCGATACGTTTTGTGATCATGTATAGAAAAGGAGTCGCACGCTTAGATACCGTGTAAAGGTGATTTGGGTGCTTTAAATACCACGTACGGTAGTAGTCCACTTTCTTGTGGTTTGGGATATCCATGTCCAGCTGCATGGCGATACGTTGCCACACATCTTCTTGTTCTTGGGGGGAGAGAACTTTAGGCGCGTCGTTAGCGGATTTTTTTGCTAGTGACGATTTATTGCCCGGTTGAGCTTTTACTGCATTTTGCTTTGCAGTCTGCTCAGATTTATTGGTTTCTGGTGTAGAAGACGTTGAATCTGACTGAGTCAATTGACAGCCAGATAATAACAACGCCAACGCCCAAGTATACTTCAAACGCATGGATTCAGCCTATTTAGGGCCTGTTTATCTTCACCTGCCTGTCGCGCAACGTAATGTGCGTGGCAGTCGCAAGATAATAGACATCTTTTAAACACTAACTAATTTATAGAGGCAAAGAGCTTCTAATTATGCAATGGGGAGAAATTCAAATAGATTTATATCAACCCCAAACGTAAGAGAAGCGCCAGTGGCGCTTCTCGAAAAATCAGTCCCTGATAATACTGGGGTCTTGCAAACTTACAAGCAGAAAATGGTTAAAATTCGTTCTTCCACTCGCGTAAAGCAGTAAAAACCGAGCATGGATCGCTATTTTTAATGCGACTAGCAACAGATTGAACCACGTCAGGGTTAGAGGTTCGCAAGAACGGATTAATCCACTTTTCTTTGCGTATTGTTGTTGGAAGTGTCGGAATGTTGAGTGCTCGCAGTCGGTTTACATCGTCGCGATATTGGCGAAGTTGCTCATTGTCAGGTTCAACCGCTAGAGCAAACGCCACGTTACTCGCCGTGTATTCATGCGCGCAGAAGACTTGAGTTTCTTCTGGTAGAGACGTTAGTTTGCTCAGTGATTCAAACATTTGCTCAGGCGTACCTTCAAAAATACGACCGCAGCCAGCAGAAAAGAGCACATCACCGCAAAACAGTTTTCCGTCCCCAACGTAACCGATATGGCCCAAAGTATGGCCGGGTAACCCAAGTACTAAGAAAATCTCACCAAACAACTCCAGCTTGTCGCCTTCTTCCATTGGTGTCGTTAGGGTTGGAATTGGCTCTGATTTTGGGCCCACAACGGCGACGTCAGGAAATGCACGCACTAAGTCTGGAACGCCACCAATGTGATCGTTGTGGTGGTGCGTAATTAAAATCGCTTCTAAAGTTAATTCGTTAGCCTGCAGAAATTCTAATACTGGCTTCGCATCGCCCGGATCAACGACTGCGCAGCGCTTATCGCTATTTTGTATCAGCCAGATGTAATTATCATTAAATGCGGGTATGCTTTTGATCTCTAACACGATTCGTTCTCCGTCACCCATTTTAGTCAGGTGGTTAATGAAACCAGCACTCAGCAACAAAACTATACCACACCCGTCGACTTGGTCAGCAATGAACAACGGTCCGTGGGTGCTTGAGTCAATCCAGACCCGACTTGATGAATGGTGCCCGAAACTCTTCGGCTACCATATGCTCAAACTGGGCGGGTTGAGCTGTGAGCTAACCAGCTGTAATTGTAACATTCAACACCAAGTCAACGTAGATATCCAGAACCCGTTGCATAATGTGATTGCAGATGGTTACGAATTACCCTTTTTGGAAAAAAGCTTTGATGTTGTGATACTCGCTCATCAGCTCGACTATGCAAGCGATCCACACCGTTTGTTGCGTGAAGTCGATAGAGTGATGATGGATGATGGCTATGTAATTATTACTGGATTCAACCCATTAAGCTTGACTGGATTAGCGAGTTTGCTTCCATGGCGTAAACATAATTTGCCTTGGAGTGGACGAATGTTTACGTCGAACCGCATCAAAGATTGGTTAGGGTTACTTAATTATCAAGTGATTCATTGTGATCGTTATGCGCTGTTTCCGATGAAACGTTACCGTACGATGTGGACATGGTTGGAAAATAGTCTTGGTGATTGGGCATCACCCGCTGGGAGTTTGTATTACATAGTCGCGCGGAAACGGACATACCCTCTCAAGCCTATCAAACCGCATTGGCGCTTGAAGAAAAAGCTCACACCACTTGGGGTGATGAATCGAGAGGGTAACACTATGAGGAAAGAATCTCGCTAAGAGGGTTGGTAACCTGTATCTTCCTCAGTTGGGTTTTCTGCAGCAGTCCGGGCTAGCTCATCACACATTTCGTTCTCACGATGGCCCGCGTGGCCTTTTACCCAATGCCATTCAACTTGATGGCGTGCGGTTTCTTTGTCTAGAGCTTGCCATAAATCGGCATTTTTCACGGGTTTTTTATCCGCTGTTTTCCAACCACGCTTCTTCCAGTTATGGATCCACTGAGTAATACCTTGGCGCACATATTGGCTGTCAGTCGTTAAAGTGACTTTACAAGGTTGTTTTAACGTCTGTAGCGCGACGACAGCCGCCAACATTTCCATGCGGTTGTTGGTAGTTAACGTATAGCCTTTGGAAAGTGTCTTTTCTACGTCTTTGTAACGCAATACTATGCCGTAACCACCTGGTCCTGGGTTACCTAAACAAGAACCGTCAGTGAAAATCTCAACGTGTTTGGTCATATTTTTTGGTACTATTAGCCGAAACATTTAATAAAGCATAGTCTGACATACATAACCTTATGAATACCAGCAGCAATTCTGAATATAACCGCATTGTCGTTCTCGATACCGAAACCACAGGTATGAACCGCGAGGGTGGTCCTCACTACATGGGACACCGCATTATTGAAATCGGTGCCGTGGAGATCATCAACCGTAAGCTGACTGGTCGTCACTTCCACGTTTATTTAAAACCCGATCGTGAAATCCAACCAGAAGCGGTTGAAGTTCACGGTATTACGGATGAATTCTTGGTTGATAAACCGGAATACGCGAGCGTGCACCAAGAGTTTCTTGAGTTTATTAAAGGCGCAGAACTTGTTGCCCACAACGCGCCCTTCGATACCGGCTTTATGGATTACGAGTTTGGCATGCTCGATCCTAACATCGGCAAAACGGACGACTACTGCAAGGTGACCGACACCCTTGCTATGGCGAAGAAAATCTTCCCTGGTAAGCGAAACAACCTTGATATCTTATGTGAACGTTACGGTATTGATAACTCGCACCGTACTCTCCACGGAGCTTTGCTCGATGCGGAGATTCTAGCCGACGTTTACCTCTTTATGACGGGTGGTCAAACGAGTCTAGAATTTAACGCGAATAAACAAGAGGGTGGAGTAGAAACCATTCGTCGTATTGAAGGAAGAAAAGCGCTAAAGGTTTTGCGCGCAAGTGCCGATGAACTAGAAGCTCACCAAAAAAGATTAGAGTTGGTGAACGACTGTATTTGGCATCAATAGGAGAAGCTATGTTGAGGGCTTTGTTGGTCGCGTTTTTAGCGATATGGAGTAGTCTCTCGAGTGCTGCGAGTGAATCTACAATGTCTTTGTTAGACAATCGCTTTCGAGTTGATCCAACCATCGAGCAGATCACGTTTTTGGTTTATCGTGAGCAAAGTTCTCAGCCAGTTGTTTTAGTCCGTCCTGACGGTAAAAAATACTATGCTTGGGGCTCTTACGACAATGTACGTTGGTATCAAGAAGCCTCTCTCGATATTATTTCCGTTGATAACCCTATGCCAGGTCCATGGCAGGCTGTGGGGAAAGTTACGCCTAAAAATAACATCCGCTTAATTTCTCACCTAAAGCTCAGTACGGATCTGTTCCCAAACCGATTATATAATGGGGAAGCGCTTAAGTTTACAGCTCGCCTGACCTCCGACGGCAAACCTCTTGTATTGCGCGACTTCCTTGATCGCGTGAATCTGCGCGTGACATTTACCAAGTTTGTCGAAAATGAAGATGAGCTGATCAAAGAAGCTCGTCCAGTGCCGATGGTTGTGGGTGAGTTTTCTGATGACGGCCGCGGCTTGGATGAAAAAGCAGGGGATGGTGTGTTTACGGTTCAGCTCCCAATAGACGTTGAGCCTGGTAAGTACCGCGCGCGCATCACGTCTGGCAATGGCGTATTCTTACGAGCGCAAGAACAAGTCATCTTGGTTTATCCGAACCCAATTTCTCGTACTTTTATTCAGGCTCGTAATCCCGATAAGCCACACCAATTAGTGGTGAGTGGCGAGCAAGGTATGATTGCACCAGGCTCCATTGCAGTCACAGTGAAAAAGGACGCTCCCGATGGCTTCATTAGTTACAGCCAAGGACAGGTCTCTAAAGATGGAATGAGAGTTACGTTGGACCTCAATAACGATGCTGAGCTTGGTAAGTACGCATGGCGCGGCGAGATCTTTGCCACTGATTTTGCAACCCAGCGTCCGTTGGTGTTTCCTATTCCAGAGCAAACTTTCAGTGTTGTTGATGAAGTTGATCTAGAAGCTGCTCGAATTGCAAAAGAAGCTGAATTAGCCGAGCAGCGCCGTATTGAAATGGAAAAGCAAATTATCGCTGAGCGGGAGGCTGAGCGTAAGCGCAGCATGATTATTATCGCGGTAGGTAACTTGATAATGCTGCTGATTGTGATCATTGCATGGATAGTTTGGCGCAAAATTAAAGCGAAGCGCGATGCCATGCCAGAGATGCAATTAGAAGTACCAAAGAAATAGTAGTAACACACACATAAAGCGAGAAACGGAGCCAATCGGCTCCGTTTTTTTTCAAGTTACCAAATTGGAAGAAGAAAAATGGATAAATTATGAATATTTAAGTTTACTGTACTCAAATATATGTTTTGGATTTTATATAAATAATATATCATTTTTACTTTCTAAATTGGTTGCATTTTTTATGTGACTAACTTTCAAAATAATCAATTAAAGATAAAGAAATAATGAATAAAATTTTAGCTTTTTTTTGTGCAGTGATAATTGTAGGTTGCTCTTCTATTGATAATGGTATTAATAATCCAGATGCGGGAAGTAATAATTTAAAATCACTTGATACCTTCACTTTTGATCCCTTAAGTAAAATCCAAAAAGTAGAAATACCAACTTATTATGATGGCTTGTTTGATACAGCAAGACCCTATTTAGATGAAAAGTACCCTTACACTTATGTCAGTAAACCTCAAGCATACATAATTGATGACGAGATTATTTCTTTTGCTCCCTGGTTTCCTGTCGAAGGAAGGTTTACGGTTTTTCCAACCGCTCACTATATAGTTATAACTCAAGAAACCGAGAGTGGCTTAGTCTCCGCACGATTTAATCATGAACAAGTAATTAAGCTGTTAAGTGAAGAGTATAAAATTACTGAGCATACAAGTCCGTTTTTTCATTATGTTCTAGAGGTTTCTCCAAGTGAACAAGCCAATTTTGTAGAAGATATCCATAAAAAATTGAGTAGACTTCCTTCAGAATAAGGATTCTTGGTTAAATTTTGATCAATAAAGTCAGGGGTTCTGGCTTTATTGATTGCATGGAGTTCTATTTATATTGATTTGGGCTTTGTAATAGGTAGTACGTCATAATAACAAGAGCCGATCTTGTAGGGTTTCTGGATAAATATTCAGCTGTGCGTGATAAATAAGAATAAGTAAACGCGAGGTCTCTGATGAAATACAAAAAGCGTCAGAAGTATAAATACACTCTCCATTCTGAAGAAAAGATTGAGACGCACATTTCAGTGAGTCAGGCGTATGACAGCCCTTTTCTTAGTTTGTCCAAACAAGGCGTGTTAACGATTAAAAAGGGCTATGCATGGGATGGAGCGAGTGGGCCAGCGTTAGACACAAAAAACATTATGAAAGCTTCTTTAGTGCATGATGCTCTTTACCAACTCATGAGGGAAGAGGTGTTGCCTCAAAGTGCTCGAAAGCATGCGGATACGTTGTTGAGAGAAACATGTTTAGAAAAAGGAATGTCTAGCTTCAGAGCAACTTATATCTATTATGGCGTCAGAGTTGTCGGCGGGTTCTTTTCTAGACCCGATACTTTGTGTGCTTAATGGGAACATCTTTCCAACGTTTAACTGTTTATTTATACAGTTTGGTTATGTAAGCTCCAAGGTGATACAAAGGAGTAGTACATAATGACAATAAGATATGAAGAGCATGTGCCAAGCCCGAAAGAATACTGTGATATGCGTATCAACGCCGGGCTATCACCCAAATCGTTGAAAGCTGCTGAAATTGGTCTACCCAATTCGTTATATGGCGTATCTGTTCGGGATGAAGGAAAGCTCATTGCAATGGGTCGGGTTGTTGGTGACGGGGCGTGTAACTTCGAAATTGTCGACGTTGCCGTTGATTCTGATTATCAAGGCAACGGTTTAGGTAGAAAAGTCATGGAATACATCGACGGTTATCTTTCTTCTGTTGCACTTGAAGGCTCTTACGTTTCTATGATTGCTGATGAACCGGTCTTTTACGAAAAGCTTGGTTATAGGCTGGTGGCTCCTAAAAGCCAAGGGATGACAAAAAAGTTTAAGCCAAAGGCGTAACACGTATTCAGCTGTGAAGATAAGCACTAGAAAACAGGAGTTTAATTTCCTGTTTTCTATATTAAATTTGTATTTAAGCCACTTCTGGAATTGGTTTGGGTGGCTGCTCTAAATCAGGCTCTTTTTGAACAGTAGGAATTTGTCCCTCACCCACAGCACTGATGTAACAGCCACTAAGTTTAATGGCAAGGTACATATCAGCTCGCAGTAAGATGCCTCCTTCACTGGTGCTGATACCAGTAAGCTCACACCATTGACGAAGACGTCGTTTCCTTCCTGCGAGGATTAAGCGTACACCTCTCTTTTTCAAAGTATTGTGAATATCTGCCAGTGTTGCCATCACACTGAGATCCAAGTGAGTAAAGCTCGATACGGCGTCGATGACAACGCAACTTGCGTCTTTGTGATGCTCTGCCTGCTCTAACACTCTACGTTTAAAGTAAGGAGCATTGAAGTAAGTTAGCGGTGAGTTAAAGCGGTAAATCACCATTCCAGGAATAGGCGAAGCTTTTCCTGAGTCGTCGATGGTCCGAATGGTACCTTTTTCATCCAAGCCAAGTAGCTGATCACTCGGTCGCATGACAATCCGTAAAAATTGAAACAGCCCTAACAGTACCGCCAAAGTGATCCCCGGTATTACACCCACGATCAACACAGAAATAAAAGTAATGATGGCCAGATAAAATGCATCTTTGTCACGAGATTTTAATTTCCAAATTGCTTTAAGATCGAGCAGCGATAGGGACGCAATGATCAATACAACCCCAAGTGAAGCGATAGGGATGAACTGTAAAGGCTCGTAAATAAATACCGCAATAATGGCAATGGTGATTGCGGCGACAATCGAAACTAATTGAGATTTACCGCCATTTGCATCATTGACGGCTGTGCGTGAGTCAGCGCCGCTTATCGCGAAACCTTGCGAAAACGCTGAGGCAATGTTGGCAAAACCCAACGCCTGAAACTCTTTATTAGCATCAATATCATAACCGTTTTTAGCAGCGAAACTGCGGGCGGTGAGCATCATGCTAACAAAACTGACAATCGCAAGGTTGAGCGCCGGGACCACTAGTTCACGGACTTCACCTAGCTCAAACTCCGGTGTTTGAAACTGAGGGAAGCCACCTTGAGTGAGTCCGACAACCGATACGCCCATCTCTTGTAAATGGAAAAACCAAACTGACGCAGTAGTTACGAGGATCGCCAGCATGGCAGCAGGCCAAGTTGGTCGGTAGCGTTTGGTGAGCAAATAAACGACAACTGTCACGATACTCAGAGTTACAGTAGGCCAATGAAGATCGGTTAATCGTTGTGGAGCTTCCCATAAACGTTCTAGTAAATAACGTTGCTCGTATTTCAAACCGACTACTTTCGCAAACTGACCAACGATAATTGTGAGAGCAACACCGTTGAGTAGACCCAAAAGAATCGGACGAGAAAGGAAATCTGCAAATACCCCTAGCTTGAAACGACTTGCCAGTACACACCAAATCCCCGTCATCGCTGTCATGGTCATAACCAACTGCCAATGTTTTGTGGGGTCACCTGCGGCAAGTGGTGTCACAACAGCAGCAATCACTGCACAGGTTGCTGCATCGGGTCCGACAATGAGTTGTCGAGATGTGCCCATCATGGCGTAAACCAACATTGGCAGTACACACGAATACAGACCGACAATTGCGGATACACCAGTTAATTGTGCGTAAGCTATGGCAACTGGCAGTGCAACCGCGACAACAGAAAAGGCGGCTCTAAAGTCGTTAACAAACCATTCTTTTTGATAATGCTTAAGCTGAACAAGCCCTGGGAACCACTGTGCGAGTAATATTTTAGCCAACGGATTTACCATATATGTGAGTGAGTTACTTAAAGTATACACCGCTTAGTTGGAACGTCTGTGAGTTAGTTATCACTGGAAATCGGGGAAAAGATTGGAGTGCGAGGATTTTATTGCGCAGGGGGGCTTTGTAGTGTGAGGTGTTATGAATCCGATTCTGGAAGCAATAAAAAACGGGAGCTGATACTCCCGTTTGTGATCTCAGATTCTAGAGTTACGCGACACTATCCATCTGAGGGTATAGCGGCTTTGCGGCAAGCAGTTCCGGCTCAAAATCGTCAACGTTGATTGTATCTAGACGATGCTGTTCCGCTTCTCTGAGTAGATCGGCTTCTTCTTGCGTGATAAAGCCTTGCTCTAGCCCTTCCTGAGCAATCATATCCAAACGTAAGAATGGGCGACGCTTACCCTGCGCTTTACATACTTTGTCAAACACAGGCTCAGCTTGAAGAATGACTGATAGTGCAAGTTCAATCTTACCTGCTGCGTTGTGCTCGGTTGGTTCAAGGTATTGACCGCGACCAATGCGTGAGCGCGTTGCACTTGGCGTTTGTAGAATGCGCGCCACTTTACTGTCTAGTTTATCGCTTGGTGCTTTGCGTACGCGACCAAATGGCATGATTAATACGCGTAGCGCACGGCCAATTACTTTGTTCGGGAAGTTTGCTAAGAATTCATCTACTGCCACTTCCGCTTGTTTCAAACTGTCTTGTAGACCCCAGTGTACTAATGGTAAATCTTCGACTGGACGGCCATCTTGCTCAAAACGTTTCAACGTCGCAGAGCTCAAATATAGCTGGCTTAGAATGTCACCAAGACGTGCTGATAGACGCTCTTTACGCTTCAAAGAGCCACCTAGCACTGCCATTGAGATATCCGATAGCAGAGCAAGGTTTGCACTGTAACGGTTCAATTGTTGGTAGTAACGCTTGGTTGCATCTTTGGTTGGTGATGAAGAGCCCAGACCGTCGCTCAAACCAAACCAGATACTGCGCACTAGGTTACTCATTGTAAAGCTCACGTGACCAGCAAGCGCTTTATCAAATTTCTCGACAGCATTACTTGCTTCAGAATACGCCGCGTTCATTTCTTCAAGAACGTACGGATGGCAACGGATTGCGCCTTGGCCAAAGATGATCATTGAGCGTGTTAGAATGTTAGCACCCTCAACCGTTACCGCGATTGGCGCACCTTGGTAACCACGAGCTAGGAAGTTAGAAGGTCCCATACAGATACCTTTACCGCCTACGATGTCCATTGCATCGATGATGCTTTGCTGGCCGCGGTGCGTACAGTGATACTTCACGATAGCTGAGATTACTGATGGCTTTTCACCTAAGTCGATACCCGCAACGGTTAAGTTGCTTGCTGCATCCATCACGTAAGCATTACCACCCAAGCGTGCTAATGGTTCTTCAACTCCTTCCATATGGCCGATCGGCTGTTTGAACTGACGGCGAATACGTGAGTAAGCACCGGTTGCCATTGCCGCAGTTTTGATGCCACCTGTTGAGTTTGAAGGTAGCGTGATACCACGTCCAACCGACAGACACTCAACCAGCATACGCCAACCTTGGCCCGCCATTTTTTCGCCACCGATAATGAAATCGATAGGAACAAAGATGTCTTTACCGCGCGTTGGACCATTTTGGAATGGCACATTGAGTGGGAAGTGTCGGTTACCAATCTCAACACCTTTGACATCAGTTGGGATAAGCGCACAAGTGATGCCAAGATCTTCTTTGTCGCCTAGCAAACCTTCAGGGTCGCGAAGTTTAAATGCTAAGCCTAGTACCGTTGCGACTGGCGCTAGGGTGATGTAGCGCTTGTTCCAAGTTAGGCGCATACCCAGTACTTCTTTTCCTTCCCATTCGCCTTTACAGACCACACCGTAATCTGGAATAGATCCAGCGTCAGAACCCGCTTCTGGACTTGTTAGGGCGAAACAAGGGATTTCCTTACCTTCAGCTAGGCGCGGTAAGTAATGATTTTTCTGATCTTCAGTACCGTAGTGTTGCAGTAACTCACCAGGGCCTAAAGAGTTAGGAACACCAACGGTAGACGATAGAACGCCAGAAACACCCGTTAATTTTTGTAGTACCAAAGATTGCGCGTATGCTGAGAATTCTAGACCACCGTACTTTTTCTTAATGATCATGGCGAAGAACTTATGATCTTTCAGGTATTGCCAAACTTCTGGCGGTAAGTCCGCGAGTTCATGGGTCACTTGGAAATCACTCACCATGGCGCACACTTCATTCACAGGGCCGTCTAAAAAGGCTTGTTCTTCCGCACTTAACTTAGGTGCTTGAATCGCGTGTAGCTTTTGCCACTCTGGTTTGCCTTTAAATAGTTCGGCTTCCCACCAGACGGTACCTGCGTCTAACGCTTCTTTTTCGGTTTGAGACATAGCTGGCAGCACTTTCTTGAAAAGCACTAACGCTTTGCGGCTAATTAAAGACTGACGTACGCTAGGAACCGCGAGCACAGCTGCGGCGAGAACGTAAATAGCCCAACCAATAACGCCGACAGTACCAGCTACTGTAAGAGCCAGCATGGCTGCGGTGAGTAAGCTAATAGATTTCACGAGAGACATGCGGTGGTAGAGCGTAATGCCTAGCACGATCGCCATCGTGATGATTGAGAGCAAGATGTCCATATGTATTTTCCTTTTCAGACTTTATAAGTTTTGTACGTCTGCATGTTAGGTAAGAGGTCTAACCAGTTGGTTTAAGTGTAATCAAAATATTAAGGAAATGTAAAACATAAGATTGGATAAAAAGTGATCTAAGTAGAGTTAAAATTCTAAAGTTGAGATTTGAGTGATGGTTTCATGAGCAAGTTGACAAGTTTATTACCATCACTAATCTAAATCTGTTGGTTCACTATCGACACTAATTCTCGTTTGTGGGTAAACTCAGAGTAATCAAACCCGAGTTCAGGTTTATGAAATGTCCGATACCAAATTGGTATCAGAACAATTTGCTCAGTGAGTCTAGAGCTGACTGAAGCCGAAATAATAAAGAGAACGTCTTATGTACCATGATCTGATTAGAAGTGAATTAAACGAAGCTGCTGAAGTGCTCAACAAATTTTTAAGCGATGACCATAACATTGCGCAAATCGAAGCAGCGGCGAAAATGATTGCTGACTCATTCAAGCAAGATGGTAAAGTATTGTCGTGTGGTAACGGTGGTTCTCACTGTGATTCAATGCACTTTGCCGAAGAGCTAACAGGCCGTTATCGAGAAAATCGTCCTGGCTATGCTGGTATTGCTATTTCAGATCCAAGCCACCTTTCTTGTGTGAGTAATGACTTTGGTTATGACTTCGTGTTTTCACGCTATGTAGAAGCGGTTGGTCGAAAAGGTGACGTACTGTTTGGTCTGTCGACGTCAGGTAACTCAGGTAACATCCTGAAAGCGATTGAAGCAGCACAAGCTAAAGGCATGAAGACGATTGCGCTAACAGGTAAAGATGGCGGCAAAATGGCAGGCCTTGCAGATATTGAAATTCGCGTGCCACACTTTGGTTATGCAGACCGCATTCAGGAAATTCATATTAAGATTATTCATATCATCATTCAGTTGATCGAAAAAGAGATGGAATAATCGTTTTACGGCCACCGTTTCGAGCTGTGTTGTTAGGGAGTTTTTTAAACCATGTGTGAATTGCTCGGTATGAGCGCTAATGTTCCAACGGATATTTGTTTCAGTTTTACTGGGCTCATGCAGCGTGGAGGTCGAACCGGCCCACACCGTGACGGATGGGGGATCACCTTCTACGAAGGGAAGGGCTTTCGAACCTTCAAAGATCCCAAGCCAAGTTGTGAGTCTAAAATAGCAGAGTTGGTACAAAATTATCCCATCAAAAGTCGTGCGGTCGTTAGTCATATCCGACAGGCGAATCGTGGTGGTGTTAATTTAGAAAATACTCATCCCTTTACACGTGAGCTGTGGGGTAGGTATTGGACGTTTGCGCATAACGGTCAGCTCTCTGGCTACCAAGACTTGCATACAGGTCGACATAGACCTGTCGGTGAGACAGATAGTGAACTGGCATTTTGCTGGTTATTGAAGCAAATGGAAGATCGATATCCTGAGCCACCAAAGGATATGGAGTCGGTATTCTTATATGTTGCTAAATGTTGTGATGAGCTAAAAGAGAAGGGTGTATTTAACATGCTTCTGAGTGATGGTGAGTATGTAATGACGTATTGCACCAATCATTTGTATTGGATCACAAGACGCGCACCGTTTGGAAAAGCCGCGTTGCTTGATGAAGATGTGGAAATTAACTTCCAAGAAGAAACAACGCCACATGACATCGTTTCTGTGATCGCAACTCAACCTTTGACGGGCAACGAAGCTTGGCAGCGTATGAAACCTGGCGAATACGGCTTGTTTCACCTAGGTGAACTAGTCAAAAATAATGCCTCTGAACTGGTAAATGTGCCGTTTGCGGCGGCTAAGCCGGGCAATCAAGCGCCAACCGAACCGTTAGAGTGATGGTCTCTTACTCTGAATATAAAAATAAAGCTCGCTTAATCGCGAGCTTTATTTTTATGCGTTTTAAACCGAGGGCGGATACGGATGAGCATTCTTACTTTCTAGAGTGCTGGTAGTAGAGTCCTAGTCTCGCTAAGGCTTGCTGTAAAGACGTAACTGATAGAAATTTCTCATAAAACACCTCGTCAGTCTGAACGGTGAAGAACGAACCAGATGCAGAATCTACTTTCCGAGTGTTATGTTACTCAAGTGGTTATGGGATTTTTTAGAATGCTGGGTTTTAGGTTTCTAGTCTCACCATGGTTTTCTTGAATCAAGTTTATAAGTATTAAAACAACCAAGAGCAGCCCTCAGGCTGCTCTTTTGTGCTTGGAGTTTATTATTCAGGGCTACTCATCTGAGGCGTACCCATGTACGCCAAGCTCTGCGCCATCTAAATAGGCTTTACCATCCTTCATGATCAACCGCTCGTCTACCAGCCACTTAGCCACCATAGGGTAGATTCGGTGCTCCTGCGCCTGAACACGTGCCGCAAGTACACTAGCATCATCGTCTTCGAACACAGGAACTTTTGCTTGCAGTATGACAGGGCCACCATCAAGCTCTTCCGTTACAAAGTGCACACTCGTACCATGTTCTTTATCGCCAGCATCAATTGCTCTCTGGTGTGTGTGTAGCCCAGGATATTTTGGTAGAAGAGAAGGGTGGATATTGATCATCTTACCCATGTAATGAGAAACAAATGCGCTGCTCAGAATGCGCATGTAACCAGCAAGAATAATCACGTCTGGTTGGTATTCATCTATTTGACTCATTAGCTCTGCATCAAAGCTTTCACGCGAGCTGAATGCTTTAGGGTCGACAAAGTGACCGTCCACATCAAACTTTTTTGCACGTTCTAAACCAAAAGCATCTGCTTTGTTAGAGAACACGGCTGCCACTCGTGCGTTTGGCATGCTGTCTTCGCAAGCTTCCAAGATAGCTTGCAGGTTACTTCCGTTACCCGAGATGAGGACCACAATGTTTTTTAGGGTATGGTTTTTCATGATGTCGAGAGCGCCTTGGTATTGTAGGTTGGAGTTATGTAGCTTCTAAACTACCTACTAATAGAATGGTTTTTAGTGTTCTAGATAGCAAAATGAGGACCTAGTCATCTAGTGTCCTCATTCTTCTTATCTTTTGAGCTCGATTTGCAAATTATTGGATTTCAACTTGCTCTTCGTTCGCGTCTGCTTGTGCGATTTGACCAATCACCCACGCGTTTTCGCCTTCTTCTTTAAGAAGAGCAACTGCTGCATCTGCCTGGTCTTTCGGTAGTGCGACGATTAGACCTACACCACAGTTGAATGTGCGGTACATTTCGTGTGTGTCGACGTTGCCTTTCTCTTGTAGCCACTTGAAGATAACTGGCCATTCCCAACTGTTACCATCGATAACTGCTTTCGTGCCTTCAGGCAGTACGCGTGGGATGTTTTCCCAGAAACCACCACCAGTGATATGAGAAATCGCATGGATGTCGTGTTTCTCAATCATCTTAAGTGCTGACTTGATGTAAATTTTTGTTGGTTCTAGTAGGTGCTCACCAATAGTGCGGCCTGCTAGCTCTTCGCTCTTATCTGCACCAGATACTTCTAGGATCTTACGGATAAGGGAGTAACCGTTTGAGTGTGGGCCGCTTGAACCAACAGCGATAAGTGCATCACCAGCAGCGACTTTCGTGCCGTCAATCACGTCTTCTTTTTCTACTACGCCAACACAGAAACCAGCTACGTCGTAGTCTTCGCCTTCATACATGCCAGGCATCTCCGCAGTTTCGCCACCAATTAGGGCACAACCTGCTTGAACACACCCTTCTGCGATACCTGAAACAACATCCGCTGCGGTATCAACGTCTAGTTTGCCTGTTGCGTAGTAATCTAGGAAAAACAGTGGCTCTGCGCCTTGCACGATAAGATCATTTACACACATTGCCACTAGGTCGATGCCAATCGTGTCGTGCTTGTTCATATCCAGTGCTAGGCGAAGTTTTGTGCCAACGCCATCAGTACCAGAAACCAGTACAGGTTGTTTGTATTTAGTTGGCAATTCGCATAGCGCGCCAAAACCACCGATACCACCCATAACTTCAGGGCGACGAGTACGTTTTACCGCACCCTTAATACGATCCACAAGCGCGTTGCCTGCATCAATATCTACACCAGCGTCTTTATAGCTAAGAGAAGAGTTGTTACCACTCACAGGGAAGTCCTCGGTATTAAGTTGGATATGAAAACGGCGCTATTCTAACAGTGCTTAAACATAGATAGCAAACGTTTGCGTCTGTTTTTTTCTTTAGTGATTTATCCTGATATCCCTGTGAAAATCATGTATAATCTGAAGGTTTGTTTAAATATTGCCAACTATAGCCGGAGATGGACATGAAAGTTGTTGAAGTAAAGCACCCTCTAGTAAAACATAAAATTGGTCTAATGAGAGAAGGTGACATCAGCACAAAACGTTTTCGTGAGTTAGCGACTGAGGTCGGTAGCCTACTTACTTACGAAGCAACGTCAGACTTTGAAACAGAAAAAGTGACCATTGATGGTTGGAACGGTCCGGTAGAAGTAGACCAGATTAAAGGTAAAAAAGTAACCGTAGTGCCAATCCTACGTGCAGGTCTAGGCATGATGGATGGAGTTCTTGAGCACATGCCAAGCGCACGTATCAGTGTTGTGGGTATTTACCGTGATGAAGAAACGCTTGAGCCAGTTCCTTACTTCAACAAGCTTGCTTCAAACATCGAGGAGCGTATTGCGCTTGTTGTTGACCCAATGCTTGCAACAGGTGGTTCTATGATTGCTACGATCGATCTCCTAAAAGAGAAAGGTTGTAACCAAATCAAAGTGCTGGTACTTGTTGCTGCACCAGAAGGTATTGAAGCGCTAGAAAAAGCACACCCAGATGTTGAGCTATACACTGCGGCAATCGATGAGAAGCTTAATGACAAAGGCTACATCGTTCCGGGTCTAGGCGATGCAGGTGATAAGATCTTCGGTACTAAGTAATTCTTTGATGTATTACTATGACTGAACAGAAAAAGGCTTGGTGAAAACCAAGCCTTTTTTGTATCTACAAGAGGAGAAGAGTAAGACACGCCAACTAATAAAGCGGCGCAAACGAACTATTTCGCGCTTTCTTCTTCCATTTGTGCGTTATCTACAACGTGGTTTTCACCTAAATCGTTTGGTAGCACAAGGTTAAGAATAATTGCCACGATACCGCATAGACTCACACCTTGTAGACTGAACTCACCAATACCGAAGGCCATACCACCAATGCCAAACACAAGGGTTACGGCAACAATCACTAGATTACGAGACTTATGTAAATCAACGTTATTCTTGATCAGTGTGTTGAGGCCTACCGTTGCGATAGAGCCGAACAGCAGAATCATGATACCGCCCATGACAGGTACTGGAATCGTTTGAAGAACCGCACCTAGCTTACCTACCAATGCAAGTACGATTGCGGTGATTGCTGCCCAAGTCATGATCACAGGGTTAAATGCTTTGGTTAGCATTACCGCTCCTGTTACTTCACTGTAAGTGGTGTTTGGTGGAGCACCCACCATCGAAGCTGCGATAGTTGCCACCCCGTCACCTGCGATTGTGCGATGAAGGCCTGGTTTTTTCAGGTAGTTTTTACCTGTAACGTTTGAGATGGCAAGCATGTCACCTACGTGCTCAACCGCAGGTGCGATAGCGACAGGAATCATGAACAAAATTGCGTTGATATTGAACTCTGGCGCGGTGAAGTTTGGCATGGCTAGCCAAGCCGCTTGTTCTACGGGAGTGAAATCAACCACCCCGTAGAATAGAGAAACAGAGTAACCAGCAAGAATACCACCAACAATAGGAACGAGCTTCAAAAAGCCTTTTGCAAAAACGCTGAGTACAATGGTTGTGAGCAGTGAGACCGCCGAGATAATGATCGCAGCATCACCATTAACTAGCTGTGCAGCTCCATCACCAGTTTTACCTACCGCCATGTTCACTGCTGTTGGGGCAAGGCCAAGGCCGATAACCATGATCACAGGGCCAACGACAACGGGCGGGAGAATTTTATGGATAAATCCCACACCACGCACTTTGATCATCGCCCCTAGAGCCACATAAACTAAGCCAGCTGCCATCAAGCCGCCCATCGTTGCACCGATACCCCAAGTTTGGATACCGAACATAATAGGAGCAATAAACGCAAAAGAAGAGGCAAGGAAGATGGGAACAGAACGTTTAGTCATTAATTGGAAGAGGAGGGTACCGACACCGGCACCAAAGAGGGCTACGTTTGGATCAAGGCCAGTTAGGAGCGGCACAAGCACCAAAGCACCAAAAGCGACAAAGAGCATTTGAGCGCCTTGTAACGCGTTTTTCATAATAATTCCCTATTTTCAAGATACGCAGACAAATCCGGCGAATACTATCATCCTGCAATCGTTTGCAATGTTGCATAGATCAAACTTTCGATTGAATTTTTCCCATAAATAGCACTTTTGAGAGTTGCTTGCTTGCAAATTGTCCTCTTTTACGTGTCTTGCGTGAAGATGAAAAATGGACAGCCTAACTTGTTGAGATAGTTTAATAAGCAATGAGTTTATTATAAAAAATAGCACTGAAGTGCTGGTTGAGGCCCGAGTTAACAAAGCTGGTCATAATACAGACAATTTACTCAGTACTTACCTTGCTCAAGATTTGATAGTTGCTTATTATTCGGGTTCTTGTTCAGAGGATTATAAAAACTATGCGCTATTTAGCTCTCTTACTGATAGGTTGGTTGTCCCTACCAGTATATGCATTAACTCAGGTGGATATCTATCGTGCCGAAGTGGTTATCGACAGTGAGCAGAACGACGGTGAGTCTTTGGCTCGTCAACAAGGTATGCAGGATGTGATTGTTCGAGCGACCGGTTCTCAATCCTCTTTAAGCAATCCAGTGATTAAAAAGGCACTTAGCTCAAGTGCGCGTTACATTTCTCAACTAAGCTATGGGCAGGTTGATGGAAAAGCGAGCTTAAAAATGTTGTTTAACAACGACCAAATCAGCTCTCTTTTAACACAAGCACAATTGCCATCTTGGTCGCCAAATCGTGCCAATATTTTAGTTTGGATGGTTGAAGAACAGGGTTACGATCGTAACATTGCGTGGGAACATTCTGAATCTTCAAATGTTGCAGCACTTCGTAGCGCAGCGAAATTAAGAGGCCTACCAATCACTATCCCGGTTGGGGATTTTGATGATGTAACCGGTGTTAATGTCTCTGATCTTTGGGGCGGCTTTATTGAGCCAATTGGTCAAGCCAGCCAGCGCTACCCAGCTGACGCCGTTTTGGTTGTACGGGCTCAAGGTGAACAAATTCGTTGGACACTCTACGACCAGTCGCCAACGAGAATTGTAGAAGCGCAACGTTCTCCGCGTAGCGAGTCTGCATCAGGTGCTAATGCTATTGCAGAAATGGTGGATGGCATCGCAGACTACTATGCAAGTAAGAGTGCAGTTGTGGTTTCAGGAAAGTCTTCAAAAGCGCTAGCAGTGAAAGTCCTTAATGTAACCTCTGCCACGGACTTCTTCCGTTTAGAGAATGCGCTAAAACAACTTAATTCGGTTGCGGGTACAGAGATTAAGCGTGTTCAAGGGGACGAGTTAACGCTCAACATCCACCTTTTGGCATCACAACAAGCTTTTGAGAAAGAAGCTTCTTCTATTTCTCAATTAATGGTTTTTGAAGATCCTTTAGGTGAAGTTGATGCCCCAGCTTCAACTCAAGAAGAAGAGCCATTGGTTCAGAGTAATGAAGCAAAAGACGCCGCGACGCCAAAAGAAGCGCAGCCTGAAGTACCAGTAAATGTTGTGGCAGAAGCAAGTGACGAAACACAACCAACTCAGCCGATGATTGTGGAGCCTGTCCGAGAACAGTATGACTTGATCTACGAGTGGCGCTCAGCATCGTAATCTCCTTGGTAGCGTTCCAGGCGTGAAACGCAAGGATCAAACACCAATGTGGTAAGCATAAAAAAGAGTCGCAATAGCGACTCTTTTTGTTTTCTAAATTCGTATTCGAACCAATGATCAGTGATTGACTGCGATTGGCGTTATTTATTGAATTTCGCTTTTTCTTCTTTTTCTACTTGAGAGAGGCGTTTCAACTTAAGGCCTAGCTCTTTGCCTCTCGCTCTAGCAAACAAAATATTGCCAGCGAAACCGAGTGAAGTCAGTATCAGTTCCACTGCCGCAAGCCAGCGTTCACCCCCATCCACATAGAGGATGGTCAGCGCATGCAAGAAATACAGCATAAGAACAAAGTTAGCCCAAGCATGAGTGTAAGGCTTACCAGCTAAAATACCAGGCAACGGAAGTAGTAGCGGAATACACCAAGCAATAGCAAGTGTTGTGCTGCTGAGGTGAGGGTGAGGGGATAACGCAAGCTGCCAAATAGCGACCCAGGCTAATAAGGCTAAGTTGCCAAATAAAGCCAGGTAACGATAGGTTTTAGCCTGTGTACCGAGTGGTGTTTGGTCTAAAGAGTCAGACATCGATTAACTATCCTTGATTTTACTAACAGACTTTTAGTTTTAACGCTGCAGTTGCCAGCCTTTTGCCTAATTGTTGTGCCAGGCGAATCTCTTCACTGCTTAGGGTTGCCTCATGGCCTACACTGCTGGCGCCATACGGAGTGCCTCCGGACTGCGTAGTGTGTAACTCTGGCTCGGAATAAGGAATGCCCAAAACCATCATCCCGTGATGCAATAAAGGGGTCATCATGCTTTGTAACGTTGTTTCTTGACCACCATGCATCGAGGACGAAGAGGTAAAGACACAAGCAGGCTTATCGATTAAGTCACCACTGACCCATAAAGATGTAGTCTGATCCCAGAAGTGCTTTAAAGGCGCAGCCATGTTGCCAAACCAGACGGGACTGCCAAACGCTAGACCGTCGCACGTTTTTAGTTCCTCTAGAGTAACAATTGGATCAGAAGGGGAGTGTGAGTGAGGTGACAATTCTTCAACTGTACGCAAAATTGCTTGGCATTGAGGAGTCGATTCGACTCCTCTTGCTATTTGTCTTGCCAGTTGTTTTGTCGAGCCATGACGGCTGAAATACAAAATAAGGATCTGGCAATCCATTTATAAAATATCCAACACTTGCTCTGGTGGGCGACCAATTTTTGCTTTGCCGTTAGCAACGACAACCGGACGCTCAAACAACTTTGGATTTTTCGCCATTGCTTCGAATAATTGCTCATCGCTGACGGAGTCTTCGCCTAAGCCAAGCTCTTTATATTCACTTTCTTTAGTGCGCATCATTTCACGTACAGATGAAAAGCCAAGCTGGGCGTACAGCGCTTTTAGTTCATCCACGTTAAGTGGTGTGTCTAGGTATTTGACGACTTCCGGTGTAACACCATTTTGCTCAAGCAGTTCAAGTGTTTGACGGCTCTTTGAGCAACGAGGGTTGTGATAAATCACGACTGACATGGTTTTCTCCATTTCGTTATTGTAATGCCATGAATCGATCTCTTTGGATCATGAGTTGGTCGATACGGGCATCGTATCGCGCTTGCTCTAAGCTGCCCAACTTGGCCATTTTACTTGCTTCACTATAATATTGAATCGCTTTATTCCAATTTGCTCGCAATGCCAAAATTTCTGCTCGAGCAGCCAACTCTTCATCGCTACGCCCCAGCGCGTGGTAGCTCTTCGATATTAGGTGCCAGCCATTTGTATCTTCAGGATAGTCATGAGTGTATCTTTGAAGAACTCGCGTGGCTTGATCGTTTTTATTGTCCTCAAGTAGCGCATTGGCGTAGTTAATGGTCAATACTTTATTTTGAGGGTTACGAGATAACGCTTTGCGGAGCATCTCGGTTGCTTTTTCTGGCTGCTTCTTCTCGATGTATAAATCCGTCATAGCGTCCAAGTAAAACGGGTTACTTGGGTCTTGTTCCAGTAACTTTTTCAAAATTGGTTCCGCTTGAGATAAGCGTTTATTGTCTAAATGCACGAGTGCTCGACCATAATCAAAAGCAGGTGTAATGTCCGCAGAGGCTTTCTTTTGGGTTCTCTCAAACCAGCTCAGGGCGGCTTGTCCATCAATGCCAGCGTAACGAGCCACAATGCGCGCGCGAGCTAGATGATAGTCTATTGAAGGCACAACACGCATTGGAGGATAGGTTCTTGCTCGCGCACGGCTATCGGTAATTCGATCTTCAGGCAAAGGGTGAGTCAGGAGCATTGGTGGCGGTTTACTCGCATAACGATACTCATCAGCAAGACGGCCAAAAAACCTTGGCATTGCTTGAACATCAAAGCCGGCTTTTGCTAGTGTCGAAATACCAAAGCGATCCGCTTCTTTTTCGTTTGCACGAGTGTAGTTGATTTGACTTTGCATGTTGCCCGCGGTTGCTGCTGTAATTGCAGCCATCCCCGCTTCGGGTGAGGCAATTGAAAGTAGTAGTGCCCCCGCAAGTGCGGCTAATGTGGCCGGAGAGCGACGCGCTTGTTCTTCCATACTCCGAGCAAGGTGACGTTGTGTGACGTGCGCTATCTCGTGAGCGACAACAGAGGCCAGCTCACTTTCTGAACGAGCATGAAGAAACAACCCAGAATGCAGCGCTACATAGCCACCAAAAAACGCGAATGCGTTGATATTACGGTCGCGAATCATAAAGAAGTGGAACGGCGTTTTTACATCATTCGCATTGGCCACTAATTTGTGCCCAAGAGAGTCAATATATTCATTGATGACAGGGTCATTAACGATAGGTTTACTGGCTCTGAGCATACGCATATAGGCGTCGCCATAAATCAACTCTTGGTCTATTGAAAGCGTGCCACCAGCAGCTGTGCCAATGTCTGGCAAGTCAATGCTATTGGCATAAGTTGTCGGCGAACTGATGGCAGCAGCAAGACATAAGCAAACTAGCGAGCGAGTGCGTTTTAACATACGTTTACAAGGTTCTCCAAAATACATAAGCATGTGGTTACAGGTCGAGAGCCTATTAACAGCGCCACATACGTTTTGGTTATCCGTGAGGATATAAGCTAACAGTAAGACCGGAAATAAATGAATTGGTTTCGTAAATTATTTTATATCCGAGCTATTTCAGCATGTGGTTAAATCATGTCAGAAGTGCTAGCACCAGCTCAAAAAGCCGTTACAATACAACCCTATCATAAGTGCAGAGCAATACAATGGAATCCATGTTACTTGATTTGCGTGAGCAACGTTGTCCTATGGCACTGTTACTTGCAAAGCGTCATGCTGCTGAGGTCTTTCAAGGAGAAGCAAAGCAGTATCATCAACTTGTCATTCAAGTGGTGGACAACAGCTCTAAACGAGACATTGTGAACTATCTTAGTGCCCAAGGGTACTCGGTTGATTGCCAATCTACATCAGAGCACTACACATTGACTGTCTTCAATAAGGAATCCGCATAAGATGTTTGAAATGGTTAGTCGTTGGTATAAACGACGTTTCTCTGACCCTCACGCAGTAAGTCTCGTCGCGATCTTGCTGTTTGGCTTTATCACCATTTACTTCTTTGGACACTTGATTGCGCCATTACTTGTCGCGATCGTTTTGGCTTATCTACTTGAATGGCCAGTTGTCAAAATGTGTCGTATGGGCGTGCCGCGCACTTTGTCGGTTATTATCGTGATCTTGGTCTTTGTCGGGTTAATGTTAATTGCGTTGTTTGGCTTGGTTCCGACGATTTGGACTCAGGTCGGTAATCTAATTAACGATATTCCGAACATGTACAACGGGCTACAAAAGTTTATTGTCACATTGCCAGAGCGCCATCCTGAACTAGCCAATTTAGAAATAGTAGAAACCGTGGTGACGAACGCCAAAAACCAAGCACTGGGGCTGGGTGAAAGTGTCGTCAAAGGGTCGCTTGCTTCATTAGTTAGCATTGCAACGCTAGCGGTATATTTGATCTTAGTGCCACTCCTTATCTTCTTTTTGCTTAAAGACAAAGAAGAAATGCTGCGAATCGCAAGTGGTATTCTGCCGAAAAACCGTAAATTGGCGAATAAAGTTTGGCATGAAATGAACGAGCAGATATCAAATTACATTCGCGGTAAAGTGTTAGAGATTTTAATCGTGGGCGGTGTGAGCTACGTGACTTTTGCCCTTTTAGATCTTCGTTACTCGGCGTTGCTTGCCGTAGCTGTTGGTCTGTCGGTTTTGATTCCTTATATCGGTGCGGCGGCTGTTACTGTACCTGTTGCTATCGTTGGTTTGTTCCAATGGGGTTTAACGCCTCCGTTTTATTGGTTGTTGCTTGCTTACGGTATTATCCAGGCGCTGGATGGTAATGTGTTGGTTCCTGTTCTGTTTTCCGAGGCAGTAAACTTACACCCAGTTGCTATCATTGTGGCTGTATTAGTCTTTGGTGGGCTGTGGGGTTTTTGGGGGGTGTTCTTCGCCATTCCTTTAGCGACATTAGTCAAAGCCGTATGGCATGCATTACCAAGCACGGAAGAAAACGAACCTGTCGAACAAGAGTAGTTGTTACCAAAGGTACGATGGTTACAAGAAAGCCCAGCAGTTTGCTGGGCTTTTTGTTTGTAGAAAAACAATAGCGTTTAAGCGTTTTCGTTTAAGTAGTTTAATACGACTTCGTGGTGATCTTTGGTTTTGAACTTGTTGAACACATGTTCGATCACGCCTTCTTCATTGATCAGAAAGCTAATGCGGTGAAGACCGTCGTATACTTTGCCCATGAATTTCTTTTCGCCCCAAACGCCGAACTGGTCAGCAACGGCATGGTCTTCATCAGAAAGCAGAGTGAAGTTTAAATCATCGCGCTCGATGAACTTGCCTAGACGCTTTACAGGGTCGATGCTTACGCCGAGTACCACCACGTTATGTGCATCGAGTTCAGCTTTGATGTCACGAAGGCCTTTTGCTTGTGTAGTACAACCCGGCGTCATCGCCTTAGGGTAAAAGTAGAAAAGTACTTTCTTGCCTTTAAAGTCTTCAAGAGAAACGGTATTTCCGTCTTGGTCGAGCAAAGAGAAGGCTGGCGCTGGCGAGCCTGCTGTCAGCGTATTCATTTTGATTTCCTTTACTTTATAGTGTGTTTTTAATGAAATTCAGAGAACCTTGTACGTTGAGCGACTTACAAAGTTCATCGAAGTCTTCTTGTAACTGCATCAAATTAAAATCCGCGCTTACAGATGCAGTAATCGCAATGTGAAACTGGTCAGAATCGAGTTGAATTTTCGACTTGCTGATGGTTTGCGCGCTAAGAGAGTCTAAACCAATCTGCTGATCAGCGAAGAACTTAGTAAATTTTTCAGTTAACCCAGGGCGGTCTTCAGACTCAATAAACACTTCCATGGTGTAGCTGTTATCGAGCAGTTCGTGCGCCGCTGTGCGTTTCATGATCGTAATAAGGTCATGTTCTTGGCCAAGCAGGGGCAATTGTGTTTCAACTCGAGTCACGCTGCTGGCGTTCCCAGTCAGGAGCATGATCAGCGTAAATTCGCTGCCAAAGATAGCGATACGGCTATCGACTATGTTACAACCAGCTTGAGTAACGAGCTGTACGACTTGGTTACAAATGCCTGGACGGTCCGTTCCAACTGCTGTAAGTACCAGATGTTGCTTCATAAATGAGCTTCTTGTCCTTTCTTCAATAGAGAGATGTTAGCACAGATATTGCGAAGAAATATCGAGCCAGTTCTTTTTTAGTCCATAAAAAAGCAGTCGGAGCTTGAGGGGAGTGGTGGGAAATAAACAGTAAATGCAGGCTATAGGATAAACAAAACGTTTGCATGATGTGCTTGCCTATTGTCTGGCCGTTTTATTCACTTAGATCTGACTTGGCTAACAAGACCAAAGAGTATATTTTCCTTGCTTGTGCTCTTCAGTATTTTCCAAATCACTGATAGATTCTAAAGTCACTCGAAAGCCCAACACGATTATCAATATTGCCGTTAATCAAACCAAATAGAGCAATTAAGTTGCTAGACCTCTAACAACTGATAATTATTCATTCATTTGTACTTTGTAAGCGAGTTTACGCTCTTGTGTTTTTCAATCGCATTACAGTACCATGCAGAAAGAGTTAAATGAGGGAGATAAACATGTTTTCAGGAAGTATCGTAGCGCTGATTACGCCATTCAAAGCAGATGGCGAAGTAGACTTTGACGGTCTGCAAAAGCTAGTAGAGTACCACGTTGAAGCGGGTACAGACGGTATTGTGGCAGTAGGCACAACAGGTGAGTCAGCGACACTGACCATTGAAGAGCATGTGAAGGTCGTTAATAAAACTGTTGAGTTTGCCGACGGTCGCATCCCTGTGATTGCTGGCACGGGTGCAAATGCAACCCATGAGGCAGTAACATTTAGCAAATTACTGGCTGATTCTGGTATTGCTGGCTTCCTGAGTGTGACACCGTATTACAACAAACCAACTCAAGAGGGTTTGTTTTTACATTACAAGGCAATTGCCGAAGCGAGTGACGTGCCTCTAATTTTGTACAACGTACCAGGCCGTACTGCTGTTGATATGCAGCCAGAAACAGTGGCACGCTTGTCAAAGCTTGATAATATCGTGGCTCTAAAAGATGCAACGGGCGATTTGGAACGAATTGCAATTCATCGTGAACTTTGTGGCGAAGATTTTATCTTACTAAGTGGCGATGATGCGACAGGGCTGGATTTTGTGAAACTTGGCGGCAATGGTGTTATCTCGGTAACGAACAATATTGCAGCTAAAGACATGGCAGACATGTTCCATTTGGCAAGTGAAGGTAAGTACGAAGAAGCAGAAGCGATTAACCAACGCTTGATGACTCTACACAAAAACCTTTTCATCGAAGCAAGCCCTATCCCAGTAAAATGGGCAGCGCAAAAGCTTGGTTTGATTGAAGAAGGTGGTTTGCGTCTTCCTTTAACTACGCTTTCTGAAAAATCGCAGCCGATCGTCGAGCAGGCGCTAACAGACGCCCATATTTATTAAGATTGAGCTATTAAGATTGAGTTACTAGGATTGAAGTTCATACTGGGGGCCAAAGCGCCCTCGGTGTTTTAGGAGTATAGATGAAGCTTTCAAGCCAGTTAGTGTTAAGTTCATTAGCTGTATTCGTATTGACTGCCTGTTCAGGTGGTGCCAATCAACGTCGTCAAGCAAAAGATGACTTCGAGTATTTGAACTCCCCAAATTTGGGTGAGTGGAATGTCCCAAAGGGTGCACAGCCTCAGTTTTACCCTAACTACGAGATCCCTCAGGGTAACTACGCTGGTGGTGTCGGTAAAGATGTCGACATTCGTCCACCTCAACAAGTCCTAGAGCTTATTCCCGGTGCACGTTTGGACCGCAGTAGTGATGGTGAAGTGACACTTTGGCTGCTTCGTAAAGATGAACTAGATAAAGTTTGGCAAACGGTGCAAAACATGGTCGCGGCCAACGAGATTCCAGTTGAAAGTCAAACAGACTCTCGCATCGAGACAGGATGGGTGACTTGGGATTCGCCAGATGAAGAGCTAGAAATTGGCAGCCGATATGAAATCGTACGCGCTGAAGCAAATGGTCGACACGGCTTTAAGGTGAGCCTTATTGACTGGCGTGAAGGCAATCAAGTGAAAGAAGTAACGGCGACCAACCGTGAGCGCTACAATGTGTTCATGACGAACTTGGTCACCGCTCGCTACGATCAAGAAGTGCGTGAAGAAGCACAGCGTAAAGCGCAAGAATTGGTTAAACAGATCCCAATCACAATGGGTAAAGACCGCAGCGGACTTCCTGTGATTATCGCGCGTGCGCAATACAACATGCTTTGGCAACGTCTGCCTAATATTCTACCTAAGATGGGCTTTAAGATTGAAGAGCGTAGCCAGTCTCAGGGCACAATCACTGCGAAATATGCGTCTCCGGATGATGAATTCTGGAACGATATCGGCGTTAAACCAGTGGAGTTAGCCGCTGGTAAGTACACATTCTTACTTGGTGATTTAGGCAACCGTACGTCTATCAATATCACCGACTCCTCTGGCAAGCCAGTAGAAGAAGAGTTTTTGAAATCACTAGCGCCTGTATTGGCTGCAACAGTGAAGCAGTAAACAAAGCGAGCTTAACGCGGCGTGTTTACTTAATGATAGAAAAGGGACCTAGTGGTCCCTTTTTTGATGTTTAGATTAAATGTGTCGAGATGAAGCTGGTGAGTAACTAACGAGGCTCGTTTTTGTTTTTATCTTCTTCAGCGTAGCGCTGTTTATCCAATGTGTTCAGCTTATCTAAATCGTTCTTACGGCTTTTATCCATCTGACCAAACTTCATTTTTGCGGTATATTTGAGTGCGGCAATATTACCAATGACCACGCTCAACACTACAATAATAATGACCCAAGGATTGGTTAGTATTTCTATCATAGAGCCTCCGGCGGCGTGATATTGTGAATAAATTTGGCAACGACGTTATCCAAATTATTCAGTATCACGTCAATCCCTGCAATGTTGTCGGTCTGATTTTGTTTAATCAACTGGCTTCTGAGTACATCAAGCGTCAACTGCTCGAGGCATTGCTGCCCGACAGCGCGGTGACTAATGTGCCAAGGCTCAATCGAAACGCCACCTAAATCATGCTGATAAGGAAAGAAGAAACCGAACCGACCAAGGTTGGCTTTTAACCATTGGTAGAACGCCTGCTGGTGGCCTTCAATATACTCCCAAGGTTCCAACTTGAGTTTTGTGTCAGCAGGCAATAAATTGCGCGCATAGACATCAAAATCACAACCCCAATGATGACGACTTCCTCCGGGCAATGCCGACCAGCGCAAAATGGCCATCAATTTCTCTTCGTCATTTAACTCTGCTTTATTCAAAGGGCGGGAGTTGATATCGAGAATTGGCAACTCACCAGAAAACTTCCCGTTCCAGATGGCTTTTTGGCGATTAAAGTCACGAAAACCACTGGCGATTTCCATTTTGAAACCTGCTTCTGTTGCCGCTTCAATCATCTTTAGCAGATCGTCAGCCACTTCAGGGTGGAGTAGAAACGCTTTTTGCCCCACTAGTGTGGATTGAAGATGAGAATCAGTGATTCCGGTGAGTTGCTCTGGTGTCATTGTGTTCTCGCTGATTACTTCGCCAATAGGTGTTTCAACGTGTTTTCGTACATGTCCGTCAACTTTTCAAGATCGTCGACTTTCACACACTCGTTCACTTTATGAATCGTAGCGTTAACAGGGCCTAACTCTACGACTTGACCTCCCATTCGAGCAATAAAACGACCATCAGAAGTACCGCCAGTTGTAAGTAGCGCTGGCTTCGTATCATTGACTTCGGCCACAGCAGCTACAACTGCGTCTAGCAGTGCGCCCGTATCGGTCAGGAATGGGTCACCGTTGAATGTCCATTTTAGGTCGTAGTCCAGCCCATGCTTGTCCAATGTTTCGGTAACACGCTGAACAATTGCGTCATTGTTAAGCTCAGTACTAAAACGTAGGTTGAACTGAACATGGAACTCGCCAGGAATAACGTTAGACGCACCAGTGCCAGCCGATACATTCGGGATCTGGAAACTAGTCGGTGGGAAGTAATCATTCCCTTTGTCCCATTCTGTCGTCGCGAGTTCATGAATCGCGAGTAGAGACTCGTGCACTGGATTGCTGGCTAGGTGAGGGTAGGCCACGTGGCCTTGTGTTCCTTTTACCGTTAAATCACCAGTGATGGATCCACGGCGTCCATTTTTCACTACATCACCAACCACTTCGGTGCTGGATGGTTCACCAACAATACACATATCGATGTTCTCACCACGTTCCATCAACGTTTCTACAACGCGAACGGTACCGTTGATAAATGGCCCTTCTTCATCTGACGTAATCAAAAAGCCAATTGAGCCTTTGTGGTCTGGGTTTTCTTCAATGAAGCGTTCGACAGCAACGACCATAGCAGCTAGCGACCCTTTCATGTCAGCTGCGCCGCGGCCATGCAAGTAACCATCAATAATGGTCGGTTCAAACGGATGTGTATTCCAGTGTTCCAATTTGCCAGCTGGTACCACATCGGTGTGGCCAGCAAACGCAAATAGCGGCACTTCTGAACCACGTCGAGCCCAGAAGTTCGTGGTGTCTTCAAATACCATCACTTCAATTTCAAACCCGAGTGCTTTTAAGCGCTCGATCATCAAATCCTGACAACCTGCGTCTTCCGGCGTTACGGACTGTCTACTGATCAGATCTTTAGCAAGTGCCAATACTGGACTGTCTGTCATCCTTGAGTATTCCTTTATTTAAGAGTTGAAAATGCTAGCGTATTGATCAGCTTTAAAACCGATATGAAGTTGATCATTCACTTTTAAAATTGGGCGTTTAATCATCGCAGGGTTTTCTACCAAAAGAGCGATGGCGTTTTCCTCGTTAAGTGTGTCTTTCTGCTCTTGCGCTAATTGGCGGTAGGTTGTGCCACGTTTATTGAGCACCTGTTCCCAACCTAAAGCGCGACAAAATTCACTTACCATTTCTGCATCAATGCCTTGCTTACGGTAGTCATGGAAGTCGTAAGCAATATCCTCGGCTTCTAACCATTTCTTGGCTTTTTTGATCGTATCGCAGTTGGGAATACCAAACATGGTAATCGACATAGTCTTTCCTTTTTCTTTGTTCTATTTTTCACTGGCGCGGTTAAGACGCACTTAAGTGATTTGGGCTGTTAAAGCATCCTATCAAGAAGCAATCAAACTGACAAAATGCGGTGGAAAATATTTTCAGATAGATTGAGATAACTAATGTCACATAACTTATTTACGATGAATGCGCTATAAATCGAATAAAAATTCGTCTAAATCAAATGGAAAAGTCGAGTTATTGATCAAACGCAACACCTCGCTGAGCAAAAACGAAATAATGAATCAGCACAATTTTAGGAGGTGTCAATGGAATTGAGTCCTGTTTTTGCAAGGCGGCTATATTTGGCCTTGTTGGTGGAAAACCTAGAAAGGCCGAATGTGCCAAAGTTGATCGAAAAAACGGGGTGGCCTCGTCGTACTATTCAAGATGTACTCAAGGCGTTACCTGGGATCGGCATTGAACTCATATTCGTTCAAGATGGCCGACGTCATAATGACGGCTATTATCAACTTTCAGATTGGGGGCCTTTTGATAGCCAATGGGTTCTAGAGCGGGAGAGAGATATCGCTAGCAGTCTTGGATTTCGTGCATAAGCCAGCAATTGCTGGCTTTTTTCATATTCAGGCCTCATCCATTGCAGCGGTAGGCGGAACCCAGCACGCTAAATGAAGTGATAAAATCTTGTGGGGAGACCATAAAAACGGTGTCCGCATCGATAGCCGCTGCATTGTTTTTTAAATCGTTCATCGCGCCTTGCATCATCGCGTCATTAGTCATGAAAATGTAGTTATACCAATGGCCTTCACTTCCGGTGACTTCGCCTTTGTATTCGCATCGCTCAGGGTCGAATTGCGCGTCAATGCGAATATGAACATCTTGACTTTGAGCATGAGTAAGGTGAGAAGGCATCGTGCAACCCGTTAGAAGCACGACAAAAAGTCCAAGTAACAGGCGTTTCATTAGCTATTTCCCCAATACTATGTAAGCAGCAAAGCCAATCCAGCTCAGAACAAGTAGTGTCCAAGGCCGTTTGCTTGATGAATGGTTTGGCGCATCGTCGGTGATATTGTCTTGTTCGATAATCTCTTCATGCTGACGTTGTTTTTCACGTTGCTGTTTTTTCTTCGCTTTATCGGCTTGGCGGTTGCGCTCTTTTTGTTGTTTCTTATATTGCGCGATGCCTTTTTCGATACCTTGAGCGATGAGTTTGGTTTGCTCTTTGGTTTGCCCCGGTTTCTGCGTGGATTTGGCAATTCTCATCGCTTCGGCTTGAGTTTCTTGAGAAGGCACAGGGGTGGCAGGAGTTCTTTTTTTCATGTTTCTCATCAACGTCGCTGTAAATCTTTGTTTAGTTTACCTGTGTAAGGTGCTGAAATGAACTTCAGTTCTCATCTTTGTTGGCTTGCAACTCTGAAACGATAGGTTAAAGTGACGTTTTTATCACATAAAGAAGAAGATGTTGTGCGCTATTCGTTTGACCAATATGACGCCCATGGATTTTTAAAGGCGCCGATCATTTTATGGGTGGGATGGATGTTTCTTGTGCGTTCATGGGTGGTGTTTGCCATGGCTGGTGTAAGTCGTGATAGTGGCAGTAAGCTACTCGCTATTGTTTACCCAGATTCAAGTACGTTGTATTTAGGTTTGGCGATGGGCATTCCAAGTTTGCTTCTTATGTGGTTAATGGGGCTTCGTCATCCCGACAGAGGATGGGTAAACAGAATTACTCGCTATGGTCGCGAGATCACTTTGATCTTGTGCGGTATTCAACTTGCTCAGACCATGTATCATGTGTACCTAGAACATGGAGTGTTTAATTGGGCAAACGCCCTTACCATTACCTTATTAGCTTGGTTTATGATCTATCTTCTAAATGGAAGATGGGTAAAAGACTGTTTTCATGTGCCACAATTAGCGCACGATGAACAGCAGCATTCAAAGAATTAAAAACAATAACTTCCCACTCTGGGGCAAAGTAATAGAGGAAACCTCAATGTCACAAGCTCAAACGGCGATCGTGCCAGAAGCCGGGCCATTTGCACTGTACACTCAACTCAAAGTGAACCAAAACCGTGAAAACGTATTAGAAAAACTGAAAGCACTGCCAAAGTTGGTGGAAGAGTTAAACATTACCCAGCCGGGTGCAGCGCTGACGCTTTCTATCGCATTCACAAAATCGTTTTGGGAACACCTTAATGTAGACGCGCCAGAAGAGCTTATTGATTTTACTCAACTTGGCGAAGGTGACATCGTTGCTCCAGCAACAGACGTAGATGTACTGATTCACTGTCACTCGACTCGTCACGACTTGCATTTTTACGTGTTGCGTAAGTTCCTAGAAGAGACGGCACAAGATGTCACCATTGTGGACGAAACATATGGGTACCGTTACCTTGATGCTCGTGATATGACAGACTTCATTGATGGCACAGAAAACCCGAAAGGGGAGGCTCGCGCTGATGTGGCTCTAGTAAAAGAGGGCCCATTTGCTGGAGGCAGTTATGTTATGGCTCAGCGCTTTGAACATAACCTTGCCGCTTGGAATCGATTGAATGTCAAAGCGCAAGAAAAAGTGATTGGTCGTACCAAGCCAGACTCTATCGAGCTAGAAGACGTTCCTGCTGCATCACACGTTGGTCGCGTTGATATCAAAGAAGAAGGTAAAGGTTTGAAGATTGTTCGCCACAGCTTACCATACGGGACGGTGACAGGGCCTCATGGCCTGCTGTTTATTTCTTACTGCAATACACTTCATAACATTAAAGTGATGCTAGAAAGTATGTACGGCGTGACAGATGGTAAAACAGACCAAATGCTTCGTTTCACAACAGCGGTAACTGGTGCGTACTTCTTCGCTCCTTCGCAAGAAATGCTCGCGGAGCTAGCCATCAAGTAAGTTCTCAGACTTCATTTCTTAAGCCCTCCAATGGAGGGCTTTTGTTTTCTATTTCTATTCCAATCTCTTTTCAAAAAACACTAAACTTTTCTGTTACTTGGTCGATAAGTACTCAAAGCCTTAATTTATTTGGAGTCTGTGTCTCGTGGCGATCACCGTTAATACCAATGTGGCAGCACTCGTCGCACAGCGTCATTTGACCAGTGCAACGGATATGCTGAATCAATCCATGGAGCGTTTGTCTTCAGGGAAGCGTATTAATAGCGCAAAGGATGACGCTGCGGGTCTGCAAATATCCAACCGCTTGCAATCACAAATGCGTGGTTTGGATGTCGCGGTACGTAACGCGAATGACGGCATTTCCATCATGCAAACTGCGGAAGGCGCGATGAATGAGGTGACCAATATCATGCAACGTATGCGTGATTTGTCGCTACAGTCAGCCAATGGTTCAAACAGCAAAGCGGAGCGCACTGCACTGCAAGAAGAAGTTTCTGCTTTAAATGATGAGTTAAGTCGTATTGCAGAAACGACCTCCTTTGGCGGACGTAAATTGCTGAATGGCACATTCGGTACATCGTCTTTTCAAATCGGTGCAACGGCTGGTGAAGCGGTACAAATTGGCCTGCGGACCATGCAGCCGGAATCTTTAGGTAGCTTTTCAATGAGCTCATATCAAAGAGTCAGTTCAGATTGGACGGTTCAAAACGGAAATAATGAAATTGTTATCAGCTACCGTGATAACAATTTTGAAGAACAGGAGATCCGTATTGAAGCTAAAGCTGGCGACGATATAGAAGAACTCGCGACTTACATTAATGGGCAAACCGATAAAGTGAAAGCGTCTGTTAATGAAGAGGGGCAACTGCAGTTACTCATGTCCCACAAGGACGCCATAAAATACCCTGGACCAACCTTCAGTGGTGGCCTGGCTGATGAGTTAGAACTTGGCAAGTATGTCACCGTAAATAGAACGGTAGATAGTATTGATATTAGCACGGTCGGTGGCGCTCAGATGGCGGTCGGCATTTTAGATGATGCTTTGAAAACGGTAGATGGCAGTCGTGCGGAGTTAGGTGCATATCAAAATCGCTTCAATCATGCGATCAATAATCTAGATAATATCCACGAAAACTTAGCCGCTTCCAACAGTCGTATCCAAGACACTGACTATGCCAAAGAAACTACGCAAATGGTGAAGCAGCAGATTTTACAACAGGTCAGTACTTCTATTCTGGCGCAAGCAAAACAAGCGCCAAACCTAGCATTGACCTTGCTTGGCTGATGAACGGCCTTGCCCGAATTTAACGCAAAACCTGCCTTTATCGACAATTCGAAAAGAAGCTTTAGCGAAAAATGAAAGTTTTTTTGCTTTTTTATCCGCTTTGTCACGATTACCCATCCAAACGAATTATTTTCAAAAAAATCTAAAATTTTCTCTAAAGAAAACAGGGCATGCGCCGTTAATAAAAGTAACTTTGAGAGAACTACTTGGTTTTCCGAGACGTCGGAAACCGCTACACCGGAAAATCAATTGGAGAAATCACCA
>NZ_JAWOSZ010000013.1:0-143222 GCF_033338615.1 Vibrio sp. Vb1980
ACCAGATAGAAGAACTTTAGTTGCAGCTAAAGTCTGGGTCTCACCTTACCCGATTGGAGTACTTATTATCCATACAAACTGTTTAAGAGTGATTCGCAACGCGTGGCATTTTAACTGTGCGTTGAGCTCAGTGATTAAATCGGTATGCGGAAGGTTCGGTATTGCGTTGCTCAACTCCAAAAGGTCATTAATACTCAAAGGTCAAATATGGATATTTACCCAGAAATCGAATTATCTAAAGCGCAGCATAATGCAATTGAAGCTCTTAGAAACCAGTCGTTTCCTGAACACCAAGTTACTCGCTCTTACTATAAGCAACTCCCGCATATGAGAGTTCTGAATTACGAAGGTGATCAGTTAGTTGGTTACATGGGATTAGACTACAGAGTTGTTCGCGTTGGTGATGAAATTTATAAAGTATTAGGTGTGAGTGACTTTTGTGTCGAGAGCAAAGTTCAAAGACAAGGTATTGGCACAACAATGTTGTCTCAACTCAGCGAGTATGCGTCCACTAAAGATGTCGACTTCATCATTTTAGTCTCCGATTTGGAGCGTTTTTATGTGGCTAATGGTTATCAGCGCCTTAACTCTCTAAGTTCTTGGTTGCGCGTTCATGAACATAAAAATTACGGTGTTGCTGTAGAGCAACTAGATGATTTATATGTTAAACCTATCAGCGGCAAAACTTGGGCTGTTGGCCATATAGATTGGTTAGGGTATATGTACTAGTCTGTAGTGGGCTAATAAGTTGTTCAAAAAGAAATACTACACATAGCATTTCCAATTAGCGTTTCTTATACCTTACGGGAGCGCTTTCCCACAAGGAGCAATATGTGATTGTAGTAGCAAGGTTTTCTTTTCCTCATGAAGCTCATATTGCGAGAGCAAGCCTAGATAGTGTCGGAATAGAAAGTTACATCGCTGACGAGCACACGGTAAATACTCAGTGGCTTTATTCAAATGCAATAGGCGGCGTCCGTCTGATGGTGGCCGAAAGTGATGCAGAAGATGCGAAACAAATACTTAGTAGCGATTTCTCAGAATCATTGGGAAATGAAGTTGACGTTGATGAAGAAAAAGACGTTTGCCCTAAATGTGGTAGTAAAGATCTATTTGCATTTACAAAAGGTAAACGCCCAGCTTTCTTAGTTTTTATTTTACTGGGTTTTCCACTGTTTTTTTACAAGCATGGTTATAAGTGTAAGCAGTGTGGGGAGTTTAGTGAAAAACTTTAAATCTTTAGATAACAAGGCATTAAAGAGATAACTTGTACTCGTAGTATTTTTACGATGAGTTAGGTCGAGTGCCTATACAAGAAGTCAGAGTTACTGCTTGCTTACAAGCAAAGTATTATACGATAGTGAAGGAATAACATTGAATGAGTGAAATTAACACAATAGAGCAGTTAAAAGAAATTTACGCAGAGCCAAGTGCGAGAGCTAAAAATAAAGCTCTGCCTGTGCTGGATGTTCATGCGATTACATTAATTAATAATTGCCATTTTGCAGTTCTAAGTACCGCTGATTCACAAGGGTATATCGATCTCTCTCCTAAAGGAGGAGAGCCTGGCTTCGTAAAAGTTTTAGATGAATCAACATTGTTGCTCCCTGATAGCTCGGGGAACAATCGTATCGATAGTCTAAAAAATATCATTAGTAACCCCAAGGTAGGGTTGTTATTGATGGTAAATGGTATTGATGAAGTGCTCCGTATTAAAGGAATCGCAAGTATTCACACCGACGCCAACTTGATATCTGCTTGCCCCGATGGAAGTAAAGATCCTAAGGTTGTTATCAAAATAGTCATAGAGAGTATGTATTTTCATTGTGCGAAAGCGGTGATGAGAGGGAAACTTTGGTCTGATGACTATAAAGTAAATCGCTCAATTCTCCCTTCATTAGCTCAAATCTTTAAAGATCAACAAAAGTTAGAAAGTAAAGCGCTTAATCAAGAAGAGATGTTGAAATATTACCAATCTAGCCTTTAGAACGAGCGTGGTAATATATTGAAAAGATAGCAAAATCAGGTTCGACCGTGCTTTACGGAAGTATGGATTAGGTTTAGTGGGGATGTTACTGTCTCAATAGCGTTAGTTCACAAATAAACAATTGTTAGTCCAAATTTTAAAATGAAAAATGCAGGAAAATTTACTCTAGAAAATTACGTTTTGGCTAGTCCGGGAGTTAGGTGTGTTGGACAAATGATTGATCTTTTTGTCAGTTTTAGCATTTTTACGCTCGTTTTATGGGGCGGCTTAAAAATCGGTATTGAAAAAGAGCTTGTGCGCGCTACAGCAGTAACTGCGACTGTATCGTATTACCTTTTTTCTGATTGTTTACCAAATGGTCAAAGTGTGGGTAAAAAACTTTTGGGCATTGCAGTTATAAGTGCAAGAACGGGTAAAAAGTGCAATATTTTTCAGTCGCTCTTTCGAAATGTTATTACTCCATTCTTAGGTTTTATTGACTCAATTTTCATTCTTGGTAAAAAGAGGCAACGGCTCGGTGATAAGTTAGTGAGAACGGTGGTGGTAGTGCACTAGTTTGTTGAAAAAATTGTTAACGCTGAGGACTTGGGTTCAAGTCGGGCTTTGTTTTCGTGGCGGAACAGCCTTGCTTAGGTGGTAGCGTTACTCACATACTTAATGTAGCGTTGTAAGAAAATTGGTATTGGAGTCCAAGTTTTATGTCAGAAAAAGAGAAAATGTTAGCAGGTGAGCTTTATGACCCAAGTGATGAAGAGTTATTAAAGTTAAGGTTGAGCGCTAGGTTACTAACTGAAAAATTGAATGCCACCTCTGTTGAGCATAAACAAAAGCGAGTTCAAATCACTAAGCGCCTGTTCGGCACAACAGGTGACGATATTCATGTTGAATCTTCTTTCAATTGCGACTACGGATCCAACATTCACGTTGGAGATAATTTTTACGCTAATTTTGGTTGTGTGATTTTGGATGTTGCGGAAGTTAAGTTTGGTGATAACTGTTTACTTGGGCCTCAAGTTGGCATTTATACTGCGACTCATCCCTTAGATCCTATCGAGAGGAACAGTGGTTTAGAGCTAGCAAAGCCCATAAACATTGGTGACAATTGTTGGATAGGTGGCCATGCCGTAATCAACCCTGGCGTAACACTTGGGAACAACGTGGTGGTAGCCTCTGGCGCAGTCGTTACAAAGAGTTTTGGAGACAATGTCGTTGTTGGTGGCAACCCAGCCAGAGTACTGAAGGAAATCGTCACTAAGCGATAATAAAGTATATGGACTATTTTGAGCCTGAGTTTAGGACTTATGATCAACTCACCCCCAAGCTTTGATGCGTTCAGCGGTTACTTGTTGACGCACTTGAATGTCTAAAATTTGCTTCAATATAGAATCGTTACACGTGGCGCTTTTGCCGTACGTTGAGCTTGTTTAAAAGTCTCATACGAAATCATTTGTATTACGTGTCTCACACTTTTATTGGATTTTCGTCACCAATAACGAACCAAAAGGCTGACCCCAAAATGTTAGTAACAAAGATTGAAACGGAACGATTAATTTTAAGAGAGCTAGTTGAAGATGATGCAAGCGAATTGTTTGACATCTTCTCAGACCATGAGGTCATGAAATATTGGAACTCTGGCCCTTGGGTTTCAATTGAAGAAGCGCGGACATTTATAGCCAAGAGTACACAGGCCATGAATAGGAATACAGAAGTGACACTAGGCATCTTCCTAAAGAGCAATGGCCAACTTCTGGGTAAGATAATGCTGTTTAATCACGTGAAAGAGTCTAGGCGCGCAGAAATTGGCTTTGGCGTGAGTCGTCATTTCTGGGGTAAAGGCATTGTATTAGAGGCGGGAACTGCATTAATCGAACACGCATTCAAAACACTGAATCTACGTCGAATCGAGGCTGAGATAGATCCAGACAATGCTTCTTCAGGTAAAGTCTTGGAACGGTTAGGTTTTATAAAGGAAGGTTTCCTAAGGCAGCGTTGGGAAGTGAATGGAGTAGTCTCAGATTCCGCAATTTACGGGTTGTTAGCTAAACCCTTAGACAGCGTTTAGTATCCGGCCTTAAACGCATCTAATAGGTCTAGCCTGCTCGTGCTCTATACACAGCCTTACATTTGACGGTGAGGTTTCTTGAATTGACTTGGTGGTCACTGAATGTACTATCAAAGATAGGACTTACTGCAAGGATAGCAGCATGAGCGAGAAATTATTTTGGGTTAATCCCTACCAAACAGAACTTAACTCAAGAGTGAGCAATGTAGACGGAAATAAGGTTGAATTGGACCAGACTATCTTCTTTGCAGAGTCTGGAGGCCAAGAGAGTGATAAAGGAACGATTAATGGTATTCCGGTTTTGATTGCTCAAAAGTTAGGTGTTCGACTTATTTACACATTGGAATCCTCTCCAAATTTTACTCTTGGTGACATTGTAACTACGAATATTGATTGGAAGCGTAGATACGCCTTAATGAAGCTACACTTTGCGGCTGAAGTGGTGCTCGAGATGTTTTATCAGCGTCGGGAAGGCATTGTTAAGATAGGCGCGCATATTTCTGAAAATAAGAGTCGCATAGATTTCGAGTGGTCTGAAAGTATTGGCCCGCTATTGAAAGAAATTGAAACTGATGTGCAAGATTTGATTAACTCTGATTCAGTCATTATTAGTGACTTTTCCGATCAAGAGAGTGAAAGAAGGTATTGGAGAGTGGATGGGTTTGCGCAAGTGCCTTGCGGTGGCACTCACTTAAAGCGCACATCAGAAGTCGGCCAAATTCAATTAAAACGCAAGAACATCGGTAAAGGCAAAGAAAGGGTAGAGATAACCTTATGTTCGTAGGTCGATAGGGCATTAGAAATAGATTCCTAACACGTGGCATTTTAATTCATGGTGAGATTCACATTTGCGATATGATGGTTGAGATTGAGGGCGTGTTGGCTACTTCTTAACGAAACGCTACACGATAGGGGCGGGAGGATGATATGTCGAAAGTTACATTGAAAGGCTTTATTTTAGTTCCGGAAAAGGATCTAGAATTAGTAAAACATGCGTTAATAACTCACAAAAGGCTCACGTTAGAAGAGCCGGGCTGCCTTACTTTTCTTGTGACTCAAAGCTCGACTAATCCTTTTCGTTTTGATGTCTATGAGGAGTTCGTCGACAAAGCCTCTTTTAAGCAACATCAGGAAAGAGTTCAAGCCTCACATTGGGGAAAAGTAACAGCCAATGTTAAACGTCAATACGAAATCTTTGAATGTGTGCATGACTAATCGAATCGGAGTGATTTAGAGCGTTTACGCTTTGTTTTTTAGGTTGCTCTACGCTCTGCTATGTTGCTTTATTCATCTATTAACCTGGCTTAGTGTTCTTGATACTTTGCCGTATTAAATCTAGAAATTTTAATGGAAGTGTTATGTTTAGAGTTGTGTATGAATGGCGTGTGCCAAGTGAAAAAATGGATGAGTTTCAAAATATATGGCGTTCGACGACAGATTCAATTCATCAGTCAGTAGATGGGGCACTTGGTAGTTTTATGCTTCGTTCTTACGATGTACCGGAAAAGGTTTTAACTATTGCCAAGTGGCGAACACGTGAAGACTGGGAGCGGTTTTGGGGAACTAGTAACCCAGAAAAAATGAAGAAGATGAGTGAAATTGCAGAGCGTATTTCAGTTGAACCATTCGATGAAATTGAAGATAGAACTAAGTAGGGCAACAGAAACGTTAAAGTGATGCCTAATGCACAGTTTGGCGGATAATATGAAAGACAACCTTAACGAAGGAACGGGGTTATGCAGATTTTAATTGTTGGAGGTAGTAAGGGGCTAGGAAGGTTCTTGGCTACGAACTTACAGGGTACAGAAATTTATACGATTTCTAGATCAAAGCTAGTTGAGGATGGAGTAGTTTCTGTTTGTATTGACGTTGATCCCGATAAAAAACCAGATTACACGTGCTTCAAAGGTGTAGAGTTTGACATCATAGTTTATTTGGCGTCCATGTGGGGAGAGTCTTCAGAATTGACAACAAACGAACTGATTGAGTTTATGAATGTTGGTCCGATTGGGTTTCTTAATCTAGTCAATGAACTTAACGCTTTAGGTTCACTTAACGATAAATGCAATATTGTATCTATTGGATCTACAGCCGAGCTTTCAGAAAGTAGTGAATACCCTGCATTCACCCTCAGTAAAAGATTACTCAAAGATATTTCTAGCCAGCTGCAAAACGTTTATCGTGATTACCGCTTTACTCACTTTACAATAGGTGGGATCGGGCATGCTGAAGAGGAACGTATTGAGTATTCGAGTGTTTTGGAGATTATAAATATGCTAACCAAGCTTGATCCAAACACATACCTTTCAAATATGCATATAAAGTCCAAGCTAGGTATGTAGCTCTCAAGCTGTATTACGTACCTGCTTCTATGGTTTGGCATCATGTGCATTCTTTTTATTGAGCTATGGTTATAACTCCAATGAAAGGAGTTTACTTATGTCATACATTGATGGGTTTGTCGCTGCAGTGCCGACAGCGAATAAAGAAAAGTATATCGCACACGCAAAAATAGCAGCAGAAATGTTCAGGGAGTTTGGGGCCTTAAAGGTTGTTGAGACGTGGGGGAGTGAAGCACCAGATGGTGAGATCACATCATTTCCCATGGCAGTTAACGCTGAAAGCAACGAAACCGTTGTGTTTTCGTGGGTAGTCTGGCCTTCAAAAGAAGTTCGAGACTCAGGGTGGCTGCGGATCATGGGTGATCCTCGAATGAGTCCAGATAATAACCCAATGCCCTTTGATGGAAAGCGTCTCATTTATGGCGGATTTGATGTTATTTTGGAGCAGTAAAATACCAAAGAATCTCAACTCGATTCGTGACACTTGGTGTTTTAATCAGTATTACGCTTCTGATGTACGTTCAATAGAGTATTCCGCGATAAGTGTTGATAAAACTCCATTTGGAGGCTTAGAGTAAAAATGGAAGAGATAAATTATTCACTGATTGTCGTATCAGCTATCGCTGCCATCGCTAGCCCCGGACCTGCAACTCTTGCGATAGCAGGCACGTCAATGAACCACGGTCGGCGCTTTGGTGGGTATTTGGCTGCAGGTGTTTTAACGGGGTCTTTATTTTGGTCAACCTCAGCCGCTTTTGGTCTCGCAACCATACTCTATAGCAATGTTTGGCTTTTTGAAATTCTTAGATATTGTGGGGCATTTTATCTTTTATATTTGGCTTTAAAGTCCGTACATTCTGCCTGCAACATCGAGCAGCTAAAGTTACCCAAAACATACGTAACGACAAAGAAGGGTAACTACTTAACCGGAGTGTTAATTCACTTAACTAACCCAAAGGCTATTCTGTTTTTCGGTGCGCTTTATTCGATAGGGGTTCCTCCTAAGGCCAGTCCGTTGGAATTGTTGTCGGTCATTTTTGTTGTGGGGCTGGTTAGTGCTTTGGTTTTCTTTGGCTATGCTTTTCTTTTCGCGCATAAAAAGGTCAGACAAACCTATCTCAGATCCAAAGCAGTTTTTGAAGGCGTGTTCGCGTTATTTTTTGGTGTAGCAAGTATTAAGTTGCTGCTTAGTGAGGCAGGAAAATGAAGCACAAAAGGCTTGAAGAAATAAGAATAGATAATCTATCTGATTTGACGGTCTATTAAGTATACTAAATAGCCGATATGTTAACTTCCATAAGAGCTTCTGGCTGGAAAAAGCTTATAACCAAACGATGCTAGATATTATCATTCAAAGGGCTAACAAAGGCCCATAATTTAATTCGTATCACTGTTCATGATTGTGCTCTTCGTGCAGTGCTGTAGTATTAGTAACGTGTTGTTAATACTAAATATAACCAATTGAAACCTGGACGTTGCATTACTTGTAGTTCGATGAAATGTTATCCGCAAGACGTTAATTTGGAGAAAAGAATGGATTCAAACTCACTATTATTATTTGTTGTCGCTTGTCTCGCTATCAACATGATTCCTGGACCTGATGTAATTTATATTGTTTCCAATACAATAAAAGGTAAATTATCTGCTGGGCTGAAAGCGGCTCTGGGGCTTGGTGTTGGTTACTTTTTTCATACACTAGCGGCATGTTTAGGTTTGTCAGCAATAATTCTGAGTTCATCTTTGGCTTTTAGCGTTGTTAAATGGTTAGGGGCCGCTTACCTAGTTTATTTAGGTGTTCAGTCATTACTGTCCATGTGGCGTGGAGAAAGTAAAATCGTTGAAAACAAAAATGTTGATAATAATAAAAATGTGTTTGTTCAGGGAGTTATCGTCAGCGTCTTGAATCCAAAAGTAGCGCTATTCTTCCTATCATTTCTGCCTCAATTTATTGATACGTCTGCAAGCTCAACATCAATGCAATTATTAGTACTTGGCTTGCTGTTCAGCGTACTTGCGACGACATGTAACGTTTTGTACGCATCTGTGGGTAATTGGGTATTTAGTCGTCCACACTCTCAGCGTTATTCAAGAACTCTTGAAGGTGTTTCAGGTATTCTACTTATCAGTCTAGCGAGTAAAGTGGCATTTAGTGATCGTTAGATACAGGGCATTTTATTCTCGTGATTATTATATCGCTAATGTTTGCTCAATCTATACGTTAAATGAGTGCTATTGCATAGGTTGAATCACAAATTTCAAAAATACCAATAAGTGAACGTATTTATTTATAGTATGGTTGGCGCGATTTTATCGTAGCTAGGTTAATAACATGAAAAATAAAGTAATTCTGTGTTCCGCATTCCTTTTGGGTTTGTCAGGTTGTGCTTCTGTTCCTACTGTTGATTCGACAGTATCAAATCAAATGAAATCATTTGAAGCACCTCAAAAGGGGAACGCAGGGATTTACATTTACCGAGAAGATGCTTTTGTCGGAGCAGCACTTAAAAAGTATGTTTACGTCGATGGAGAATGTATTGGTGAAACCGCTCCTGGTGTGTTTTTCTACCATGAGGTCGAAGGCAATAAAGAACATCAAGTAAGTACAGAGTCTGAGTTTTCTGAAAATCACTTAACTATCTTAACGGAAGAGGGTCGTAATTATTTCGTTAATCAATACATTAAAATGGGTGTATTTGTTGGTGGTGCGGGCGTAGAACTCGTGGACGAAAGCAAAGGTAAAGCAGAAGTACTAAAAGTCGACATGGCAGAAAAAGGAAACTGTTCTTCGATCTAGTTTTACTAACAGACGCTTTTTAGATTAAAAAACACATTATCAATGTAACCCAACGCTTGATGAGATCCATTCAGCGTTGGGTTTTGTATTTTTGGCAAACAGTATACCTATTTCAGACCGCATGATTTGCTACCTCCTAGCTTGAGCCAATTTATCGTTCAAAGTATCTACTTGTGAAACGTGAATTTTCGAGAGGATTTCGTAGGGAGCAATCCTACAAACGCGATTAACTGATATGCCATTCCATCATTAACCTTGTCGAGTGTATTGCTAAACTAGGTAGCGGTGAGTCTCCTCTCATTAAACAAATAATAGGTATATCAGTTTTAGCTTCTATGCCTTTACATCATGCACTCGGAGCGCAATTTAAAATCAAAGGGCTAACACCAATATTAGAGAAAAATCTTGAAAGTCACCTTACACCACTAACGAAACTCTCTGTTTCAAACATTACCTCAAATCGACTAACGAAGATGGTTAATAATGCGTTAAACCCTTATGGCTACTATCATTCCGAGCTCAATGTTCAGAGATCAGAGAATGATCTCATCACGCTTGAGGTTGACGCGGGGGAGGTTATGTTGGTCAAAAAATCTAATATTGCTGTGTCGGGAGAGGCCAGTAATGATCAGGATTTCATCGAATTAATTAATCAAGCTCAACTTAAACAAGGTCAGCCGTTGCTTCATTCTGAGTACGATACGTTAAAGCGAAACTTGATTTCATTGGCTCAGCAAAAAGGTTATTTAGATGGGCGTTTTATTGAATCGTCTTTGGAAGTCATTCCCAGTTTGAATCAAGCCCATGTGAATCTGCATTTCTCTAGTGGTTCTCGTTACCAATTTGGAGAACTCTCTGTTCTTACGTCGGGTATCGAAACGGCACGAATAGAAGCGATGAGAACATTTGAGTGGGGCGACGATTTTGATACTTTGAAATTGAGTCAATATCAGGCCGATCTTTCCAGTACTGATTGGTTTCGCAGTGTGATTGTGAAAGCGGATTTCGAGGAGATATCCGATGGTCATAAGGTGCCGATAGAAGTGCTCGCAGAGCCGAATTCACGCAATATTGTGCAAGTCGGTGGAGGGTATTCGACAGACTTGGGATTACGCGCTTCGCTGAACTGGACCAAGCCTTGGTACAACGCACGTGGACACAGTTTTGAGGCACAAGCGTACGCTTCCAAACCGGAACAATCGCTATTACTTGGTTACAAAATCCCCACCCAAAATGTTCTAACGGATTACTACGGGATTCAGTTTGAATCTAAGCATGTCGACTATCGAGACACATCGAGTTTTTCTAATGATTTATCGTTTGAAAAACACTGGCAGTTAGACAGTGATTGGCAAAGCACCATGCACGTTCGTTATTTGCAAGAAAGTTATCGACAAGCGTCGGAGAATGACGAATCACAGTTGTTATTACCGGGGGTGACATTTTCACTGCTTGATCGCAAGAACGATCAATTAGAAGTAAAGCACCGTCACGTTTACTCATTGGAATACTCAGACCCTAATTTTTTCTCCGATTCTCGTTTGCTGCGTATTGAGGGCAATAGTGTTCTGTCATGGGATATTAGTGAAAAACACAAGTTTCACTTTCGTTCTAATGTCGGTATTAATGTCGCTGACACTTTGAGCGATATTCCATCCTCGTTACGCTTCTTTGCGGGAGGTGATGGCAATCTTCGTGGTTATGGTTATGAATCCATCTCTCCGAGAGACGAAAATGGCGATTTAACCGGTGCTCGTTACATGTTTACTGCTGGGCTGGAATATCAATATCAGGTCTACCGCCAATTGTGGCTTGGGGCATTTTATGATGTTGGTGATGCCTTCAACGATAAGGTGGATTGGAAAAGTGGTACAGGCTTGAGTTTGATATGGAATTCAAAATACGTGCCCGTCAAAGTGGACTTTGCTTATGGTTTAGATGCTCCGCAAGGAGAACAATTCCGCGTTCACTTCTCACTAGGCACGCAGTTTTAGCGGGCATTAAAAAGGCTCTCATCCTTGCAGATAGAGAGCCTTTTTAAGTCTTGATTGTTTAGAGTTCGAACTCACCATTCAGTTTCTTGAATATCCAGTTAGGCGCCTTATGCCATCCACCATAGTTTGGATTCTTAGTATGGATCTCATTCATTGATTGCCACTGAGTTTGGCCTTGTCCATCTCGAGATACTCGCCAAAACAGTTCATCTTGTTGTCGAGTTAAGTAGTGCATGACATGTTCTGCAAAGGCTCTGCTTTGGACCAACACACCAAATTCCACATTGAGGAAATCCGATCTTGGATCGAAGTTTGATGAGCCGATATAAGTCAGCCGATCATCGAGTATCACCGTCTTGTTGTGATAATAAGTATCCGCATGGAAGTAATGGTCATCATTTTTCGCTTGGTTTTTGTACTCAAGTATATGAACGCCCTTATCCAACAGGGTTTGGCGATGTTCCTCGTAATAAGCCGGAATAAAGCCAGAATCATTAGAAGCAGACGAGTTCGTCATTAACGTGATGTCCGCTGTTTGCTCCATCAAGGTATCAATAAAGGCAAATTCACCATCACTTGGTACCACATAAGGCGTTGATATCACTGCTTTGGATGCAGAGGTTATTTGTTGCCAAACTTGGTGTTCTGCGCGTTTTCTAAAGTAGGGCTTGTTGTTTTCTAACTTGTTTAATGAGTCGAAAACAGGGGTGACTTGCGCAGTGATGAAGTCGGGACTGGTCAGTTGTTTTACCTGCTTTTCAACTTCAGCCAGAATGATGGTTCTGTCTTTCTTACCTTTATGAAGTGCTTTAGCAAACGCTGAATAGTTTTGGCTCACTTTAACCATGTTTTCTATTGGCGTGACGTGCTCGCTGTCCCAAAGCTGTTGGTAGTTTTGGTCGAACGCTCGAATAATGCTGCCTTTAAACAACACATCCATATCGAAGAAGTTGGCTTTTCGGCTATAACCAAAATAGTCGTTGCCAATGTTGCGTCCACCTAGAACCATCCATTGATGGTCGACGTTGAAGTACTTCTCGTGTAGCCGATTGTCCAAACGTTGTTGATGAGTAGAGAAGTTGACGGCGCGACCAATCCAGCCTGACTTACGTGAATCAAACGGATTGAATAAACGGATTTGAATGTTGTCGTGAGCGCTGAGATCAGCAAGCCATTTCTCGTTAAACACCAATAAATCATCGAGAGTGAGTCGAACTTGCACACCTCGATCTGCTGCTTGTTTGAGTTCATTGAGTAGCATCAAACCAAGCGTGTCATTCTCCCAAGAAAAGTATGTCATATCGATACTTTGCTGAGCATTTCTAACCAGTTCAACGCGACGAGCAAAGGCTTCTGGAGCGGTAGGAATTAAGTAAATATCGGCTTGATGCTGAGTCGTTTGCCAATTGGCTTCAAAATCAGGTTCAACTTGAGGGTAGGGCTGGGCACAGCCAACCAACAGCGCGCCGAAGATAAAGAGTAGCAGAGCACGAAGGGCGTTAGGAAACATGAGTAAACCTTCCTAATTATGTTCAAGGAATAAGGATGAAAAAAGCCAGCGAACTGGCTTTTAGGTATTCGGTAACGAGTTTTTAGTGGCTGAGGATGAAGTTACATGTGGCTAAGAATTAACCCAAGTTCCTCGAGACCGTTGAGGCGACCTTGGCGCAGTTTTGGATCGATGCCTGAGTGATGAGCATTGTCCCAGTCTTGTGTGGACTGAATACCGCCATCGTTATCGATCAGCAATACTCGATCAGTCGCGCTGTTGTATTGGAAGTCCTCAAATAAACGTTCGCTAAACCACATACGAGAGAGCTCGTTCATCATTGCTTTGTCTTTGCTACCTGGGCGAGCACTTGAACCATCAAGCTTTAACGCTTTATTAAACACAAATGGTAATTCCGATGCATTACAAGCGCCCACAATACAACTGATGCTTTTGAGTAAATCACCAACGTCGAGATCGCCATTTTCACCTTTTGTGTTATAAGTCCATACGTTGAATCCAGGTGTGTAGTCAAAGTAGTAGAAGCTTGGCGTTGCTCCTGTTGTTTCTTCAGTTGAAACTTTATGACGGTTTGGACCCGTGAAGAGCAAATCATGCAACGTGGTTTTGAATTGCTGCATGTTTTTGGCCGCGCCATTCAGTTCGCTTTCACCATTAGGGAAGAAGTCAGCCAGAGCAAGTAACTCCGTGGTTGAATCGGAGTTCCCCAAACCGAAGAACAACTTAGTCATCGCCTCATAAGCGGTGCTAGGCAGCAGTCCCAATAAGTCAGAAAGATCGAGTTCAATTGAAGCTGAATCGCTGAGTAATGAACGATATTCAGCGCGTAAACGGTTTACGTTCGTTTCCGATTCTAGCCACTCCACCATGTATTCGACGATTAAGTTTTCGTCACCACTTTCAATGATCTCTGGCGCTTCTTGGCTCAAGATTTCAATGATAGTTGGGATCAAAAATGTCAGGCTCGGCAGCATGCCCAGAGTATTGCTTTCTGCACTGTTAGAGCCAATTACCGTCGGTACGATCCATTCACTCTCAATCGCTTGTTCAGTAAAGTGATAGCCTGGAACTTCTTTCACTAGAAACGCTGGTGGGCGATGCTCGATGTAAGGCGAAAATGGCATCAACGTAGCTAATGGGCTGTTGTCGCGTGTTGGGCTTATAACCGGAATATTCGCGGCGGTCAGTACCCAGTTCTTAAGACGTTGAATAGGGTCAAGCATCTCGCTCTGTACCTTCATGACCTCTTCAAGTGGTAGGAACGCAAGATCTTCAACGCTTTGCTCTGGTCTTTGGCTCTTGGCAACATCGTAACTTTTATATTCAAAGCCGTAAGCGTTGCTTTGCATGATGGCACGTTGAAAGTGCTCACCTGCGATTGCAGCATCGCCTTTTGATTGCTGTAAAATTCCCACCGACATGGCACCCGCACCTTGACCCATGAGTGTCACGTTTTGCGGATTGCCGCCGAATGCCTCTATGTTTTGTTGAACCCATTCAAGCGCGTGTTTTTGATCGCCTAGGCCAAAGTTACCGCCCTCTGGGTTGTCCAAACCATCGACCCAAACACTGCCCAACAAGCCCAAGCGATAGTTAAAAGTAACTGCAATAAACGGGTTACCATCGTCAGCACCTTGTGCAACCACCATATCACCATGAATCAGCGGTTCTGAGCCCGCGCCGTATTCAAAGTCACCACCGTGAATAAAGACATACACTGGCAAATCTGCGTACGCTTCTGTCCCTGCTGGTCGCCAAATGTTTAGGTTCAAACAATCTTCTGATTGCGTTTGTGCCGTGGTTTTTAACTGCGGGCACGCATCACCGAACTGAGTCGCATCAATATCGCCTTCAAGTGGGATCGCAATGCTGTGCTGAAAGCGGTCTGCTTGCGCAAATTGGATACCTTTGAACGCCTCTACCGCTGCCAGTTTTTCATCCGCAGCAAGAGGCGTGATGACAAGGGACTCTTTGGTCGCTTGAATGGTTGCATCGCCAATTTCCAAAGCGATTTGCTCTGGTGGTAAGGGTTGTAGTGGCTTCGGGCCGTTAGGAACGCTAGGTTTACCAGAGTCATCACTGCAAGCTGCTAAGGCAAGAGTGATGGTAATGGCTAAAGTTGAGCGATTGAGTAAAGTCATTGTTATGTCCAAAAAGTCATTTGGTGCGTACACCGAAAATGTTAAACGGCATCTAACAAGCGACGTCCTGACGCTTTGGCATTAATCCGTGAATGGTTGGATGGCTTGTTGTATTGATAGCTCAAATGGTAGGACATCGGCGACAGTTTCAGTAATCGCCTTTGTAGGATGCAGTCCTACCATCGTATAAGGGCGGGCTCTTTATGAGAGCTAGAAACGGTAACCAAGATTTAAGGTTACTGACTCTCGAGTTTCCCCTTTGTTATAGAGAAAGGTCAGGTTGTAGTTTTTGCCGATTTGCTTATTGAAACCAGTCAAAAACGCCCATTGATTAAGATCTACACCAATGTCGTAATCGAATTCGATATCACCGCTTTTTACATGCCCGTCCATTCGAGCGTCCAGTCCTTGATATTCTGCTCCGACAAAGAACTGCGTGCGATAATCGACAAGTTGATAACCCAACATCGGCTGTACAGTAACAATACCATCGCCCCAATCATCTAAGCCCTTTAAGCGAGTTTGCGAATAGGTACCAGTGACAGAAGCAAAGAACTCTTTATAGCCAACCGAAAGGGTTGTACCTATACCACGAAGGTCATATTCCAAATGCAGCGGCACGTCTAAGCGTCCACGACTACAAAGTGCAGATAAACCATCGCAAAACTTATCACCTAATCCTGGCAGTTTATCGTTCAGCTTATCTTTTATGTACTGGCCACCTTCACCCGTGTAGGCGGCATCAACATTGGCATCGACATTAACTTTTCCGATGTAACCAAATACATTCCAAAATGGCAGGATGTTTACATCGCCACGAAGCGTCATGCTCTCAGCACTGACGATGCCGACACTGTCTTCTGGATCAAACAGTTCATTAAGGCCGATGCCTTCAATCGTGAAATCATTAAATGGAATATTCATATCTTGATTTCGATACGCTAGCGACACACCAAACGGCAGAGGCAAATCGATACCTTGACGACGAACCATATCACCCATTAAAGGAAAAACGCGGTCTAGCTTAACACTGGCTTCTTGCATGCGTGGATCAGAGACCTCATTCAAGCGTTTTTCGTCTAGTACTTGCACGCCAAGCTTATCTTCATAAATCGCTACCGGTTTTACGCTGCTCATCATTTCGAGGGGTTTATTTTTCTTTGAACCAACTATTTTGGTGTTTTTACTGGCAATCGCAATTTTGCCTGATGTTAACTTCTGGAAGAGGATCTCTTGATCGTAAGAATCCACTTGGTAGTTGTGATGTGTGAACGGTTTATCGTTGGTAATGACCATACGTTTCGGTTCACCATTAACCAACTCAATATCAACGCTTAAAAAGCGAAAGTAGGCGATATCTTGAGGAAGACCGTATTTTGAGTAATTAAAACTGATGATCACATTACCGTTCTGATCCTCTTTTGCTCTTACTGATGACGGATCAAAACTCTCCGCGTAGTTTCGAAGGCGGTATTCTGTTCGTGTGAAAGCTTCGATCTCATCAAGTACTTTTTCATTTTCATCGAGTTGTTCAGGGTTGTACTTGATACGCAGATCAATGTTGCCTTTGTTATCGGTGTTCTTAACCAAGTAGACGGACGAATCGCGAACGCTATCACCGATTTTAACACTTCGGTGGGCATGCTCGACCAAATGCTCGCCTTGAACTAGAGAGCTGATGGCCAGTTTTGGTAAATCATGACTGATACCGTATTTGTCGAACAGCGCTCGGCCTTGCTCGATTACTTCGTTGTAGGTCGTCGTCTCTTCAGCGGCGAAGCCAAAAGTGGGGGTAGTAAGCATTAGTGCGCTCGCGAGCACAGTAAGAGAAGACGTCTTGCCGGCGCGTAATTCAAAAAAACTCATGACAGTTTCCACTCTGAATAGTCTCAAACCTTCGAGACTCAGACAGTTAATGTGTCACTGAACTTCTTGTTCAGTTAGATAGATGTGTTTGCTGTGATTGACGTTGTGAATGCAGAGTTTTCGATTGCATTTCGTGAATCAATGAGAGGATTTTATGAGGTGAAGAGAGATTCCGTTAATCGCTTTTGATGGATACTATCCTCGCTTTATGGGTGAGGCAGGAATAGGGCAGTGAACAAAGCAAAAAGCCCCGCAGAGCAAAAGCAATGCGGGGCTTTAGTTTCAAGAACGGAGGTGACGCTTAGGCCGTGACGCGAACACGGAACAGATCAGTAAACAACTTGGCAATCATCAAAATGATCATAATGTTTACCAGCATCAGCAAGGGCGTTTCAATTCGATATGCTGGGGTTAAATTGAGTGCTCCTGATGTCAAGACAACCAATAAGTTAATACCTAGAATTCTGTGTACCATCAGCTTTGGTGTGGAAAATACCTTCCAAATTACGATGATGTTGATGAAGTAGAATAGCCCAAGCTGCCAAAGCTCGGTCATCATTGGCATTAGGAAAATGTATTGCAATAGAATCACCGTGCCAGTGCCTATCACACCAAAAAATGCATCTTTAATAATGCTTGGTGGCATAGTAGGAACGATTGAAGAGAACACGCCAGCTAGCATCGGAAAAATGAAACCTCCGGGTACGGGCAGATAAATCCAGATCAACAAAGAAGTGACGAACATGGATACACCTTGCAATACCTTTCTGCCGTCTTCATTCAAATGCTGGATAAACGTTCGATGCTCGTGATGCCAAACTGTGTTTTTCTCTCTTTGCATGACACAAGCAACGTGACCGATGAGAGACGTACTTGGATTTTTAATATCAAAGCTTTGAAGTTGCTGCGTTAGCGTTGGCCAATCGATCTCACGACTTTGCGATTTATCTGCTTGTTCTAGCAATCGGTCTTGGATTTGTGCCATCTCATTTAAACGCGCACGCCATAGCTGACGATGTTCTTTCAAGTGGTAGCTGCCAGTAAGTGGTAAGCCGACCAGTTGGAATAACTTTTCTATGTTGGCGCTGTTGGTCTCAAGAGCTTCAATATCTGTATCATTGGGCGATTTCATAGCGTTAAGCATCGCCTCTCTGCTGGTCTCAAAACGTTGAATGAAGTTTTGTTCTGTACTGACTGGCCAGACTAATCGGTACACAACAGAAAACGTGATCACACCAAGAATAGTCTCTTGCATGCGAAGAACAGCGAAGTGGAACGTTGCTTGACTATCAAATCCTCCCATACATGCGATGATGGAGCACACAGCAAAACCGATAGAGAACACATAACCATACTTTTCGTCGCTCGACATAAAAATGCACGCACCTAAAAACAAGGTGAAGAAGGTGAGAAACAAAAAGCGATCTTGAGAAAACGTCGTGATGAGGAAAAAGGCATAACCGATGCCAAGGAGGGTTCCTAATAAGCGATTATGACCTTTGTTTATTGAGTGAGCGAAGCTTTCATTTAATGCCATTACCGCGACTGCGATCGCTGCCCAATACGGTTTCTCCCATTGAAACCATAAGGCAAGGCAGATCGCGATAACGATAGACAGCGCAGCTTTGATTGCTTCTTTGGTTGAGGCATTAAACATACATTCCACCGCATTATTGTTTGATGATTTTGATAGAGGCCGTCATACCAACACGTAGTTGAAAATCTTTCGGTAAGTGATCTAATTTAACTTTAATTGGAATGCGTTGAGCTAAGCGTATCCACTGAAAGTTAGGGTTCACATTGGGCAAAAGATCGTTACCAGTACTACCATCTTGCTTCGCAATGCCGTAGCCAATGCTTTTGATTTTTCCTTCCAGCACAGCTTCATTGTGCATCATTAAGGTCACGTAGGCTTTATCTTGTGGATCAACGCCAACTAAATCCGTTTCTTTGAAATATCCTTCGATCCAAAAGCTGTCTTCATCAATCAAAGCCACGACTGGGGAGTTAGCGACGACTTGAGAGCCGACGCGTAAGTTCAAATTAGTGATATAACCATTCGTTGGCGCATAAACTTTTGTGTAATCAAGGTTTAGCTTGGCTTCTTCAACATTGGCTTTCGCGAGCTCTACGTTGGCAACGGCTGTCTCCACCGCATTGTCTAGGTTATTCAATGTCAGTACAGGTACAGCGCCAGGTGTGCGCTTTTCTAACTTAAGTGCTCGCTGCTCTTCATTTTTGGCCTTTGCTAGTAATGCAATGGCTTGCTTTTGAGCTGCTAGCGCTTTGTGGTACGCCGCTTTATAGATGCTTGGGTCAATCTCAAACAGCAAATCGCCTTGTTTCACTTGCGAATTGTCTTCAACGTAGACTTGGATGATTTGTCCTGTTACGCGGGGGGTTATAGAAACGATGTGCGCGCTAACTTGGCCATCTCTAGTCCAAGGGTTGTCAGAGTATGATTGGTAGTAGCTGAAAATCACGGTGCCAGCGGAACACAGTAGTAGCAGTGTGATGAGATAACGTTTTATCACGGAATTTGCCTCAAAATATGGTAATGAATCGACCAATAACGCCAGTAAAAATCACAATTAGGCTTAGCTCTGCGAGTGCAGGAAATGCAACGTATTTGTGGAGTCCCAGTTTTGTAGCAACGGTTCCGACCAAAATGGTGAGCATGTAAGCCAATGCAATAACCAGCAACAAGGGTGGGAAGTAAACTTCGCCCCACACAAGTTCATGTGGCATTGAGTTCATGGTGTTTTTCTCTATTAACTTGATGAATGGAAAGATAAGGCAAATGATGGCATCCGTGATAATCGCTTTTGGAGGATCTAATCCATCAAACGAAAGGTGTTATGCGCTATATAGAGGGAATGATGCAACCAAACCGCTTTTTTAAGCGCGAAAACAAAAATAAAATTATTTTGCGATTTATCTGGTGTTCATTGCAGAACGCTAAGTTATTAAATTTTCGACAATTATTGATCGATTTTTGCTTTTGAATATGCGAAGTGATGGTTTCATCCTTCAAATGGGATTACGAGTTGTGAGGTTTTGTTCCTAATATTCGCTTCGAAGCAAACGAGATGCTTTTTAAATTAAATAATCCAACAAATATGAGTGACAGATTATTCGTTAGATTATTTGAGTTTTATATTTATTAGTAAGAGTAAAATTGTCATGGAAATTATTTCTAATCTTTTTGACATGGCACCATTTGTTGCTCTCTTTATTACGCTCTCTCTCGGTTATATGGTTGGTAAAATTACCATTGGTCGATTTGTTCTTGGCGGTGTTGCCGGAACATTATTAATGGGTGTAATTATTGGGCAATTTGGTGTTCATATTGATCCCGGCGTAAAAAGCATTTTCTTTGCGCTCTTTATTTACGCAGTAGGGTATCAAGGTGGTGCGCAGTTCTTCAGAGCATTGAACTTTAGAACCATCAACATTCTACTTTCTGCTGTAGTGATGACGGTGTCTGGCCTGCTTTGTGTACTAGCAGCAGCTTGGATGTTTGATCTAGACAGAGGTACGGCAGCAGGCCTTGCAGCTGGTGGTTTGACTCAATCGGCAATCATCGGTACAGCGGGTGATGCGATCGCACGTCTTGGTGGTGTGACAGAAGAAGCGAAGCACCTAATGCAGACCAACGTCGCAGTAGGCTACGCAGTTACGTACATCTTTGGTTCGCTTGGTCCAATTCTGATGGTGACATGGGTATTCCCTACACTGATGAAGTGGGATATCCGAGCAGAAGCGATTGCGCTAGAAGAGAAAAATTCAAATGGTAAGCGTGATTTAGCGCCGGGTGAGTTCAACGCTGTCACAGCGCTGGTTACACGAGCATTTAAAGTGAGCAAAGATGGTGGGCTAGCAGGCAAAACCTTAGCTCAGTTAAACCAACACGCTCTGGCTGCTTGTATTGAATTGATTCAACGCGATGGCAAAGTGCTAGACGTGGACAAATTCACAGCACTGAAAGAAGGGGATGTCATTGTTGTAACAGGTCGTCGTAATGCGGTACATCAGCTGCAAGATGGTTTGGCTGACAACGAGATTGCACTTCCAGAAGGCTATGAAGTTATAGAAGAAAACCGTCAACTGATCGCAGACAACCGCAAACTGATTGGTAAGTCGCTGCAAGAGATTAAAGAGGCTTCGAACCAAGGCTCTATGCGCGGTATTTATGTGACAGACTATATTCGTGAAGGCAACTCAATTGAAATGACGCCGGATCTTGTGGTGAAGAAAAACGACGTCATCCAGCTTACAGGTACCGCAAAAGATATCAATCGCGTTGAGAAAAACATTGGTCAGCGAATGGGCTCAGCAAACGTGACTGACTTAATCGTGCTTGGTATGGGCATGGTGGTGGGCCTATTAATTGGTCTAATCAGTTTTAAGATTGCTGGTATTCCCGTCACTATCGGTTCTGGTGCAGGTTGTTTGATCTCAGGTTTGATCGTCGGTTGGTTGCGTAGCCGCAATCCGCATGTTGCTCAGTTTCCTGTGGGTGCCGCGAACTTTATTCGAGATTTCGGTTTGGCAGCATTTGTAGGCATTGTTGGCCTTGAGGCTGGGCCTCAAGCGGTCGACACCATCAAAGAACACGGTATGTCTCTGTTGTTCCTTGGCATGGGTGTAACGATTATCCCTCAGATTATTTCGTTCTTCTTCTCATATTTTGTATTGAAGATTAAGAACCCGGTTGAAGCACTTGGCTGTGTGACAGGTGGACGAAGTGCGAACCCAGCATTCGCGGCTTTAATGGAAAAAACAGGTAACGCAACGCCAGTATTCTCATTCACCGTGACTTATGCTGTCGCCAATGTACTGCTCACCCTATGGGGTCCTATTATTGTCGGCATTATTACTTTAAACGCAGGCATGTAATTTAAATAAATTCGAACACGCTTATCGCCTAATTAAATAGGCGGTAGGGAAAGTATTATCCAAATTTCACTAAATAATAAATTCAGGTAAATATTATGACTACGCCAAATACAACAATTGATTTTTCAAAATTTGCAGATTTAAGCCCATTTGAATTAAAAGATAAACTTATTGAAGTGGCACAAACTGTTCCTGACCGCGCGTTATTAGATGCAGGTCGTGGTAATCCTAATTTTCTTGCGACACTACCACGTAAAGCGTTCATTCGTTTGGGTGAGTTCGCAATATTGGAAGCCGAGCGCACTTATTCATACCTAGATGGCGGTTTCGGTGGCATTCCAGATGGTGTGGGCATTGTTGAGCGCTTCGATACGTTTGCAAGCAAGAATAAACAAGACCAAGGCGTACAGTTCTTGGAAAAGTCGCTGAGCTACGCAAAAGACCGTTTGGGTCTAGAGAAACAAGCTTTCTTGAATGAGCTGGTTAACGCATACCTTGCATGTAACTACCCAGTGCCACCACGCATGTTGACGAACATCGAAAAGGTTGTGAAGCAGTACATCGCAGAAGAGATGTACGGCCCGATGCCAATGACAACAGACTTCGATCTGTTTGCAACGGAAGGCGGTACGGCGTCTATGACGTACACGTTCCAAACTATGTTCAACAACGGTTTATTGAAGAAAGGTGACAAGGTTGCGCTAATCACTCCAATCTTTACGCCGTACCTAGAGATTCCAGAACTGAGTGAATACGAACTGGAAATCGTTGAACTACGTCTGGATGAGACAACATGGCAACTGCCGATGTCTGAAATCGAAAAGCTTGCAGATACAGGCATCAAACTGCTTTGTGTTGTTAACCCAGCAAACCCAGCGTCTGTGAAGTTCTCGGATGAAACTCTGGATAACCTATCAAACTTCGTGAACAACGAACGTAGCGACCTGTTCATTGTGACTGACGATGTATACGGCACATTTGCGGACGACTTTGTCTCACTGTTCGCGAAACTTCCATACAACACGCTTTGTGTTTACTCGTTCTCTAAGTACTTCGGTGCAACAGGCTGGCGTTTAGGCTCGATTGCGATTCAACACAACAACGTGTTTGACGATGCAATGCGCAGCCTTCCTGAAGCGCGTCAACTTGAGTTGGACGATCGTTACAAAACACTGACTCCGGAACCTCGTGAGATTAAGTTTATTGACCGTATCGTAGCAGACAGCCGCAGCGTAGCGCTTAACCACACAGCAGGTTTGTCTCTTCCTCAACAAGTTCAAATGGCGCTGTTCTCTTTGAACTGCTTGATGGACTCGGAACAAAACTACAAAGAAGCATGTAAACGCATCATTCGCGAGCGTTACAAAACTCTGTACAAAAACATGGGTGTAGAAATTGAAGAAAACAAAGATCGTGTGGACTACTACACACTGCTTGAGCTCGATACTCTGGGCGGCAAATTGTACGGACCAGCATTCGTTGAATGGTTCAAAGCGAGCGAGAAGGGCAAAGACTTCCTGTTCCGCCTTGCACATGAAACCGGCGTTATCCTACTTCCAGGCCAAGGCTTCGATGTAGTGCATGCATCAGTTCGAGTTTCGCTAGCAAACCTTACTCACCACGAATACGAGCTTATCGGTCGTGCAACGCGCAAAGTGTTGGATGAGTACTTCGCTGAGTTCCAAGGCTAATTAATCCAGCCTGATTAAGAATAAGCCTCGGCGTTGTCGAGGCTATTCCGACCAAATAAGCACAGTGCGCGATATTGTGTTTATTTAGTCGCCAAGCTAACAAACTTCCCTATTAAGAGTGACTTATGAAAAGCATTATTTCTATTCAATCTCATGTGGTTTATGGCCACGCAGGAAACAGCTCTGCCGTCTTCCCGATGCAGAGAATGGGCCTCGAAGTATGGCCAATCCACACGGTTCAGTTTTCAAATCACACTCAGTACCAGCAAGGTTGGACTGGACAGAAGTTTGGGGCAGATGAAATTCATTCTCTAATGAGAGGCTTAGATAACATTGAGAAGTTAGGAGAATGTGGCGCGATACTGTCCGGTTATCAAGGCAGCGCAGAGCAATGTCGAGCGGTGGCCGAAGCGGTAAGTTTAGTCAAATCGCGTAACCATAGTGCACTTTATGTGTGTGACCCAGTTATGGGTGATCCAGACAAAGGTTGCATTGTGGCAGACGGTGTCAAAGAAGCGATAAGCCATAGCTTGTTGCCAATCGCTGATGTGATTGTTCCTAACCAGTTTGAACTGAGCGAGTTAACAGGTGTGAAAATTAACTCTCTTTATGATGCGGTCACTGCATGTAAAAAAGCCTTAGAGTTAGGACCGAAAATGGTATTGGTGAAACACCTGCATGCACTAACAGATGACGCCTTCAGTATGATTTTAGCGACGCCGAAAGCAAGCTATTTGGCCCAACGCCCTAGTGTTGAATTTGCTATGCAGCCAGTCGGTGTCGGTGATTTGATTTCTGCGATTTTTACTTCTTGTTTGGTGAAGAAGATGTCTCCTGTCGCAGCCTTTCGTCATACACATAACGCCGTTTACGGTGTATTGGAGATCACCAAAGGCTATGGCACATGGGAGCTACAGACGATCAATGCCCAATACGAATTTGTCGAACCGACGCATGAGTTCAACGTCGTGAAAATTGCTTAGCGCAGTACCTAATTAACGGAGAAGCGTAAAGTTAGCATATAGAAACTTGGCATAATTGCTTTGATGGATAGCATCCTACAATCGCGATTATGGGGTTTAGCCGTGCCTAGCTATAGTAACTCCAAACAACGAAACGGACTTCATTTTGACCCAATTAACTTCAAACTGAGTCTCTGGTCATACGCCAGAGAACATTAAATGAGACTGATTATGAATCGTTTAATTTCCTCTGGTGTGACGGTTGTACTTTCGCTGCTGATAGTAGCTTGTAGTTCACCCCATACGCTGGATGTTCGTGTTTCTCAAAGCAACTATAAAGATGTCGAGATCGCGAGTTCGACACCAAATGAGCCACTTCGAATGTGGGCCAATGAAGCTCCGGATTTTCTCTACTCGTCGCACAATCAAACCACACCGATCAAAGTAGAGGGTGAACAGCTCAATATTTTGGCCTTATCGGGTGGTGGCGTAAACGGCGCGTACGGTGCTGGCGTTTTGATGGGCTTACAGGAAAAGGGTGAGCTGAAAGACTACACCATCATTACGGGCATCAGCGCAGGTGCGTTAATTGCGCCATTTGTTTTCATCGGTGGTGATGCAATGCCAAAGATGAAAGAAGTCATGCTCAACATCAACGACAAAAGCGTCCTGGGTAAAAAGAACTTTTTAAACACATTGTTTAAGGACGCGTTTACCGATGGCGAGAACCTCTATGACTTCATTGCGGACGCTTACCCTGAGCCAATGATTGAGGCGATGGCACAGCAACATCGCAATGGTAAACGCCTCTTTATCGGCAGTACCCATTTTGATTCAGGTGAATTAGTAATTTGGAACATCGGCGCGATTGCGAATAGTGACTTAGTGGACAAATCTGAATTGATCTACAAAGTGCTTGCCGCAAGTGCATCGATCCCTGGCGTTTTCCCTCCACAATTTATCGATGTTGAACATGATGGGGAAACACTTGAAGAGTTACACGTAGATGGTGGTCTTGCAGCGCAGGTGTTCTTTAATCCGTCTAACTTCAACTATCAACAAATTTCAGAGGCTCTGGGGTTAGAAAAAGCACCTCAGTTGGATGTGATTCGCAATGGTGCTTTGAAAGCACCGTATCGACCACTAAAAGACAAAGGGTTGGATTTGGTATCGAAAAGCGTCTCAAGCCTTACGTTAGCGCAAACTCGTGGTGATCTGTATCGAATGAAATACATCAGTGAAATCAACGATATTGAGATGCAGTTTACTTACATCGACCAAGACTTCGGGTACGCCAAAGTGACGAAAGACATGTTCGACCAACATTACTTGCTAACGATTTACGAATATGGATTCAAAAAAGCCACCCAAGGACAACTTTGGGTGACTGAACTCCCTTAATACAGGAAAAAAACACAATGAAAAAAGCCGTTCTAACGTTAATGATGCTCACTGCTTCTGCGACTGCATTTGCACAAAGTGGTGCTCACCTTGACCAGCAAAAAGTCGACAGCGACATGCAGCAACTGTCTGCCATTAAAGAAGAAGGTGCAGCCTTCATCATGATTGATGAGAACTCGAGTTACGTGGCAGTCGAGTACGTGGGTAAGTGGGAAGAGATCAACAACTATGTCTCACACAAAGAAGCAAAGCAACGCAAATTGGAAAAAGTGAACAAACAGTTTGTGTATTCGCAAACGGGTGAAACGCTAACGTCATTAGAACAGAAGATCGTTGACCATATTCAAGCCGATCAACCTAAGTATTTTAGTGTGGATGTTTACCGCGATTATCATGGTGACTCGGGTGAATTTAACTATTTGGCTCGCGTTGTTGAGTACAACTAAGATGGAAGAAACCTACAGACTTTAGTAGGTTTTTTTATGTCGTCGAGAAGGAATTCAAACGCAGCTTGTTACCGTTACCGAGTAGCAATTCTACTATCTTGTGATAATTTAATTAGATAACTCTAAAAAGTAAGCACAACCTATGAATTTTAGTTTTGAACAACTTCTCGCGTTCGTGACCGTTTATGAACAGCTTTCATTTAGTAAGGCGGCGGTCAAACTCAATAAGCACCGAACCACTATAGGGCAGGTGATCACCAATCTTGAAGACCAACTAGCCGTTAACTTGTTTGAGCGAGTCGGTCGTTCGGTAGAACCAACAGAAGATGGCCACCATCTGTACCACTATGCTAAGCAAACCATCGAACAGGCTCGTACTTTCGATAAAGTCGCACTGAGTCTTTCTTACGGTGGATTAGAGAATGTTAGTATCGCCTATTCAAGCGCTATACCACACCGTTTTCTTGTATTGCTTCGTATTCAATTAGCGGCAGATTTTCCGATGATGCGAGTTAACTTTCTTGTTCGTAATCGCAACGAAATTAAAGAGGGTTTACAGAATGGTGAGTATCAATTCGGTATTGTCAATGTGCATGATAGTCGAGCAATACATAGTCTGGATGCGACGTTTTTAGGTCATTTTGAATTTGTTCCTTTCGTCCAGAAAGGTGGTGAACTCGCTTCTGTTGCACCAGATCGAGTATTGACAGCCTTGAGGAATAGTAAACAATTTGTATTGCGGTCTCTTATTGAAGAGGGAATGGGCGAAAAAGTCATCGTAAGTTCGAACCATGAAGAGGTCGACCAATTGGCCCTTGTAGTGAAAATGGTTGAAGCAGGTTTAGGATGGGCGATTCTCCCCAGAACGTTTGCCCATTCGGAGTTTTCTAATAATCATATAGAGCCAGTGGAAGCTTCTGAATTATTGGAAGGTTTTAAGTTTGGTTTTGGCCTATGGTGCCAACCCTCTAAGCAAGTCGGTGATGTAAAAAATTCAATCATGAAGGTCGTTACAGAATACCGAGAGAAAATAATCCGTGATATGACTTAGCGGCGACATGTATCCTGCTCATCCCTCTCAACAACAAGACTCAACGTGAGTCTTGTTTTTTTGTGTCTGAAAAACGTTATCGTTCTAGCGAAGAGCTAATGTCTATTGGAAGGATATAACCCTCTATATGAGAGTATGGAGTCCATACTTTTTGGCTTAATCTAACCTCGCTCAATGGGTAAGCCCAGAGCAAAAAGTGTTTTTACCATATGTCCGCTGCAAGGACGCAGATTTTCAGCCGGGTTTAGTTACCCGGCTTTTTTTATAGTAATAAAAAATGTCAGCTGTCACCCCAAGCTCTCTGTTACAACTGGCTTGTTACTTCGCTTAGCAATCCAGTACGCAACGCTACCCCAAAGCACGGTGAGTGCCCAAAGCGCCGTCCAATGTGGAGCGACTTGTTGCCAGGTTGCCCCCATTTGGTTTAGCGCCAAGAAAGCTTTTATCGCCCAAGTGCTTGGGCTTAAATCAGCAATCCATAATAAGGGAGTAGGTATGGCTTCAATTGGCCAAATAAAACCAGCCAAGAAAATGAGCGGCATAGAGCTCACTAAGACGACTAAGGTGACAAGTTCACGCCGAGGTAATAAGTAACCTAGCCAGAAGCCTAGTCCGCAACAACCTAAAAGGAACGGGAACAACATAGCCAGCAATTCGCCCGCATTGGCGATATGGTTTACGTTTAAGCGTTCGAAGCTAAAACCAAAATAATAGGCGCCGAGTAAATAATAAATTGCCACAAATACTAACGTTCTCACAAGCAGCAGCGATCCCGTGGATACTTGTGACCAATAGCCACGACCATGACGCTGTGTTCCCGTTTGTAATCCAACCGCCATGATCAACGTTTGTTGTAAAATCAGAACAAATACTGCCGGCACTACGTATTCGATGTAACCCATGGTTGGGTTGAACGTCGGCTTCATATTAAGCTTGATAGCAGAGTAATTATGGCTAGCCATACTCATGGGCACACCATCTATCACCATTTTACTGACTTTCACTTGGGCCCCTAATGTGCCTCCAGCTTGGGCCAATCCTTCTACCACGGTTCCGTACACGAGAAAATACGAGGCGTCCGCAGCGTAGGCTAGAGTCGGGCTTTTACCTAGCATTAGGTCTTTGTAAAAGTGTTCCGGTATGACTAAAAAACCGGTGATCTCTCGTTGTAAAAATGCTTGCTTTGCATCGGCAATCGTATGAAGTCGAGTGACTACGTTGACTTGTGGGGTGGCATCAACCATACGTTCCAGCTTTAAACTCGTCTGACTACCATCTAGATTAACAATCGCGATTGGTTGTTCACGAGGCGTTTGTTGTGCATAAGGCAAAGGGTATAAAAACGAGTAAAATACGACACCACCAAACACGGTCAACGTAACGACTGGATTGGTTAGAACGGCCTTAAATTCCGCTTTAATCAGTTGCCACAATGTCATACCGCCTCCTTCGCTTGGCGTGTTGATGAAGCTGTTAGATGTTTACCCATCAAGGCTGCGGTGATGAGCAGAGGCACAACGTAACCAATCATAGGCCATAGCGAGCTTAAAGATTGTGCGGCCGATGCTCCATAGTTTGCTTGGCTCACTTGTACTTCAATGTAATGGGTAATCGGCAATAATGAACGCCATGCATAAGCGAGCGTGTTCATGTCAGAAACTGGGAATGTAATTCCCATGAACGCGAAACTTGGAGCCGTAAACGCGCCAGCAAAACTCATCGCACGTGCAGGATCCATCGACAAGAAGAAGAACAACGCTCCCATAATGATACAGGCGATAACCGTCGCCAATTGTGCTAATAGCATAACCACAAAACTACCTTCCATTGGCCAATCAAGCACGGAATAAAACCAGTACAAGAACAACGCACCTTGCGCCATAAAGACCGGAATGTACTGACTTAATAAGGTAGTGAGCCTGGCGTATGGCTTTTCGCCCAAAAATGCAAAGCTATTCTTTCCACCATAAATGCGAAAGTGCGCGGCAAGAATCAAAATAGTGCTTACTACAATACATATTTGCCAAATGGCTGGCACGATAGCCGTTACCAAAAATTGTGCGTAGTTATTGTTACGGTTAAATAATGCGGTTATTTGTGTCGACACGGGTACAGCCTGTCCAGCCGCTGCTAACGTTGTGGTGTTACCCTTAGCCAAGTTGCCCATTACTTCAACCTGAGCGTCGAAATAGCCTTGTGCTTGCGCAACGGCAGAGTTGATCAGTTTCGCTACCAAAATGTACTGACTGTTGTAAAAGACAGAAAGTTGAGGTTGGCGGTGCTGGAGAATATCTTGGTCGAACTTAGATGGGATGACCGCGTAAGCGTAGATATCGCCTTCAATCATCGCATTTTTTGCTTCGCTTGTACTGGTGTAGTGATAGTTAACAGCCAGACTCGACGACGCATCCAAAGATTGAATGAGCTTTCGAGAAAGTTGGGAATGTTGTAGATCAACCACACCGATTGGCAGATCCCGGGCAATGCCCGCAGAGAACACTCCCCAAATCATCATCGCGAGCAAAATCGGTATCCAAGTAAGGCACGAAAGCAACCACTTGTCTCGTCGTAAGATATGCCGCTGTGAAATCTTAATCGTCATAGCATTAACCTAGTGGTTGTGATTAAAGTTCAACGACAACACTCATTCCCATACGCAGTTCAGGTTCGGGTTGAGCTGGACGAGCTTCTACTTCAAAGGTACGAAGATCAAAACCTTGAGAAGCATCGGTTGCTCTCCACGTTGCAAAGTCACCCATAACGGCAACATGCGTTACTTTGAACTCAACATTTTTGTTTAAGGCAGGCAAATAGGCATCAAAGGTTGCTCCTTTTTTAAAGTGTTGAAGGTAATCTTCACGCACATTAAGTGTCGCCCAGGCATCTTCTGTATCTATCACAGTAACAACCGGGAAGCCCTGAGGTGCTAATTCACCACTTTGAAGTAGAACTTGAGAGACTTCGCCGTCGAACCAGCTGTAGATCTGAGTATCTTTCGCGTACGCTTCTACTTCGGCTACGGCACCTGATGCCATGCGCGCTTTTTCCGCCGCAGCCACTTTGGTTTCACTTCTAGCGCCTTCTTTTGCCATTTCGTACATTTGAAACGCGGCACTTTCTGTGTATTTCGCTGCTTGCCATTGAGTTAAAGCTTCATCGCGTTTTTGTTCTGCAACCACGCCATCGTTATAAAGGTTATTTACACGATTGTAGGTTTTTTCCATTAAATTCGCAGCGGCTTTGGCTTTCATCCACTGATCTTTTGCTGCTTGGATTTGTTGCTCACGTGCGCCTTTCTCAGCTTCTTGAGCTAAGGCGTCCGCCGCTTTTTCACCTGCTTTTGCTTGTTCTAACTTCGCTTCAATTTCAGGACTATGAAGGGTAAAAATAAGCTGACCTTTCTCTACATCGTCGCCTTTACGTACCATGACCTCATCAATACGCCCTGGGACTTTTGAGGAAATGCTGTATTGCTGGGCTTCAATTAATCCCTGTAAGCGGATCGGTTCCGGTTGATAGGCTTGGTAAAATTGATACCCAACCCAAGAAGCAACACCCAAAGCACAAAGTGAGAGTAAAACGGGTTTTAGTGATTTAGCTGCCATGATTTATTTCACCTCTTTGGATGTTGAAGCAGGGATATAAGCGGTATTTTGATATTGTTCGAAGCTTTTCATTTCACTGCTCAATGCGAGTAGCTTGGTTAAAGATATTAAATAGCGGAAACGCGCCGCTGAACGCTGTGTTTCTATACTCGCGACATAAAGTTGTGCATCCACAACATCCAGAGAAGACGACAGACCCTGAGTAAATGCTTTTTCACGCAAGCGCAGGTTTTCGTTAGCGAGTTCAATGCTAGATGCGAGCCCTTGTACTTCATCAATGGCTTGCTGAGCCTCCAAGTATGTCTTTTGGACTAACAGCGATAAGTCTTGTTTGGCTTGGGACTTTAATGAGTCGACCTGCGAGACGACGCTTTGAGCGGCTTTGACTTTTTCGCTTCGCCCTGATGATTCAATCAGTGGAATGCTGACACCAACACCAACTAACCAGTCTGGCTTCATTTGGCTTGCGAGAGAATCGTCTTCATACAAGCTGTAGTCGCCGTAAAGATAAACTTCAGGGTAGTATTTCCCTTTTTCTGCTTTGATTAAGCTAGAGGCTTGTTTGTATTTAGCGCTCAGAAGTTCTAACCCCGGATAGGTAAGCAACGTTTGATCGACAAAAGCGCTAAGAGGGGGAAGACTGTCGTTGATAAACAAAGATTCAGCGGGCTCTACGGCGTCATCTTGTGCGAGTAATTTACCTAATGCAGCCTGAGCGATACTCAAATCGCTGGCAGCTTTACGTGTTTCTACGGATGCTTTATCTAAAGAAGCCTCGGCTTGCAGGCGCTCAACGTGCGCGATTTGTCCTTGCTCTTCAAGCTTAATGGCAAAATCTCGATGCTTTTTTAGCCCTGCTTCAACCGCTTGCCGCGTTGCGAGTACTTCCTTTGCCAGTACGACAGAAAAGTAGTACTTCGATAAATCTTCAAAACGCGCTTGTTGTTCCATTAGAAGCTGACTTTTCGCCTCATCCGTTTTGCCTTCTGCTGCTGATTGAGCCGCAGAAATTCGACCACCAGTAAAAATTGGCCAAATGGCACGAATAGACGAAGAGAAAATATCGCGCTCGGTTATGGTCGAAGTGGTATTAGCTAAGGCACCAAAAATAGGCTGAAAAGCAGGAGGTACGTTAATGTGTGCTCCTGTGCTGTCTAGGACCTGTTTTCCCGACAGCGTGATATCGGTATCTAAACGCGTGTAATTCGCGCCAATAGTAACCTGAGGTAAGTTGAGATTGCTGGTGGCACTCTCTTGGTATTGGTAGTTCTCGACGTTTGAGCGTTGAGCTTTGAGAGAATAGTTGTTTTCTAGCAATAGCTGCCATGCGGTATCAAAAGTGATCGGTGCCGCATGACAGGCAAGGGAAATCGAGCTGCTAAGTAAGCCCAGTATCCAAAACTTTCCTGTTTTTTTCATAATGGCTGCTTTGTCGTAGAGTATTAGCTCTAATATAAAGGATTCGTAACTGAGTGTTAAGTAGGAGGGAAAATTGGGCAGTAGTATGCGCCCAGTTATATTTATGCTGGGCGCGGGAGATGTTACAAATTTATTTCGTATATGGACAGTGAAACTCCGCTCTCCACTCGAGCTGACGAGAACCTCGCATCGTATTCAATAGATCTTTTCCACTCATTTGAGGGAACGATAACAGGACTTTGAGATCAGAAGTACCGCCTCCGTTTTTTTCATAAGCCCTGACGTGTGTAAATGTTGAATACATATTCTCTGACAGCATCGCCTTATTCAGGCATATTCCAAAGGTATCGCGTTCCATGTTTGGTGTTCCTTCTAACTATAAATGCACCTCTGTTTATAGTTTTCCAGTTTTCAGATGGTGTCTAAGTGTTTGTCATGTAGTCAGTATTTGTATTTTGTTTTATTTTTGTCCAAACCACTGACATCAATGTTGAGCTTTTAATAGACTTCCAGCTTCACTGCTTTCAAACCGAAACTCTCATTGGTTTCGTTGATTAAAAATTATACGTTGTAAAGTCTAAAAACGCCTCAAAAACCGCTAAAATCGATGTGATCGCGATCATGATTTTAAGGGCAATTTATGTATGGAATTGAGTATCAGAGAGGAATGCTAAATTTGGTGAATGGTTGTAATTTTATGTTTCAGCTCGTCGATTAATTAACCGTAAACTCTGCGGTTTGTTTGCCTTCCTCACAGATTTATCACCGCGACAACGTCATGCTGTTAACTGAGTGTTAACGTTACGTTCAAGAGTGAATCACAAGGATGTATCAATGAGTTGGAAAACCATCAGCTTTCGTAAGCGGATGCTCATTATCATGACGCTATCGGGGTTGATAGAGCTGTTATTGCTTGTCGCCGCGGGGTTCACTTATCTCAAAATCAATCAAGAGCAAGAAATGGGAGAAAAAGCACTGGGTGTTGCCCGTTTTTTAGCGGACTCAGCGGTTGTTCGTGAAATGATCGAAACCCAAAACCCCCAGCCATACCAACTTCGCTTTAGAGAATTAACCGAAGCCATAGGTGCTGCATTCATCGTTATTGGCGACCATAAGGGAGTACGCTTAATCCACCCTGTTGATGAGCGGTTGGGCAAGCCAATGAGAGGTGGCGACAATCGTCGAGCGCTAGAACAGGGGTTGTCTTATGTTTCGACGGCACAGGGCTCGTTAGGTTATTCAGTTCGTGGTAAAGCTGCGATTTTTGACGAGCAAGGGAACATCATTGGTGTGGTTTCGGTTGGCTATTTGCTCGACCGACTGCAAGACCGCATCGAACCATTTTTGGCCTTTTTGATTTTAATGGTCATCGTAGTTGTCGTCGCTAATGCCATTGTATCCAATTATGCGTCGAGAAAGTTTCAGCGCGCCATTTTAGGCTTTGAGCCTGAAGAAATAGGGCGGTTGTACGGCGAATTAGAAGTGACGATGAGCACCATCAAAGAGGGCGTGTTAAGCATTGATGCCCAAGGGATACTTCGCTCGATAAATCGTAGTGCCTGCCAGATTCTCGGTATTGATAGAGAATCAGCGCTCAATAAACCTTTGACTGATACGCTGCGTGATAGCGATCTATATACAGTGTTAGAAAGCGGGCAGGAAGATCATGATATTGAAATATTCCTTAATCATAAGCGCCTGATTGCAAATCGCTCTCCAATTTATGTTGATGGAAAAATCGTGGGGGCGGTATCGAGTTTCCGTTTAAGGGATGAAATCAATGATCTAACCGAGCAGCTATCACAAACCAAGGAATATGCAGATTTGTTACGTTCACAGACCCATGAGCATCGCAATAAGCTCAACACCATTAGTGGGCTAGTACAAATGGGTGAACTTGATGCGGTGCAAAAGTTAATTGGACAAGAAACCGCACACTATCAGGCAATGATTGAGTTTTTAAGAGATACCGTTAAAGATCCGCTAATTGCAGGTATGTTGCTTGGAAAAACTGAACGTGCTCGCGAGTTAGGCTTACAACTGGTGGTTGAGGAAGGCAGTCGTCTGGAGCCCCTGCCTGAGTGGCTAAATTCGGAAGACCTAGTCACAATTTTGGGTAATTTGATTGATAACGCTTTCGATGCCACGTTAACTTCAATTCGCGATGAATCAAATGTTGCGTCAGAACGCAGAAACATTGATGTGTCCGTTAGCGATTACGGAAATGAAGTGATACTTGAGGTGATAGATCATGGCTGTGGCCTCCCAAAAACAATGGATCCACAAACATTATTTACAAAAGGCGTTTCGACGAAATCTCGTCAAAATCGAGGTGTTGGGTTACACCTTGTCAATCAGCTTGCTACTCGATATCACGGCCATGTTGAGATGATACCCAATACAAATTATGGGACAAGAATAACGGTGTACTTACCCAAGGAAGAACAATTATGAGTATGGCGACTCGCGTAATGATCATTGAAGATGATCTGGCTATTGCTGAGCTGCACCACAAATACTTAAGCCAACTGACAGGTTTGGAAGTGGTTGGAATTGCGACCACGAGAATGGAAGCAGAAATGCAACTCGACATTCTTAAGCCAGATTTACTATTGATGGATGTCTATCTTCCCGATGGCACAGGGCTTGAGATACTAAATACACTGCGTGCAAGTAACCAAACGTGTGATGTCATTTTGATTACAGCCGCAAGAGATGTCGATACATTACAACAGGCGATGAGGGGTGGCGTTGTCGATTACCTGTTAAAACCAGTTATGTTTCCACGCTTAGATGCCGCACTGAAAAAGTATGTGTGCCAACGCCAACAACTAGACATCGTAGAGAGTTTGGATCAGAACCTCGTTGATAAAATGCTGCAGTCTCACGCCAATCAAGACAACTTGCCGAACCGATTACCGAAAGGGATTGATGGTGTAACGCTAGACAAGATCAGAGAGTTGTTCCCAAATGGCAGTGTGCTGACCGCTGATGAGGCAGGCGAAAAGATCGGCGCGAGCCGAACAACGGCGAGGCGCTATTTGGAGTATCTGATCAGCACTGGTGAACTAGAGGCTGATTTAAACTATGGGTCGGTAGGTAGGCCGGAAAGGTGCTATAAAAAAGTGACACGGTAGCGTTTATATTGATGCTCTATGCAAAATAAAAAGCGATGGCTTGTTGTAGAAACCATCGCTTTACAAATTACTGCTGTTCTGTTCTAAGAGGTTAGAAGTTGTATTCTAACTTCGCTTCGATAGAGCGCTCAGCGCCAAACCAACAGTTATTTTTGTCGTAACAAGAATAGTATTCTTTATCGAATAGATTGCTTGCAGAAAGCGTGACGCTAGCCCCTTTCATTGATTCAGATACCGTTGAGAAATCGTAACTTGCTGCCAAATCAAACAAGGTGTAGTCCGGTGCTTTTTGACTATTCTGTGCATCAATTTGTGCTTCCCCGACATAGCGAACGCCAGCACTGGTACGAAGGCCTGAAAGATTTCCTTCAAAGAAGTAATTGGCCCATAGAGAGGCCGTTTGCTCAGGTACCCAAACCGGCGTTTTACCTTCTTGGTTGTAATAACTGTCCTCGGTAATCTCCATATCGGTATATGTATAGCCTAGAGTGAAATCAGCTTGTGCTGTGGCTTGCCATTTTGCCTCAAGTTCAATACCTTGTGATACCACTTCGCCCGCTTGATAGTTCGGTGCATATGGATTATTCGGATCGGTCAAGATCGCGTTTTTCTTCGTAATATGGAAGAGTGCTAAGTTACCTGAGATATCACCAGATAATGGTGCGTATTTAAAGCCTAACTCCCATTGATGGCCGGTTGATGGCTCAAATGCTTTACCAGAAGAGTCGGCACCCGCAATTGGCTCAAAACTTTCCGAGTAAGTAAGGTATGGCGAGAGACCAAAGTCTAGCTCATACAAACCACCGACTCGGAAAGATACGTTGGTATCGTCTAACTCTTCCTTGCTCTTGGATACTGTTCCTAGATAATCGCTAACGGCGTCTGTATTTGAATCGTACTTATCCCAACGAAGACCTGCAATCATTACAAGTTGGTCGTAACGAACTTGATCTTGGAAATAAACGCCAATCTGCTTCGTTTTGATATCCAAGTTTTGTTTGTATTGGAAATTCAGTGCATTACGATCAATGCTGTTGTGGTCAGGATTAAAAATGTCCTGAGTTAGCGAATACCCAAGCGTGTCTTTGTATTTTACATCTGAATCTAGATACTGATAATCAAGCCCGAACAATAAGTTATGTTCAAAATTTCCTGTTTTAACGTAGCCAGATAGTTGGTTGTCAATCACAAAGGATTTGGACTTTTCATCGGTTAAATAGGCATTTCGACCAACGGTACGGTTATCCGCTTCAAGTGCACCGTTATATGTGTTTTCCTGATAGGCATCGGCGGTCATGTAGCGGGCATTCTGTAGAAATTGCCAATTGTTGTTAAAGTCGTGTTGGACTTTGTAACCCATCATCAGAACTTCGCGTTCGTAAGTGTTCCAGTCCTCATCCCCCAAATAAGTGCTTGGTGACATCGAGCCAAGTGGGTTTTTAATCACTGAGCCAGACGCAGGCACAGTCGTGTAGATACCTGCTGATGGATCATTTTGATAGTAAACATTCACGTTCACTAATGTGCTTTCTGTCGCTTGCCAATTGAAAGATGGGGCGAGTACATAACGTTCATCTTCAGACGTATCGGCTTGACCATCTCGCTGTTTTGCCAGGCCGACGATACGGTAATCCACATTAGAATCACCAATTTGTCCTGTGGTGTCGAACGTCAGTTCTTTTAGGCTGTTAGTCCCTGTACTAATCGAGACAGAGTGCGAGGGTGTTGACTGAGGCGCCTTGGCGATAATGTTGACCATACCTCCTGGTGGAATATTGCCGTAAAGAACAGACGTTGGCCCTTTAAAAACCTCGATTTGCTCAAGAGCAACGGAATCGACCTGCGGTTGAAGGTTCCAACCGTTGTACAGCAAAGGAAGACCATCATAAAAGTTGGTGTAGTTAATAAAACCACGAATATTGAATAGGTCAAGTCGGGAAACGGCACCACCACGCAATTCTGTATTTACGCCAGGCGCATAACGCAATGCTTCGCTCACCGAGTTTACGCCGCGTAGGTCCATGTCATCTTTAGTGATTACCGTGATCGCTTGCGGTGTTTCCTCCGGTTCTAAAACGGTTTTAGTTGCGGTGTTTCGGTATGTTTCTCCTAGCACCGTAATCGTTTCGTGTTGGAATACGCTCTCAGTCGCATTGGCGTGGCCAGCGAGCAATGCGGATACGACGATAGCAACCGCTGAACGATGAAATCGAATCGGACTTTCCATATTTATAAATTCCACTACTTTTTCTATTTATTGATAATGATTGTTATTTGTATTCTATATTCAAAGAAATAGGAAAAGTTAACAATTTGGTGCAAAACACTAATCTTTGGAACTTATTCTTCTGTTCTTAGGTTTTAAAGATAGCGAGTCGTTTGGCTCGACAGGAATCCAATACTGCATTTGTGCTTGTTCGCTATCAACATCATAACCTTCTGGATAAAGCTCTAACTCATAACCATCGATAGCATGATAATTAGAGTAGGGTAGCCAATGTAAAATAAACCATTCCAGCGTTGAGGCGAGCTCTGATGCTTTGCCTATGTGTGTAATGACGGCGTAGGTTTGCTCAGGAACAGCCAAGAGGTCTAACCCCGAGTTGGAAGAGTTCGTTGATCTTGGTGCGTTTGCTGTTGGACTGCACTCATAACCTGCCCAATACTCAAGTTGTTGGTTGTTTGAATACGCTTGAGTCACATCAATCACGCCAAAGTAACTACTTTCCGAATTGTTAAGGTTTTCAGATGAATAAAGACGTGACCAAAGTGACGGTACTTTGGATTGGAAATCGGGCGTAGCGGAAAACAATCCGTGAATAGGTTCATGATAACCAGCAAGTTCAAAAGCCGGTTTTGTTTCTATTCGAACTTCAATAAAGCGCTGATGTTTTTTCTCTTCTTTTGGTGTCTTACGCAGCGTCAAAGGTTGTCTCAACCCGGAGAGTTGTTGCGTTTTTCGATATTCACGGGGGCTTTTTGAAAACATATTCCTGAACGCTCGGCTAAATGCGTGTTCAGATGTAAATCCCATTTCTATCGCTATATCTAACGAGCGGTCAGAAGTATGGATTAAGCGCTCAGCCGCAAGGCTAAGTTTAAGCTCTCTGATATAGTGAGCGACGGATACGCCAGTGTGTTGTTGAAATACGCGTTGCAGTTGCCAGCGCGACCAACAACTTGCTTTCGATATTTCATCTACGCTCAGAGTGCTGTCTAAGTTGGTGTGAATGTAGTCAAGCACCGATTGTATTCGGTTTATGGGATGTGGGTTAATGGCGCTTGATTTCATGGCGTTCTACTTTCACATTAATAGTGATTTCATTATCTTTAATTGAGTATCATTATCAATAGGATGATGAAATAAAAAGTAAGTAACACAGATCACGATAAAACTGTAATGGCTTGCAAGGATGAGTAATTATTGCCCATATTAGAGTTTTTGCTTAAATTTTGGAGCGTTCAGATGAAACTTTTTTTATCAATAAAATACAATCGCTTATGACGTTTTGTGCAACTTATTTAAACGTTTGCACTGGCAAGTGTTGATGTAAATCAAATAGTCGTAGACAATATTGCCCCGTGTCGGACTCTCCTCCAGCGAGTACAGTGTGTACTTTTGAGACATAAGTGACTTAAATGACCTCAATACGTCGTGTTTCCAAGAATCGGAAATGCAACTTCTTGAGGTTCTTTGGGCCCATAGACTTTACCTATCAACGTAATAGGTAAGACCAATTTTCTATTTTGAGGTGCCATTGATAGGGTTGGCTCATTCTCTAGCCGTATCCGGGCACACAATAAGTACCTCGTTTTTAAGGGAAAGATGATGGTAATACCAGAAAACAGCAGCATCGTTATTTTTGGTGCTTCAGGTGACCTTACGTACCGTAAGCTCATTCCTGCTTTATACCACCTCTACGCGAACAAGCAGCTTCCAGAGAATTTTGCCATTCTGGGTGTAAGTCGCACTGAATACAGTGATGAGTCTTACCGCGCGAAGCTGAAAAAATCGCTTCAGGAAATGGAAAAGACTGAGCCAGAAACGCTTGATGCATTTATTAACCATCTGCACTACCAAGCAATTAATACTTCTGACACACAAGATTACGGTAAGCTATCTTCTCGCTTAGACCAACTTGCTGACGAATATCAATTCGAGCAACGCAATACGCTTTTTTACTTAGCAACCCCACCAAGTTTGTACAGTGTGATCCCTGCAAGTCTTGCAGCACATGGTCTTAACAGTGAAGAGGATGGCTGGAAACGCCTGATCATTGAGAAACCATTCGGTTATGACCTTGAATCGGCGCGTATTCTGGACAAAGAAATTCACGAGCACTTCCAAGAGCATCAAATCTACCGAATTGACCATTACTTAGGTAAAGAAACGGTACAAAACCTACTTGTGCTTCGTTTCTCTAATGCGATGTTTGAGCCGCTTTGGAACCGTAACTTCATTGATTACGTTGAAATCACAGGCGCAGAATTCCTTGGCGTAGAGGAGCGTGGTGGTTACTACGACAACTCTGGTGCTGTGCGCGACATGTTCCAAAACCACTTGCTACAAGTATTAGCAATGGTAGGTATGGAACCACCAGCGCAAATCAATGCAGACTCGATGCGTGATGAAGTGGTAAAAGTGCTTCAATGCCTAAAGCCATTAGACGAAAACGCTCTGCGCAACGATCTAGTATTAGGCCAATACACGGCGTCTGAAGTTCGTGGGCAAAGCCTACGCGGCTACCGTGAAGAACCGGGAGTTGCAGACGATTCTCGTACAGAGACTTACATCGGTTTGAAAGCGTACATCAACAACTGGCGTTGGAATGGCGTGCCATTTTACGTGCGTACTGGTAAGCGTCTTCCAACACGCGTTACTGAGGTGGTTATCCACTTTAAACAAACACCGCATCCTGTGTTTGGTCAAAACGCACCAGAAAACAAGCTGATCATTCGTATTCAACCAGACGAAGGCATTCAAATGAGCTTTGGCTTGAAAGAGCCAGGCGCAGGCTTTGAAGCGAAGGAAGTGAAAATGAACTTCCATTACGCTGACCTGCAAGAAACGCAAATGCTAACGGCATACGAGCGCCTTCTACTTGATGCTTTGAATGGTGATGCTACGCTATTTGCACGTAGTGATGCGGTGGAAGCGTGCTGGCAATACGTACAGCCAATCTTAGATTTTAAGCAAGATCCACAATCCCTCTTCGGGTACGCATGCGGCACTTGGGGACCTAAAGAGTCAGATGACTTGTTACAGCGTGATGGCCGCGCTTGGCGTTTCCCATGTAAAAACTTAACAGATACGGATTACTGTGAACTATGATCAACCATAAGATCTACCAAACAGCAGAACAGGTAGTTGAAAGCCTAGCTAACGATATGAAAGCGTTTAGCGAAATGGGCAGACCTGTTCACATCTCTCTTTCTGGCGGCAGCACTCCTAAAATGCTGTTTAAACTACTGGCTTCAGAGGCTTACGCAACCTCCATTCAATGGGAAAACCTCCACTTTTGGTGGGGTGACGAACGTTGTGTTGCCCCTGACGATGCAGAAAGCAACTACGGTGAAGCGAACACGTTGTTGTTTAGCCAAGTAAATATTCCTGCAGAAAACATTCACCGCATCCGTGGCGAAGATGAGCCTAAAGCAGAAGCCGAGCGCTTTGCAAAAGAGATGGCAGAGGTAATCCCGAATGAAAACGGCACACCTGTGTTTGACTGGATCTTATTAGGCGTTGGTGCAGATGGTCATACAGCTTCTCTGTTCCCTGGCCAAACGAATTATGATGATGCGAACCTATCTCTTGTGGCGTCGCATCCTGAATCGGGCCAACTTCGTGTGTCGAAAACCGCACGCGTATTAGAAGCAGCGAAACGCATTAGTTACTTAGTGCTTGGTGCAGGAAAAGCGGACATTGTTGAAGAAATTAACAGTTCACCAGCACACGCACTGCCATACCCAGCGGCTAAGATTCAAGCGAAATCGGGCCTAACGGAATGGTATTTAGATTTAGACGCGGCAGCAAAAATTGCTTAAGACGCTGCTCGTCGATGAAATAAAATTGGAGAGAAACAATGAAAGGTGATATCGGTGTAATTGGCCTAGCAGTAATGGGTCAAAACCTTATCCTAAATATGAACGATCACGGCTTTAAAGTGGTTGCTCACAACCGTACTGCTGCTAAAGTAGACGAGTTCCTGGAAGGTCCAGCAAAAGGCACGAACATCATCGGTGCATACTCTCTAGAAGAACTAGTAGAGAAGCTAGAAACGCCGCGTAAAGTAATGTTGATGGTTCGCGCTGGTGACGTTGTAGACAAGTTCATCGAAGCGCTAGTACCTCTGCTAGACAAAGGCGACATCATTATTGACGGTGGTAACACTAACTACCCAGATACAAACCGTCGTGTTGCTGCACTACGTGAAAAAGGTATCCACTTCATCGGTACTGGTGTATCTGGTGGTGAAGAAGGTGCGCGCTTCGGTCCATCTATCATGCCTGGCGGTGCTGCTGAAGCATGGGAAGCGGTTAAGCCTATCTTCCAAGGTATCGCTGCGAAAACTGACGCTGGTGAGCCATGTTGTGACTGGGTTGGTAACGACGGTGCTGGTCACTTCGTTAAGATGGTACACAACGGTATCGAATACGGTGACATGCAGCTTATCACAGAAGCTTACCAGTTCATGAAAGACGGTCTTGGTATGTCTGCTGACGAGATGCAAGCAGTATTCGCTGATTGGAACAAGACTGAACTAGACAGCTACCTTGTTGAAATCACGGCTGACATCCTTGGCTACAAAGATGAAGACGGTGAGCCTCTCGTTGAGAAGATCCTAGACACAGCAGGCCAAAAAGGTACTGGTAAATGGACTGGTATTAACGCACTAGACCTAGGTATTCCACTAACACTTATCTCTGAGTCTGTATTCTCTCGTTGTCTATCTGCACTGAAAGACCAACGTGTTGAAGCTGAATCTCTATTCGGTAAGACAATCACTCCAGTTGAAGGCGACAAGCAAGAGTGGGTTGATGCACTACGTCAAGCGCTACTAGCTTCTAAGATCATCTCTTACGCTCAAGGCTTCATGCTAATGCGCGAAGCATCGAACGAGAACGGTTGGGACCTAAACTACGGTAACGTAGCCCTAATGTGGCGTGGTGGTTGTATCATCCGCTCTGCGTTCCTAGGCAACATCCGTGATGCGTACGAAGCGAACCCAGACATCGCATTCCTAGGTTCTGATGAGTACTTCAAAAACATCCTACAAGGCAGCCTAGCAGCATGGCGTAAAGTAGCAGCGAAGTCTCTAGAGTCTGGTATCCCAATGCCATGTACGATTTCTGCGCTATCTTTCCTAGACGGTTACACAACAGCTCGTCTACCAGCGAACCTGCTTCAAGCTCAACGTGACTACTTCGGTGCTCACACTTATGAGCGTATTGACCGTCCACGTGGTGAATTCTTCCACACTAACTGGACTGGTACAGGCGGAGACACAGCGTCTACAACTTACGACGTGTAATCGTTTTAAGTAAACCGACTAAATATAAAGATATAAAGGGATGCCCAAGTGGCATCCTTTTTTGTGTTTGCTTTTACGGAACTTCGAGAGCGCCTAGGCGCTCTTTTCAGTGGTCGTTTTCTTGTTTTGATAAAACCTGTCTTTTAGGTAGAGAATTGCACTGACCACAAGAGCCACTAAAGAAACAGTAAATAGGGCGTACATGCTGAGAATCCATGCGAATGTGGCCGTCAAGAATGCGATGAAGGAAAACATCCTGCTGAAAGACATCACATGGCCAAGTTTGTTACTTTTCATAAACGCCTCCCGAAGCTAAGTGGGGATAGACAATTGTGGTCATATGCCACACTTTTAATTGTCTGCTCTTTTGGGGCGTTTCACACAAAAAAGTGGCTAAAGATTTCTCAAAAAAGGTGAAATATTGAACTGGTAGACAAATCGTTAAACTGAGTTGCACAGATATGACTTCGGTTGTCTATCACTTCAAAGTTTTTAACTACGCAGATTAAGGGCATGTAGCGTTATTATTATCGTATTCGAACTCTACGATACACAATTGCAAGTGAACCTACACTCGTAAGCTCATCCCTGTCGTCAGTTACAGTAAAAGCTTTTTTCTCTTTTTAACAATACCTTAGTAACTACGGGCAATTAAACCCGTTTTTCGATCGAAACTCAGATTGCACAAAAGGTGAAAAAGAGTGCTAGGTAAGCCTTTAAACTACGCCTATAATTATCGCCCACATGGAGGATGTTTATTATATGAACATCCTTTATTTTTTGAAACTAGCAACAAGGATCCAGTAAAACATGTTTTTCTGGTTTTGTTTACGTCGACCAAGAAGGTAATTAACACAGCAAATTGAGGTTCTAAGATGACTCTTAACAAGTACTTTGTTTTCATTCCAGCAGAATTGGAACAGGAAATGCACAAGGACAATCAAGTGATCTCTGAGAAGGAAACTCAACGTCAGGCATTAGTAAAACAGGCACAACAACAAGGCGGCCTGTAAGCTAGGTTTCAAAGAGAAAGAGCACCGCAACGGTGCTCTTTTTGTATCTGAGGTCGTAGAATTAACTTAATATGCCAAGGCTTTTCAACTTTCTGTAAATGGTATTTCGGCTCACACCAAGCATACGAGACGTTTTGCTAATGTTCCCCTGGTTGGCTTGATATGTTTTGAGCAACTTATCTTCGACGGTTGCACGCAGTTCTGAAGTTGGTTCAGCGGATGCTGCCCCTTCTTGAGCTTGGCTGAGTTTCTTACTTAGGTGGGCTGGGACGTGTGTGAGTTCCAATATTTCTTCACCTTGCGCCATTAAGGCGGATACTTTGATTAAACTATCGAGTTCACGCAAATTTCCTGGCCATGAGTAAGACAGCATCAGAGAAAGGAGGTGAGGGCAAAGCTGTTGTTCAGATTCGGCGTGACGCCGATGAATGTTCTCAATCAGTTGTCGTTTGTCATCACGTTCCTCAAAGCGAGGTAGCTCAATGATCAAGCCATTAAGGCGATAATACAAATCTTGGCGGAACAATCCTTCGCTGACCAAATGTTCCAGATCTTTATGCGTGGCTGCAATGATTTGCGTATCGACTTGAATACTTTGGTTGGAACCCACGGGAAGCACGGTTTTATCTTGCAATACATGGAGCAATCGGCTTTGAGCTTCCAAAGGTAAATCTGCGATTTCATCTAGAAACAAAATCCCTTTGTGTGCTTGGCGAATTTTTCCCTGATAGCCTTTGCTGTTTGCGCCAGTAAAGGCACCGGCGACATAGCCAAACAATTCAGATTCAACCAAGTCTTTTGGTAACGCTCCGCAGTTAACGGAAACCAACGGTCCCGTTTTTCTCTGGCTGTTTTTATGGAGTGCTTTTACAAACTCGTTTTTGCCAACACCAGTCTCTCCGAGAATCAACAAACTGATGTCTTTATCGATGACGCGCTTGGCTTGCTGCCAACAGTGCTCAACAGCGGAGTCGCCATAATGAAGATCATTGGACGCCGCTACAGCACGAGACTTGACCTTGCTATCTTTATCGGTAAGCGGTTTTGTTTTGAAAACGAAAGGGTGCTCATTTCCCCGAGTGGATAGAATGTCGTCTAAGGATTGCCCAATGATACTTTTTTGCGCAAAAAGTTGAGAGGCTACTTGATTGTGAGCCAAAACTTGTCCGTCTTCATTTGCAATGATAATTCCTTGCCAACCACTATTCAGTAAACCTTTTTCGCACGCTAAATCCACACGAATATGCCCTTGTGGAATCAAGTTAAGTAGTTGATTCTCCACTTGCTGGACCATGTTTTGTACTAGTACTTGCGTTGAGAAGTCATGTCTCTTTTGCTCGCTTGTAATATCTAATACGCCAATGAGGTTACCAAGATGATCGAAAACAGGATTAGCCGAACAGCTAATAAAACGATGGTGTTGGATAAAGTGCTGATCACCAATAACAGAAACGGGCTTTGCTTCAACCAAAGCTGTACCAATCGCGTTGGTGCCTTTGACCTTTTCTTGCCAGCATGCTCCAGAGCTTAGCGAGATTTCCGTCAACTTTTCACGAAATCTAGGCTGTCCCCAACTGCCGATGATGACACCATCTGAGTCCGTCAAAATTAAGCGACTGTCGCTATGAGCAAATAGCTGATTAAACAAAGGGAGCGCAAATTGAGTGACTGCCTCTAGCAAAAAGTTGAGTTGGTGACGCCTATCTTGGAGCGTTGCTGGCGTTACTCGAATATCTTCAGGGCGTCGACGCTGTTTTAAACCCGCTTGTTCACTTCTGACCCATGAAGTTGAAAGCCAATTGTTATCGCTAATGTGTTGAAGTTCCATGACTGTACCATTTTGTCACAGTGAGGGTGTGCCATTTTGGAACACTTGAACATTGGTGTTCACACCATACATCCGCTCAAACATCGCTCACTTGGTTTGTTATCGCTTGGTAATCATAGTTTTACATTTAATTAACAACAAGTGTGGCGTAGTTGGCGTGTGACTTGCGTAATGCTCTTTGTGAACAGTGCGATACGACACTGCAATAACACATTGAACGAGAAACAAAAGGAAGAGTTATGATCTATGCACAGCCAGGTAGTGAAAATGCCATTGTTAACTTTAAATCGCATTACGATAACTTTATCGGTGGGGAATGGGTAAAACCAACGGGTGGTGAGTACTTTGACAATATCTCACCAATCAACGGACAAGCGTATTGTAAAGTTGCTCGCTCTGGCGAGGAAGATATTAATTTAGCACTGGATGCCGCGCACAACATCAGAGCAAAATGGGCCAAAACCAGCGTGACAGAACGTTCGAACATCTTGCTGAAAATTGCTGACCGTATTGAGCAGCATCTAGAAGAGCTTGCAGTTGCAGAAACTTGGGAAAACGGCAAACCAGTTCGCGAAACCTTGGCGGCAGATTTACCTTTAGTAGTGGATCACTTCCGTTACTTCGCTGGCTGTATTCGCGCACAAGAAGGCAGTGCGGCAGAACTGGATGAGCACACCGCAAGCTACCACTTCCCAGAACCGATTGGTGTGGTTGGTCAAATTATTCCGTGGAACTTCCCAATGTTGATGGCGGCTTGGAAACTAGCACCGGCACTAGCGGCGGGTTGCTGTGTGGTATTGAAGCCAGCAGAGCAAACCCCAACATCCATTCTGGTTCTGATGGAAAAAATCGGTGACCTTCTTCCTCCTGGTGTCATCAACGTTGTAAACGGATATGGTTCTGAAGCGGGTCAAGCATTAGCAACCAGCAACCGCATTGCGAAACTCGCTTTTACCGGGTCTACGCAAGTTGGCAACCACATTCTGAAATGTGCAGCAGACAACTTGATCCCATCGACAGTTGAGTTAGGTGGTAAATCTCCAAACATCTACTTCTCAGATATCTTCGATTACGAAGATGAGTATCTTGATAAGTGTATCGAAGGTACGTTACTTGGTTTCTTCAACCAAGGTGAAGTTTGTACTTGTCCATCTCGCGTACTGGTTCATGAAGCGATTTATGACAAGTTTGTAGAGAAACTGACGGAACGTGCACAGCTGATTAAACAAGGTAATCCGCTCGATACCGATACTCAAGTTGGTGCTCAGGCTTCTCAAGAACAGTTTGATAAGATTTTAAGTTACCTGGAAATCGGCCGTGAAGAAGGCGCAAAAGTGGTCTTTGGTGGTGGAGTGTCAGAACAGCCAGAGTCTATCAACCAGGGGTACTACATTCAGCCAACCATGTTGGAAGGCCACAACAAGATGCGAATCTTCCAAGAAGAAATCTTTGGCCCAGTGATCGCTATCACCAAATTCAAAGATGAGGCTGAAGCGTTGGAAATCGCAAACGACACTGAATATGGCTTAGGCGCAGGTGTTTGGACACGTGATGCGAACGTTGCATATCGTATGGGCCGTAATATTGAAGCTGGCCGGATCTGGATTAACTGTTACCACGCTTACCCTGCACACGCAGCGTTCGGTGGTTACAAAAAATCGGGTATCGGGCGCGAAACGCACAAGATGATGCTGGATCACTACCAGAATACTAAGAACTTGCTGATTAGCTACAGCATCGACCCGTTAGGCTTCTTCTAGTGAAACTAAGTAATTAATAAAGAAAAAGCAGTATGAATCAAAACCCCGAATCTTCGGGGTTTTTTATTAGCGTGAGCTTGTCGGCTGAAGGTTAACTTAGATGTTTAACCTACTTATATTGTGATATCAGGAACGTTGAATTATCGCCACTTTTCGTTCCATAAGCTTTTCTACGGCGGCGTTTTGCTTGTCAATATTGAGTTGCGGATCAAAGTCCAAAACGCGATTGCAAGATTCGAGACTGGCAAATTGATTTAAACATTCACCAAGCTCTCTTTTAGAGCTTGTTCGCGTCATACTGCTTTCTGATGAGGAGAGTAGGGTGACTTTACGGCCATGAAACGTTCCTTGCGGCACTGCATCACTTTGCTGCGCTTGTTGAACGTCATGAACCGATGAATTGGTGTATGTGGATTGGATGTCATTGGACATAAAGACACCTAAACTCTCAAGTCTAAAGTTTGTGGCATCGGTGGTGCCTCATCAATGGTTACATGAGAAGACAATAACGCTTCCCACGACTCGCTGTGCGTCAGCAATTCTGCTAAAGCTGTTTCAAAATATTCGTAATCCAGTCGCCTAATGTTAATGAGTCGGTTTAAACATAGGACATGTCGGTGGTTATCCAAACTAAAAAATAACTGGTGCTCAGGCCAGTGATAATTAAAGGCCAAGAAAGAGCGATAGAGATCGGAATTTACAATTTGAAGGCCAACAATCTCAGCTTCGAGCTGCAGAGTTGTCGATTCAGGATGAAAGATGATATGCACCCTTAGATTATCATCAAAGGCTAAGCTTACTTCATTTTCCGTTAGATGCAGTGCAGGCAAGCCTATTTGATGAGCAAACTTTAGCAAAATCTCATCGATAGTTTGGCGTGCTGACATAGGAATAGTCCCTTTTGAAATTTTATCAAGGAAAATATTAGATGTATCTCTTCATGTTTATCAATATTAGTCGGTTGTTATTATATTTTGGCTTTTAAATGTGTTGAGAGAAATAGAAAGGCAAAATTAAATGTGTTCAGATGCATATCTCGATGGCAGTGAGATATATGAATATCATTTTTCTCTAATAAACTTCAATTAAGGAAGGAATGAAAGTGAGCAGAAACTGCTTTTGAAATTACAGTCCATGTTAACTACGTGTTGTTGAAAAATGCGATTTATTGTCCGCTTGTAGTATAAATATAAGTTGATCTTTTATATTTTTACATAAAGAATTGTGTGAATTTCAAATGAGCTAGATTATATAAAATAAGTTTATGGGGCCATAATGAACAATTCTATATGGGCTGGTTTTATTGGGTTATTCATACTGAGTGGGTGCAGTCAGACTGTGTCCGTTAATGGGGTGGATGGCTTTGATACACAGAGTCAGGCATCAGTCTATGGTTGGGTTTCTGTCGACGGCTACTTTCCACCTTCGATTACTTCTCTTGAAGTGGAAATATGTAAAATTATTGATAATCAATGCTTTAAATCGGCATCTCAGAGCTACCAAGGTGTTCAGTTGCCTGTGCAGTATTCGTTTTTAATTGCACCAATTCAAGCTGGTGAAGGAAAAATGAAGATTATTGGAAAGCTTTATTCAAACGGTGATCTCGTTGCGGAAAAAGAAAAGAACTATTTATTTTTTGAGGGAAATAAACAAGAAAACTTGATTCTTGTTCCAAAAATAAACAGATAAAATTTTAAGTACTACATTTTTATTAGAATTTTCTAATTTATAAAAATAAAGACTATATCTTTCCTGTTGTGAAAGATTTGTTGTCTTTTATAAACATTAATTACATGACTTTGAAGTCATCGGGTCAGTTGTTTTTTAGACTCATACTTGTTGCAAAAACAGTATTTTTTATGATTATATCTCGCTCCTTGAACACGTTGGCTTGGCGTTTTAGGCTATAAAACATACATTTTTATGATTTTGGAAATTTAATTTTGTTCTAGAAACGATGCCGAAATCTATTTAATTGTATTCTAATGTATAACAAAACAACCAAACTTAAATAACGAAATGATATTTAAGTTTTGGCTAATGATAAACGCTATCTGATAAAAATAATAAAGACGGACAGCAGAAATTTACTAAGTCAAACTTTTACCTTTAGGTAAAGGTAATGCTTGGGTTATTCGCTAATTATTCGGGGGGTATGGTAAGTGATAGAACTTCTATGCTCTTTTCTTTGCTTCTTTAATTCATACAGCAGTACTTAGAAATAACAACAATCAAAGTAGTGCTTTGAAAGTTTCTCAACATTTGCACTGAGAAACTCAAAATAATGAAGGGTAGAAAATGGATGTGTCAGGCCAACTAAACTCAGAAAGGGTCGACTCGAGTTCACGAAAAATTCGTAGTTTTTCCTGCTATGAAAAATCTGACGAAGTATTTCACTCAGACCAGTCTCACATTGTTGTCGTTCACAATGGTCAGCTTCGAGTTCAAACAGGTGATTGCACAATCGATGTTGCTGCAGAAAATGGGGTATTTCTATCCCAAGGAGATTACTTGTTAGAGTACTCTCCGCTAGATGGGGCATACAAAGCGTCGATTATTGCCTACGACAATGAACTCGTTAGTCAGTTGCTGCAAAAACACAGTGATCTCTTGATGATGCTGCCTAAGGTAGACAAAGTTTGTTCTGGTTTGTTTACTTTTGGTTTGAACATACTCGTTGAACAAGTGCTTTCTAGCATGCAGACGCTTGAGCAACAAGCGTACCCTGATGCCATTATGTGCCTAAAATACGAAGAACTACTCATTCTCTTGCTACACAGCAAAGGAGGAGAATCACTGTATGCGTTGCTGTCACAACAAACAAACCGTACGTCGGAACGGTTACGTCGATTTATGGAACAGCATTACTTAAAAGAATGGAAGTTGACAGACTACGCGCAGGAGTTTGGTGCCAGCTTAACCACTTTTAAAGAGCTTTTTAATGAGCACTATGGCATTTCTCCAAGAGCCTGGATCAGTGAGCGTCGACTACTGCATGCTCATAAACTGCTGTTGACGAGCAAGATGAGCATCGTAGATGTGGCGATGGAGGCAGGGTTTTCCAGCCAGTCTTACTTTACGCAGAGTTACCGTCGTCGTTTTGGAACGACCCCAAGCCGCGTACGTTCGGGAGACGATCAAGTGGCTATCGCGAAATGAAATGACTTGGGACTAAAATTTTCTGACTAATTTTGAAAGTCACTCACCAGTGTAAATTCTATTATGTATCGTGTAACAACGAACGATTAAAAATTATTACATCTCTTTCTTTCTGGATTGTTCGAAAGGGGTGCGGAGACGAACATAAATGAAAAAGCAGCATTGGCGACGCCGTTCGCTTTTTCCAGACAGCATAGTGACACAGCGGAAAGTGACTGTTTTACAAAGAGGAGCTCGTTATGAAAGCGCCTCGAAACCTACGCAGGATCTCAATGTTGTGCACGTCAATCACCGACAATTGTTGAGTGAAGGCGTCATAAATTATGAGCAGTTATCTTTACTTCAACGCTTGTTGGATAGAAATGTCGTCGATAGCCTATGCGCTAGCCAGTTAGTTAAAACGTATCAAAAACTTGGTGCTTCGATAGACCGGTTTGCCATGCGTTTATTTTTGGAAATTGGATCGCAGCTCAGTGATAGCAGCACAATCACAACGTTCGAACAAAGGCTGGACTACATCAACTCTCGTCTGGGCTTTCGCTTTAATTTGGCTGTCCCAAAAACGTTGATGCTTTGTTTCCATTTATCACTCAACGAGTGGATTAACCGACAAGTCGATCAAAGTGCTCTTCATGCTTCGATTAAAGTTGAACAACTTATCAATCAACTCGATATTCAGAAGGAATATTGGTCGAAGCTATCAGGGGAAGACACCAGTGCCGTCTTTGTTCAACAGCAACTCGATCTTATTAAGAGCCAGCAGCATCAACTTAAAAAGCAACTTGGGACGTTAAGCGAACAACAGTTGCAAGTGATTGAATGTCATCGTTTGTTAATTGAGAAGTGGCAACCGTCTTTAGACGAGCTGAAAGGGTTCGCGGAGTACACCTCTACAACCGAACAATTTATTTCTGAGTGGAAAAATTGGTGTTCGGAAGTGCGACTTGAAGCCCCTGAGCTGAACGAAGTTTGGGATGCATGCGATGTGGTTTACAACGACCAAAATGCGGTTGCGAAAGTATGGCAATGGTTCAAGAACATGCAAACTGTTGGTGATATCGATCACTACTATTTTGATACTCAAAGTGGTCTGTGCGGCCAGGCTTGCAATCACCTCAGCCAGATCTAAATAGGGCGTTAAATGTTAGATAAGATGATGAAATCTTTAGCGGAAGCGCTAAAGGTAGGGGATTTTATTGCCTCAGAAAATGGTTCTTACAACATCGAGGTTGACCAGTTATCACTGACCATCAAGCAACGTGCGTCATGGATTTTATGGGAAGCGACGTTACCCTTCCAGTTTAAAGAGCATCTAGATTATCAACAAGAACAAGCGTTACAACGTTGCATGCAGCTCTCATTAAAAACCATTCGTGAGGATGGCGGCGTACTGACAACCAATGATGATCAGCAATTGATTTTGCAAAGTAAAGTACGGGTTGAGGACTGTTCGGTGGAACGGTTCTCTGCTTTGCTTTCTAAGCACGTCAATCTATGTGAGCGTTACATTGCATTATTGGAACAAGAACGCGTGAACCACACAATCAACCATACAGTGTGGTTACCATGATGCTAAAAATCTTTCCCAACATTAGGCGTGCTGCAACAAAGGCATTGTTATGCGCAGTGAGTGTTGTTCCTTTGGGATACGCGCAAGCAACAGACTTACACTGGCCCGAACAACCGTTCCGCTACTATGCAGATAATGACTCATTAAAAGAGTTGTTGAATAACTTCGGTGCAAATTATCGTGTCTCGGTTTCTGTTAGTGACAAAGTCAACGATCGAGTGAATGGGCGTTTTACCCCTGAAGATCCGGCGGAATTCCTCGATTACTTATCGCAAGTGTACAACTTGATGTGGTATTTCGATGGAGCCGTCTTACATGTCTATAAGGCGACAGAAACTCGCTCACGTTTACTTCAATTGGAATTACTTACGGCTAGAGAGCTACGCAGTACGTTAATTTCCACCGGCGTTTGGGATTCTCGTTATGGTTGGAGAGCGGCTGAGAGCAAAGGGTTAGTCTATCTTGCTGGTCCTCCACGTTATGTCGACTTAGTGGTACAAACGGCGGAGGCATTGGAAACGCGCTTGCTGCAGAAATCGAATTCAACCGACGAATTATTCGTTGAGATAATTCCTTTGAAGTACGCTTCTGCAACGGATAGAGAAATTGCATATCGAGATCAGACAATTACGGTCCCGGGCATCGCATCGGTGTTAAAACGGGTCGTGTCTGGTGTTCAAACGCAAGTGGCGAGTGCGTCTAGCAAAGAAGTTACCAGTCCAGATAAGCCTGTAAAAAGTAATAAAACCGCCTCAGTTCATGGTGGCGCAACAGTTGAAGCAGAGCCGGGCCTTAATGCGATTATCGTTCGTGATACTCAAGCACGATTACCGCTCTATCGTAAACTGGTCGCGCAATTAGACCAGCCGCAATCAAGAATTGAAGTCGCGCTATCGATTGTCGATATCAGTGCCAACGATTTAAGTCAGTTAGGAGTGGATTGGCGAGCGGGAGTGTCTGTCGGAAACAACCGCATTGTCGATATCAAAACAACAGGTGATGTGAATTCGGGGGATGTGACGCTCGGCAGTGGACAGAACTTTAAGTCCTTGCTTGATTCAACCAACCTAAATTACTTGCTGGCTCAAATTCGTTTATTGGAATCCAAAGGCAGTGCTCAAGTGGTTTCAAGGCCAACATTGTTAACTCAGGAAAATGTCGAAGCGGTACTGAACAACAGCAGCACGTTTTACGTCAAGCTGGTTGGTAAAGAAACCGCAGCGCTGGAAGAGGTCACGTATGGCACGTTACTGAGAATTGTCCCACGTATCGTTGGTGATAGATTTGCTGCACGACCTGAAATTAACCTGAGCCTTCATCTCGAAGACGGTGCAAAGATCGCTGATGGTGGTGTCGATGATCTTCCTTCCGTTCGTAAAACTGAAATCAGCACCTTAGCGACGGTTAAACAAGGGCAAAGCTTACTTATCGGTGGTGTGTACCGAGATGAAGTGAGCCATCAGTTACGTAAAGTGCCATTGCTAGGAGACATCCCATATTTAGGCGCGCTGTTTAGAAGTAATACCAATACTAAGCGCCGCACAGTACGAATGTTTATTTTAGAACCTCGAATTGTTGTGGATGGTATTGGCGATAGTGTGTTGATTGGCAACGAATATGACTTGCGACCAAGTATAGGCAGGCTTAACAACATCTCCAACAATAGCGCTGAATTTAAATCGGTAGTGGAAGTATATAGCTGCACATCGAGGGTTCAGGCCGAGCGCTATCAACAAGACTTATTGTCACAGAAAAAGTCGTCTCAATTAACGCAGTGCCAATTACCAACAGGGCAAAAGGGTTGGCGGGTGAAAGTATTGGAATGTGATGACTCACAAAGTGAGTGTGTGCGCCCTTCAGAGGAGTCTTAACCGCGATGCAGCAATGGAAAATTCGTATTTTATCAGGCGTGCATACCGGAGTAGAAGTCACCTTACCTGAAGGTGTTCTCGTGCTTGGCAGTGACGACTTTATTGCTGATCTTGTACTGTCTGATGCTGGGGTCGAAGCGAATCATTTCACCCTCGTTTGCCATCAAGACTCGGTCATTTTACGAGGCTGCGAAGAGGCAAATATTAACAGTGAAGACATCGCTGTTGCAGGTGATGGTATCGAGTTGTCACGCCATGCTGTTGTCTCGGTCGGCGTTGTGAAGTTCGCTCTGGGATACGCGGAAGATGCGTTAATTGTGAGTAACGTCAGCGACGAATCTAGCCAACAGAATACACCTGTGGTTGCTGTGCAACGCTCTAGCTGGAAAAAAACAACGCTCATCGCTTTGCTCTGTAGTTTTGTCCCGAGTGTCATTTTTGCCGGTATGTGGTACAGCCAAGCTAACGGAAACAACAATGAAATTGTTACAGAAGCAGAACCCATTGTTTTGGTACGTAACATCTTAGGCGAGCTCAAACTTAGCGACGTTCGTGTGGAATGGAATGCCGCCGCACGCCAAGCAGTCTTAGAGGGCTATGTTGAAGACCGAACACAGAAACTCGATCTGCTTGGTCGAATTGATGTATTGGGCATCAATTACAAAAGTGACTTAAGAACGATGGAAGAAATCCGTCGCGGGGTTCGATTTATTTTGCGCAACCTCGGCTATCACCAAGTGAAAGTCGAAAATGGCGATGAGACCGGAACACTGCTGCTGACGGGCTATATCGATGATGCAAGCCGCTGGAACCAAGTTGAACAAATCTTGGAGCGAGACGTGCCGGGTCTTATTGCGTGGAAGGTTGAACTGCAGCGAGCGGGTGCCTACATGGATACGCTAAAAGCGTTATTGACGGATGCGGAGTTACTGAAAAAAGTCCAGTTGGTCACCAGCGGTGATCGCATCGAAGTTCGTGGTGAGCTTGATGATATCGAAACGACTCGATTTTACGGTGTGACCCGAGACTTCCGGGAACAATATGGTGAGAAACCGTACTTAGTTTTGAAATCCATACCTAAGGTGAGTAAAGGCACCAATATCGATTTCCCGTTTCGTAGCGTTAACTTTGGCCAGGTTCCATATGTGATTCTGACCGATAACGTTCGCTATATGGTCGGTGCAAGAACGCCTCAGGGCTACCGAATATCCAGTGTTACACCTGCTGGTATTGAGTTGGTTAAAGGCGGGCGGGTGATAACAATAGAACTCGGATATGAAGGCGAGACGAACAATGACAAATCTTGAACAAATTTTAAATAACGACACAAACGGTGCGGAAGTGCACAAGATTAAGAGCAAGCTCTTAGAAGCACAAGCGGTGGTGAAACGTCAGTTGGATTTAGGGTGCTCACCACAGCAGTACCAATTGCTACTCAAACAGTATGAAGCTTACACAGCCGCCTATGCGGTCGTTGAATCATACGAAGCTAACTAAAAAATACGAGGAAGTCTTATGTCATTTTACGATGCTAGTAACAGTGTAAACCTTGATGATGTTAAAGCTAAGTTAGAACAACAAGCGAAAGATGCCAACACAGAAGTGACGGCAGCCATCAAGAATCTAGAAACCAATGCCGATGATCCATCAAAGCTTGCCGAGCTTCAGCACGCGATCAACAAATGGTCTGTTGTTTACAATATCAATGCGACCACCACTCGTGCGATTAAAGATGTGATGCAGTCGATTCTCCAGAAGGTGTAAAGCATGGAACGAGAAACGCGCCAACTGCTGGCTGAAATCGCGCTGATGGCAACAGGTATGCATCGTCATCAAGAAGCCAACACGATTGCAGATGGCCTTGAAGCAAGCTCAGGTTCTGAAGAGACCGTTGCGATGATTCGTGCAATGAGCCTCATGAATAAAGGCTTGTATGAAGAGGCTCATCAATTACTCGAACCACTTTGTAATGCCTATCCAGATCTGATCAGCTTAGCGGCTCTTGCTTCTGCCAAAGCCGGTTTACTGAGCAAAGCGGAAAGCTGGGTAGAACTTGCGTCACAAGGAAGCGAAGAAAGCCAAGCATTTGCTGCGAGCTTTTCTCAGGACATTAGGAATCTTGGATGATCATTGATTCAAGCAACCTAAGTCTTCAACACCAATCTTTGCGTCAGTCGGAGTCGCGCCATTATGAGCGGAGCGATGAAGACAAGATGAAAGCACTCATGGAGCGAAGTGACAAGCAAGAGAAAGTTTCACATGTTTCTCCAAAAGAGACGCTAGAGAAAACAGAAGCCAAACTGGCGGAGATTAAAGCGTGGTACGAATCATTAAAAGACGCAGAGGTTGTCAGTAAACAAAGTGTCTTATCATCGTTAAATGAAGCGTTCTCCGACCCTCAAGTTAAACGAGAGGCAATGTGGTACGCCTTTCATGAGGCGAAGAGTGCAAAAGGCAACGAACAGCCACAATCTGATTTGTTAAAGGTGTTGAAGCAGGAGTTACTAGGGAATTTTTCGGGACAGCTTATTGCCGAACCACCTGCTGATAAAACAGCACTAAAAGCAATGCTAGCGCAGCATTTTCCACTGGGTGCCCAGAAAGAACAAGCCTTATGGCATTGCTGGGCAGAGTTGAAGTCGTTACCTGGTATGGCATCAACACTGGACATGGTTCGTGATGAACTTAGCTTCATGATCCAAAAAAATGCGATGGTGAAAAACATTATGACTCACAGTCACAAGTTAGATTTATCTTAGGAGTACATATGATAAACACGCAGTACACCGAGGTGATGCAAACCAACATTGATAAGTTACAGGATGCGCAAGTCGAAGACGGTTTAAGCGAACGTTTTGAGCAAGCCATGTCGGTTCCCGAGGCAAGTAATGGCCTGGAGGGAGGTTTGCTAGAAAACATCAGCGAGTTGAAAAACAATATCGATAACGCGAAAAGTAACTTGCAAGACAACATGAAGATGGTGGGTGATGATCCGGCGCAATTACTGCAAATGCAGTGGGCGCTGACACGCATTACTTTTCAAGAAGAGCTGATCGCGAAAACCGTGGGTAAAACCACACAAAACGTAGAAACCTTATTGAAGGCACAATAGTGATGATGAATAAAATGAGAGCAGTTTTCATCATGCTCACGTTGTTTCTGGTAGGTTGTCAGACCGAGTTATACACCAACGTTACTCAGAAAGAGGGTAATGAGATGTTGTCGATCTTACTATCCGAAGGTGTCGTTGCAACAAAAGAACCTGACAAAGACAACACCGTCAAGTTAATGGTAGACAGTTCTCAAATCGCCTTCGCGGTAGACGCGCTAAAGCGAAAAGGTTATCCAAGAGAGCAGTTTTCCACACTGAAAGAGGTGTTTCCCAAAGACGATTTGATCTCGTCACCATTAGCAGAGCGAGCACGTTTGGTGTACGCGAAATCTCAAGAGCTCTCCTCAACCTTATCTCAGATTGATGGTGTGCTGGTGGCACGTGTTCATGTTGTTTTGGAAGATCAAGATCTGCGTCCAGGAGAGCGTCCAACTCCAGCTTCTGCCTCCGTATTTATTAAACACGCAGCAGATATTGCGCTTGATTCATATGTTCCGCAGATCAAATTATTAGTGAACAATAGCATTGAGGGGCTGAACTACGATCGAATCAGCGTAGTGATGGTACCCTCATCAGAGGTTCGAGTTGCTACTCAAAACAATCAATTTAAAAGCATTTTGTCGGTTCAGGTCACCAAAGAGACGGCGAATAATCTTATCGCCATTTTGGTGTTCTTGGTAGCGGCACTCATCGGCTCGAATATCGCTACTTTTACATGGTGTCGTAGGAACACGAAGCGTGGTTAAACCAGAAACACCACTCGCGCAGGTACAACACCAGTTTAACTATGCGCCTTGCCAGTACATCCATAGAAGTTGGATAGAGCAAAAGCAGCCTTGGTTACTAAATATCGAAGGCTGGAGAGATAACCCCATGTTCAACCAATGGTGTATCAATGAGTGGGCGTTATCTCCCGTTCCTGAGACGGCTTTTAACAGACCTTGTCATAGTTTGGCATTGCTCCCAGCGGATGCGTTGAACCAACTCGTATTGATGGTGGGCGGAGCTTTACATTGTGTGGCAATGCGAGGCGTTGTTTTAAAACGCCCGAAACAGGTTCTGAACAACGTTTTTGGTTTGGAAGGCGCTCGGTTCTTAATTCAAAACGGGCCTATGCTGTTATTCAGCTGGCCGCAAGGCTGGCAGCGTTCGTTACCAGAACTATTGGATGAAAGGTCTGTTGAAGCAAGCATGAGGGCGCTGGGATATTTTTGGATGAGGTTTATTTTGATTAACTCACCGGAAGATGTTGTTCTTCGTTGGCAATTCAAATTAGAAAAGCAACTTAGCGAAAACGCGGAAACAGCTAACTGGTTGGAAGCGGATCAACGAGATCTGGCGTATCGACTCACAAAAAAAATCGCAAAACAGGTTATTCCTCAATGGTTTCATTTGTTGAAATAAAAACAGACAATTTGCAGCTGGCACCTGGCTTAAAGGTGCTGAAAGCGAAAGATCATGCCAGTTATCTGGATTCGCAACACTTAGTTGAAGCCGCGAACTCCAAAGCTGAAAGCATCATTGCTAATGCCCAGCAAGCCTACGAAACCGAAAAACAACGTGGTTATCAAGATGGCCTTGCACAAGCCAAGATTGAAAATGCGCAAACGATGGTTGAAACCTTAGCACGTTGTAATGACTACTATCAGCAAGTCGAAGAAAAAATGACAGGTGTGGTGTTAGAAGCAGTACGCAAGATCATCGATACCTTCGATGATGTCGATACCACGGTGAGTGTAGTTCGAGAAGCGTTGCAACTGGTGAGTAACCAAAAGCAGGTCATTTTACATGTCCACCCAGAGCAGGTTGTTGAGGTGAGAGAAAAGGTGGCTGGAGTATTAAGTGATTTCCCTGAAGTCGGTTACGTTGACGTGGTAGCAGATGCGCGCTTGAAAAATGGAGGCTGCATTTTGGAAACAGAAGTTGGGATCATCGACGCCAGTATTGATGGACAGCTGCATGCGTTAAAGCAAGCTATGGTGAAGCAGCTCAGCGAGCGTAAAATTACGATTCATGAATAAACCTTAAAAACTCAGCACTTGCTGAGTTTTTTCATTTTAATGCCTTTAAACAAAAAAAATCCGACCATTTCTAAAATATTCACTGCCATAAATCCTTAAGAATACACCTAAGAAAGCTGCTTAGTTGATAAGTGTTGCAACCAAGCAGCGCCTCTAAAACAACAAAAATAGGATTATTTAGTCGAATGGCTAATGGATTTATAACTTCTTTACTGACAGATTTTGCCAGCCGCTGCCAATTGGAGCCGTTGGTTTTTGATGAAGATGATTGTTGCCATCTACTCGTTGAGCAAAACACAGCAATCACAATTCGTGCACAAGAAGATCGTGTGACGCTTATCGGGCTGATTTCAGGCGATAAGCCGAGTGCTGATATTTTGCATCAACATATGAAAGATGCCTTAACGCAAGGTTCTCCAGCGGTATGCTGGGAGGAAGAGACCGGATACATCGGTTTCATACACCTGCCTCAGCAACTGCTAACTGCATCTTTTTTCGATGAGTCATTTGCGAATTTCATCGAGTGGTTAAAAAGTGCGAATACACAAGAAGTAACCAATAAAACAACCGAAGTACCGGAAACGAATACCACTCATTTTTCCACATTAAGGGTTTAAAACATGATCAGTTTTGGAAGTGTTAGCGCGTTGCAGGCCGCCATGCCGCAAGCTCGCAACGAGATACTAAACGAAGGCAAGCTGAGTATTGGTGGCAAAGAATACCAAATCAACGCAGCGACCCAAGAATTTACTCGTACCAATCCTACTAATGGTGCGGTAGCGCGATTTTTTGAAGCGACAGGAAAATTGTTTCGCGAAGGCAGCTCACAATCGGTTGCGAAAGCCCTTACAAAAGCCGTATTTGATAATGAGCAAGGCCAAGCTCAGCGTTTACGAGCTGCTTCTTCTGTTGAGCATGGACAAATGTTCTTCAAAGATGGAAACATAAAAACCGCATCAGATGTCTTAAATGCCTTTGCGAAGTTAGACAGTAAATCAGTTCAGTCGAACTCTGCTGAGCTAAACCAGTTAGCAGAGCGAGCGATGACAGAGGCAATGTTAGAAACCGATTCTGGTAAAAACCTCACATCACTGATTGGCGAAAGTGCAGCGAAGTCGCTTGCTGGACGTGTAGTAAAAGACTACGGCGGTGGTGTATCTGCAGCGCAGAAAAACCCGGCAGGTAGCATTAATCAAATGCAAGCGGTGTTTGATATGGAGGTGATGCATCTTAAATCGGCGCAACGTCATATCGAAGGTCTAGCAAGCAACGATCTAAGCCAAGGTGTATACGCTGAAGGACTGGCAGAGGACGCGTTTAACAAAAGTGGCGTAACCAATAATGTTGAAAGAGCTGCGGCGTGGATCATTAATGCTTCTAACTCTAAAGGAAACGATGCCGAAAATATTACGTCTTTACTGAAAGAATACGCGTCTAATGGTAAAGATTTATTGAATATGGAAAACCTAAAAGAGCTACACGCTCGATTGGTGCCTAATGTTGAGCGTGATTACCGAGGGCCAAATATTTCGGGTGGTACTTTGCCTTCAAGTATTGGCGGTGAGGGCATGTTAAAGCAGCACATTGAAGGCTTTTTGAAAGAGAACCCTGTAGAAGATAAAGACTTAGGTAAACATTTGTTCGCCGGAGTTATCGGGTACCATGGCTTTACCGATGGAAATGGTCGCATGGGGCGCATGCTATACGCGATAGCAGAACTTCGTAACGACTCGTTCAATCCTTTAGCTATGGATGCAGAAAATAGCCTTCACGGTATTAAGTGATTTTCTACTTCTATTTAATTTTCGGAGCGGCGATTGCCGCTCTTTTATTTTCCAGCTTAACCTTAATTTTTCTTCTCAATAAAACGGCTAATAGCAATAAAAATGAGACGTTGAAATAAAGTGTCGGTTTCTATCTCGCCATAAAATCTCTTTTATCCTTATTCGCTTATTTAAATGAGCCGTTATACCCAAGTGGCTTCGCTGCAATAAATATATCGATGTCACTTAGTTATAATAAATTAGACAGGACACAACATGGATACAGGAAAGATTAATATGCTTCTCTCTGAGCTAGGAGAAGTGCTGAACCTTGAGCGCGTGACAGCGTATGACGATCAAATGTGGTCACTGCATTTTGCTGAAAACAACAGTGTCGATGTTCTGCTCGTAGAGGAAAAAGGCGAGTTATTGATTTCCAAAAACCTGCTTATAGAACAAGATGATATTACGCTAGATAAACTTCAAGTTTTACTTGAATACAACTTCTTGTATCGAGAAACAGGTGGTGTGCAGTTTTGTGTGAATCCAACACGCAAAGACGTTGTTCTTCAAGTTGCTATCGCGGCTGGAAGTGAACTCACCAACATTGCTAACTTAATCATTCAGTTGAATGAATTAGTTGATACTTGGGTACAGTTATTTCAAAACAACACGGTTGTAGATTTTAGCCAAACAGACGTACACGCATTTATTCAAGTTTAAGGCATCACACATGGTCAATATTAATACATCGCACATGCACTCGTTGAGTCAGTTAACGTCACATTTGGCGACACAAAATCAAGCTGACGACAAAGAGGTTCGAGCACACAACGGCAAAGATATTTTTGTTAAAGAGGGTGCACCAAAAAATAAAAGTATCAGCGCGCGTATTAGCCACCAGAATAAAGCGAAAGATATTGTAGTGAACCTGCTTACTAAGCAGGGTATTCCTAAAGATGTTGCGAAGCTCATGCTGAAAAATGTGTTGAATGGTGAAAACAAGTTAACGCTTGGGAGTCTGAAAAATCTTGAGAGATTGTCGTCTGGTCCTAGCTCAAATTGGCCAACTGCACAAACGGCAGCCTCTTCTTCCAAAACCAATAAAGCTTCATCGAGTGTCGCGCTTATCAACGAACATAAAGCCAACCTTCAAAAGCTTGGTGATTTTGCCTGTACGGACTTAAATACGTTCGGTGTTAAGGGGGCACAGTTTTATGAAACAAAAGGAAAGCCACGACTAAAAGAGCTTCACGCGGATCAAGCGCGAATCATGCAAGATCACAGAGCGACGATGTCCGCAAACGGAGTTCAAGCTGCAGCACAAAGAGGAACCGCACCGCAATTAAGCAGTCTACAGAACATTGCTAAGGCAGTACAAACCGCGAAAGCCGGCTGCTGTACTACATTTGCCTTTGCTGCCGCCGCTGAGATGATTCAAGGCATGTCAGGAACACCTGAAAGTGAACCCAAAGTAGAAGTGGTTGCGTTTAAAAAGGGTCATTCAGGTACACACCTTTATGTACTGGTTGGTCGACAAGAGGGGAGCGACATAAAAGATCCATCAACGTGGAGTAAGGATGTGAAAATTGTTGACCCGTGGGCGACATCTGCATTCGGTGCACCAATGTTTGGAGATGCACAACGACCACCTGTTTCGAATATGTTCCCGCCAACAGAAGTCATTTTTGATAGCCATAAACTGGGTTAGTCAATCTGCAAAAGAAGTGAGCAAATACACCATGCTAAGCATCTAACCTTTATTGAAAGAGCAGCTCTGAGCTGCTCTTTTTTATTACTCTGGCAACTCGATCTTAGAGCGAGATTTCTGCGGAAAACCTCACAATGAAGGCGAAAAAGTGACAAAAATAAAGCCATTACCGACATCGTTCAATCTGCAATCGTTGTTCAATAGAGTTATTGAAACAAAAGGAAAAAGTTATGAACACGATTCAACAACTGCTCTTGGAGTTTTGCCAACTCAATGAGTTGCCCGAACTGAATTTTGAAGAAAATGAACGTTGTCAGCTACTGGTCGATGATCGCTACATGTTGTATTTCATCGCGACAGATACGGATGATTTGATGTTGTCTGTAACGTTCGGAGGGTTAGAAAAATCCGGTGAACAACGACTAAAAGGTTTAGAGCTTCTTGCTCATGCTAACTATCAAGGAATTGGTAGTGGCAACCTCACACTTGCTTTGGCTCCAAACGGTCGACAGCTTGTCTTAGCAGGACGTAAACCCGTTGAGCATCTAAATACGACGAACCTTACCGCTTGGTTTCACGAAGTTATTGAACAGGCCGAGCTGTGGCAAGCGCGTTTCGCAATGTTGGATCAAGCGATTCCAACCACCTCTAATCATGAACAAGCTCATGTTCAATCACTTCGTGTGTAGGAGAGAAAAATGGTTAATACAACACAAAAAATCAGCCAAAGCCCAGTACCTGATCTAGAACAGTTTCGTGCAGTTGCTGCGCAAAAAGATGACCGAGTGATCAGTAAAAGAGGTGAAGTAAAAGAACCTTCCACATTCCACAAAGGTCATAAGTTTGCTTCTATTCACGAAGGCGTATTGAGAAGCAAATACACTAAGTTTTTCCAAGAAAACATCAAAACTCACCTTGATTTAAAGCAGGCGCTACTTAAGCAAGAAAAACCTGAGGTTGCGCTGTTGGCTTACTCCCTAGTGAGTCCTTCAGGCTATCGCGGTGAGCCACTTACTGAGCGTAAAATCTTAGAAGTTGTCAGCCTATTGGATGAAATAAAAGTGAGCAGCGATACGTACCAGCAGCTTAAAAATACGTTTGATGCGATCAGCAAAGATCCGCGTATGCAGGTGAGTTTAGAAGCCCAGTATCCAGGAAAAATGGATGGCTTCGCTGCTGAACTGTTACAGATGGGCAAAGAAAAGCTAAAAGGTTCTGGTGTGAACGCCGTTATTAACTTGGCATTACCTGGCGTTGGCTTATTGATTTCTACAGGTAGAGAGTTGCACAAAGCGGCCGTAAATGGTGATGCTGAGGCTTACCATCATCAGTTAGAACAAATTTCACAGCTGCCAGGGCGAGATCAACGTCTTTCTATGCCGATGCAGCAAACCTTGGCTCAAGGTCATGCGATACTGTCGGCTGAAGGTGGCATTGGAGCTACGTTAGGTATGGCGACGGGGAGCCTGGGCACGTTCGGTGTTAGCTCTGTAGCAACGGTGGGCGTCACACCGATAGCAAAAGAGGCAATCGGTTCTGCGGCAACGACTGCTATCATGAGCGGCGGTGGTTTTGTGGCGAACCAAGCTGGAGCATACGGACTAAATACAGAAGTCAAAGAACAACTCATGCAAGGTGAGATGTCTGGTGTTTTACCAAGGCTTGAAGTTTCTAATGCTAAAGGAGACTTTACCTTCAGTATGCAAGATCCGGCTTCTGTCCGCGCATTAATGGCGTACCTTGGTCCTAAGGAGAATACTGCAATGACTTCTCCTCAAGCGCCTAAAGAGGCACAAGAGATGGAAACCGCTCGATTAACACTGAAAAAGATGTTGGGTTCAGAGCCAAGTGAGCACTTGGTTCCTGACGTAGACTCTATCTTGAAGCTAAGCCCAGAGGATGCACCAAGTAAAACCGAGTCTATTGCTAACGGGGCGTTTAAAAAACTGTTAGGAGAAGATTGGGATTGGCTCATGCCAGCTGTTCGAGCGATTGATAAAGGGGAAGCAAGTAAAATAAACGAAAAGCTCACCTACAAGCTCCCCCTAGATGCAGCAAACGGACGAGTTTATCTTGATAAATGCCCAAACCTGAGTGACGTCCAGTTAGGTGCGCTAGAAAAATTAGGCTCACCAAGTCAATTGCGATTGATGTACTTGGCAGAAGGCTGGGTGTAATTTCAAATGGTAAAGTAGGGAGTAGGTGCTGCTCCTTACTTTATCTACCGTCAGCGTTACTTTTTGGGGCTGGCTCATCGCCATTGAATTTAATTTTTCGACTGAAGAAACAAACACACAAGTGTCAACGTTATACCAACCCAACCAATGAGAGAAATTTCTTCCCCAACAATCGCAACTGCTAGTGCTGCTGCGATAACAGGTTCAAATAGCGTGAGTATGCTAGCTCCGCTGGCTGTAACAAATCGTAACCCAAACCCAAAAGCGACGTAACCTAACCCCATTGGAATCAAGGCCATGTAGATCATGACCGTCGTATTAGTTGATGATGCAAATAGATTATCGCCCGTGATGAAAAGTGTTGGTAGAAGCAAAACTCCACCAATACCAAAAACACTTCCCATGGCCGTTTGCGATTCAATGCCGTGGTCAATCATAGCCTTTACTCCCCATGAGTAAATGGCGTACGTTAGACCTGCCAATAGGCCAAGTAATACACCCCAATGCTTCATATCCTGATCAAATAAGCTATTTGCGGATGACTCAGAAGCCAGTAACAAGGTAATGCCAATGACCCCGATTGCGAAACTCATCATCCAGCGCTTGGTTATGGTCTGATTTCGGCTAAAGAGGCACTCTAACAAAGCAGAAAAGAAAGGTGCAGTGGAGATAGAAACAACCGTACCAATAGCCACACCGGCGAATCGCATTGATGAATAAAAAGCCAGTGGGTAGGTGGCTAAGGCGATAATACTAACCAGTAACGTTTTCTTCTTATGTACGACTTTTCGAAAATCTCTCTTCAGTGACTTCGCAGACAGACATGCTTGCATAAATCCACCAATACCCATAGAAAATGCGCCAATGGCGAGAGCACTGACATCCGGTGCCAAGCTGGCAGCGGTGCCCGTCGTTCCCCACAGGGTTGAAGCAAAAAGTATGGATAAAGTTCCTAATTGATAGTCGGTGAAATGTTTTTTTAACACTGTAATTTCTACCTAGTGAATGGCTGTTTTAGGGTAGAAAGAATAAAAGAAAGCGATAGAGATTTTTGTGCTGAAAAGACGGAATACTTGTTCCAGAAGACTATTCTAGTGACTATCGGGAAAACTCTCTAGGAGACATACCAAAATGCATTGAAAACCGTCGACTAAACGCGGAAAGGTCACTATAGCCAACTCGTTCAGCTATCAACTGAACTGGAAGGTCTGTATGAGTCAGTAGTGCTTTGGCTTTTTCCATACGTTGTAGTGTAATGTACTTATGGACGCTCACTTTTAGCTGCTCTTTAAAAAGCTTTTTAAACTGCGTCGGACTCAAGCAAGCGGCATTCGCTAATGAGGCAATGGTGAGTGGCTGATCAAGCTGCTCGGCGATCACAACCTGTACATCTCGAATACGCGAATCTACGGAGCGAGACCGCTTTTGCTGCTCTAGCAACAGATAGAAGGTTGCAACCATTGAGTTTTCAATTTCATCATTAACCTGATACTCAAGTTGCTTTTCGACAAACTGGATAAAGCTCAGTAGAGGCGGGCTAATCGAAAACACAGCCACACTATTATCCATCAAATGAGTGGGCAAAGTGGTCATATCCGCAACAATAAAGCGTGATGACTCTTCGGCATTAAAACCGTGGGCACAACTTTTGGGGATGACTATGCAGTCGCCAACCGCCACCTTTCCGACATAACTATCCATATCAATATGTATGTTGCCCTGGAGAGGAAGCACCAGTTGATGATAATCACTATGAGTATGTCGGCTCATACGTTTCGTGTAGGAGCGAATGCTTAAGTTAGATTTCATAAAAAACAACATACAGTTAAAGAATACCGCATTATAGCGTTGAAAGTATCGAGGTTGAAAGCTGGGCAGTTGTAAGCCCAGATCTTGAATGGGATGTGGTTTGTTAGTCCGCCTCGGACTCTAACGAAGCCAACCAACGAAGCACTTCCGCAGTTGCCTCAATAAGATCACTTGGGATGTACTGGTCGACGTTACCGTCGGCGTATAGTGCACGAGCAAGAGGGACTTTTTGCATCACAGGCACGCCTTCCTCTTTAGCGATTGCGACCATACGTTTGGCTACCGCATCGGTTTCCATCAAAGTGATGACGGGCAGAGGCGTTTCGCCTTTCTTGTAATAAAGGCCAACCGCGATATGTGTTGGGTTTGTAACTAATACATTAGAACGTTTAACGTTTTCGCGTTGATTGGAGGCTTGTAGCTCTTGGTGCAACTGACGACGTTTGCTTTTTATTTCTGGACTGCCTTCCATCTCTTTGTATTCGCGCTTCACTTCGTCCTTGCTCATTTTGAGCTTTTTCGTGTGATCAAACTTCTGGTACGCAAAATCTGCTGCAGCGATGACGATGAAGCCTACCGAAGAGATAATCATTAATTGTTTAATCATGACGCCAGTAATGGTCGGGACACATTCTAGCCCACAAGTTGGAATTTGCATTAAAGCGTTGATGTTACCGCGTAATGTCACCCAGATAATGCAGGAAAGAAGAGAGACTTTAAGGATCGACTTGATAAACTCAATCACACTCTTGAGGGAAAAAATGCGTTTGGCCCCTTCGACGGGATTGATCTTTTTGATGTCGGGTTTAACGGATTCACCACTAAATAGGAACCCGAACTGCCCCATATTGGAAAAGATGGCGACGAGTGCAGCAACCAGAATAATCGGAGCGAGTAGATAGGCAATTTCTTTTGCGATGGCGATAGCGACATCGACTAGCGCATCTTGGAAACCCTGATAAGCAAGCTTACTTGGTAGGAGAATAAGCTCTGAGATGTGCGACATGTAATAATCGGCGAACGCAAACAGTACAATTATGAGCGCCAAAATTAATGCAGACGATACGATTTCTTGGCTTTTGGCAACCTGACCTTTCTGTCGAGCATCGCGTAACTTTTTTGCGGTGGGTTGCTCTGTTTTTTCTGCACTCATAAAGAATCCTAAGCGTTATTGCCAAATGGTATTGAGTTGTTCTGCGAATCGGGTAATGCCGTAAAACTGTACTTCAAAGTGATCCATCATTATTCCGAGATACACGATCAGTAAAACACTCGCGATGGCACTTTTTATTGGCATGGCAAGGAAAAAAACATTCAATTGCGGTGCAAAACGACTGATAAGCGCCAGACCAAACTCAGCAAGAAACATTGCCAACACTAGTGGAGCGGACATCAACACACCAAGCCACATAAGCTGTTCAAATTGCGCGTAGAAGAAGCTCACCCATGCGTCGCTAACGGTTGGGAAAAAGTCCACGATCGGCCAAGATGTATAGCTTTTGAATAACGCATAGATAAAAGTGACAAAGCCCCCGCCAGAGAAGAACAGGGTAATCAGCGTTTGGGTCAGTAATACCGCTGTTGGTGTGGATTGTGAGCCTAGCGTTGGGTTAAACATACTTGCCATGGCAGCCCCACGTTGGTTGTCGACCAGAAAACCGGCCGCTTCTATCGCCCAAAAGGGGATAGCAGCAACAAATCCTATCAATAGCCCAATTAATACCTCCTTACCCAAAATCATTATCAGCCAAATGCCGTCGGTTTCTGCAGGCAAGGTTTGCTGATTAATCATCGGAAATATAAACAGTGCGAGTGAGCAAAGCACACCATTTCTCACCATGGTGCCGCCTAACATTTGCTTGCTCAAAATAGGCAAAAAGATGAAGCATGCCATTAACCGAGGTAACGTCAGGCTGTACAAAAATAAAGCCTGGTGTAAGTCGTGATAACTCATCGTATTTGAGGAATTTTATCCATAGCAAGCGAGGCGAAGGCGTGGAGCTCTGCCCCTAGCCATTGCGTTGTGACGAACAGCGTAATAATGACCGCGATAAGCTTGACCACAAAGCCTAACGTTTGTTCTTGGACCTGAGTTAACGCCTGAATAAGCGACACCAATGTACCAACCAATGCTGCGACTAAAATCGGCGGTAATGACAAGTACAACACTAGGGTTAATGCTTGGGTCGTGAAATGAATGATTTCAGCAGAATGCATACTTTCTCCGTGATTAACCGTAACTCAACACTAAGCCATGGGTGAGCTTTGTCCAGCCGTCAAGCAAGACAAAAAGCAACAATTTGAAGGGGAGGGAAATCGTCATTGGCGATACCATCATCATCCCCATCGCGAGTAGGATATTCGACACAATTAGGTCAATAGCGATGAACGGTAAGTACAACAGAAAGCCAATTTCAAAAGCGCGAGTAAGCTCGCTGACGGTAAATGCGGGCAGTAAGAGCAATAAGCTGTCCGACTCTAAACGGTCTACGTACTTCTGTGGCCACAATGTGCGTGCAGCATCAGTGAAGAATATGGCTTCGGTTTCCCGAATATGCTTTTTCAAAAATTCTCGATAAGGCTGTAAACCGCTTTCAATGAGGCCTTCTACACTTGCAGAATCTTCAAGGGAGATATCATGCTGCTTTACGTAGTCGTAGGTTTCAAACCCGACGGGAGCCATGATGAAAATTGACAGAATGATAGCCAATCCGTAAAGCGCCATATTCGGCGGAATTTGCTGTACACCGAGAGCGTTACGCAGCAGTGAGAATACAACGGCGAGTTTCACAAACGACGTCGCCATCATAGCGATAAATGGGATCAGTGCCAGCAGTGCTAAGCTGACAATGAGATTGAGCTCGTCGGGTAACTGGATCATGCTGGCTCCTGCGTGCCACCGAACAGCTCCAGTACGCGCACACCTAAATGTTCGTTAACATTAACAAGTTCACACTCACCAATGATTTTGCCGTTGGCACGCAATGTTACCGGCTTAGATACAGGCTGGTTTAGCTCGAATACGTATCCTGGCTGAAGCTGGTTAAGCTGCTCTAGCGTGATGGTTTGATGGCCGATATCAAACGTGAGTTCCACAGGCAGTTGCTGGTGGTCGGTTAACATTTCTGAAGTGTTTACGTCATTCATATTGGTTTCTTTTTCAATAATGTGAAGAGTTTGGTCATCTAGCTGGCAGCGCCAGAGATTCTGGTTAGATACTTGAAAAATGGCTTGTTGCTTGGCGATGTAACCATCGTCAAAAAAGATGACATCTCCCAGCTCGAGCGAATTAAATTCGCTTAACGTCAAATGGGTCCTTCCAAGACTTAACCACACAGGTAAAGCGAGGTGTCGAGCTTGTAGAGCAGCGCTGTTTGGTAGCGCATCCAACAACACGTCTGATCCTTCGCTAACCCACAAACAAAGAGAGCCGTTAGGCTTATTGAGGGTTAACATTAAAGTATGCTCTTGGGCCTGGCTCGCCTCTAACGGCTGTAGTTGACTAAGAATGGGTAACTGACCAAATAGCGCTTTGATTGCCTCACTATGCGGTTCTATCTGTGAGCTCAAAAGTGCTAACTGGAGGGAGTTAGGCAGGGACTCAAACGCAGTAGCATTTAGGGTCGATTTCAGCCAATGTTGGAGCTGCGCACGAGAAAAGTCTACTTGTAGGGTTTGCCCTCCAATCAACGTGGTTAAACGGAACCCTTCAAATGAAGGGATTTGAGCAACAGTAATCGATACGCTCTGACCATCAGTCCCTTGGAAGTGGCACTGTTTTGCACAAAGTTGATTGCTGAGCGCGATACTTTCTGCATCCACTTTGGGTATTATTAACGGTGTCATAGGTCATTCTCCGCTTGCCATTCTTCATACACGCTGCGTTGTTGGCGTGAGTGTTGTTGTTCATGTTGTTGTTGATCGAGCTGTTGAGTTTGTTCGCTGATCGCTAAGCGAAGTGGCTGCTCACCACCGAATCGGTTTAGCCGTTCAGCAAGATCTTGTCTAGCTTGCTGGCTAATAATGGAAAGGGCATGCTCTTGTCGAATCGTCACGCTATACCCTTGAGCGTCCAACTTGATGTGGATTTCGCCACCTTTTAATTGTCCTTCACTTAGAAACAGCCGAACCTCTTTGTTGTCCGATGCGGTTGGCAGAGCAACATAGATTTTATCCACCAATTGCTGGAGTAATTGGTTTACGTCTCGCGTTGGGCTTGGTTGAGCCTGCGAAGCAACACTTTTTAGGATGACATCGCCTTGTGTTACCGCACTTGCAAGGGGTTGAGAAGGCACTTTTTCTTCATCCGTTTTAACGGCGACTAGTGCGCTTTTCGTCACGATTTTTTCAAGAGGCTTGGTTTCAGGCAGGCCACCAGTTTGGTCTGGTCGTTTGCCTGTATTCTGTAGCGGCGGAGTTGCACGCTTATTGTGCGTTTTTTCAGTTTGCTTTTTCGTTAAGCCAACAATGTTAATCCCATATTGAGCGAGCTCTGTCTCTGTCGCACTTTGGGGAAGCAAGCCAGATTCAAGCGTAGAGAGACAATCCGGCGAGGTATGTTTATCCATCGGCGTCGGTTTATCTTCTTTCAAATGAGCTTGAGCTTGAAAGTGAGGATCAACACGCTCGGTAGAAGGGGAGCTTAGAACTGTGTCGCCATCGCTTTTTCCATCATTTTTAAGCAATTTATTGTTTTCGCTAATTATTTCTTCGCTATTTGCTGCGTCGTCTTGCGGTTTCTCTATATCTCTCTTAGTGACGACGTCACTTTTACCTTTTAAAGTGGAGGTGTTTTTGTCAGCGTTGGCTTCTTGGTTCGATGAGTTAGGTTTCTTATCTAGACCTTGAGATGTCTTATGCCTTAGCGGTATGTCTTCTTCGCCAGTATGATTTTTTTGGGGATTCGCAACGATAGACTCCTTTCCCTTGCTAGGCTTCTTCGTCATTGCATGCTCGAATTGTGATTGAAGCTCGGCCTCCTTCTCGAGAGGCGCTTGTTCTGGCGTTGATTTGTGCAGCGTATTCGATGCTTCAGTTGTTGGGGTAATGCGCATAGTGAACCTTTAGATAATGTCGACAGTGCGAAACTCTTCCTGTTCGAGTTCTTCTTGGTATTGCCTTTCTCGCGATTTTTCCGCGACTTCTTGTTGCTGCAACTGAACGAATTTTTCTTTGGTTTTATGGGCTTGTCGCGCCTCTTTTTGCTTTTCTTTAAGTGCCGAGCGTTCGATTTCAAGCGCTTTTTTTGACTCGGCCACACGTTGTTTAAGTTCGGCTTCTCTCTCTCTTAACAACGCGATTTCTTGTCTTAATGTTTCCAGCTCTTTGAGAACGAGCGTTTGTTGTTTTGCTTTAGCAAAACGTCGCTCTTCTTCTTCCTGGCGCCAAACGTGATAGTCCGCGACAGAACGTTCGGCCTTTTGAACCTGTGCTGCGGCGTTTGACACTCGGTATTCTTGACGCTTGACGGCTTTATCCGCACGGTCAGCGCGAATTTTTTTGATTTCTAATAAACGTTCTATCATTGTTTCGCCATCCCTTTAAGTTGAGCGATAGCGCCATCAAGATCGCTTGGTTCATGAGTGCCTTGGCGTAAAAAGGCGCGTATATCATCACTTTGTGCAATGGCCATATCTGCTAGGCTATCTGCGCCATGTTGGTATTCGCCAATTTTGATTAGCAGCTCAACTTCTTCATACTTAGCTAACATTTCGCGAATATGAGCAGCAGACGCCTGATGATCGGGTTCAACGATTTGATTCATCACTCGGCTTGCTGACCGAAGTACATCAATGGCGGGGTAATGGTTCATTGCCGCAAGCTTGCGCGAGAGAATGATGTGCCCATCTAAAATGGAGCGAGTTTCATCCGCGACAGGCTCTGTCATGTCGTCACCTTCCACCAACACGGTGTACAGTGCTGTAATTGATCCTTTGTCTGATTGTCCAGCTCGTTCCATCAGCTTTGGCAAAGCGGCAAAAACGGAAGGCGGATAGCCACGTCGTGTTGGTGGCTCGCCTGCGGCTAGTCCAATCTCCCTCTGTGCGCGGGCGAAACGCGTTACAGAATCCATCAGCAGTAGCACGCGTTTACCTTGGTCACGAAAATATTCTGCGATAGAAGTGGCAACAAAAGCGGCTTTGGCGCGCTCCATTGCTGGGCGATCAGAGGTAGCGACCACTAAAACCGATTTGGCCATTCCTTCTTCGCCTAGGTCATGCTCAATAAACTCGCGCACTTCGCGTCCGCGTTCACCAATTAAGGCGAGAACGGTCACGTCAACTTCTGCGGAGCGAATCAGTTTTGCCAGTAGGGTACTTTTACCCCCGCCAGCCGCTGCAAAAATACCCATGCGCTGACCTTCACCACAGGTCAGTAGCCCATCAATGGATCGAACGCCAAGAGAGATTGGCTTTTCAATCAGTTTACGTTGCATTGGTGGTGGCGCATCGCGATAAACAGGATACCAAGCACTTGGTTCCTGACTTTGCGTACCATCGAAAGGACGCCCAAGCCCGTCAAGCGTTGTACCTAACAGGTGGTCGCCAACACCCACTTCGTGCATTTTGCCCATTGGGCTTACTTCTGTATTTGAGGAAATCCCAAACATATTTCCTAATGGGGTGAGCAGAGCGTGATGCTGCTGGAAGCCAACCACTTCCGCTAACAAAGACAGAGTTTGATCGGGATTACGCAACTCACACAGTTCACCTACACGAACGCCAGGGACGACAGCTTTGATAATGGTGCCGGTGACTTGTGTAACGCGCCCGCGAATTTGGATCAAACGCGTGTGTTTAATCGCAGATTGTTGGATATCAGTGATGTATGAGAAATCGTTCAAGGTAAAAATATGCGCAATGATTGATGCTGAGAGGATAGAAAGTATAAGAATCAATTTATAGTGAATATCAGTCGGGAGTTTTTAGAAAACTGAAAGCGCACTAAAAAAACACGTCTGATTTTGACAGCTTCAACAAAGCGCACTTCCTATAATTCGCCTGTATTGTGCGGAAGGAGTGCAAGTGAATGAGTATTATCAACAATCATATCGCAACAAATCCAAAGTTTGATGCGTCTATCCAAAACGGGTTGGAATCGTCTCGTCCCGACGTTTCACAAAAAGGCAATTATCGCGGTGAAACCGTCCGTGTTCACAATGCCACACAATCACTTTTTGATGCGATGGAAGAACTCACTTCACTCGGTTCCGAAAAAGCAGAGAAAGATCTGACCAAGCGCAAAGTGAAAGACAGTGGTGTTCGAGTTAATGAAGCACATGAACTCGTTTCGGACTACTTAAGAAAAGTCCCTGATCTTGAAAAGAATCAAAAAATCAAAGATTTGGCTACAAAAATGGCGGGAGGAAATATCTCGACCATCGCGCAATTACAAGCCTACTTGAATGGGTTTTCCGATGAGAAAAGCCATCAATACCTAGCCCTAAAAGCCGTTAAAAAGTTTTTGAGTGCGAGTCCAGAAAGTAAACACCTACTAGCGCTGATTGACCAAGCACTTCTAAGAATCGAGCAAAACCCAGATACATGGTCTCAAATTGATACGGAAATCCGTGTCTCAAATTTTGCTGATGAATACAGCCAAGAGCAAGAGTTTAGCTCTTTGCATCAGCTGCGCGGCTTCTACCGCGATACCGTTCATAGTTATCAAGGGCTCGGCGCGGCTTATCAAGATGTTGTGGCGCGCTTTGGTGAGCAGGAGGTATCGACCGCTGTTGACTTTATGCTGCAAGGCATGAGTGCAGATCTTAGTGTTCAAGGTAGCAGTATCGATTCGGTTAAGTTGAAGTGGTTGATGTCCGATATGCAAAAACTCAAAACTCTAAATACGTTGCAAGATCGTGTGAGTCAGCTGTTCCAAATGTTTAAACCGGAAAGGACGAATTATGGCTTATCAAGTTTCTAATTTGATGGCTGATGTGATTGCGTTGGTAGAGCAGCGATGGGTAAGCAGTGATGAGATATGGAAAGTCGCCAACGCAATGGAATTGACGGCGGTAGAACAAAAAATCGATTTTTTTCGAGAGTTCCATAAGTTAGTTCGCGCAATCCCAATTGACGTATTCGCCGATGAAGAACAACGACAGAATTTAATCCAAGCGGTACAAAAGGCGCTAGACGAAGCCATTGATATAGAAGAAGAGGAAGCGTGGGAAGATGAGTTGGATTGATGCATCCGTCGATGAATTTTGCCGAGGAATGGGGCTCGATGCCGTCGATTTCTCATCAGCTGGACGGGTGCAGCTGGGTTTTGAGCAAAGTGGTACGCTGCATATTGAGCGACAGGGTGAGCAGTTATTCTTGATGTTGTCTCGAGCGTTATCTTGGCATCAAACCAGTGACATGATTCAAAGTGCACTGTGTTTGTGTCATGCCGATCAAGGCTGGCCTTTCGAAATTAAAACCGGCTTGTTAGATGAACAAACTCTGGTTTTTTCAGCAAGGCTAAAAGGAGAAGAAGTAACACTTCCGACCTTAGAGCAAGCGTTTACGCTTTTGGCTCGTCTACATAACGATGTGGCAGGCTCATGACTCGAGTCAGCACTTTAAACGTAGGCATCGAAGCCTTTACGCATGTTACTCATAGTGAAGTTAAGGCCGATTTCCCAGAGCGATTTCAATTGCTTCCTGATGGTCAGGCGGTCGCTACACATTTAGAGAAGCTCTATGATCTCAGGCCTTCAGACCAATATCTCATCGCGTTAACTAAGCCCAAGCTGCTGCACTCAGAGTTGTTGCGTCCAGAAAAATACCGTCAACAATTTGATGAAACGTTAGCTCAGCTGCAAGTTCTTGCACAGGATTCAGGCTCCGCTTCTTTTATCAAAGCATCTGAAACGCTACAAAGTACGCAACTAGATCAGCGTTACCTCACTATGGCGCTCAATCTCCTTATTCAGGTCTAACCAACATGTTGAGATCCAAAGACATTGAACTCTTACTTGTTCACGCTGCGCTACAAGTTCAATACCAAAAGCCAGAGCATGCCATTTCTATTCTCGATGCGGTTCTAGAAATAGAACCGCAGCACAAAGAGGCGATGCAAACACTTGCTGTGGCGTGTTTACAAAGTGGTCGATATACCCGGGCGATTGAGGTGTGTGAGCACTTATTAAAATCTGACCTTCATCCTGACTCGGCAGGACTCTGGTTTTGTTTAAGCCAAGCGCGTTGGAAACAAAATGACGTCGATGGGGCACGCCAAGCGCACCGACGCTATCTGCAATCTTTAAATAGTGAATCACATGAATAAGTTGATCGATATTCTAAACAAAGTAGGGCAACGCAAAGACATCATGCTTGCGGTGATGTTACTCGCGATCGTCTTTATGATGATATTGCCACTTCCTACCGCACTGGTGGATGTGCTGATTGGTACCAACATGAGCATTGCGGTGGTGCTGCTTATGTTAGCGATTTACATCACCACGCCACTTGAGTTCTCTGCATTTCCTGCGGTGCTATTGATCACGACATTGTTTCGTCTGTCTTTATCTATCACGACAACCCGCTTGATCTTGCTACAAGGCGATGCTGGTCAAATCGTTTATACATTCGGTAACTTCGTTGTGGGCGGTAACTTAGTGGTCGGTATCGTTGTGTTCCTGATCATTACCATTGTTCAGTTTATGGTGATCACCAAAGGCTCAGAAAGGGTAGCAGAAGTTAGTGCGCGCTTCTCACTCGATGCGATGCCTGGTAAGCAGATGAGTATTGACGGTGACATGCGTGCCGGAGTAATTGACGTACACGAAGCTAGGCACCGACGATCACTGATTGAAAAAGAAAGCCAAATGTATGGCTCGATGGATGGCGCGATGAAGTTCGTTAAAGGCGACTCCATTGCGGGTCTGGTCATCATTGTGGTCAACATCTTAGGTGGCGTCACGATCGGGGTAACGCAAAAAGGCATGAGTGCTTCTGAAGCACTTGAATTGTTTGCGATTTTGACCGTTGGCGATGGTTTGGTATCGCAGATCCCGGCACTCTTTATCGCGATTACCGCCGGTATTATCGTGACGCGTGTTTCTCATGAAGATTCTTCTGATCTTGGGTCGGACATTGGTGGGCAGGTCATTGCTCAGCCACGTGCGCTTCTTATTGGTGGTGTGCTTTTGGTGCTGTTCGCACTCATCCCTGGGTTTCCAAAAATCACTTTTCTGGTCTTGGCCGCCGTGGTTGGTGGTGGTGGTTTCTTCCTTTTCTATCAACAGAAAAAACAAGCTGAATCAGATAGCACCGACTTATCAAGCTTTGTTTCGCAAGGGGCCGGTTCGCCAGCAGCGAAGCCAAACAAACCCACTCCATCTAGAAACAGTAAAGGCAAATTAGGTGAGCAAGAAGAGTTTGCCATGACGGTCCCACTCTTGATCGATCTTGACGCGAGCCTTCAGGAAAGCTTGGAAGCGGTCGCATTAAATGAAGAGCTAGCAAGGGTTAGACGCGCACTATATCTCGACCTAGGCGTGCCTTTCCCAGGCATCCACCTGCGCTTTAACGAGGGGATGCAAAATGGCGAGTACTTAATTCAGTTACAAGAAGTCCCGGTTGCACGAGGACGAATTGTTAAAGATCAACTCTTGGTGACAGAAGGGAATGAACAGATCGATTTATTAGGCGTGCCTTATGAGCAAGATGAAGATTTTCTACCCGGTATTTCTAGCATTTGGGTGGCACAGAGTTATGAGCAAAAACTCGTAGCCAGTCATGTCGGTTTTCTCACACCCGACAGGATTTTAACGTACCACTTGTCTCATGTTCTTAAGGAGTACGCACAAGACTTTATTGGTATTCAGGAGACGCGTTATCTGTTGGAGCAGATGGAAGGCAGTTATTCGGAGCTAGTCAAAGAGGCCCAGCGTATTGTTCCGTTGCAAAAAATGACGGAAATCTTGCAACGCTTGGTTTCTGAAGACATTTCTATCCGAAACCTTCGCGTGATCTTGGAAGCGATGGTTGAGTGGGGCCAAAAAGAGAAAGATGTTGTACAGCTGACGGAGTACATTCGTTCCAGCTTAAAACGTTACATTTGCTACAAATACGCGAGCGGACAAAACATGTTGCCCGCTTACTTATTGGATCAAAATCTCGAAGACACAATACGCAGCGGTATTCGTCAAACCTCAGCAGGGAGTTACTTGGCGTTAGATCCGTCAGTAACGCAACAATTTGTCAGTGATGTGAAACAGACCATTGGTGACTTAAGCCGCATGCCGAATAAACCTGTGCTAGTTGTGTCTATGGATGTACGCCGATATGTGCGAAAGCTTATTGAATCGGAATACTACGATCTGCCCGTTTTGTCATTTCAAGAACTAACCCAGCAAATCAATATTCAGCCACTTGGAAGGGTGGGGATGTAATGAAAACAAAACTAATACTCTCGCTGGCGCAAGCGGGGATCGAAGTGACGCCATACTTTTGGCAACAAAGTGAAATTCAACTTGGTTATCGAATTGAAGTTGAGGGCTTAGAGCTCGTTTTTCGGGTGGAGGACGGTGAAATCATCATCGTTCTTCTGAAACGCGTTCGTCCAAAATTGGGGTTGAGTAACCCCTTTGCCGGCTTATTTCTCTTGGCTGAACATGCCATTCAACTTTATCCCTCCGATTGGGTCATTCGCGGCAACGTCGATGTGTTACGTGGTAGCAACATGAGCAGCCAGCGATTGGCACAGTTCTATCTAAAAGCATGCGGTGCAAGCCATGATGAGCTAGAAGACTGGTACTGTTTACGCCTAGCAGATTATAGACCTTTGAAAAAGTTGAAAAAGTAAAAACTCACGACTGTTACTGACAGCACCGATGAGATGACCCGCTTTAAGATAGGAATCAAGATGAAGCAACCGTTTACCGATGCGATTGAGAACGCTGAGCTTGCCATTAGAAAAGCTGAAGACAGAACCGATATTTTTAACGAGCTATTGGAAGGCTTAGGTGTTGGTCCTGTTGCGGGGGATGTTTTACTTGGCGGCATAAAAGCGCCAGTAGATACCATGAAACGTGCAGAGCAAGAGCTAATAGACGAAGTCCAGCGCCGCCGGCAGCAACAAACTCAGCTACAAGGTACGTCAGGTAAACGCAGAAAGCGTCCCACAGTGATGCGCGGCATGATGATTTAGAGGTTTGGAAATGACGAATATGAAAACGACTGGCTCTACGACAGGAGCAACAGACACAGCTGCGAGTAGTGCACCATTACCCACTTTCCAACAAAACTTGATAGAGGCATTTACCCCTGTACTGGGTGAAGCAGAGACTCAGCAACTTGCCTCGATAATCTCTTCATTGCCAACTATCTCGGGACAAACGGAATCACAAAGCATCGCGCTTTATGTTGATACGCTTGAAAACCTAAAAGCGAAAAATAACGCGTTTGCTGGTATATCATTGACCGACACCGCATCTGTTTGGATAAAGTCGCTACAAAGTGCTAACTCAGATGGCGAATTAACCGCAGCCGAGTTTAATGCTCAAACAAACCAAACGCTATCAAATCAGTTTCAGTCTCGGTTTAGTAAGTTACTGACGGAAAACGTAGATAGCTCGTTGTCTACTGAGTTTGTTAGTCAATTTAATCTGGGCACTCAGAGTAACCAAGCGGAGCAGATCGCCAACCTCTCCGAGACAGGTCTGGCTAATGCCACCAAAGAAATTTCTCTTTTTGTTGCAGAGCTTGCTAATCAAATGGGCTCCCGTGAAGTGAGAGATGCTTCTATTTCTTTTCTTCGCAATGCCTTTAGTAGCTTAGGTTCCGCTAATCTCGCGCAACTGAAGAGCTCGGATTTTCTGTTGACTAAAGAGTGTTTCGCTCTTCAAGTCTCAGCTCAATTAAAAAGTAGTTTTCAAGGCATCGGTATTACTTTAAGCACCGATGACGCAAGTGCGCTAGCTAGCAGAATTACCTGGACTCCTGGTATTTCTAAACAGCAGCTTAAAGAAGCGTTAGATGAAATGGCCGCTCAAGTGAAAGGCCAATATAGCGCAGCTTATGGTGAGGCGAGTGGAACGAACAATCTAAAAGCAGCACTTAATACTGTCATTGGTGGAACTGAGCCTTTGACCCTTTCTAGTCTGTTCGCCAACTTCGCGGTGAGTTTAACAAATATAGAAATCGACGACTTTTACCAGGACAGCGCGATAGCCGATGTCCAAAAAACACAAATAACGGCAGCTCAAGTTAATTTGATCAAAGAAAACACCGAACGAGATATCCGATTACAGTTTGAAAAAATAGTAAAAGGTGAATCTACCGGGGCTTCATTTACTGAGCGATACGAGGCATTGCGCAAGAACTTAGGAGCATTGAAAGAGCGTCTACTCAATATCACCGACAAAGAGAAAGCGGATCGCGAGGTGAGAGCAGAGCACTCTCTAACGGCTCGTGATTTGTTGGCCGTTGTTGAGTCCAGCATTGGAGACCGTTTTGATGAGCAAGTGCTGCTTGCACTAAATGAGCGTCGTGTTAACCGTTTAGAGAAACGTAATGACCAGAAAGAGGCATTAGAGGATCTCACAATACAGCTTAAAGTTTTTGGTGTTGTGCAATCAAAAATTCACTCTACGCAAAGTGTTGATGGGGTTTATAAACCGGGATATCCAGAAAGTAACTTCAAAGCGAGTGACTTTAACTACAGTAATCAAACGGATTTTGAAGCTTCACCTGAGTACAAGTATTTGACGGATAATAAGATAACAAACCATCGAGACTTCCTTCAAACACAAGGTATTACTATCGGTGATGGTGCGTCGTACCAAGACGAAGAGAAGTCTAAAAAACTGTCTAATTTTTCTAGTTCTGTCAGTGCTAAATCCAAGTTGCTTAACGATGAAGTGCAAATCAAAACCACTGAGCTGAACGACACCAGTTCTCAATACAACTCGACCGTTGAAGCGATGAACAAGTTTGTTCAGAAGTACCACAGTATTTTACAAGAAATCCTACGAGCCATTTAAGGATAACCAACCATGACTAAAACAAACGCGACCGATCCATCTCAAATGCAAGCAGAAGAACTGCTGTCTTTTTTGGAAGAGGGAGGCACGCTAAAAATGTTGCACGATGTGTCTCAGGACACCATCGAACATATTTATGCCGTAGGTTACAACTTTTTCCAATCGGGAAAGATTGAGCAAGCAGCGAAAGTATTTCAATTACTCAGCATGCTTGATCATTATCAGGCGCGATTTTTCATTGGCCTTGGCGCGGCTCGTCAGGAGTTGGGTGAGTATCTGCAGGCAATAGACGCCTACAGCTACGCAGCGCTAGTGGACGTAAATGATCCACGCCCACCTTTTCACTCTGCTGAATGTCACCTGAAACTGGAACAACTGACAGAAGCAGAGAGTGGGTTTTATAGCGCGAAGGAGATGTCTGCCGGAAAATCACAATATGCAGATTTGCATGAGCGTGCAGGCATCATGTTAGAAGCGGTGAGAAATAAAAAGGAGTAATTAGACTATGAGTTCTATTGCACTTGACCGCATCCAGACACAGGTTTATAGCCCTGAATCTGGCCAAGCCACGTTAGATAACGTGCAGAAAACGGTGTCTACAGCGACGCCTTCTGTGACGGTAGAAAACGTGAAGAGTAAAGATGCAGATGTACTGAACTCCGGAAAAGTAAAAGTTCAGTTAGATGCACCTAACGCAGCTGTTAGTGACAAAGTGAATGATTTGACGCTAAAAGCCATGGCACAGCTGCAAAAGATCGTCGATACCATTGCAAAATCTCTCCATGCAGTTGCAGACCAAACAGGTTCGATTGCCGTCAAAATCATCGCAGGATCTGCTGATGATTTTGAAGTAGAGCTTGCTGCTATCACGGATAAACTGAAAAGTGCTCAAAACGAGCTGAAAATTCAGGAAGTGAAGGTCGCAAAAGCTAAGCACGAAAAAGAGATGGTGGAAAACCAAGACAAAATCAAAGAATCGGAAGCCGCTGCAAAAGAAGCCCAAAAATCAGGCTTAGCAGCGAAGATCTTTGGTTGGATCAGTGCGGTGGTTTCTATTGTTGTTGGTGCCGTAATGGTGGCAACGGGTGTTGGTGCAGCAGCCGGTGCACTTATGATCGCTGGTGGCGTCATGGGAGCAGTGAGCATGGCGTTGCAAGAGCCAGCCGTTCAAGATGCGCTAAAAGAAGCGGGCGTAAATGTCGATGTGTTAAACAAAGTCGTAATGGCATTAGAAATCGCCGTCGCGGTTATCGGAGCTGTTGTGACGTTTGGTGGTGCAGCAGCTGGCGGTATCGCGAAACTTGCAGCGAAAGGTGCTGGTAAGGTAGCTCAAAAGGTCACGGAAATCGCTACGAAAGCCGCTGCAAACATGGCGAAAGTGGCGGATATGGGCACAAAAGCTGCGACAACAACAGCGAAAGCGATTCGTTATGGCGCAGAAACCGTTGATCTCGCCGTCAACGTGGGTAAAGGCGCAACGGACAGTGTCCACGCTGCTAACAATGCTCACGTGACAGAGATTCAGGCTGATATCACAGACCTTCGAGCCAAAATGACGTTAAGCCAGGCTGTCATTGATAAGCTCAAAGAAGAGATTGGTAAGTTGATGGAAGACTTCCAAGAGTTGATGAGCCTCATCATGCAAATGATTCAAGCGAAAAGTGAAACTATGCAAACGGTGTTAAGCCGTCCTGCAACGGTATAAGGAGTTTATTATGCTAGATAAAGTAGGCGGAACGGGTCGTGGTGAACTATACGGTTTAGGCGATACCATAAAAACCAACAAAGCAGAAAAAGCGCCGGAAACAAAGCTTGAAGCGGGCGCCGTTAAAAGCCAAAGTGAGTCAGGTGTTTCTGGTGCAGCACGCTACCAGTTAGAGACACCTAAAGCTCCTACAGTGAGTAACCAAGCTCAAGTTGTTGCAAACCTAATGAGCGCTCTTGCACCGACGGTGAGCTCATTAATGAGCACAACGATGAAAGCGCTTAACGGTGAGGAGGTGATCAAGTCACCATCAGATGCGGTATCACAATCGTTGACGCTATTAACATTGTTGTATCAAGTATCAAAGCTGAGCCGTGAGCAGCAAGTGCTACAACGTGAAATTGCTGTTGAAGCAAACGTCGCGAGTTTAGAAAGCCAAGCGGCAGAACTCAACAACTCGGCAAGCGCAATGATCGCGATGGCAGTCGTTTCGGGTGTATTAGCGGGAGCTACCGCAATTATTGGTGCCCTTGGTTCTTTCAAAGCAGGGAAAGAAATCAAGAATGAAATGGCGAGCAATAATGTACTGAAAACGCAAAAAGCTGGCTTCGATCAAGCAGAAGAGTTATTAAATAACAATAGCTTGTCTAAAACTCAGCAAGATCAGGTTAAGCGTGCGCACTCACTAGCGAAAGACAATATCGCAGACACGACAGCGCAGCTGACAAGTGGTGGCCGTAAGTTCGATAAGTTGATGAGCTCAAACCAAGCGAAGAACGCGATTCTTCAAGCTTTGGGCCAGATGGCAAACTCAGCATCGAATGTAGAGCAAACCAAAGCGCAAGCGCGCAGCAAAGATGATGAAGTACAAGCGACTCGCGCACAAGCAGCCAAACAGAAAGCCGATGAAAACATTGGTTTCCAAGAAGGTTTATTGAAAGAGCTACGTGACTTGTTCCGATCTATCTCAGATAGCCAGAACCAAGCGTGGCGAGCATCAGTCCCAACGGTGTAACCATCCGTTTCACTAACTACAAAGCGTTGTTTATACAACGCTTTTTTTATGGAATTCAAGTCTAAATGCTATTTATCAGTAGGTTAAGTTGATAAAAAAGTATATATCTATAAATCAACCTCCAAGGATGAGAACTCAAACGTTATCAAATTGTTAACGATTGCTATACTTAAACGGTCATCAACACAAGTAAAAGGGATGTTCAATGTTTAAGATTAAGCAAATCGCACTTGCGGCTTCTTTGGCTGCACTCACAACAGGCTTTTCTGCGTCTGCGGAGGAAACGTTTGTCACGATTGGTACCGGTGGAGTAACAGGGGTTTATTATCCGACTGGTGGCGCTATTTGTCGCTTGGTTAACAAATCGCGAGAAGATCACGGTATCCGTTGTTCGGTAGAAAGTACTGGGGGATCGATTTATAACATCAACACTATTCGTGCTGGTGAATTGGACCTCGGTATCGCGCAATCAGACTGGCAGTATCATGCTTACAAAGGAACCAGTAAGTTTGAAGAAAGCGGGCCTTTTAAAGAGCTGCGCGCCGTATTCTCCGTTCATCCAGAACCGTTTACTGTCGTTGCACGTAAAGACGCGAACATCAAAACTTTTGATGACTTGAAAGGTAAGCGCGTCAACATTGGTAATCCTGGTTCTGGTCAGCGAGGTACTATGGAAGTGCTAATGAACCAGTATGGTTGGAGTAACGACGACTTTAAGCTTGTCTCTGAGTTAAAAGCAGCAGAGCAATCAAAAGCACTTTGTGATAACAAAATTGATGCGATGATTTATACCGTTGGTCACCCAAGTGGAGCGATTAAAGAAGCCACTACGTCGTGTGATAGTAATATCGTAACGGTAGCTGGACCTAATGTAGAAAAACTGGTTGCAGACAACAGCTTCTATCGTGTCGCAAATGTCCCGGGTGGTATGTATCGTGGCACAGATAGTGATGTTCAAACCTTTGGTGTGGGCGCGACGTTTGTTTCCTCTACTGCTGTACCAGAAGATGTGGTTTATAACGTGGTTAAAGCGGTATTTGAAAACTTCGATGATTTCCGCCGTCTCCACCCAGCGTTTGCAAACTTGAAGAAAGAGGAAATGGTAAAAGACGGTTTATCTGCGCCTCTTCACCCAGGTGCGCTCAAATACTACAAAGAAGTAGGGCTGATTAAGTAAGCGTTACTTTCTCTTATTATTGATGTAAAACGCCATCTTTCTCGATCAATGCCACTCGTTTAACTGCGAGTGGCATATTTCTATCTCTCGTCATCCTGTACAGCGACGAAGGAGCGTGATACAGGATCTTCCATCCGAGCACTTTGTGATCAAAATGGTTTCATTGGCCGCTCAGTGTAGTGCTATTAGATTCCTAACCTCGCTGGAGTGACACAAAAAATCGTTAAGCTATCTGCATTAATCTTTCGCGCTGGTGTTTTTGTAGGAGTGTTATCCACTTGTACAAGTTTTGCTTAAACATAAACATCAATGAAAAAGTAGATAGTGATGAGAATAGAAGAAAGAGCAACAAACCCTTTAACATGATTGGGATTCAGTTGACGAGATACACGAGCTGCAAGATACCCACCTACCAACGTACCGACCAAAACAACACTACCTGTGTGCCAATCAATGGAGCCATTGGCAACAAAAATCACGATAGCAATGAGTGAAACACACGTAGATACGAGCAATTTCAAACCGTTCATTAAATTAATGTCTTGGTGACCAGCTACTACCAGATAACTCAGAACAATAACCCCTAAACCTGCGTTGAAAAAACCACCGTAAGCAGAGACACCAACAAGTAGTAAACCCAACGCGATTGCTCCGAGTATGCCAGCATGTTTGTGCTCTTTCGCGACAGTTTTGATTAGCATTGTTAAACGAGAACCGGTGAGAAAAAGCACGGTGGCAAATAAGAGTAACCAAGGGATGGCTTCCATAAATAGCGATTCTGGCGTGTTGAGCAACAGATATGCTCCGACAGCGCCGCCGACTAAACTGAATGAGACTGTGAACAGCAGTTCATGCTTGTTCTTCATGATCTCTTCTCTGAACCCGACGGCTCCACTAATGTAACCCGCACATGAAGCATATGTGTTTGTTGCGTTAGCCATAATAGGAGGAACACCAACTGCCAATAGAGCCGGAAAAGTAATAAAGCTTCCGCCTCCCGCTATGGAGTTAATGATCCCACCAATTACGCCAGCAATGAATAAAAGTGAGAGTTCTAAAAGCATAAACAATCCTTGTTATGTTCTTTTTTATTGTTAGAGCTTCAGATGATCTAACCTACATGCTCTAATGTTCTGATATGAGGTTTACTTTACCCGCTCTAAAACAAAATTGTTCAGTTCTGTAACGTTTTTGATGACATGAACGGCTTTACTTTGAGAGTACCCTTCGAGGCGATACATAAAGTCATCATTCCAGAATGCGGGGCATTGCTGAAGAACTTTGTAGCTTTGTAACGTTCCTTTCAGTACCGAACTACCATCAGGCCAACCTTCAGGTTTTATGAATAGTCCTTTAAGGAGACGTTTCGTCACAAACCAATAGCTTACGGAGTATGGTAGATCAATATAAATGAGAGTATCGGCTGCATCTAAACGAGCGTTGAAAGAGCTGATCGGTCCAAGGCCATCTATAATCCAACGATCTGAGCTTAGTATATTGCTATGGGCTTCATCAAAAACGTTACGCTCGACGGGATCACCGTTTGGTTTATAGACTATTGAATCTAATTGATGAAGAGGAAGACCGGTAGCAGACGCGATTGCTTTACTTACCGTCGATTTTCCACTGCCGGGTTTACCAAAAACTGCTATTTTTTGCATTGTGACCGCCTCCAAGAGAGCTTTTCCCATACGGTAGAGACAGAAAACCCACCGCTATGGGTGGGTTCGATAAATACTGAGCGCATCAAAAAATCCCACCATTCCTATGGAATGATGATAATTCGTTGGTTAAGTTGCGCTAAGTGTGTGTTCATACAATCACCTTCATATAACGACAGTGATTTGTCAATACCATCTGCACAATAAGCGAACGATTTGGAGGGCGGAAGATAAAGCCATCACGATGGATGGCTTTATCTAGGTTGAAAGAGACAGCGATTACTGCTCAACGCTGACTGGCTGTGCTTTAAACTTTTGAATCAGCTTTACGATTAGTGGACTTGCCAATACCAATACAGCTAAAACAGTAAAGGTAAGGGTAATAGGACGCTCCCATAGGAAACTCAGTTCTCCATCTGAAATCATTAATGCGCGGCGTAAGTTCTCTTCCATTAATCCTCCAAGGATGAAGCCCAGCAATAAAGGTGCGAGCGGGAAGTTAGCGAGCCGAAGTGCAATGGCAGCCATAGCCACAATCAGCATCACGAACACATCCATAGTGTTAAAAGAGACCAAATAAACCCCGGTGATTGAGAAGAATAAAATCATCGGTAGAAGCACCGTTCTTGGAACCGCCAAAAGCTTTGAAATGTACGGAATCAATGGTAAGTTCAGGATCACAAGTACGATGTTGCCGAAGTACATGGAAATGATCACTGACCAGAACACATCTGGGTGTTCAACAAATAGGCGAGGGCCAGGTTGAATACCATAAGCGATCAGCGCACCGAGCATTATTGCTGTTGTACCAGAGCCCGGAATACCAAGCGTTAATAGCGGTACAAATGAACCACTAGATGCTGCATTGTTCGCAGACTCTGGCGCAACCAAACCACGGATACTGCCTTTACCGAACTCATCCTTTTTCTCTTTAGGTGCGAGGTTGCGCTCCATACCATAGCTTAAAAAAGCAGCAATGGTTGCCCCTGCGCCAGGAAGAACGCCAGTGAAGAAACCTAATATTGAAGAGCGAATTGAAACAGGCGCAACATCTTTGATTTCTTCCTTGGTCACTTTCATTGAGCCAATGTTGCTCAGCTTTTCTTGTTCTTCATCGCTGGTGTCTTTTGATGGTTTAAGGATGCCCATCAGTGTCTCACCCAGTGCGAATGTCGCCATTGCAAGCAACAAGAAGCTAAAGCCATCCATTAAATCCGTTAAACCGAAGGTAAAGCGTTCAACGCCTACGCCTTTATCGATTCCAACTGTAGATAGCATCAAACCAAGAATGGTCATCATCCACGCTTTGATTACCTGACCTTTCCCCGCAAAAGCCGCGACTGCTGATAACCCAAGTAGCATCAACGCAAAATAGTCCGACGATTGGAAGCTAAGGGAGACGCTAGCCAATGCTGGTGCGGCAACAAGCAACATAATGGCAGATAGCGTACCGCCAGTGAAAGACGAATAAGCTGCCAAAGCTAATGCTTTACCTGCCTGGCCTTTTTGAGCCATTGGGTAGCCGTCGAATGCTGTGACCACGGTTGAAGAACAACCCGGCGCGTTGATTAAAATCGACGATGTAGAACCACCAAATACCGCACCGTAATAAACACCCGCCATTAAAATAAGGCCAGAGGAGGGCTCTAGGCCATAAGTAATTGGGATCATCAAAGCAATGGCTGAGATCGGCCCAAGTCCAGGTAACATGCCGATAAATGTACCGACGAAGCAACCAACGATCACCATCATAATGTTCATTGGCATTACTGCGGTGGATAAACCTTGTAGAATTCCATCTAACATAATTCAGTCCTTTCTTTGACTACCAGATGGTGAAAATCAAACCCGGTTCGAGATAGATGTCCAAACCTTGAGTGAGTAATAAGTAGAACGCGATCACGAATGGAAACGACGCGCCAAACAGAACGGGTTTACGTCTTTCCCCGAGCAGATAAAAGCCAGCCAATAAAAAGAAGCCAGTAGCTATCACAAAACCTAGATAAGTCAGGCCCACGCCGTAGAGCGCCATTAAAATTAAAAAGGCAATCAGTAACTTCCAATTGAAGGTCAGCACTGCGCCACTTTGTTTATCTGGTTGTCCTGTCACCAGCAATAGCAAAGAAAGGCCGACACCAACGTAAGTCAGGATGGTTGGCAGAGTACGTGCGGTGAATGGTTCATACTCATCACCTGGAAACAATGGAATTTGTGAGGTTTGATAACCGTAGCAAAGACAGAAAAGTAGAAAGATCATTGCGCCGACGCGGTCACGACAGAGCAAATACTCTTTGGTGAAAAAGTTGGTTGAACGAGGCATATTCAACTCCTAACAAAAGTAAAAAAGACCGCATATGGACGTCAATGAATAAACTAAACCATTAACAATTAAGCATTTCGCTGCTAGTCGAGCCGCTTTGGGTATATAAACAAAGGAGTGTGCATGTCGATTGTCGACAATGTCCATATGCGGTGAAACTTAGAGTACAAATACAATGGGGAAATACCAACCTACGTTATTCATTGAGGTTGGTATCTGAGGGACCCCAATTCGATTGTTACTTCAGGAAGCCTAACTCGCGCATTAAGTCACCCATCTGCTGCTCTTGATCTTCAAGAAACGCGAAGAATGCTTTATCCGCTTTATAGTTGTCGATCCAACCATTGCGGTCTCGAACGACTTGCCATTCGTCGGTGTTATACATTTTAGTAAATGCGGCATTCCATTCATCTAGCTTTTCTTGGCTTGTGCCTGGTGCTGCAAAGAATCCACGCCAGTTAGCAAAGACAGTTTCATTACCATATTCGGTGAGAGTTGGAATGTTAGGCGCAGCTTCTAAACGTTTTGGTGCTGTAATCGCTAACACTTTCACTTGCCCAGACTTAGACATTTCGAGTACTTCACCTAGCCCTGTAGAGAGCAGTTGTGTTTCGCCTGAAAGTAGGGCTGCCATGGCTTTTCCACCTGCATCATAGGCAATGTAACGAACTTTACGCGCATCAAAACCTTCACCTTTGAAAGCTGCTGCTATAACCAAATGATCCATAGAACCACGAGCAGAGCCACCAGCAACCTTCACCTTACGTGGGTTTTCTTTAAAAGCTTTAACGACATCTTCCCAAGAGCTATAAGGAGAATCGGCTGATGTAACAATGGCGCCATAATCGGCAACCGTTGCGGCAACAGGAGTCAAGTCGCGGAAAGATTGTGGGAAGATCCCACTGAGCGAGCGAACGACGATCGGTGTTGAGTTCACCATGAGTGTATCTTCTTGACGATCAGCCGTTTCAATCAAATGTGCGATTGCTTTGCCACCGCCACCACCAGATAGGTTTTGAAATGATACGGTTTCGACGATGTCTGACTTTATTAATACATCACCAGTACCTCGGGCGGTCATGTCCCAACCGCCACCGGCACCTCCAGGGATAAGAAAGTGCATTTTTTCAATATCTGCAGCAAGAGCGTTGAATGAAAATGAAGCTGCGATGATTGAAGCGGCGAGCGTTGGTTTGAGTACCTTTAACATGTTCACGTTCCTTATGTTAGCGACTCTATTTAGTTGAGCCTTATTGTTTTTGCTCAGTTGTCATGCCTTGTAAGCGTTAAAGCTGAACTTGGTGTAAAGGTTAATTAAGTGTTAAATATCTGTCTGTAAAAGAGATATAAAGAGAATATTGAGCATTTCGGTTATTTTGTTCATAAAGTGCACGGCGAGAAGTTGGTGTTAGGTCACGCGGCTTTACGCTTTGGTAGGCCATAATAAAATGACGGAAATGAACGAGGAAAAGAGAATGAAAGGGACGTGTTTGTGCGGGGCAATTGAAGTCATCGCTGAGGTTAAAAATGAGGTTAGCCTGTGCCATTGCTCGATGTGTCGAAAATGGTCGAGTGGCGCACTTCATGCGGTGCATTGTGGGCCTAACGTGACGTTTAAAGGTGGCGAACCTAAACGTTATCAGTCGTCAGACTGGGGAGTGAGGGGGTTTTGCGGTGAGTGTGGCACAAACCTTTTCTACCATTTGTTGCCGACAGGTGAGTACATTCTTTCCGCTGGTTTGTTCGATAACCCAGATTTCAAACTCACTTTAGAGATTTTTACCGATGAAAAGCCAGCTTATTATGACCTCAATTCCGCTTCACAAAAGATGACTTCGCAACAAGTCTTTGATCAATTTGTACCTAAAGAATAGTTTTTTATCCGATTATTGTTCGACAGCTGAGCTTTTAGTTTTTAGATCATAAGCTTAAAGGTTTATAAGTTGTCGACAATATGAGTTCCCCATTCTTTATTCCTGCTAAAAACGGCACTTAATAGGCATTTTAGGCCCATTTAAATTACGACCTTAGTCTAAATTGTCGACAATTTACTTGATTGTCGACACTTTGATCGACTACTTTATATTCAGGTTAAAAAATTGTAGACATTTCGATGTCGGTAACAAGAGTATCTGAATATGAACTCTGAGTTGAAAGCTCGTTATAAAGTGCTGGGTTCTGAGAAAGAACACACCAAATCCGAAACGCTGACCGAAACACTCATTGAAGTCATTGTTAATGGCGACGTGAAGCCTGGCCATAAGATATCAGAGCCTGAGCTAGCAAAGAAATATCAAGTCAGTCGTGGGCCTTTGCGTGAAGCATTGATGCGCTTAGAGGGGCTAGGGCTCATCGAGCGAATTCCTCATGTTGGGGCTAGAGTGACCACTTTTTCTCCGGAAAAGCTGATAGAACTTTATGCCGTTCGAGAAGCATTGGAAGGCATGGCGGCAAGGTTAGCTGCGCGACACATTACGCAAGAAGAGCTCTTAAGCTTGGAAATGCTATTGTCGACACATTCCAAGCATATAGACCAAATGGAAGGCGCGTCTTACTTCCATCAACATGGTGACTTTGATTTTCACTATCGCATCATCCAAGCGAGCAGAAACAGTAAGTTAATATCTCTGCTGTGTGATGAACTCTATCACTTATTACGGATGTATCGTTACCAGTCGCCACGTGCACAATCTCGCCCGAATGAGGCACTCACCGAACACAAATTCATTTTGGAAGCCATTCGCAATCGCGATGAAGAGCTTGCAGAAATGTTGATGAGAAGACACATATCAGGAAGTCGAAAGCTCATCCAATCTCAAATTATACATACAGAAAGTTTAGACAAAGACTAGAAGGAATTCGTCATGAGCTTAACACCGGGAGCGAAATTCAGACTCGCCATTGAACAAAATAATCCACTACAAATTGTCGGCACTATAAACCCGTATTGCGCCATGATGGCAAAAAACTTGGGTCACCAAGCGATTTACTTGTCTGGTGGCGGTATCGCAAATGCGTCATACGGATTGCCGGATCTCGGTATCACAACATTAAACGACGTTTTGGTTGACGTTGACCGCATCACTAACGCATGTGATTTGCCTCTTTTGGTTGATATCGACACGGGTTTTGGCGGTGCATTTAACATTGCTCGCACGATCAAAGCGATGGAAAAAGCAGGCGCGGCAGCGGTGCACATGGAAGACCAAGTTGCACAGAAACGTTGTGGTCATCGTCCGAACAAAGCAATAGTCAGCCAGCAAGAGATGGTTGATCGTGTAAAAGCCGCGGTTGATGCACGCAATGATGAAAGTTTCGTGATTATGGCTCGTACTGATGCGCTAGCTGTTGAAGGCATGGACAGCGCAATCGAGCGTGCGATTGCGTGTGTGGAAGCTGGCGCAGACATGATCTTCCCCGAAGCGATGAACAAGCTGGACCAGTACCTTCAGTTTTCAAATGCGCTTGAGCAAGCGACCGGAAAGCACGTTCCTATTCTGGCGAATATTACAGAGTTTGGCGCGACACCGCTGTATGGCTGCGATGAGCTAGCGAAAGCAAAAGTGGACATGGTGCTTTATCCATTAAGTGCGTTCCGTGCCATGAACAAAGCTGCTGAAACGGTCTACAAACATTTGCTAGAAGTGGGTAATCAGGAAGCACTGGTTGATTCGATGCAAACACGTAAAGAGTTGTATCAGCACCTGAATTACCACGACTATGAAGACAAACTTGACCAGTTATTCTCTGAAGGGAAATAGCGGGGAAAAGCAAAAATAGACGGAAGCCCAAGAAAAAGATAATCGGAATTTATCTCATCTAATAACGTGAAATTCGTTTGGCTAAAAACACCCCAGAGAGGGAAAAGTCAGACAGAAAAGGAGTTCAAACAATGTCTCAAACTGCAGAAAAGAAAGCAGAATTAGGTGGCGCAGGCCTTCGTGGTCAAAGCGCAGGAAGCACAGCTTTATGTACTGTCGGAAAAACGGGAACTGGTTTAACTTATCGTGGATACGATATTACTGATCTTGCGAACAACGCACAGTTTGAAGAAGTGGCTCACCTTCTGTTACGCGGTCACTTGCCGAATCAACAAGAACTTGATGCGTACAAAACACACCTACTCAGCCTTAGAGGTTTGCCAGCCGAGCTAAAACAAGCTTTAGAGTTGATTCCTGCAAGCGCACACCCAATGGACGTAATGCGCACGGGTTGTTCTGTATTGGGTAACCTAGAGCAGGAAATGAGCTTCGAGGAGCAACTGAAAGCAACCGAACGTATGCTAGCCTTGTTCCCTGCCATCATCTGTTACTGGTACCGCTTTAGTCATGATGGCGTGCGTATCAACACCGAGGATCAGACTGAAGATTGCATCGGTGGTTACTTCTTGCGATTACTTACAGACAAAGCGCCATCTGCGCTGCACAAACAAGTGATGCATTGCTCGCTCATTCTTTATGCTGAACATGAGTTTAATGCTTCTACATTCGCAGCACGCGTTTGTGCATCAACGTTGTCAGACATTCATTCTTGTATCACGGCGGCAATCGGTACGCTTCGTGGGCCACTTCACGGAGGTGCGAACGAAGCGGCGATGGAAATGATTGAAGATTGGCAAACGCCCGACGAGGCGGAAGCGAACATCATGAAAATGCTAGCCAATAAAGACAAGATCATGGGCTTTGGTCATGCGATTTATCGTGAAAGTGACCCTCGCAACGCCTTAATAAAACGATGGTCCAAAGAGCTATCGAAACAAGTTGGTGATACACATCTATATGCGGTTTCTGAGCGTGTTGAATCAGTGATGAAGCGAGAGAAAGGTCTGTTCTGTAATGCGGACTTCTTCCATGCATCGGCTTACCACTTCATGGACATTCCAACCAAACTATTTACCCCAATCTTTGTGATGAGTCGTTTAACGGGCTGGGCTGCACACGTTTATGAACAGCGTGCCAATAACCGTATTATTCGCCCAAGTGCCGATTATACGGGCCCAGATCATCAAGAATGGGTGCCTATCGAGAATCGCTAGCGCGAAGGTCAACGAGGGCATTATATGCTTTGGTTGACCACCTCCTTCCTTTGTCATTCTCTCTAACAGAGGAAGGAGATCCTCTCATCACTGTGTTTCTGGAGCAATGGAAAACCTTGATGAAGGCAAGATGTAAAGACTGAATGGAAGCAAACCATGAACACAAATATTAATACTCAATATCGTAAGCCGCTTCCGGGAACTCAACTGGATTATTTTGATGCACGCGAAGCCGTCAATGCCATTTCTCCTGGAGCCTATGAAACACTCCCTTATACCTCTCGCGTGCTAGCTGAGCAACTGGTCCGCCGCTGTGACCCGAACACATTGACAGATAGCCTGAAACAGTTAATTGAACGCAAACGCGATCTTGATTTTCCTTGGTATCCAGCACGCGTTGTTTGTCATGACATTCTTGGTCAGACCGCTCTAGTCGATTTAGCGGGTCTGCGCGATGCCATTTCAGATCAGGGCGGTGATCCTGCAAAAGTGAACCCAGTGGTTGAGACACAATTGATCGTTGACCACTCTTTAGCGGTTGAACATGCGGGCTTTGACCCTGATGCCTTCGACAAAAACCGCGCGATTGAAGAGCGCCGTAATGAAGACCGATTCCACTTTATTGAGTGGTGTAAAACAGCGTTTGAAAACGTCAGCGTGATTCCAGCTGGGAATGGCATCATGCACCAAATCAACTTGGAAAAAATGTCTCCTGTGGTACAAGCAAAGCAGGGCATTGCCTACCCAGACACCTGTGTGGGTACGGACAGTCACACGCCTCACGTAGACGCTCTTGGTGTTATTGCGATAGGTGTCGGTGGTCTGGAAGCAGAAACCGTCATGCTTGGCCGACCATCAATGATGCGTCTACCAGATATTGTCGGTGTCAAACTGACGGGTAAACGTCAACCGGGCATTACCGCAACGGATATTGTCCTCGCGATTACTGAGTTTCTGCGTAATGAGCGTGTGGTATCTTCATATCTTGAATTCTTCGGAGAAGGCGCACGTGATCTAACGATCGGAGACCGCGCAACGATTTCAAACATGACACCAGAATACGGCGCAACAGCTGGCATGTTTTATATTGATGAGCAGACCATCAATTACTTGAAACTAACTGGTCGAGATGAAGAACAAGTTGCTCTAGTAGAAAATTACGCAAAACAAACCGGTCTTTGGGCAGACGATCTTGATAGCGCCGTTTACGAGCGCGTACTTGAGTTCGATTTATCATCAGTTAGCCGTAACTTGGCTGGTCCGTCAAACCCTCATCGTCGTTTACCAACTTCTGAGTTGGCACAGCGCGGTATTTCTGGAGCGTGGGAAGAGAAAGAAGGCGAGTTGCCAGATGGTGCAGTGATCATCGCTGCTATTACCTCATGTACGAATACCAGTAACCCAAGAAACGTGGTTGCTGCTGGCCTTGTCGCGAAGAAAGCCAACGAACTTGGTCTTGTACGTAAACCTTGGGTGAAATCGTCTTTTGCTCCGGGTTCTAAAGTTGCACGCTTGTATCTGGAAGAAGCGGGCTTATTACCAGAGCTAGAGAAGCTTGGCTTTGGCATTGTTGGTTACGCATGTACAACTTGTAACGGTATGAGTGGTGCGCTGGATCCAAAAATCCAACAAGAGATCATCGACCGTGATTTATATGCAACAGCGGTGCTTTCTGGTAACCGTAACTTTGATGGTCGAATCCATCCGTACGCCAAACAAGCTTTCTTGGCTTCACCACCATTGGTTGTCGCTTATGCACTAGCCGGTACCATTCGTTTTGATATCGAGCGCGATGCGCTTGGCACGGACCAAAACGGCAAACCAATTTATCTCAATGATTTGTGGCCAAGCGATGAAGAGATCGATGCAGTTGTCGGTACTCATGTTAAACCAGAGCAGTTTAAGCAAGTTTACATTCAGATGTTTAAGCTGAATGATCAAGAGCAAAATCCCAACCCGCTGTACGACTGGCGTCCGATGAGTACCTATATCCGCCGACCACCGTACTGGGAAGGTGCGCTAGCGGGAGAAAGAACATTGTCTGGTATGCGTCCATTGGCGATTCTGGGCGACAACATCACCACTGATCACTTATCACCATCCAACGCGATTCTCGCAAGCAGCGCAGCAGGTGAATACTTAGCGAAAATGGGTGTGCCAGAAGAAGATTTCAACTCTTACGCGACTCACCGTGGTGACCACTTAACGGCGCAACGCGCGACCTTTGCTAACCCGAAACTATTTAACGAAATGGTGAAAGAGAACGGTGAAGTGGTTCAGGGTTCTCTGGCGCGAATCGAGCCGGAAGGTCAGGTTGTACGCATGTGGGAAGCGATTGAGACCTACATGAACCGCAAGCAACCACTGATTGTTGTTGCAGGTGCTGACTATGGTCAGGGTTCATCTCGTGACTGGGCAGCAAAAGGCGTTCGATTGGCTGGTGTAGAAGCAATCGTTGCAGAAGGCTTTGAGCGTATTCACCGAACTAACTTGGTTGGCATGGGCGTGTTACCACTGCAATTTAAGCCGGGTGTTAATCGCAATACATTAGAACTGGATGGTACTGAACTGTATGACGTGGTTGGTGAAATCAAGCCGGGTGCAGATTTAGCCTTGGTTATTACACGTAGCAATGGTGAGAAAGTCGATGTTCCGGTCACCTGTCGCTTAGATACCGCTGACGAAGTTCACGTGTACAACGCGGGCGGTGTTCTGCAGCGTTTCGCGCAAGATTTCTTGGCACAATAAGGAGTGCGTATGTCAAATAATACTCCGAATCAAACAAGCCAAATAAAAGTGCCCGCGACGTACATGCGTGGCGGCACGAGTAAAGGTGTCTTTTTCAACCTAGAGGATTTACCTCAAGAAGCGCAAGTGGCTGGAGCCGCACGTGACAAGCTGTTGTTACGTGTTATCGGCAGCCCGGATCCTTACGCGAAGCAAATCGACGGTATGGGTGGTGCAACCTCCAGCACCAGTAAAACAGTGATTGTTTCGCGCAGTAGCCAAGACGGTCATGACGTTGACTATTTGTTTGGACAAGTGTCGATCGACAAACCATTCGTCGATTGGAGTGGTAACTGCGGCAACTTGTCTGCGGCAGTTGGTCCCTTCGCCATTCATGCTGGGCTGATTCCACAAGACCGCATTCCAGAAAATGGAATTGTGACGGTGCGTGTTTGGCAAGTGAACATAAGCAAAACGATTTTGATTCACGTGCCAATCGTCAATGGTTTCGTCCAAGAAACCGGAGAGTTTGAACTCGATGGTGTCACGTTTCCAGCGGCAGAAATTCAAGTGGATTTTGTTGATCCTTCCGATGGCGAAGGAAGTATGTTCCCAACGGGTAACTTAGTTGATGATTTGGTGGTGCCGGATGTGGGTACGTTCAACGCGACCTTTATTAACGCGGGCATACCAACCATTTTTATTGATGCTGAATCGATAGGATATCAGGGCACCGAGCTGCAAGACGATATCAACAACGATGACACAGCATTAGCGATGTTCGAATCCATCCGTGCATATGGCGCGTTAAAAATGGGCCTGATTTCTGATTTAGAAGAAGCTCAAACACGCCAACATACGCCGAAAATAGCGTTTGTTTCTAAACCGAAAAGTTACCTGTCTTCAAGTGGTAAAGCCGTTAATGAGTCGGATATTGATGTGCTCGTTCGCGCGCTGTCGATGGGCAAGCTACATCATGCAATGATGGGAACAGCAGCCGTTGCTATTGCTTCTGCTGCGTGTGTGCCCGGAACGTTAGTGAATTTAGCCGCTGGTGGCGGTGAAAAAGAGTCCGTGACTTTTGGTCACCCGTCAGGAACGTTAAAAGTTGGGGCACAAGCGAAGCAAACTGAGCAGGGCTGGGTGGTGCAAAAAGCCATTATGAGCCGAAGTGCGAGAATACTGATGGAGGGATTTGTGCGTGTACCCTTCTATGTCTTCGATTAAAAGAGACGATCTTTGGATTAAAAGAGCGATCTTTGAGTAGAACGAGAGCAATGTCAGGACATACTGGAGGAAGCAATATGTCTTCATACGAAAAAGAATACTTATGGGCGAAGAATGAACCGGAGAGTTTTTGGCGCGCTCAAGCGGAGAATCTCGATTGGTTTGAATCTCCTAAAACTATCTTGAAATCTGATGAAAACGGCATAGAACGTTGGTTTCCAGATGGTGTAATGAATACGTGCTGGTTAGCATTAGATTACCATTGCGAGCAAGGACGCGGTGATAATACTGCACTCATTTATGACTCGCCAGTGACAGGTCGTAAAGCCACGTACACCTATAGCGATCTACGTGACCAAGTAGCAAAAATTGCTGGCATGCTGTCTGCTCAAGGTGTTGAAAAAGGCGACCGAGTCGTTATTTATATGCCGATGATCCCAGAAGCCGCAATGGCGATGCTTGCCTGCGCGCGTTTGGGGGCGATTCATTCCGTAGTATTCGGTGGTTTTGCACCTAATGAGCTTGCTGTACGAATTGAAGATGCAGAGCCGAAAGTGATCATGACGGCGTCGTGCGGGATTGAGATCAACAAAGTCATTCCATACAAACCAATGGTAGACAAAGCCATTATGGACAGCCGTTGGAAGCCTGAGAAAGTGTTTGTTTTCCAACGTCCAGAGTGCGACGCTGAGCTAAACCAAGAAAGAGACTTAGATTGGCAGCGAGAGTACAAACAAGCGCTGCCACATGGTTGTGTTCCGGTGTTAGCAACCGATCCGCTCTACATACTTTATACATCGGGCACGACAGGTAAGCCGAAAGGCGTTGTGCGTGATAACGGTGGCCATGCTGTCGCGATGAAGTACTCCATGAGCGCAATCTATAACATTCCTCAAGATGGCGTCTTTTGGGCGGCATCTGATGTGGGCTGGGTAGTAGGGCACTCTTACATTGTTTACGCTCCACTGATTCACGGTTGCACTACTATCCTATTCGAAGGCAAGCCTGTTCGAACACCGGATCCTGGCGCATTTTGGCGAGTGTGTGATGAATATAAAGTAGATGCGTTGTTCTCTGCACCAACGGCGTTTCGTGCGATTAAGAAAGAGGATCCGGAAGGCGAGCACTTAAAACAGTACGACTTGTCGAATCTGAAAACCATCTTTATGGCGGGAGAACGCCTTGACCCTCCGACACTGGAGTGGGTTCAGAGCAAAGCGGACAAGCCCGTTATTGACCACTGGTGGCAAACCGAGACGGGCTGGGCCATCGCTGGCAACCCGACAGGTGTCGAAATGATGCCAGTTAAAGCTGGTTCTTCGACGAAGCCCATTCCGGGTTATCAGGTCGAAATTCTGAATGAACTTGGAGAGGCTGTCGGGCCTAACCAACAAGGCTTTGTCGCATTAAAACGTCCGCTACCACCAAGTTGTCTGCCAACGGTTTGGCGTAATCATGACCGTTTTGAAACTGGTTATCTTAGCCAGTTCCCAGGCTACTACGTGTCAGGTGATGGTGGCTATCTGGATGAAGACGGTTACCTGTTTATTATGGGACGTATTGATGACGTGATTAATGTCGCGGGACACCGATTGTCGACAGGTGAAATGGAAGAAATAGTAGGAGGCCACCCAGCGATTGCAGAATGTGCGGTGGTTGGTATCCACGATGATCTAAAAGGTCAGCTTCCACTTGGCTTTGTGGTACTAAAAGACGGCGTCAAAGTGGATGAGCTAGACCTTGAAGGTGAGCTTGTTGGCAAAGTGCGTAGTGAGATAGGTGCAGTTGCTTGCTTCAAGCATGCGTTGGTTGTAGACCGTTTACCGAAAACACGTTCAGGTAAAATTTTGCGTCGAACTATACGTCAAATAGCTGATGGTGAAAAATACACCGTTCCGTCAACGATTGATGACCCAAGTAGCTTGAACGAAATTGAGCGAGTGCTACGACGCTGAGAAAAACTCAATTCTAACTAACCCCTGATCCTCGAACTCTGTTGGTTGGTTCTGCCTCTGTACGTTTATTAAGTGCAGGGGCCTTTTTGTTGTTCAAACAGTACAAACGTATCGTGAAAGCATTTGTGACTTGCCAATACGACGTTTTCCTCACAAACTACAGCCATTCCATTTTTAGTGACCCTTTGTATGACCACGTTTGCGATTAAACCTGCGTGTTTTAGCGACCTAGAGTTGCTCAACGATCTTATGTTCGAGCTTCATGATGAGCATCATCTTCAATCTCCTGAGCTTTTCAAAACGGCAGAGGAGATAGAACAAGAAAAAAGCATTGCTCGATATATTGACGACCCTGAGTGCCTTGTTTACGTAGCAAAACAAGGAGATGAAATTATTGGCTTTATCTCTGGTCACTTCTGTGAACTTATTTCTACCGTCAGCCAGCCAGTTATGATGGGAAGTGTGGATGAGCTCTATGTGCTGCCTGAATATCGAAAACAAGGTACGGCGCAGGCATTGATTAATAAAATTGAGTCAACGTTCTCTGATTACGGTGCAAAACAGATGTTTGTTGAAGTATGGCATTTTAACCAGGGCGCAATATCTTTGTATGAAAAACAAGGATTTGCACATCATATCCACTATTTAAGAAAACCGCTGAACGAATAATCGTATTTAACTTTAATATTGTGATTTAGGTTCTATCGAATTGAAATCATTCAGTTCGTCAATAGACTTTTCTCTATAAGTTGCTCGCAATGTTAACAAATTGATATGCACCCACATTGGTATCGGCGTTTTTGTCTGCTTGTTTATTAGTAGCACGAGGATCGTGCTTACAAAAACAAGAGGACAATATTTTGAAACTAACAAAATCGTTACTTGCTTTAGCCGTTTTGCCAATGTTCGCAAGTGCTGATGATTTGTCTCAGACGCAAAATCACACTATCCAACCCCAGATCGTAGGCGGAGTAACTGCCGACCCACGTGACTGGAAATTCTACACCCAAATTGTTAGTCGTTATGGTAACCGATCGTATTGTGGGGCCAGTTATATCGGGAATGGTTACGTCCTGACTGCTGCACATTGTGTTGAGGGTGATTCTCCGAGTCAGATTGCGGTTAAAATCGGTGGCGTTGTTTATAACGGTAGTGATGGTGTTCGTGCAAACGTCAGTGAGATCCATATGCACCCGGCATATCGCCGCGCGACGCTTTCTCATGACCTCGCGGTATTGAAGCTCGACTCTGTGCCTCAAGGTGTTTCTTCAGTTGAGATTGCGAATGGTAGTCTAACGCAATACGCGAGCATCGGAGATTGGCTTAGTGTTGCTGGCTTAGGGCGAACTTCTGAAGGAGGAAGCTCTCCGTCTCGATTGCAGGAGGTTGACGTCCCACTTGTGTCGGATATGACTTGCCGTCAAGCCGGTGGCAACTACACAACGGTTGGAGAAGTGTCATTCTGTGCGGGTATTCCTCAAGGTGGGATAGATTCTTGTCAGGGAGATAGTGGTGGTCCAATCGTTATTAATCGCAGTGGTGTAATTACTCAACTTGGTGTGGTCAGTTGGGGAATAGGTTGTGCTCGTCCTGGTATGTATGGGGTTTATAGCGATATCGCTGCTATGCGCAATTTTGTCGATGGTGTTATCGGAACAGCAACACCACCAAAAGAAAATGTTTCTGTTGGATACACCACCGAACAGACACTGGCATCATTTAATGTTGGGGAGTTACAGCAACATAGCTTTGTTATCCAGAATTCAGGGAACACCACGTTCACTGTGGAAAATGTTCGCGCGTTTGCTTCGGGTGTTACTGATGCAGCTGTTATTGCCAATGATCAGTGCTCTCAGGCGACGTTAGCAATGAATGCAAGTTGTCGTGTTGATGTTGAATTTGGTGCTACTCAGAGCGGAGAAGCAAGAGTGGCTTTGAACTTCAACGTTGATAAGACCAGCACACAATACCAAGCGTTAGTATCCGCTCAAGCGAAAACGGTGACAACGCCTCCCACAGATAGCTGTAAAACTGTATGGCAAGCCAGCTTAGTGTATCTCAAAGGAGATACGGTTACTTGGAATGGTAAAGTTTGGCAAGCGCAGTGGTGGACTCAAGGTGATAATCCAGCAGACTCAGGGCCTTGGGGTGTTTGGCAAAAAGTCGGCGATGCGAATTGCACGTCTAACTAACGATCGGGCCAGTGAATTTGATTCGTTGACCATGAGATAAGATTCATTCTTGGTTTCAACGATCAGTACATAGTTACCATAACTGGGGTTTATTGTTTGCGAATAATAAGCCCTTTTTTATTGTGTCAACTATGAGAACCCACAAAATGTGTATGACTTTGTCCTGACGTTATCTTTATATAACTGGCAGAATTGCGATCAACATTTTATGTTTTGTCTGATTTTTGTCAGGTTTGCATTAAATTATTCTCCAGTGAGCGTTGAGATCAGGTTTTACGCGATCAACTCAGTTTGGCATAACTCGTTACTTAATTTTTGTCGAAAAAGATAAGATTAACTGCCATGATTCATTGGTTATCATTATGTTTATTTAAGGTCATATTTTGTGTTGAGACAGCTGTTATTACTCATCCTTTGTTTTATTTTGTTACCTGTTTCACCGATTTCTACGGCTAAAGCCACTGCGAGCGAAGTTAAAGGAGCGCTCTGTATTGTTCGCGCTGATGACAAGTTAGTGCTAGTTCATGAAGTATTAACGGATAAGATTTCTCTACCTGGCGGAACCATTATTGATGGTGAGTCTCCACAAGTTGCTGCTCAACGAGAAACGTGGGAAGAAACCGGTATAGTGGTTACGGTTGGAGAGGAGCTTGGCAGAACGGACACTGCGGTTTTTTACGACTGTATATCAGACTCTGACATTATCGCTTTTTCTATGAATAATTCTTTAGGTGGAAATGAACTGCCTATTTGGTTTGCCCCTCATTATGGAGTAGAAGTTGCGTCAGCGATGTTGCTTAGCCCATCTGAATTACCATCATCTTTATATCGTTATCCTGAGCAATGGCCACAAGCCACTCAGTTTTTTGATCAAGCTACCAAGCAATCAGTATCTTATGTGACTCAGTTGATCGAATCCGCGCCTTCATTTCGTCAGGTTGAATTGGCGTGGCTGATAGATTTACAGAGTTGGGTAGGGGCGTTGTCAGAAACGAGTTACGAGGTAGCTAGTCAGATCTCGAAACTCGTTATAGATCTGATAGAACCGACGGTACTACTCTTTCTATTTCCTTTTGCCATGATGCGCTTTGGTAGCCGGTTTGTGTACCGACTCTTTTTCGCAATTAGTACAACGTCGCTTATGGTGCTTGTCGCTCAACAAGGCTTTTCGCTACCGCGCCCACATGTCTATATACCAATGATGGAGTTAACGCACAGCTTTGGCTTTAGTTTTCCTAGCTTGCCTATCGCTGTGTGGTTTTGTGTGCTGACGTTCTTGTTTCATAGAACCCAGTATTTTGGTTTGAATGGAACAACGGCAGTCTTCGTGTTCATCACTCTTACTGTGGTGTTAGGTAAGTTTTTCCTCGGCAGTGCCTTTATTTTAGATATGTTATTTGGCGCGCTGTTAGGCAGCTTGGTGGCTTGGCATGTTCTTCGACTGGAAACAAATCAAGATGTGAACGTTGATCAAGTTCTAAGCTCAAAAGGCGTCTGGTTAATTATGACTGCGGCAACAGCGGTCATCTCCGTCATCTGGCCATTACCTGTGTTTGGTCGCTGGCTAGCAATTTTAATCACTGCATCAGCGTTGGTCATGACATTTAAAGAGTCGAAAGCACATTTAGATACTCGGCAGATGATCTTTGTGACGCTGGCATTGTTGCTTGTTGATCAACTCTATTTGTACTCGGCTAATATCGTATCGTTTAGCGGTTTGTGGTCATTAGTCTTGTCGACGTTACATTATCCATTATTAATGTTGTTATTTATGCTGCTTGCAAGGAAGCTGACTTGTGAAAACCAACCGAGCAAAACGTTGCTAGATTGATGGCTGTATTTGTTATCTATTAGTATTTAAGTAAAAACAAAGCCTTGCATTACAGCAAGGCTTTTACACGTTTAGTCCACGAACAACGCCGCTTGCCTATCTTGGACGGCTAGGGATGTTAAACGTAAGAAGCTTAACGCAACAGACATGGCGGAAAGGGCTATGCATTGAGCACGAACTTTTCTATAGCTTTAGCGACACCGTGCTCATCATTACTTGCCGTAATGTAGTCAGCGATTTGCTTGGTTTCTTCCATTGCATTTGCCATCGCGATACCAAGGCCAGCGTATTTCAGCATGTGGTGGTCATTTTCTGCGTCACCCATACAGATAACTTCTTCCGGTTTAATTCCCAGATACTCGGCAATTGCGGCAACACCAATACCTTTGTTGCTCGCAGGGTTAAGAAACTCAAGGAAAAACGGAGCGCTTTGAACAACCGTAAACGCTTCGCGCATTTCAGCTGGCAGTGCTGCTATAACTTCTGTTAGTTTGCTTGGCTCTGCAACCATCATAGCTTTGATGATTGGATGATCGTCTTCTAGTGATTCGAAGTTCATCTCGGTGACATTTAAGCCATTTATCTTTGCTTCAATATCGGTGTAAGGGTTGTGTTCGTTGGTGATTAAACCATGAACTTGACTAAAAGCATGGACGTACGCACCTAGCTCTTCGGCTTTTCGCGCCACCAATTTTGCAGCTTTACCATCTATGATTTGCTGGTGGATGATGTCGTTTGTGCCTACGTTCTTGACCATCGAACCGTTGTAGTAAAGAACAAAATCTCGATCGGAATGGATATTCAGTTCGTCGAGCTTGTCTTGCATTCCTTCTAATGGGCGACCAGAAGCGAGAACGACAGTAACGCCTGCTTCTCGAGCTTTTGCGATCGCTTGTTTGTTTTCTTCAGAAATGGCTTTATCACTATTGAGTAGCGTGCCATCCATATCTAGTGCGATCAGTTTATACATCATTTCTTACCTTAAAGTTTTTTGGGAGCTGTCAGTGAATAAGGCTTGGTTTAACGTTAACCAGAAACCTATATTCATTACGCTATGAAACTACAAAATGGTCTATTTTAACAATTAATTTTTGGTTTAAATTGACCTAGACACGCGTGTCCATTATGGTCTTCGCCTCGAAATGTTATGAGTTGAGTGAGTTCTGCGTTGTATAAGCTAAATGAGATGTTTGAAACCATCCAAGGGGAAGGGGTTTTCACTGGAGTCCCTGCTGTTTTTGTTCGGCTTCAAGAGTGTCCGGTTGGTTGCTCATGGTGCGATACCAAACAAACGTGGTATGCAGATGAGAATGATCAACGTCAAATAGGCGATATTCTGGTGAAAACGGAAGACTCTCCGACGTGGTGTGTTGCATCTGCCGAGAACATCGTAGAGCAATATCAACAGCAAGGCTTTAATGCTAAGCATATCGTGATTACTGGTGGAGAGCCTTGTATTTATGATCTGCGCCCTTTAACAAAGGCGTTTGAAGATATGGGGTGCCAATGCCAAATTGAAACCAGTGGCACATCAGAAGTGATTACTTCAGAAAATACGTGGGTGACAGTGTCACCAAAAGTAGCAATGAAAGGTAAATTACCAGTGCTTAATAGCGCGTTAGAGCGGGCAAATGAGATTAAGCATCCAGTCGGTACCCAGAAAGACATCGACCACCTTGATGATCTTTTAGCAAATGCGAACGTAGCGGCTGAGACTATCATTGCACTACAACCAATTAGCCAGAAGCCTCGTGCTACGCAATTGTGTATTGATACGTGTATTGCCCGCAATTGGCGTTTGTCTGTTCAAACTCATAAATATTTGAGTATTGCTTAGACGAGAGACTCGTCATCATTCGAGGTAGCTTTTCTATCTAATCCCGGTTTCGCGAGTAATGCCGTTGGTAGCTTTGCTATCGAAACATTGTCGATATATCTAAGCAATTTATAGCGTTGTAAAAGCTAAGCAGTGTTGGCTGTTGTGGTGTAGTGCTATCTTTGGTTCGACAATCGTTTCGCATTTAATTGATGCCACCAATCTGGCGGCATCAAAATAAAGCTCTGTTGGCTGGAGTTTCACGCTGAGATAAAACGTTTAGAAGCTAACGCAAAAGGTTTTATCCCAGCGCTATTACCGCTAACAAAGACTATTTGCTCGCTAAGTATTCTTCTAAGCCGCTTTGTCGCAGTAGGCACGCTGGGCATTCACCACAGCCTTTACCAACGATTCCGTTGTAACATGTTAACGTATTGTTTTGGACAAACTCCAACATATTGTGCTTATCAGCTAGAGCCCAGGTCTCTGCTTTAGTAAGCCACATTAAAGGAGCCTTAATATTGAAGGCTTTATCCATACCTAAATTGCAAGAGAGATTTAGAGAGCGAATAAAGTTGTCTCGGCAGTCAGGGTAACCACTAAAGTCTGTTTCGCAAACTCCCGTAATGATGTCTTGAATACCAAGCTGGTAAGCATGGATACATGCGTAAGTAAGAAAGAGGATGTTTCTCCCTGGAACGAATGTATTGGGTACGTTAGCGTCGCTTAAGTCATTAGATACCGGAATGTTGTCTCTTGTCAGCGAGCTTATCGCTAACTCATTAATTGATTTTACATCCAGGACTTTGTGGCTTTTGATGTTAAGTTGCTTACCTAATTCGATAGCGATATCTATTTCATCTGAATGACGCTGGCCATAATCAAACGTTATAGCATGAACCTCATCATATGTATTTAATGCATCGATTAAGCAGGTCGTAGAGTCCTGCCCACCGGAAAAAACCACAAGTGCTTTTGTTGTAGCCATGTTGAACCCTTAGTTATGCTCTTTGATTCTTTGGTATTGATACGTATTCTTAGGCGTTTAATCCCAATTACGTACTCGACTTGTTCGTAGCGATTGCGTCCGCAATCAACTGGGCTGTGCTCTCAAGCACTCTTTGCTTGTCATCATTTGACAGCTTGTGGAGATTCACAGCAAGTTCAGCGGTGATTTCATCTTCACAAAAAAAATAGTTTAGAGGTACGTTTAGCTCATCTGCGATAAGTTTGAGCGTTTTTACGTCGGGAGTATGGCGCTCCCTTTCGTATTGGTTCATCCTTGCACTTGCAGAACTATCATCCATGCCGATACGGATGCCCAGTGCTTTTTGGGACAGATTCGCTTGTTTACGCGCATGCTTAAGGCGGGCTGGGAGTGGGTTATTAAACAACACTTAAAGTTCATACGAAGGACTTGGATGACTAAGATTATCTTAGTTTTTCTGATTTGTGTATACTAAGTAATGCTTAGTTATTGCCGAGGTCGCCAAGGCCGTGTATGTATAGCTAAACAAGATTTCGTATCTTTAGGTTGATTAAGTGACGTTGAATCTACTTCTTCAAAAACTGCCGTATGGAGGCGCGGGAGGAGCGAGTAAGGGCACGAGAAACCGCAGCGATTTGTAGAGCAGAATTTGCTCTTCACATAAACGTAGTCGTCTAAGTTGAAGAGCAATATTGTTCTTGATGATCAACTATATACTTAAGTAAATAACTGTGTCGCACAATAGATCAGAGCTGCTGCTAAGCTCATATTGATGACTTTGCCATATCTCTGGAATTGCGATTGAAGTAGCTTTCCTGCAACGGCCCAAACTACGTTGCTAAGAAGTGCGATCAAAGCAAGAATGAGGCTAGTCGCTAAGATCCAGTAGATATTCTGAGTGTGGGGCAGTACGAACGTAGAAATAGAGGTAATTCCATAAAGAATGATTTTCACATTAACGAACTGCAAACCGAAACCTGTTAAGAAACTGATACCTTTAGAATTATCCGATGAAGTTTTGATCTCACTCGTAGCAAGCCCCCAAGCCAACCAAACAATGTAAGCTGCTCCAATCCATGTTAGCCAAGGTGTAATCACGGGCAAGAGGCTGATCATGTTATACGTGAAAGCGCCACAAAGTAGCATCAAAACAACATAGCCACAAAACATCCCCGAAATCACTTTTGTTGAGCGTTTTAGTCCATATTGCGTCGCGATGCTGAGCGATAAAATGTTGTTTGGCCCTGGTGTAATTGAAGTAATGATTACGTAAGTAAAAAATGCGGTGTAGATGGCGGTCATCTCTATCTCTCCTGTTTTTACTGCACTATACTTCGCTACAATTGATTAAAAAATTGAATAAATTAAAACTTAGACTTTTAATTTATTGAACTGTTGGTTGTGGAGTCTAGTCATGAATCTAAAACGCTTTCTTACTTTTAAAGCTATTGTTGAAGAAGGATCGTTTCTAAAAGCGTCACAGAAGCTTTATTGCACGCAATCAACCGTCACCTTTCAAATCAAGCAGTTGGAACAAGATCTGTCTTTGCAGCTGTTCGAAAAAATAGGGCGTAAGATGGTTTTGACTCAAGCAGGAGAAAAGATACTGCCTTACGTCTATGAACTGGCGCGAGTGATGGAAAATATTGAGGGAACAGCACAGCAAGAAAACTCGGAGCCGACCGGTGAATTGAAAGTGCTGGTTGCTGAGACTCAACTTGCTTATAAGATGGCTAATGTTTTAAAAGAGTTCAGGATCAGAGCGCCCAATGTCCGACTCTCTCTGCAATCACAAAATTGCTATCAGATTCGAGATGAGTTGATAGCGGATAAAGCTGATTTAGGTGTGTTTTATCGAGTAGGTAATGACGATACGCTCAAGGTCCACGAGTTTGAGCAGGAGCCACTGGTATTGGTTGCTTCACCGCTTTTAAAAGGGCTAGATTTAAAGAAGAGAGAGCAACATATTGATTTAGGGTTTATAAGCAATGGCCCTAAGTGCCTTTTTCGACAGATGTTTGAGAGCATTATTCAGGAGCGTGATACTAGCATCGACAACATGATCGAACTTAGCAGTATTAATACGATCAAAAACTGCGTTGAGAGTAATATTGGTATCTCTTATTTACCTCGTTTTACGGTTGAAAAAGAGTTGCAAGAGGGCAGTTTACAAGAGCTTGAGTTCACCGAATTTTCACAGATGATCAAGCCACTTTGTGCTTATCATGCTGGGAAGTGTGTGACGCCGGCGATGGAAGTCTTTATTGATTGTATGCGTAACGAGTATGAACGGTTTTCTACTCAGAGCCGGTGATCTTTAATATGTTCTATCTGACATAGTTTCGTTTTTACTCCTTTTTACTTTTTAAGTGGCTACTTCTAATTTATTGATTTTTATTGCTTTGTTGTGAATCCGACTGTTGTGGGATGATAAATGGGATCTGATGTGAAGAGCTATTTATTGACGGAAAGAGATAAGATATAAAAACGACGGCGTGTGATAACTAGATTAGATAAGGTTACATAATTAACAGTGTAATAAATGCCATTCTTTATGGATTATTTTCAACGAGACTTAATTGTTACGGTTCGTTATTATTAACTCGTTAACGCATCCATTGCTAGGAAGTTAACTTACGCATATTGTTTTTTTCATCATTTGCAGCAAATATAATTTGCTGCTTTTTTTTAGCCAAAAAAGTTCAAAGCTTGAACTACAAGCTCTGAACTCTTATTTATACTTAGTGATTTTCTACTTTAATAAGTAAAACACCGTTTAAAAGTATCGCGTAACCTAGTAACTCTAAGCTTTCTTCAACCAAGTTTTTCACGTCTCTATTGTATGAGTTCCCCATGAACTCGACCCAAAAATCACCATACCCTGCAAAGCGTGAGAATAAGAAAACAATAAAAAAGCCAATCGTTAATGTCGTGAAGCTAGAATGAGAAATGAAAAGTTTTACCTCATTTTTTATGTTAACTATATTATTAAAACAAAAATAACAGACCGAGACTATTATAATCCAAGCAGGGTACTTCCATGAACCGTGAGGGAAATACTGCTCTATGTGGTAGTCCATTTCTCTAACGAATATAACCATAAAAAATGAAGACATTATTACTAATATGTGTTTGAGTTCAAGATATTCCTTAGATTTATACAAACACATTAACGATGAAAAAAGCACAAATGCTATTTGAGTCATTTCTATTAGAGAGTTCTCCGATGTGCTTTTGTCCATTTTTACGCTAAAATAAATCGTTGCTAACGTATAAATAACCAAAAAAATAAGATAAGATATTTTATATACTAACAAACTAGTGACCGAGGTGTGTTTTTCTTTAATATACATCGTAACTTGTATAGGTGATGGATTTGTTAGTATTATAAATCAAGAATTTTTTATATTTAGTGAATTAAGCGCCATTTAGAATGGAACTTAATTCACCTAACGTTAAACTTCGATGAATATTAAACATTCCTGGTTTAATTTATTGATTTTATTTGATGTTTTATTTTATGTTTATTTTGGTTAAATAGAATCACCTAGCTTTTATTGAAATGCTTTTCCCATATTGGTGGTATGCCAATTTCTTCTTGAACGATATCAATGAATGCCCTAACCAATGGTGATTGCTGACGGTGTGAGTACATGGCATAAATATCACCAAAATCTTGAGTTTCATATTCTGGTAAAAGTTGAACTAAATTAGAAGACTCTAGGTTGTTAGGGAGCATAAATTGACCTATAAGTGCTGCGCCCAGACCTGACTTTACGCTTTCAATTATTAGCTCAGCTTCATTGACCATGTATGATCCTGATATTGGGTATGTATCTAAACCATCTGATTTTTCTTTGTCGTAGAATTTAAGTTTATCGACAATAAAATTACCATTTGAATAAATAATAAAAGGTAGCTTAACTAACTCATCAGGCGTTTCTGGGTTACCATGTTTTTCAATTAAATTTCGAGAAGCAATGATTGCAGTCGTATTTTTTGCTAATTTTCTTGCTACCATTGATGAATCCCTCATAGGTCCGATTCGAAAAGCAATATCAAAATTACTTCTAATCACGTCTACATGAAGATCATCTAGCATTAGTTCAACACTTGCTTTTGGGTACTTATGTAAAAACTTCTCTATCGAAGGTTGTAGATAGAGTTTTCCAAATAATGTTGAGCTTGAAATTCGTACTTTCCCTGAAGGCTCAGTCTGAAAGTTCTCCGCTATTTGTTGAGTATCATCAAGGAGTTGAGATATTTGGTCTGCTTTTTCAACTATTTGCTTGCCGACTTGCGTTAATGAAAGAGAGCGAGTTGTTCTGTTTAATAGCCTAACGCCTAAGTGCTCTTCTAACTGCTTGATGTGTTTAGATAAAACAGAGCGGTCGATATTCATCCCATCTGCTGCTTTTGCAAAAGATCCAGCTTTAGAGACTTCTAAAAGCAGGTGTAGTTTATTTGCTAAATCCACAATGTTTATCCAAGTTAGATATTAGCGTATTAGTTTCATGTATAACTACTGCTCTGTCTAGAAATTATTAATATACTTAATAACCAAAAGAAAAGGGAGCAATAGCTCCCTTTAGTATGAATTTAAATGAGTATTTATATTATGGTTATAGTGTTTGACGTTTTTTGTTTCGACTCACTAACATGTAAAAAACAGGTGTGAGTAGTAATCCAAATACCGTTACGCCTACCATACCCGAGAATACGGCAATACCCATTGCTTGTCGCATTTCCGCTCCGGCCCCTGTACCAATCATTAATGGAATAACACCAGCGGTAAATGCAATTGATGTCATTAGAATCGGTCGAAGACGTAAACGACATGCTTCCAAAATCGCTGATAAGGTATCTTGGCCATTGTCTTTAAGTTCTTTAGCGAACTCCACCATCAAGATGGCATTTTTACACGCTAGAGCCACAAGGACAATCAAAGCAATTTGTGTGAATATATTGTTGTCACCACCAATGAACCAAACACCTGCTAGTGCAGAAAAAATGGTCATAGGAACGATCAAAATGATAGCGAATGGTAGTTTTAAACTCTCGTACTGCGAAGCTAGCACCATGAAAACTAACAAAACAACAAGTGGGAATATATACACCATCGTGTTACCAGCCAAAATCTGCTGGTAGGTTACATCAGTCCATTCATAAACCATTCCCTCTGCTAGGTTTTGATCCAGTACTTCCTCAATAGCCGTTTGGGCTTGGTCAGAACTGTAACCAAAAGCAGGACTGCCGTTTAGTTCTGCACTAGGGTAGCCGTTATAGTGCATCACGCGGTCAGGCCCAATCGTGGGTATGATCTCCAGTACAGCGCCGAGAGGAACCATTTGTCCGGCAGCATTTCTTACTTTGTAGTTAAGTATTTGGTCAGGTTCGAGACGATAGTTCATGTCTGCCTGGGCATTCACTTTGTATGTTCTACCAAACATATTGAAGTCATTGACGTATAATGATCCTAAATAAACTTGAAGCGCATCAAAAACCTGCTCTAGAGGAACACCTTGCAGCATCGCTTGTTCACGATCTATTTGGATGTCCATCTGCGGCACTTGTATACGAAATGTGGAATATAATCCCATCAGCTCGGGTCTTGTTGATGCCTCACTTATTACCAAGTTCAATTGCTTGAAGAGCTCATCAAACCCCTTGTTCGCTCGGTCTTCGATTTGAAGTTTAAAGCCGCCAGTAGAGCCAAGTCCTTGGATTGGTGGTGGTGGAAAAATCGCAACGAAGGCTTCATCAATGATTGAAAAGCTCTTATTCAAAGATGCAACAATCGCATTTGCTCCGAGAGTTGGATCATTTCGTTTATCGAAGTCCTCAAGCGTAACAAAAACGATGCCACTATTCGGACTGTTAGTAAAACCATTGACCGATAAGCCTGGGAAAGAAATGGTTTGTGCTACGCCAGGTGTTGCCAGCGCGAGGTTTTCCATTTCTTTAATAACGGACTCTGTTCGATCTAAACTTGCTGCATCTGGAAGTTGGGCGATCGCAACTAAATACTGCTTATCTTGTTGAGGAATGAATCCTCCAGGAACTGCTTTGAATAGAGAAGCCGTTCCCCCGAGTAACGCAATGTATACCACCACAACAACAAGGCTAAAGCGAATCAGCTTCTTGACCAGAGCTTGATATTGGTTCGAGCTGTACTCAAAAATTCTATTGAATGGCGCAAAAACATACTTACCAAAAACCGCATCCAATAGCTTGGTTAGCCGATCGGGTTTTGCGTTCTTATCTTGTAATAGCAGTGCTGATAAAGCAGGCGATAACGTCAACGAGTTAATTGCTGAAATAATCGTCGAGATCGTAATTGTTAGTGCGAACTGCTTATAAAACTGACCGGATAACCCTGTAATAAAGGTCGTCGGGATGAACACCGCACATAACACTAAAGCAATTGCAATAATTGGCCCGGTAACTTCGGTCATTGCTTGTTTCGTTGCTTCTAGTGGTGCAAGGCCATTATGGATGTTCCGTTCCACGTTTTCGACGACGACAATGGCGTCATCGACGACGATGCCTATGGCGAGAACAAGTCCAAACAACGAAAGTGTGTTAATCGATACTCCGAGCATTTGCATTACAGCGAACGTACCGATTAATGAAACAGGCACCGCAATGATAGGGATGATAGACGCGCGCCATGTTTGCAAAAACAAAATGACTACGACAACAACAAGTACAATTGCCTCTAGCAGAGTATGAACCACCGCGTCTATCGAACCACGAACAAAGACGGTCGGGTCGTAGGCTATTTCATATGAAACTCCAGCTGGAAAGGCTGTTTGTAAACGGTCCATGGTTGAACGAACCTGATTAGATAGCTCAATAGCATTAGCACCAGGGCGCTGGAATACGGGCATCGCCACCGCTGGTTTACCATTTAACAAGGCGCGCAGTGCATAAGAGTTTTGACCTAGCTCTACGCGTGCAACGTCTTTAAGACGTGTCAAAGCCCCTGTTTCGTCAACTTTTACTACAATGTCGTTGAATTCATCAATATTCTCCAAGCGGCCTTTTACGTTCAACAAAACTTGGAATTGGTTTTCATTAGCGGCTGGTTGCGCACCTAATGAGCCTGCTGCCACCTGTTGGTTTTGAGATCGGACGGCGGAGACAACGTCCATTACGGTTAGATTTCTAGAAGCGAGCTCATCTGGATTTAACCACAAGCGCATTGAGTACTCGTCACCACCGAAAAGGCGCACATCACCAACGCCTCCGAGCCGAGCTATCTCATCTTTCAAGTTTAAATTAGCGTAGTTAGCTAAATAACTGACTTCACGGCTAGAATCTGGAGAATATATATGCACAACCATGGTGAGATCAGGAGAGGCTTTTTCGGCAACAACTCCTAACCGTTGGACGGCTTCTGGTAACCGGGGCAAAGCTGTAGTGACGCGATTTTGAATTTGAACCTGAGCTTTGTCCAAGTCCGTACCTAAAGCAAAGGTTACGGTCAATGTCATTCTGCCGTCACTGGTTGCCTGTGAAAACATATATAACATGTTTTCTGTACCATTAATTTCTTGCTCCAGAGGCGTAGCAACTGTTTCTGCGATTACTTTTGGGTTCGCACCAGGATAGTTTGCTGTAACTACTACTGTAGGAGGGACAACCTCTGGATATTCACTCACAGGCAACTGCAAAAGTGAAATTGCGCCTACTATTAATATCAATAGCGATAACATAGAGGCAAATATGGGTCTTTGAATAAAAAAGTGTGCAAATTTCATTCGGTTGTCTTCTTAGTCTTGAGCTAAACGTTTGTTTGGCAACGATGTTGAGTTTGAAGCCATAATCAATGAAGTATTGCTAATATCTAGCGTGACATTTTTTGGTGTGACTTTGCTATTTGGGCCAACTTTTGCTGGGCCATTTACCGCAATAATTGAGTCGGCGTTCAAGCCATTCTCGATAGCACGAAATGTTCCGTAACGTTCGCCTAAGGTTACGATGCTGTATTGCAACGTATTCTCTTCATTGAGTGTTAATACAAAGCGGTTTTCTAGATCTGTGCCAATAGAACGCTCTGGAACGAGAACTCGTTCAACTGGTTTGGTTGTTGATATCTGAACTCGGCCAAACGATCCCACTTTTAAGTTTGATTTTGTTGCATCGAATACCGCTCGAACCTGCAAAGTACCGGTGTTTTCGTTGATGGAGTTGTCGACAAAGTCAACGCGTCCAAAAAACACCTGCCCATTTTGTCCAGATAGTTCAAGACGAGTAGGTAAGTTAGAGTCGGCATTGATTGTCGAGAAGTAACGGTTCCAAGTTCGCTCATCGACATCAAAGTATGCATATACCTGATCGTTAGAGACAATGTTTGATATAACGCTTTGATTTGCGTTTACATTGTTTCCTTTAGTAATGAATGCTCTTGAAATAGTGCCGCTAATAGGGGCATATATCTTCGTAAACTCAAGATCTAACTTTGCGGATTCTAACTGAGCACGCAAGGCCATTAGTTCTGCAGAGCGTTGCTTTACTGCGGTATCTCGGGCCTCTGCTTGTTCCGCTGAGATGGCTTTTCGCTTAACCAGTTGGGCGGCTCTCTTTTGTTCGTTTGCTGCTTGCTCTAGCGCAGCTCGAGCACTCTTAACTTGCGCTTCAAGTCGTGAGACCTGAGCTTTGAAGGTTCGATCATCAAGAGTGACGAGTAAGTCGCCTTTGTTGACACTCTGTCCGTCTTTGAACTCTACCGTTTCAATAACTCCGGAAACGCGTGGCATTAAAGAAACTTTCTCTGGGGCTTGAAGCCTTGTTGTAAAGGTGAACCACGATTGAACGGGCTCATAGATGACTTTGGAGACGTCTATCGTAGGTAAGGGAGTATTAGGTTGCTTGGTTATCTCTTCGTCTGCACAAGCAGCTAAAACGGATAAAAGGCCAATGCCGAAAACTTTCTTTAACATTTGTCTCGCCCTAAATGATTCTGTTCATACTAAAAGGAACGGCATTGTATTCATTGTACCTATGGGTAAATAGGCCCTCAGCGAACATAGAGTAGTGATAAAAATGCACGATTAAATATTGGTCAAAATGCTCATTTTTTGGTTTGAAAAAGGTCAGTTTAGGGTTTTAAAGACGTGGAGTATTGTTAAATGTAATAAGCCATAATAGATAGGAATAACTAAACAGAAGCTAAAGATAGCGACGAAAATTAAAGCGTTTTTAATTCGTGCATTATTTGCAATTCACTGATGCAATTTGAACCATAAAAAATTGAAATTAATTTTGTAAAATCCATTTCCCATCACATAAAGAATAAAAACTAAATAAGGAATTGTGCAGTGGATCTCGCAAGCCAACTTGAATTACTACTGGATGTCTCTGAATACGGAACTTTTGCTAAAGCTGCTGACAGAAATCATATAGATCGTTCAGCTTTGTCAAAACAGATCAAAAAGCTAGAGGATGAATTAGGCTTACGGCTGTTAAACCGTTCCACACGTTCGCTATCCCTGACCAATGCAGGTGTTGAGATGGTGGCGCAAGCTAAGAAAGTAAGAGAGGTTCTAACTGAAACTCGTAGTATTGCTGCTACATTTCAGGATGAACCGAAAGGTAATCTGAAAATATCAAGCTCCACTTTCTTTGGCAGAGCATACTTAAATCAGGCAGTTAAAGAGTTTATAAAACAGTACCCAAACATTACTGTAGAGCTGCTGCTCGATGATAATCGAGTCGATGTTATCCACGAAGGTTTTGATGTTGTGTTTCGTATCGGACCAATCCGAGAGTCCAACATGATAGTACGTAAGTTGGCAAGTAATAATATGGCACTGGTTGCATCGAAGAGTTTTATTGACAAGTATGGAACCCCGAGCTCTCCAGAAGAGCTTATAAAAATGCCAGCAGTAATATACTCGAATGCTAACTTTAAGGCGGATAAGCTACGTATAGCGCCAAGCCAGTCATCAAGCGACGTTAGAACGTATAATATCAATGGGCAGTACTTCGTGAATGAAACTGAGTTAATGCTCGATGCCGTAAAATCTGATCTAGGGTATGCTTTAATTGGGCAGTTCTTTCTTCAGGAGAGTTTGAGTAAACAAGATCTTGTACAGTTGCTTCCTGATTATAATCTTCCCGCAATAGGGGAAATATATGCAATGTATACTCACCGAAATCAACAACCATTAGCCAAACTGTTCATTGATACTGTTCAAAAAATAATAGGAACGCCTCCTGTTTGGATGGATTATCTCGACTAATATGAGTACTAGGACATAATGTTTTAGATTGAGAGCTTGTTTATATTTATCCATAGAATATGGTTGAATTTGCACTTTAAAAATAATTGCCACTGTTCATAATTTCACTCGATTCAAACAACACAAGTAGTGGTAATTAAATGAAAATGACAAGAACGTCGATCGCAATCGCAGCACTTTTCTCTGCAAGTGCTGCAAATTCAGCCGTAGTTTATGAAGATCAAGAATCAGTATTAAATATTCATGGCCGAGCGCAAGGGATGTATTATTTCTCTGATGATAAAAATGCTGACGGAGATAATAGCTACATTCGTGTAGGACTTTCAGGTGAGTCTAAAATAAATGAAGATCTTTATGCATTCGGCTTATATGAGTTGGAATTTAAGTCTAATCGCAGAGATGCTGATGGGATTGAAGATGATGAATTTGATATCCGAAAAGGCTATGTAGGCGTTGGTGCAGATTACGGAACAGTAAGTTATGGACGTCAATACGGTGCGGTCACTTTAGTATCTGACTACACGGATATTTTCCCGGAGTTTGGTAATGAAGCTGCTGGCGTAAGTGCGGATCTATATGGTACCGGTCGCTCCGATTCAGTATTTAAGCTAACGACAAGCTATGAAGGTTTGAATATTCATGTTAGCTATCAGGCTGAAAACGATGAAGTGTCAACAGATGCAGCCTCTTATGGTGCGGCGGCGGACTACAAGTTGCCATATGGCTTCAAAGTTGCGCTTGGTTACAACGAAGGTGAAGGGCAATCGGGTGCAGAAGATGCAGAGCTGCTAACGGGTGCTATTGCATTTGAATACGACAAGTTTTATGCCTCTGTTTTATACAGTGATGGTGAAAACTGGGCTAAAGATGGTTCTGAAAGTAATATTGATTACACCGGTATTGAAGCAGTTGCCACTTATGAAGTAACAGATAAGCTTTGGGCACTAGTTGGCTATAACAATCTAGAGCGTGATGATGAAGATGTCGTCGATTACTACTCACTAGGTGCAGAGTACGATTTGACTTCTAATTTTAAAGCACTAGCAGAATACAGAATTACAGATGTAGACAATGAAGACGATATTCTTGCAATAGCTGCGAGATATTCATTCTAAAAAATTAATAAATCTAAAAAGCCTGAAACTATTTTCAGGCTTTTTTATTTATCGGTGTAATTTAATAAGTGCTGATTTTCATCCATATATAATGGATTATATTGATCGTTACTTGTTTAAGTGTTTGAATATAATGGTTTTGTTAGCTAGTCCACTGCTAGTTTTCATTTTCATATTTTTTGAATGATGTATTTTTTCTTTGGCAACAAGAAGTGTCTTGTTGCCTTTTTTTATTTTCACTCTTTATGGTTAATTAAAAAAAGAGTCATTTTATATATTGCTATAAACGATAAAAATGTAACGACAATTGTCGATCTTAGATTTAGTTAATCTTCATAGAAAATTTAACTCAATTTCAAGGTTTTTTTTCATTTAAGTGATGTGGAATCCATATGGCGAACCAAGTGAATGATAAAGCGCCAAACGACGAAATGTATCTCAATGAAGATTGGAAAAATTATTTTTATGTAAACGATAGAGGTAGGGATTGATACTGTTTATGTAAGGAGAGAGCGATTTATGAAAAGCAGTCGTTTCAATATGATTAGACACCTTTACTTTCTTAAAATAGGAAGGGCTCTAAGAAAGTAAAGGTGCAGATGATTTTTTAGTTTTTACCGCCGTCACTTGTTCTGAAGTGATAATCGAAGTTTATGATTGCACGATATTTAACTTCATCACGGTTAAGTGCGTATTCTTCAACTCTCACTTTACTATCATCGATTGCAATATCACGAGGGAAACCGCTTCCAATGATGTTTAGACGATTTCTAAGTTCATGTTTTGATAGCGTTTGGTATTCATCGACAAGATCAAACGCAGAGCTATAAGCGGCATCTTTTGTCGTAAAGTCATTGAGAACAACTTTGTTTGTAGAGTGTTCGACATGAATACCAGCAGTAGCAGATAAACTGAATAATAATAGTGATGAGAGCGTCATTAGTTTTTTCATATAGTCACCTTTTTATTTGTATTACAAAGTCAAGATGTCCAACGAATCCTTGTTAATATCTCTCGACAAAGGTGATAGTGCCATTATAGAAATGTGCTGTACATCACATTTGTGACCATTAACTATGGAAGAATTGTCAACAATAAAACTCAAGCACTTTTGACATTACGGTCAATGTGAAAAAGCGAATATCTGTATGGTTTCGTTATTAATTAAACCACTCTCGGAAACGCTGACTATTCAGTCAAAGCGTATGTTTCTTGTCGTTATAGTGACCTGCCTACAACTTAATCACTTAATGCATGCAATTCAATTGCAATGGCTTGGTATAGATTTTCATTCAGATCTTCCAGCTTAGTAACGATCCTACAAATTCTAGTGATTAAAAAGTCATTGTTTGTGGTTTTTTATTCTATTGTCGTGTATAAAAAAACTTTACAACAAATGATAAAGGAATATCCATGAAAAAGTTATTGTGTTTTGCTGCACTGGGGTTAGCTGTTTCGACGACGGTTAATGCAGACCCAATTTTAGACGACATCAAAAGTACAGGGGAGCTAAAAGTCTGCTTTGATTCTGGGTATATGCCTTTTGAAATGACAGCAAAAAATGGGCAGTACATCGGGTTTGATATCGATTTGGGTAAGCAAATGGCGCGTGCCATGGATGTTAAGTTTGTGCCGGTAAACACTTCATGGGATGGCATTATCCCAACACTGTTGACTGGTAAGTGTCACATGATTATGGGCGGGATGACTATCACACCTATGCGAAATACTCAGGTGAATTTCGCTGATCCCTATGTGGTTATTGGTCAATCCATTCTCGTAGATCTCAAACATGAAGGTAAAGTGTCTAGTTACCGTGATCTCAATAGTCCAGAATATGTTGTTGCAACTAAGCTTGGGACAACGGGTGAGCAAGCGGTAAAACGATACCTTCCGAAAGCTAAGATAAATCTATACGAAACTCAGTCTGAAGCGGTACTTGAGGTTGCCAACGGAAAGGTAGATGCGTTTGTTTATGACTTTCCTTACAACTCTATTTATGTGGCGGAAAACAAAGGGCAGTTAATGCACTTGGCTAAACCGTTTACTTACGAGCCTTTGGGTTGGGCTGTGCCGCAAGGAAATCCAGATACGCTTAACTTCTTAAACAACTATTTACGTCAAATTAAGGGCGATGGAACTTACGATCGCATTTACGATAAGTGGTTTAACGACGATAAATGGTTAAAGCAAGTTAAGTAATCATTTTGTTATTGTAGAGGAGCGGCTAGCTTCTGGCTCGGTTCATCGCCAACCAAACGGTTCGTGCTGTGAAGCTAACGCTTTTCTTTATTCAAATACCCAACCAACTTTAATCAAAGTCATTCTCGGAATCACATGCAAAATAACTTTAAATCCCTATTGTGGAACGCTGTTTTTGTTCTTGTTTTGCTATCAATTTGCGGCCTTGTCTATCTGTCAGGTAAGCGAATCGATTACAGCTGGAATTGGGAGCGTGTCCTTCCTTATATTGCCACTAACGCTGCTTCATCCATTACCGCGCCTGTCGATGGGAACATCATTCTCGACGAGAATAACCAACTGGCTCTGGAGAGTATTCATGGTGATATTGTTCTTGAACTAAGCCAATATAAGTCTGTCGACGTCTATGAAGGTGATCTTATTTTTGAAGGAGATACCTTAGCAACTATAAAAGAGTGGCGCTCTGGCCCAATTTTAGATGGTGTTGTGACGACCATTAAAATCTCGCTCTGGTCACTTATCATTGCTCTAGCGTTGGGCTTAGTTGTTGGACTAATGCGCATATCCAGCAATCCGGCATTAAAAAAGCTGGCGCTTGTGTATGTCGAGGTCATTCGTGGAACGCCTCTTTTAGTACAGATTTTTATCGTTTACTTCTTTATTGGTACTGTGCTTGACCTTGAGCGTTTTACTGCGGGAGTGATAGCGCTCTCCGTGTTTACCGCCGCTTACGTCGCAGAAATTGTGCGGTCGGGAATCCAGTCAATCCCAAGAGGACAAATGGAAGCGGCGCGTTCACTAGGAATGAATTATCCCAAAGCGATGATTTATGTCATTTTACCTCAAGCGTTTAAGCAGACATTACCTCCCTTAGCCGGGCAGTTTATCAACCTGATAAAAGATTCCTCACTTGTCTCCGTGATTTCGATTACTGATCTGACAAAAGCGGGCAGGGAAGTCGTAAGTGGTAGTTTTGCCCCATTTGAAGTTTGGTTTACCGTTGCGGCCCTTTATTTGCTTCTAACTAGTACCTTATCTTGGGCAATACAAACGTTAGAAAAGAAATTGGCAGCAAGTGATTAATGGTGGAGTCATTAATGGAATACATTATTTCAGCAAAAACAATTAATAAAATTTACCCTAATGGCTGCCATGCGCTCAAGGACGTATCGGTAAATGTAGAAAAAGGGGAAGTGATTGTCATCGTAGGACCGTCAGGTTCTGGTAAGTCAACATTCTTACGGACGATCAATCAATTAGAGACAATAAATAGTGGGTCTATTATCGTAGATGGTATCGATATGTACCACAAATCTACGGATATCAATAAACTACGCGCTGATGTGGGCATGGTATTTCAAGGCTTCAACCTTTTTCCACATAAAACGGCGATAGAGAACGTCATGTTAGCACCTTTAAAGGTTTCTAAACGTGACCCTGAATCGGTGAAGAAAGAAGCAAAAGATTTGCTTTATAAAGTCGGTCTGTCGGAGAGAATGGATAATTATCCTAATCATTTATCAGGTGGACAGCAGCAGCGCGTCGCAATCGCTCGTGCGTTAGCAATGAAGCCCAACATTATGTTGTTTGATGAACCCACATCAGCACTAGACCCTGAAATGGTTGGAGAAGTTCTTGATGTGATGAAAGATTTGGCCAAGGACGGAATGACGATGGTAGTGGTTACTCATGAAATGGGTTTCGCAAAAGAGGTCGCTGATAGGGTGTTGTTTATGGAAGATGGTGAGCTTTTGGTTTCTGACTCTCCTGAGCGATTTTTTGATAACCCCTCCAATCCTAGATTGCAGAAGTTTTTATCTAAGGTCTTATAATAAAGAGAAAATTTGATTGAGGGCGAGTCCCTCAATCACTTCATGCACTATTGTTGCTCGTAACGCCCGCCTCGCCGAGAGACATAGATAATGGGCTTTTTACTCGAAGTTAATGGCGATAACATTATCTTGGTCCGAATGAAAGGTCTGGTAAATACTAGAGTGTTTAATCAGCCATTAAGTTTTTGTTCACTTTAAACATAACAATTTCATTTTGAATTGATAAAAATTGTGTTTGAATAGAGCTTATGGATGTTTGGCGGTATGGATGTCTAAATGAAGAAAGTAACAATTTTAGATGGTGGCATGGGGCGAGAGTTAAAACGTATTGGCGCCCCTTTTTCTCAGCCGCTTTGGAGTGCACAAGCGCTAATTGAATCACCACAGTATGTAAAAATGGCCCATGAGAATTTCATAGACGCTGGCGCTGAGATTATCACTGTTAACAGTTATGCATGTGTCCCATTTCACTTAGGCGAGGAACTCTATGCAAAACGGGGGACTGAGTTAGCAAAATCTGCAGCTAAAATTGCCAGAGATGTAGTCACCAGCTCTAACGGTAGAGTGCTCGTTGCGGGGTCTCTTCCTCCTGTAATGGGGTCTTACAGGCCTGAATTATTCGAGCCGAAAAGGGCACTGGAAGTGGCTTCTGAGTTATTTGAAGCTCAAGATCAATATGTTGATATTTGGTTAGCTGAGACCGTGTCTAGCCTCGCTGAAGTTGAGGTTCTATCAATAATTTTAGCCAAAACAGATAAGCCCAATTATATTGCTTTCACCTTAATGGATGAGCCTAACTCTTTGCCTCGCCTTCGCTCAGGGGAATCTCTTAAAGTCGCGGTTAATACGCTGTTGAAAACAAATGTTTCAGGTATCTTTTTCAATTGCTCTATTCCTGAAGTTGTCGAGCAAGCGATCATTGATACACAAGCAGTATTGAGTGAGTCAGGTAGAGAATTGACGATAGGTGTTTTCGCAAATAGTTTTGCTCCGATAAAGCAAGCGCACCAAGCCAACGAGACCATTCAGGAAGTTCGTCATTTCTCTCCGACTGAATATCTTGAGTATGCTAAAAAGTGGCATGCGCAGGGAGCAAGCATTATTGGTGGTTGCTGTGGGATTGAACCACGTCATATTAAATTGCTAGCGGCTTGGAGAGACACTCTCGAAAACGCCTAATTTTGGTGAAGTGCAGGGAAGCATGACAAGAGATTTTGTTTTTCATTCATCGTTATAGATAAAATAAAAGTCTTTCGTATCTGGCAAAGTAACAAGATGCTTTAACTTGCTCATTACTTTGCCAGTGTGCCTCGAGATTTTTATTAATTATTTTTGGTTCAGATTAACGACAATCTTTCCAACTGTTCTCTGATTTCGCATGTCCAAGAGTGCGTTACCTACATCCTCTAAGCCGATGATCTTCAGTTTCGGTACTTCCAATTCTCCATTTTCTAATAGCTCAGACACTTCCTTTCCGGCATTAACGATACTTGCAAACCCTCTCTCGCCAAAGACATGACCAGAGCCCAAACTTATTTGGTGGAAGCCCAAGCCTTTTAAGAAGGCATCTGGATATTGAGAAGGGTCGACAGTCTTGACGAGCTCCACCATTTCTCCCTCAAAGGTTAACACCGAGGCTGCAATTCGGTCGTTATCACCGCCTACACAATCGAGTGCAACCTCAACGCCATGATTTCCGGTAATGTCCATTACTCGTTGAACTACATCTTCATGATGATAATCAATCGTATGGGTTGCTCCTAACGAGGACAAATATGCGTGATTAGCTTCTGAACTAGTAGCAATGATCTGTTCAACACCAAATGTCTTTGCTAACTGAATAGCAAAGCTTCCAACGCCGCCAGCACCTCCGGCGATAAAAATGCTGCTTCGATTTGAAATATCGAGCTTGTCTACCAAAGCGCGATATGCGGTCCAGGCTGCGCAAGGTGTAGATGCTGCTACTTCAACCGGAACCTGAGGGTGCTTTATAAGCGTTCTTGAATCATGGATAGCAAATTCAGCGAATCCTCCGTGATGGCGTCTCATGTTTCCGTGATACAACACTTTATCGCCAACCTTCCAATCAACGACCGCATCGCCTACAGAGACTATTTCTCCTGATACGTCTAACCCGCCAACAAAATTGTTATCCATGTTAGTGACCATGTCTGACCAATAATGAATTTTTGCATCGACAGGATTCAAACCAACAGCGTTAACTTTAACCAATACATCAAATTGGGTTTCTAGTTTTGGTGTAGGTAATTCGGATAAAGAGAAAGTATCGTTATCTCGTTGGTAAGTTATCGCTCTCATAGGTTTTCCTTATTATTAAGAATGGTCGAAAGTCATACTAACTCAGAGGGTGGCTGCTGCAATAATTATGGTTTTTTCTTATTTTGATAATTTTAGGTTATGTTTGATAAAAAGGATTCGAGATGCTCTGAAATTATCATAGACAACCAGTCTGCATAGCTAACGACATGTAACTTTATGATAAGTAATGACTAGTTTTATTATTCCATTTTTATGGAAATATTCTGTTGATTTTTTGTTTTGTGATTCTATAATTCCAGAAATATCGAAATAAAGACTTGTCTATCAGGTAAGCTTGTTAGCGAAAAATGACGAGGAGAGTAAATGTGAATACAGAAATTATAACTATGGCTAAAGAAGCGCTGGATATGTTTGCGTTTCTAGCAACCGAACTTATCATCTTATTTCTGGCAATTAGCTACATTGTCGGTGTGTTGCAAGATTTTCTAACGCCAGAAAAAATTCAATCTATTCTCAGCTCGAAAAAGGGTAAAGGTTACTTCATTGCTGCGTTGCTAGGTTCGATTACGCCTTTCTGTTCGTGTTCGACCATTCCTTTCTTAAAAGGCTTGTTGCGTGCAAGAGCTGGTTTTGGACCTATGATGGTGTTCCTATTTGCAAGCCCGTTGCTTAACCCAGTGATTATTGGTTTGTTTGTGGTGACTTTTGGTTGGAAAGTTGCGGTATTTTACTTTGCTATCGCGATGTCAGTATCAGTGGTAGCAGGCTATGTACTTGAAAAACTAGGGTTTGAACGTTACGTCAAACCAGAAGCATATCAAGCGGTAGGTTCTTCTTCGTGCGGTACTTCTTGTGGCGATTCAAGCAAGAAAAAAGAAGAAGCGAGACCAGCATCAAGCTGTGATACCAGCGCCTGCAATGAACCTACGCCAGTTGCGGCGAAAACATCTTGTTGTGGTGATGCACCAAAACCTGAACCTAAAGTGGAAGTGTCTTGCTGTTCATCTGGCGGTAGTGCAACAGCGACAGTCGTGGAAGAGAAAGAGCCTAGCCGCTGGGTACGTATTTGGCAATCAACTTGGAAAGACTTTAAGCAAGTGTTCCCTTATCTCATGATGGGCATTGCGATTGGTTCATTTATCTATGGCTTCATCCCGACGGAGTTCATTGCGGAGTTCGCTGGTGAAGCGAAGTGGTACGCGATTCCGGTCGCAGCAATCATTGGTATTCCATTGTACATCCGTGCAGAGGCGGTCATTCCACTTAGCGCGGCACTAGTACAAAAAGGTATGGCTCTTGGATCTGTTATGGCGCTTATTATTGGTAGTGCTGGCGCAAGTCTTACAGAAGTGATTTTGTTGAAATCAATTTTTAAGAACCAAATGATCGCTGCCTTCCTAATCGTTATCTTAACGATGGCCATGGGAGCGGGTTACTTATATACGTGGGCTTTTTTATAAAAATAACCCTCGGGCGACTGCTCGAGGGCTCTGTTTTTGTCGCCATATAGGGAAAGGGAAGTTTCCTATACCGCGCAGGCTATAAAAAGATAAAGAGGTTACTCGTAAATACTATAGGAGAAATACTTGCTGGCGATGGTTTTATGCTTACCGCTTTGGATCAATTTTTGTATTCCGCTATCGAGTAATGCTTTTAATTCTTTGTCTTGTTTTCTCACTGCTACGCCAATGCCACGGCCGAACCACTTTTCCTCTGTAAACGCTGGTCCAGTAAAGTGATAGCCTTCACCTTGTGCAGTTTCAAGAAAACCAGCACTTAAACCGATTGAGCCGCCAAATACAGCATCTAACCGTCCATTGAGTAGATCGGTAAATGCCTCATCGAACGTACCATAACGACGAATATCAATATCTGGATACAAGGCAGAAAGGTACTTATCACCAATTGTGGCTCTTTGAACTCCAATAGATAAACGATTTAGGCTGCCGTCATCCATGTTGATTTCTCTATCATTTTTCATTACAAAACGAGTCGGTACTTTTGCATAAGGGACGGTGAAATCGACTTTCTTTTCTCGTTCTTCTGTGATTGTCATTGCAGCAATAATCGCATCGTTCTTGCGACTAAGGAGAGAAGGGATGATGCCATCCCAATCCATTTTTGAGATAACGCACTTTACTTCTAACTCTTTGCATAACGCGTTAGCGAGGTCGACTTCAAACCCTTCTAGCTTTCCCTCTTTTGTCGTCCAGCTAAATGGTGGGTAAGCCCCTTCAACAGTGAAGCGAATTTGTTTCCACTCTTTCGCATGGCTGAAAACTGAAAATAAGCTAATAAACAATACGACTATCCATTTCATAAACGTTTCCTTGTAACTATTTGGAAACCAATGTTTAACACAAAGTAAGCAAATATCAATGAAAGTGCATATATGTGTGACCTTTCGCCCGCATTGTGTGAGCGAAAGGTTTTACGTGTATTACAGCTTATCTTCAATAGTTACGAGGGGAACTCTCGTTGAGACAGCGTGAAGTGCAATGTTGTGAATCATTTCATCGACCGTGGTACAGCTATCCATTAAGATCGAAACATCATACTTGTCCGCAGATTTTGAGATAGCAGTATGTGTCACGCAGTTTTGTGTCATCATTCCGCATACAAGTAACTCCGTTACATTTTTGCTTGCCAATACTTCTTCTAAACGTGTTCCTTCAAAGCTATCTGCGAAGTGCTTTACCACGATTTCGGAATTCGGCGCTAAAGCAAGAACTTCTGGGTGAATATTGGCACCGTCGCTGCCTTCATTGAAGAATGGGGCAATACCCATGGCAGGGTCGGCAATATGCTGAATATGAATCACAGGAATGTTTTGCTCATTGGCTTTAGTTATTGCTCTCTTAACATTGTCTAAAGTCGATTCTGTATTCCATAAAGGAAACTTTCCTTCTGGGAAATAGTCGTTTTGCAAATCAATTACAAGTAGGGCTTTTTGAGTCATTTTCTTTTCCTTTTATTGAGGATCATTGCGGTACGAATAATATAAAGACTTTTAGCTACCTTCTTTAGAGTCTAAAATGACACAAAAGAGTCAAAAAGCGACACTTGAAGATAAATGAAAATAGCACTCGTTAATTACCCAGATAGCTCGCAAGCCTCCGTATATGGTTTAAGCGAACTCTTCGAGATGGCAAACCGTGCGGCGGCTAAATTGGGCGTTGATGTGCACTTTGAAGTAGAGATATTGGATCACTGGTCAAACACGCACTTCGATGTGAAAACAGCGGTAATGATTCCGCCTAGCGGCACTGGTCAATATTACTTAGAACCAGAGCCAGAGCTACTCGACTGGTTAAATGTCCAATATAGTAAAGGTGCGATTTTAGCCTCCGCCTGCGCTGGTACTTTTATTCTTGCTCAAACCCAGTTGTTGACCAATAAGTCTTGTACGACACACTGGGGCTTGGCTCCTTCATTAGCGAGTCAGTTTCCCGATATCCACGTAAGACAAGAAGCCATCCTTATTAACGAAGGAACGATCATTACGGCTGGGGGTATGATGTCATGGGTGGATTTAGGTTTGGAGTTGGTTTCCTTATTTGCGTCACCGGAAGTAATGCGCCTGTTAGGAAAAATGTTGGTTATTGATACTGGTCCGAGAGAGCAACGCTTTTATCAACAGTTTACTCCAAACTTCCAACATGGTGATGAGGTAATTGTTCAAATACAGCACTATATAAACGATCATTATCAAGGAAAACTGAGCAATAAAGAGCTTGCAGAGTTGAGTTGTTTAACAGAAAGGACATTGCAGCGACGCTTTAAAAAGGCGACAGGTTTCAATGTTAACCAATACATACAAAGCTTAAGAGTACAAAAAGCTTGTGATTTACTTGAGTCGACAACCCTAACATTTGACGCAATATCATTTAGAGTGGGTTACCAAGATGTGAGCGCGTTCAGGAAAATATTTAATAGAATCGTAGGTTTAACACCGAAGTCGTTCAGATCTCGGTTCTGTTCATGAACGCCAGAAGTAAGATAATGTTGGTATTAAACATTTATAACTCAGAAGCAAACACCGCATATTTTTACAAGCTGGCTTAGCGTGATGAAAAGGGATAACAAGCTAAGCCAACCGTAGCGCACTCCTAATTACTGAACATTTTGTAGAATGCTTAAAGGGTTCTCAAATTACAATGACTTGTATAGGTCGTTGTTAATCACAAAAGCTATGTGATTTCCAAAACCAGTTTCCCAATATGTTGCTTGCGTGAAAATACTTCTTGCGCTTGACCTATCTGGTTCAAGGGAAATGACTCCGCGACTAAGGGACGAATTGCGTTCTGTTCGATATAGCGAACCAAGTTACCGAATACTTCTGGTGCCAAAACGGTACAACCAAATAACGCTAGGTCTTTAAGGTAAAGAGTTCTTACATCCAGCTCGACAATTGGGCCGCCTATGGCGCCGGAAACAGCGTATCTTGATCCTGGCTTTAGTACCTGAAGAAATTGTGGCCACTGCTCTCCTGCGACCAAATCAATCACTACGTCAACGCTGTTTTCTCCGAGAGTCGCTGTTAAATTTGCATCGCGAGGGATAACTTGGTTTGCTCCTAATGCCGTGATCTGTTCTTTCTTTTCTGGGCTGGCGATAGCAATGACGTATGCTCCACGCGCCTTCGCCAGTTGGATTGCGGCAGAGCCAACACCGCCGGATGCCCCTGAAATCAGTACGGTATCGCTCGCTGTGACATTAGAGCGGACAAGCATGTTCTCGGCAGTTGAATAAGAACAAGGGAAGGAGGCCAAATCGATATCCGATAAACTACTATTCACAGCATATGCATGTTTACTGTCAACAACAGTGAACTGAGCAAAGCCACCATCACATTCTGAACCGAAGTACCAAGGCGAGCTAAGTGCTTGACTGTTGAAGCGCGTAATACATGGTTCGATGAGCACACGCTGACCGATTCGTGATGGGCAGATATTCTCACCAACAGCGACGATGGTACCGCATACATCGGCACCTTGGATTCGAGGGAGAGATAGCGCGTCTCCTGACCAACTTGCATCCATGCTATTGGCGTCATTTTTAGAATACCATGCTGTTCGGGTATTGATGTCGGTGTTATTGACTCCGGCGGCGGCAACTTGGATCAATACATCATCAGGCGAGGGGACTGGCACAGGTATATCATCGCGGTAACGAAGCATATCTGGCCCACCATGACCGATAAGTTGGACGCCTTTCATGACTTTCGGGATTGTGGTCATTGATTGTTCTCCTTCATTAGTTCTAGCAGAGTGTGTTCAGCGGATGCAAAGGCAGCGTGACCGAGAACCGGCCATGCGTTGGATAGACCTTCATGTAACAAGAAGAGTGTGGTTGCGAGGTCTTCTCGCTGACTTAGTTGGACCATAAGCTGACGAACCGCCAATTTGTGTTGTTTTACTGCTTGATTAATAGATAGATTTTCTGGATAGGCTGCTAATGCATTGATGGACATGCAGCCATTCGGTGCAAACTCCTTCATCCAATCCTCGAGGCGAGTGAATAGGTGTAATACAGCCGGTGTTCCATTGGCAGGGGCGTCTTCGAGCAAAAAACTCAAATACCTTTGATGGCGATGCTCGAGAGCTGCAACAATCATCGCTTCCTTGGAGGGGTAGTATTTGTACAGGGTTCTCAGGCTGACTTCGCAGGCGTTTTTGAGTTGGGGTACGCTAGGCTCGGCGAAGCCATACTGACTGAATGCTTTTTCTAGGCTTGCTGCGATTTTTTCTTTCACTATTTGATACACCAGGTAGAACGTTTGTTTTACCCAAGGGTAGAATAAACTTTCTACCTCAGTCAATGGTGTATTTAAACTCTGTATTGAAAGCCCGACGTAATGCCGGGCTAATTTAAGTGATTTTTATAGATTCGGAACGTGAATCAGTGTGCCGTTGCGTGCTGTTCTCCACGCTTGTCTAGCATTCCGCTGAAACGGGTTAGTAGTAGAGCACCTAATACTACGATCGCGCCAATCCAAGGTGTGTGCATCAGCCCAGCATTGGCCACGATAAGGCCACCGCCCCAAGAACCCAGTGCAATACCTACGTTAAATGCAGCAATGTTGAGACCAGAAGCGACGTCGACTGCATCAGGTGAATATTTCTCTGCTAGTTTGACAACATAAACTTGAAGTCCTGGAACGTTACCAAAGGCAAAGGCACCCCAGACAAGAATGGTCACTACTGCAGAAATTGGATTAAATGCTGTGACACTAAACACGAGCAATACCACAATTAGGCCCGAGAAAATCGCTGTCAGAGCTTTGATTGGCCCCATAGAGTCGGCCATCTTTCCGCCCCAGATGTTGCCGAATGCGACTGATACACCATAAACCAACATAATTAGGCTGATAGCGCTAGAGCCAAACCCCGAAACTTCTTCCAAAATAGGAGCCAAGTAAGTGAAGGCTGTGAACGTACCACCGTAACCGAGCGCGGTGATTGCGTACACCAAAAGTAGACGAGGTTGAGTCAAGACTTTTACTTGCGATGACAGCTTGGTTGCTGGTGGTTGTTTCAGATTACTCGGCACTAGCAGAGCGCTTCCTATCAGTGCGATGATTCCAAGGATCGCGACGATTAGGAAGGTTGCCTGCCAACCAAATGTCTGGCCAATCCAGGTGCCAAGTGGCACGCCCGTCACTAGAGCTACGGTCAGACCGGTAAACATAATAGCAATTGCGCTAGCGGCTTTTTCTTTTGACACTAGGCCAGTGGCGATAGTCGAGCCGATCGAAAAGAACACACCGTGTGCAAGCCCGGTCAGTATCCTTGCTGTGACTAGAGTGTTGTATCCAGGTGCTTGCCAGGCTAACAGATTGCCAAGAACAAACAGTGCCATAACAGAAAGCAGAACGTACTTTCTTTTCCAGTTACCAGTCAGCGCTGTTAAAACGGGAGCACCAACCGCGACACCAAGTGCGTACAGGCTAACTAAAAGACCCGCTGAAGGTAATGATACGTTGAGGTCGGAGGCCATAGTCGGTATCAGACCGACAATTACAAACTCCGTGGTTCCAATAGCAAAGGCGCTAAGCGTCAATGCAAGTAAAGCTAAAGGCATAACAACTCTCTCTTATAATCATTGAATATGAATGGATAAACGAATAGCCCGTTTCCATGCCGTGTATTATTAAAGAGTTATTCGTTGCGAAAAATGGTGTTTATTACAAAATACTTTTGCTATAAATGATGGAAATGCGCAATTAAGAAAGGGGATGAAATGTTAACCCGATCAGATGAATTAGAGATTCTTATGGCAGTTGTGGATAGTGGTGGATTTTCTTCCGCTGCTGATGCACTAGGTATTCAAGTCGCTAGGGTATCTCGTGCGGTTAGTAAAGTTGAATCACAGTTGGGGGTAACCTTGCTGAATCGCACGACACGCAGAGTGGAAGTTACTGAGGAAGGGCATCAGTTTGTTGAAGCGGTTCGCTTAGGTTTACTACAAATACAGCAAGCTGAAGAAGAGATCATCACACGAGGTGAATTACCCAAGGGGCGCTTAAGAGTTGATGCCGCTAGCCCATTTGTTTTACATCAACTCGTGCCGTTAATTCAGCCATTTAAAGAGGCTTATCCTGATATTCAACTCGATCTTACCTCTAATGAGGGTTTTGTGGATCTATTGGAAAAAAGAACCGATGTGGCAATACGTATTGGACGATTATCGGATTCAACACTGCATGCTAAACCTTTAGGAACAAGCCCACTATTTATCGTTGCCACGCCTGGTTATTTATCTAAACGAGGTTTCCCTGAAGCGGTGAGCGATTTGCGCAGTCATAACTTGATCGGTTTTTCTGGCGCTAAAGTGTTAAATCAGTGGCCATTACGAGGGTTTGAGATGATAGAGCCTGATATCCTATCCAGCAGTGGTGAAACGGTTAGACAGTTAGTGCTGGCAGGGAACGGCATTGCATGTTTATCTGGCTTTATGGTGAAAGATGATCTTGATTCTGGACGGTTAGTGGCATTGTTTGAATCGGAAAAAATCACAAATACTGGACGAGAACAGGTCAATGCTGTCTTCTACAAATCTTCTTCAGTCTCTAAACGTATTTCCGCGTTCATCGACTTTATTCAACCAAGACTTACTTTAAAATAACTCTATTATTGTTGTTTTAACAAAAGATTTTTGTCGTTATTGCAGCTTTTGTTTTTCCAAGTGCCAAGCCTAGCGTGCCACCCCTTAGTAAGGTGGCACATATTTTTATTTGATCTTAGTTAAAGCGTGGCAACACGTACTGAGCGATCTGTTCCATTGATTTCTCAATTGGTTGGCTATTACGACGGAAATGCAACCCGATGTGATTGACTCCTGCTTCTTGCATTTTTTCTAGCTCATCGCTCAAGCCATTGACTCCGGCCCGGATACCAAAGTGATGCCGAACGACTGGTGCATTTGGGTTATCGACTAAATCAAGATGAATAAAGCTGGCGTAGGGTTTGTTTCCCGCTACGGAGCGCCAAAGTACAACGCGGTGTTCATGATCATCAGGTGTGCCTGGGTAGGCGAGCCAGCCGTCTAGGTTTTCTCCTATCCATTGTGGACTTTGCTGCGCTAACCCTGCGACATAGATAGGAATATCAGCAAACTCGGGTAATAACTGTAGATCGTTACCCAGCTTATCATTTTGCGTATCTTTCAAAATCTCTACACTTTCTCGAAAAGCCGAGCCACGGCTGTCAAAGTTAGCGTTAAAAACGGGATATTCACTAGGACGGTCTCCACTAGCCACACCGAGTATCAGGCGGTCACCACTTAACTCGTTGATGGTCGCAGCGGCTTTTTTCACTAGCCAAGGTTGTCTTAACGGTAATACTATCGCTGCTGTCCCTAGTAGAATGTTGTCGGTGCACGCAGAGAGATAGCCAAGATAACTGAACGGTTCATAAATTTGTGCCGCGTCTCCAAAGTTAGGGTCGTACAACGGGACATCTCTCACCCACGCTACGTTAAAGCCTAACTTATCGGCTAACATAATACGCTGTTTATGTGCACTCATGTCTGGTACGCCGAACGGTTTTCGTTGGAGCAGGCGTTTTTTCTGGCCTTCTTGGGTCCAGTCATTATCTAGGGGGAGCTCAACCCCGATGGTGAATCTGTTACTTAAATCTTTATGCATTATGAAGCCTGACTATTACTGTGAGTACTAGGAGGCAAGGTGCCTCCCTGATATTCAGGACACTATGAGATTTTTGTTGTGAGAAAAAGCGGCAAAAAGACAAAAGTGTTTTGCCACAAACAGCGGTGGTCTTTAAAGGAACTGGTGGTTCTCTACCTTGATTTCTTGCTTGATGAAGTCAATAAAAGAGCTGATCCGGCGTGAGGTACTGGCATTTTTGTAATACACCGCATGAACGGGCTGTTCGACATTATGCGTGTGTTCACTAAGCACGCCCACTAAGCGACCAGCTTGTCGGTCAGAGTAGGTCATAAAGTCAGACAGGCAAGCTATCCCCGCACCATGTAAGGCTAAACATCTTAGCGTCTCGCCATTATCAGATCTTAGGCTACTCATAATACGCAGAAGTTTGTTCTTATCATCCATGATCGGCCATTCCTTAAGATACTCCGGCTTGTTGAATCCAAGTAGCTTATGATTGAGTAACTGATCTATTGAGGTTGGAGTACCATGTTGTCTTAAATACTCTGGACTCGCGACGATTCGAATCCGACTTTTACCAAGAAATATCGCGCGCATGGTTGAGTTTTGTAGCTCACCGATACGAAAAGCAACATCGGTTTTTGTTCCCAAAAGGCTAATATTTTCTTCATTGGAATTGAGATCGATTTCGACTTCTGGATACAAGCTCTGATATTTAGCAATGTGCGGCGTTAGTACGTGCAGTAAGAAGGGGGTAGCTGCGTTTATTCGTAGGAGGCCAGAAGGCTTATATTTCTGGCTTTTCAGTTGTGCTTCGGCATTCTCTACTGCTTCTACAATATGTCTGACTTTATCGAGGTATATCGTTCCTTCATTAGTAACATCTAACTTACGGGTTGTGCGATTTAACAAGGTCGTTTCGAGTTTGGCTTCTAGCCGAGATACCGATCGACTCACCGCCGAGACGGTCATCGATAACAGTTCAGCCGCAGAGCTGATTGAACCCGTATCGACCACGGCCATAAAGGTGCGCATTTCATCTAGAGTAGCTTTCATTGTTGAATATATTTCAAATTAGATTTGAGTATTGTTAACTTTACGGAAAGTTTCTTGCGGCGTAAAGTTTTGCTTCGAATCAACTATAAAATCGATAATTCAGGAGATTTAGATGAAAGTACCATCATTTGGCGTCGGCACGTTTCGTTTAGAGGGTGAAGTAGTTAAGGATTCAGTCCGTAATGCGTTAGAAGTGGGTTACCGCGTAATTGATACTGCACAGATTTACGGTAATGAGGCAGAAATCGGTGAAGTATTGACACAGTCCGGTATTGCACGTGATGAGCTATTCATTACGACCAAGATCTGGGTTGATAACATGAACACGGAACAACTCATTCCAAGTCTAAAAGAGAGCTTAGAAAAGCTAAATACAGATTATGTGGATTTGACCTTGATCCACTGGCCTGGCAATAACAATAACTTGAACGAATACATGGCTTCATTACTTGAAGCTAAATCGCAAGGGTTAACCCGTAATATTGGCGTATCCAACTTTAATATTGACTTGTTGCAACAAGCGATAGAAGTGGTTGGTAAAGAGAATATTGTTACTAACCAAATCGAGCTTAGCCCTTATTTGCAAAATCGTAAGTTGGTCAGCTTCATGCAGGAAAACGATATTCAGGTAACGTCTTACATGACCTTGGCATATGGGAAAGTACTTGGGGACCCAACTATTGCAGGTATTGCTGAGGACTATCAGGCCACGCCAGCTCAAGTCGCGCTTGCTTGGGCTTTGTCAAAAGGTTACGCGGTGATCCCGTCTTCAACTAAACGAGATAATTTAGCAAGTAACCTGAAAGCACTTGAACTTAATCTGAGTGAAGAGGCGATTGCAAAGATAGATGCGTTGGAAAGAAATGGCCGCGAAGTAAACCCTGAAGGGCTAGCGCCTGAATGGGATGATTGAGTGAGTTTCACAGGAAATCATTGCCTAAATGACGCCTCTGCAATCGCTGACTTCCTCAGCGTTTGACAGTAGTACAACACCATAGACGATAAGGGCTCGCTTGTCTGACGATAGTGCGAGCTTTTATCTTTTTGGCCTATTGGTTTACTGTATTCTCCCGGCCCTCAATTTGGCCGGGAGACGTCATTTAGAGATCAATTACCATTCGATTGTAGAGCCATCAAATACGCGGAAGCTTCCGGATTGCTCAAGTGTTAGCTGTTCTGCGACCGAAACAATGCCTGCAACACTTTCCTCGGCAGAAAAGGTTGCGTCCTCACCGCCCATATCGGTTTTTACCCAGCCGGGATGAACTGCGACAGTTTTTACTCCTCGCGATTCGAGATTGCGTGCTGCTGATACTAGAACCTGATTAAGCGCTGCTTTAGATGCTCGATAACTGTACATGTTACCTGAACTGTTATCGCTTAAACTCGCAACTCGGGTTGAGATTCCCACGATGGTTTTGTGCTGACTTTTCGCAACGTTGTCTTGTAGGGCTTGAATTAGCAGGGCAGGTGCGACGGTATTTATGTTTAGTACTTCTAGCCATTTTTTCTGGGTCATTTCGCCAAGCTTTGCACACTCTTCGCCTAATACACCTGCATTAAGAATTAAATGATCGAGCGGACGATCCGCTAATTGAGTGGCTAACTGATCGATATCTTGTTGGTTAGTGACGTCTAGAGCCATCAGTTGAAGTTGATTAGATTGGGTTACTAGTTCATTGAGCTGCTTAGCATTTTCTGGTGAACGACAAGTTGCGATAACTTGCCAACCTTTTCCAAGGTAGTGGCGGACAAATTGCAAGCCTAAGCCACGGTTAGCGCCAGTGATTAATACAGTAGACATCGCTTCTCCTACGTTGTTGAGTTGAACAACGACTATATTAGAGGCGACGTATAAGCATGTAATCAAAACAGTACAAAAATGGCCTAAGATTCGACATTGTCAAACCTTAAAGTTTGAGAAAGATGCTGGCAAAGTGTTTTAGCCTAGTGACCGTCAGTTCGGAGGCAGCACCGCTGACACCTGCAACAGCAACGACCTTACCATCCAAATAAAGGGGGATCGCTAAGCAATTGAGGTTTGGCTCTGCCTCTTCTAAATCGAGTGCGTAACCTGATAATACAACCTGATTAAGTTCAGTTTCTAACGTGGGGGATATTTGGCTTTCAAGGCGCAATGTTCGGCGAAGCTCATCATCAAAACTAAGAAAAACCTTGCCGATCGCAGATGTTGTGAGTCCTTCTCGTTTCCCTCTCGGGCTACGGATAGTAAGAGGGTTATCCTGCTCTATAGCATCGATATACAAGTACTCTTTAGCGCCACTTTGTACAGCGAGGTAAGCAGTGTTGTTAGTCATTTGGGCCATTTTTTTCAGCAATGGAACAAAATGTTGTCGGATAGCTTCGTTTTTTTGTTCAATCGGCTTAGACAGTTCATAGCATCTAAACCCTAGGCTGTAGCTATGGTTGTGTTTGGATACATATCCAAGAGAGTGTAGAGTCGCAAGTAACCCGTGAACAGTCGTCTTATTTAACTGGATCGCATTACTGATCGTCTGTAATGATAGGGGAGACTCACTCATCGAGAGCAACTCGAGGATTAGAAAACCTCGCTCTAGAGACTGAATGTTTTTTCTTGCCTTGGGCACAAAGACTCCTTGATGATGGTGTTGCATCTGAATGGCTTACTGATGCTTCCACCTATAACAAACCACTACGCTGGTGGTTTGGTTTTATTAGAGAATATACTCAGCACTTAAACTGATCGGCTCGTTGTATGCATCCACAAGGGAGTTTTTTCCTTGCTTCTTAGCATTGTATAACGCTTGGTCTAATATCGAATAGAGCTCATCAAAGTTGGTGAGTGGCATTGAGGTTGATAGATAGGCCAGACTCGCAGATATATTCAATTGATGGTTATTAAGCGAATGTACACTCTTTTCTGAAATTGTTTTATGCAGACTTTGTATTCTAAAGGGAACGTCAATCTCATCGACGTTTTTCAATAGCAAGATAAACTCTTCTCCACCTAAACGACCCAAGTACTCTCCCTTATTAAGTTTAGCTTTAAGCGCTTTGCATACCTGTTGTAGTACTAAGTCGCCAGTCGGATGACCATACTGATCATTAATCGCCTTAAAGTCATCTAGATCGATTAATGCTAGAACGTAGCGGAAGTCTCCTTCCGCTTTGGAGGTTTGGCTTTTAATCGTCTCTATAATTGCCGCTCTGTTTAATGCACACGTTAAGCTGTCTATTTTGGCTTTTAAGCGTGTTTGTCGCTGAACCATCAATGCCAGAGCGAGGAGAATCAATAAACAGAAAACAACAAAATTATAAGTGCGTTGTTGGTCTGTGAGTTTTTCAAACTGGTACTGACTTAGAAGAGTTTCGTTGTTCAACTGCGCGACTTGTAGATCATATTCATACTCTTTTTTAGTGAGATCTAGTGCCTCTAACGCCTTGATATTACTCGCGTCTCGGTTCGTTAGTTCAATCGTCGAGTAGGCCTCGTGATGCTCCAGTGCCTTTTTGTAATCATTTTGAGCTTGGTATGCTTTTGAGAGGAGTAATTGGGCTTGCGCTTGCAATAAGGGCCTAGCGTTTTTTACCGCTAATCTTAACGCTATTGTACTGTGTTCAATCGATTTTTCGGGTGTATGGTTCTTTAAATATGCCAATCCAGCAGCCAAATGACCCTCTGTTTCAAGGTGCGTATTCTCATAAGTTTGGGCAATGTTTAATGCTCTTCCAATGTAATCTACCGCGGTATCCAATTGCCCAGAATCGGCCAAAGCAGCAGATAACCCTAAATAGGTCAACCCTTGCCCGTATGGGTAATGAAGTTGTTCGAGAATCGTTAGTGCATTTTTGTAGTGGCTGATGGACTTATCGAGTTCTTTGGATTTTCTGTACATCGCTCCTAGACTATGTTCGACTTGCGCAACTTCAAGAGGTGTCCCTTCATCTTGGCGAACCAGTAAGGCTTGAATGAGATATTGCTCTGATTGTTCAAATTGCCCCAGCTCTGCAAGTAAATTGCCGACGTCATTGTAAATCCCTGAAGGATCGCTTTGCGTCGACATGTTGGCCATCAACTGTCGATACAAACTTAAGGCTTTTTCATAGTCACCGCGGTAATTGTAGTTATTTGCTACCACGCGCAAAGCGAGATCAACAGGGAAGTTTTCTTGATGCTTATGATTTAAGTGGCTCTCTAAGGATGAGCAATAAAAGTTTGCTTTGTGATAACGACCTTGTTGATTCAGCGTATAACAAAGTTGATAGTTCATCAGAGCCTTGCCTTCGGAATCGGATATTTTCTTCATTGTCTGTCGCAAAGAAGAAAAGCTATCTACTGAGGCCTCGTAACTACCATGCTTACGTTCATTTAAGGCAAGAATATATTCTGATTCTAATTGAGAAAAAGGGTTGTCTAAGACTTGACTGCTGCCGTAGTAAGGCTGATTTATGTTTGACATATATTCATAAATCAATCCACTTACGTAGAGCTTTTCGCTGTCCGATTTCGCTGTATGGTAGCGATCTTGAAGCATGCTCAATGCCGACTCAGGGTTGCTTCGTAGTGTGGTTTGGTAGACAGAGTGCCACTGTGTGATATTTTGGTTTGGTTCAATATCTTGAGTGTCGCTTGCATATACTGGAGTGAGCAAAAGTGACGCAAGCAAGGGATAGAGCACGCGCATGTTTAAACGAGCCTTTAATTTAAGGTGCCTTTAAAGTTGAGTTATCATAGCGCTTTTAACGCATCAGCGTTGTGATTGAGTTGGGTGTACTAAGAAAAAGAGTAGTAAAACTATGCACTTGGTCGAGATATTGAAAGAAGAGGCATAAAAAAGAAAGACCTCAACATAAAGTTGAGGTCAGAAATCTTTAATCAATGTAAAGCTTTGCTAGATCTTGAGGCTCCATTTCTTTGCCTTCTAACTGATCGTTCCAGTTAGTTCCAACAAGAACACCATCTTCAGCAAGAGTCAAAAGCCAATCTTCAACAAAGATATCTAATGGGATTTCTAGTACAGTAAAATCTGCCCATTCTTCAACATTATGTGCTTCTGCATCTTCTTTAGAAGACCAGAAAGGCATGACTTCGCTGTTTTCGAATTCAGTTGAATCGCAAGATAGCCAACCTTCTTCATTGCGTAGACCCCAAACCAATTGGTTTTCTTTCGTTTCTGCAACAAAAAGGTCAAGGTTCGCTTGGATATCTGATGTAAGTTTGCTCATTTCAAAACTCTCGTTGTTATGACGTGGCTAGAGTAACACTAAAGTGCCGATTCCTAAAGCATAATACGGTTGTCGAAATGAGTAAAAATAAAGGAGCCGAAGCTCCTTTTCTGAGGTTAAGTATTCACTCGTTTTTGTTTGCTTTGTGCTTGCAGAGCAAACAAAAACAGGTACTTTACCTTTCTGGAAGAGTTGTGAATATTGTCCACTCTCTTTTTATCTCGCCTTTGTAACCAACGACTGATGCGGTTACTCGACGATTTAAAGCATGGCTGACTTCATCGGTCCCTTGCTGTGCTAAGTGAGTGTCACCAAAACCAACAATGCGGACTCTACTCGGTTCGATGTCGTAGCTTAGTAGGGCTTCACGGACATTGCGTGCTCGTCTTTCAGAAAGATCTTGGTTATGCTTTGAACCACCAACTTTACTAGCATAGCCGTGCAGCTCTATCGAAGTAGTAGGGTACTCTTTTAAAAAGTCGGAAAGCTCTCGGACTTGTCTTCTGAAGACTGGATTGATCTCATCAGAGTCGTTAGCAAAAAGTATCCGCACTTGCATGTTATCTGATGCTTTAATGTATTCTCCACAACCGTCGTTGTCGACCTCTGAGCCTTCAGGTGTACCTGGGCACATATCTCGAGCATTGATGACACCATCGTTATCGTCATCTTGCAAATCTGCTATTTGTTCTGCATTTGGTACAGGACGATACTCATATTCGTCTTCAGCAACAACGTGTTGAGTGATGGCGAGCATACCCAATGCAAATAGAATCTTCACTGGTTTCATGATCAGTACTCCACCTTTTCATTCCATTCTGTAGGTACATCGACACGCAAGGCATTTAACAATTGGCCAGTCGCGTTCATAACGCGGTACTTGGCGTACTGCTCTGAGTATCGAGCATCCAAGTAGTTCTTTCTCGCTTCGAAAAGTTCGTTTTCAGTATTTAACAAGTCCAGCAGAGTGCGTTTTCCAATGCGATACTGCTTTTCGTAGGCGATGACAGTTTCAGAGGCCGAATCTACGTGATCCGCTAGGAACTCTTTTTGTTGAAGTGTTAAATCTAACGCACTCCAAGATAGACGAAGACCTTCTTCGACTTGGCGGTATGCACGTTCTCTTAAGTCTTTTGCTTTATTTAGTTGGTAGGCAAAACTTTCAGCGTTGGCTACGTCACTACCACCGTTAAAGAGGTTGTAACGCATACGTAACATTGCTGTTGTCTCTTCGCTGCTTCCTTCAATACCGCTTGTATCATCACGCCATGTTTGAGCCGCTTCTACCGATATCGTTGGGTAGTAAGCTCCCTTAGATTGCTTGTATTGGAACTTTGCAGAGTCCACATCAGCTACCGAGATTTTGATTACTGGGTGTGACTCGAATGCCAAGTCAATCGCTTCATCGATGGTGTAGGGAATAAAGTTTTGGTCCGCTCTTGGGAAAATCAATCCTTGTGGTGACTGTCCGACAAGGCGTGTAAAGGTGGTGTGGCTGTCATATAAGTTGTTCTGAGCTGCCACCAAGTTACCGTGAGCCTTTGCTAAACGAGCCTCTACCTGGGTTAGGTCTGCTGTAGAACCGATACCTGAGTTAACTCGCTTTTTAATGTCTTCATAGATCTTCTTATGCACTTTCAAGTTATTCTCGGAAAGTGTAAGAATTTCATAAGCTTTTACTGAGTCTAAATAAACTTTCGCGACCTCTAGAGCGGTGTCTTGGGCATCAGCTAGAAGTTGATAACGGACCGATTCAGCATCAGCTGCTGTTCGATCCATATCATTAAGTGTCGCTGAGCCATCCCATATTAGCTGGGTTAGTGTCACGGTGGCTTCTTTTCTTGTCAGGTCGGTTGAATCTCGCCCTGACTCTGCGGGTTTGATTCCTTCGTAACCGATACCGGCATCTAAGTCTACGGATGGGAGGTAAGCACCACCAGATGCTTCATTCACATACTGCTTGCTAACGAATTCATTGAACGCACTTTTGATGTCAGGATTGGTTTTTAATGTGTTTTCAACCGCTTGCTCTAGCGTTTGCCCAAACGCATGACTAGCGGTGAACATACCAATACAAAAGGCGTTGGCACGAGTCCACTTCACTGTGATTCTCCTAGATAATGGTAAAAATTCTCGAGGTGATAGGGCTTATAAGTGGAATACTTATAAGGGCGTCAATAATTTAGCGCACAATAACATTAATATGCGATGAAGTAACCTGTTGATTCGCTGTTCATTTGTTTCAATTTTGATAAATCAACCTACTAAATCTGCCTAAAACTTGAATTAAGATCTCAAATTAAAGATGGAGGTAATAGCTAGGAACGTGTGTCCAGATTTTAATAAAATAAAACACTTATGCATCTGGATTCTTATTGATGTATGACACATAATTACTTTATTGAGCATCAAATTGCTGTTATTGCACTATATATTCGGGCAATATATAGCAAATTAGTATTGTTAGTCAAAAACTTGACAGTTATTTAGGGTTAAGGTTTATATGGATCGTACAGCATTAGTGCCACTCGGTAATCAAGTCGTCGTAATAGGTTTGGATGGGCAGCTGAGAGTCCTTGCAGAAGGACAGCAGCCTCTACCAGGTGAAGTGGATAGTGGCAATGACAGATGCTGCGCCTCAAGACCTGAAAATTCAGCTTGCTCAAGAGCAAGGTTTAAAAGATATTTCAGACGATGTAGCACAGATTATTAGTGCTATTGAGCAAGGTCAAGACCCTTCTGCTATTGATGAAGAACTCGCACCTGCAGCGGGTGAAAATAGTGGCTCCAGTTTGCAAAATAGTGCCACGATTGTACGAGATGGTACTGAAGTGCTAGCCTCAACAAACTTTGAAACTATTGGCTTAGAATCCCTCGGCTTATCTGAAACTCAAGCGTTGACCTTAAATGACTTCTTCACAACAGGTATCGAGACAAGTGGGGATGGCTCAAGTAAGCCACTTACTAATTCTCCAGTGACATTAAGCGCTGTTGAGGAAGATAGCGATCCAATCACGATAACTACTGAAGAATTACTATCTAATGTCAATATTGATGATGCCGATACTCTTGTCATTACAAACGTCACTATTGAGAGTGGGAATGGCACCTTAATTGATAACAGCGATGGCTCTTGGACTTACATCCCAGAAGCTGATGATGACACTGAAGTGTCATTCTCCTATGACATCATTGATGATGATGGTGGTGTTATTAATGGCACTGCTAACTTAGATATTACGCCTGTTAATGACGCGCCAATAACAACTAATGATGCGATTCAAACTGACGAAGATTCCCTGGTTGTAATTGATGTGCTCGCTAACGACAGTGATATTGAAGGTGATGATTTAATCATTACCTCTGCTTCTGTACCAGAAGAGCAAGGTATCGTTGAGATTATCGATGGTAAGCTTGTTTTCACTCCGGCTGAAAATTTCAACGGTAATGCAACGATTAGCTACACCATCTCAGATGGTGAGTTAGAGGATGAAGCTCAAGTTTCGGTAACAGTAAACTCAGTTAACGATGCGCCTATTGCCTCTAATGATACAACAATTACAGAGGAAGATAGCTCAGTAACGATTGATGTCCTGCCAAACGACACCGATATTGATGGTGATAAGCTGTCGATTGAATCAGCGTCTGTACCTGAAGCACAAGGTACAGTTGAGATTGTTGATGGCAAACTGGTCTTCACACCGGCTGAGAACTTCCATGGTGATGCCGAAATCACTTACACCGTTAGCGATGGTGCACTGACTGACCAAGCGACGGTCAACGTCACGGTGAATGCGGTGAACGACACGCCTGTGGTTGAGAGCAACCTCGCAGACCAAACCTTGGCGGAAGATTTCACGCCATACAGCATCGATCTAAATACCGCTTTCAGCGATGT
>NZ_JAWOSZ010000014.1:0-113021 GCF_033338615.1 Vibrio sp. Vb1980
GCGGAATTGGTAGACGCACCAGATTTAGGTTCTGGCGCCGCAAGGTGTGAGAGTTCAAGTCTCTCCTTCCGCACCATTATCGGAAAACCCAGCATGACTTTGCTGGGTTTTTTCTTTTTTTGGTTCTGGACTCGGGAAATCATTAGATTTGCCGAATTAAAAAAGCGAGCTCATGGCTCGCTTTTTTTCTATCTGTGATTTGAGTAGCTTACTACATACCTAACGCGTATTTCAGTACTTGAGCCTTAATTGGCCCTGAGTTTTCAGCAAGCTTCAATGCAGCATTACGTACGAACTTCAATGGCCATAGATCGTTGCTAAAACCTTTATAGAAAAAGTCCATGCCCGTCTGCATGAGTAAGTTGTCAGGTCGACGTGCGCGTTCGTATTTCGCGAGTAAGGTATCTTCCAGCTTTTCTTGTTGTTCTGTTACCGAAAGGAGAACGTCTACATCTTTGAAGCCTAAGTTTACCCCTTGCCCTGCAAGCGGGTTGATCGTATGGGCAGAGTCACCCACTAACACGCAATTTTTGCTTGAGTAGCTTTGCGCATGACGACGAGTGAGTGGGAATGAGCCAAACTGTAAAACTTCAATATCGCCTAATTCAGCAGGGAAATGACGTAAAATTTCTTCTCTTAGTTGAGGTTTACCCATCGCACACAGTTGTTTAATACGTTTAGGCGAGTCATACCAAACCAAAGAACCTTGGCCTACTACTTGACCATCGTCGTTACTCAAAGAGCACAGAGGTAAAAATGAACGTGGGCCTGAAGGTGTAAATTGTTGCCAAGTAATATCTTGCTGAGGCAATTCTGTTTTCACATTAATCAACATGCAGTGTTGTCGGTAATCCCACGCAGTTACACCAATTCCAGCCAATTGACGAACTTTAGAGTTTGCACCATCAGCACCAATCACCCAGTTAGCTTCAAACTGCGCCCCACTTTCTAGTGTCACAAGATTTACATCTGCAAACTCAATGGCTTTTAATCGCTCAGGACACATCACGGTTAGATTTTCATACTGAGAGAAGACTTGCCAAAGACCTAATTGGATTAGGCGGTTTTCAACGATGTAACCTAGCTGATCCAATGACAATTCATCAGAGTGAAAACGAGTACGGCACTCTGGGTGCTCCCAAGTTTCTAAGCGCCGATAAGGACAAACTCGCATGCTCTTGATCTCTGACCATGCTCCGAGTGAATCAAGTAACTCCACCGACTGGTGCGAGATTGCAGATACACGAATATCCATCGCCTGAGCGGCATCAAAAACTTTAGGTTTTGTACCTTCGACCAAGACAACGCTTCTGCCCTGCTTGGCAAATCCAACAGCGACGGCTGCCCCGACCATACCGCCACCGATCACGGCGATGTCATACTTGTTCATTTTTCACTCTTCATCGTGCTGATTAATTGGCGTTTTTTATTGTACTTTCCATGGCTACTTTTACAAAATTGTTTAACAAAAAACCTTGTTCAGCATAGGGCGAAAAACTAGATTTCATCAGGCTTTGCAGAGAATTAGCTAGATCACTAGTCAGGTGCTTTTTAAAGCAGTACAATACGCCGCTTACCGCCGTGATGGCGGCTATAATTTGAGCAATAGCTCTCCGATTTAAGTACAACTGAACGAGCGAAAGTGAGATGAGTAAGAAACTGCTAATTAAAACCTGGGGCTGCCAGATGAACGAATACGATTCATCAAAAATGGCCGACCTGCTTAATGCTGCAAACGGCTACGAGCTGACGGAAGAGCCAGAGGAAGCAGACGTACTTCTACTTAACACCTGTTCGATCCGTGAAAAAGCGCAAGAGAAAGTTTTCCACCAGCTAGGCCGCTGGAAAACACTAAAAGATAAAAAACCTGGCGTAGTTATCGGTGTAGGTGGTTGTGTAGCAACGCAAGAAGGTGACCATATTCGTGAACGTGCACCATACGTTGACGTTATTTTTGGCCCACAAACTTTGCACCGCCTACCTGAGATGATCAAACAATCTCAGTCCGATGATGCACCAGTTATGGACATTTCGTTCCCAGAGATCGAAAAATTCGACCGCCTACCTGAACCTCGCGCTGAAGGTGCGACAGCATTCGTTTCTATTATGGAAGGCTGCTCTAAGTACTGTACTTACTGTGTCGTACCGTACACTCGTGGTGAAGAAGTAAGCCGTCCAATGGATGACGTACTGTTCGAAATCGCCCAACTTGCTGAACAAGGCGTACGTGAAGTAAACCTTCTGGGTCAAAACGTAAACGCGTACCGTGGTCCTATGCACGATGGTGAGATCTGTTCATTTGCAGAACTGCTTCGTTTGGTTGCGTCTATCGATGGTATCGACCGTATTCGTTTCACGACGAGCCACCCGTTAGAATTCACAGACGACATCATCGCAGTATACGAAGATACGCCAGAACTTGTGAGCTTCCTGCACTTACCTGTGCAAAGTGGTAGTGACCGTATCCTAACGATGATGAAACGCCCTCACACCGCTATCGAATACAAATCGATCATCCGTAAACTGCGTAAAGCTCGTCCTGATATCCAAATCAGTTCAGACTTTATTGTTGGTTTCCCTGGTGAGACAGACAAAGACTTCCAAGACACCATGAAGCTAATCAAAGATGTAGACTTTGACATGAGCTTCAGCTTTATTTTCTCTCCACGTCCAGGTACGCCAGCAGCGGATTACCCTTGTGATGTGTCAGAACAAGTGAAGAAAGAGCGCCTTTACGAACTACAGCAAACTATCAATGCTCAAGCGATGCGTTACTCTCGCTTAATGCTTGGCACAGAACAACGTGTTCTAGTTGAAGGTCCTTCGAAGAAAAACCTAATGGAACTACGCGCTCGTACAGAAAACAACCGTGTAGTAAACTTTGAAGGTAGTGCAGACCTAATTGGTCAGTTCGTTGATGTGAAGATCGTAGACGTATTTGCAAACTCACTGCGTGGTGAGCTAGTACGTACTGAAAAAGACATGGATCTTCGTAGTGTGATTTCCCCAACGCAGATGATGGCGAAAACACGTCGCGAAGATGAGCTGGGTGTAGCTACTTTTACGCCGTAAGCTCGTATAAATAGCCATAGAGAGCCTGGTCGTTATCAGGCTCTCACTAAGTGGCAAAAAATGAGAGGCAACATTGAGCAATAAAATCGTAACTCTAGAAATTAACCTAGAACCTTCAGACAACCGCCGACTAGCTAGCCTGTGCGGTCCATTCGATGACAACATCAAGCATTTAGAACGTCGTCTAGGCGTTGAAATTAACCACCGTAGTGACCACTTTACGATTGTCGGTAAACCTCATACCGCATCAGCTGCGCTGGATATCCTGAAAACTCTATATGTTGATACCGCACCTGTACGAGGTGAGATCCCAGATATTGAGCCTGAGCAAATCCATCTAGCGATCAAAGAGTCTGGTGTTCTTGAGCAGAATACTGAGTCTAACATCGAGCATGGTAAAGAAGTCTTCGTCAAAACCAAGAAAGGTGTGATCAAACCACGTACGCCAAACCAAGCGCAGTACTTGGTTAACATGGTCACGCATGATATTTCTTTTGGTATTGGCCCGGCTGGTACAGGTAAAACCTACCTTGCTGTAGCAGCAGCTGTTGACGCACTAGAGCGCCAAGAGATCCGCCGTATTCTACTTACTCGTCCAGCGGTTGAAGCTGGTGAGAAATTGGGCTTCCTGCCTGGTGATTTAAGCCAGAAAGTCGACCCATACCTACGTCCGCTATACGACGCCCTATTTGAAATGCTGGGCTTTGAGCGCGTAGAGAAGCTGATTGAACGTAACGTGATTGAGGTTGCTCCTCTTGCTTACATGCGTGGTCGTACTCTAAACGACGCCTTCATCATTCTTGATGAGAGTCAGAACACCACTGTTGAGCAGATGAAGATGTTCCTAACGCGTATTGGTTTTAACTCTCGCGCGGTTATCACTGGTGATGTCACGCAGATTGACTTACCTCGTGGTGCGAAATCGGGTCTTCGTCATGCTATTGAAGTACTAAGCGAAGTTGACGACATCAGCTTTAACTTCTTCTTAGCCGACGACGTTGTACGTCACCCTGTGGTTGCTCGTATCGTTAACGCGTACGAGAAGTGGGAAGCACAAGACCAGAAAGAGCGTAAAGAGTTCGAGAAACGCCGTCGTGAAGAACGCGATGCGAAGTTACTAGAAGCAGCAAAAGCCGAACTGAATGCACAAGTTGCTTCAACTAAGGAATAATCATGGCGATTGAACTTGATCTGCAACTGGCAGTCGAAAATGAAGAAGGTCTGCCTTCGCAGCAAGATTTCCAATTGTGGCTAGATAAGACAATCCCTCTCTTCCAGCCACAAGCCGAAGTCACCATTCGTATTGTTGATGAACAAGAAAGTCATACGCTCAACCATGAGTATCGCGGCAAAGATAAACCAACTAATGTGTTGTCGTTTCCATTTGAAGCACCTCCTGGTATGGAAATAGATTTACTTGGTGATTTGATTATTTGCCGCCAAGTTGTTGAAAAAGAGGCGGTTGAACAGAGCAAGCCTCTGCTAGCACATTGGGCGCATATGGTTGTACATGGCAGCTTGCATCTGCTAGGTTATGATCATATAGAGGATGACGAAGCCGAAGAGATGGAGTCCCTCGAAACCGAAATCATGCAAGGTATGGGTTATGAAGATCCTTACATTGCTGAAAAAGAGTAGCTATTGGCCACTCGACAGGGAAAGGCGAACCACCTAAATGACTCTCGTGTTCGCCTCTCTATGTGTGCTATCACACTTCTGATAGCGTTACTTAATTGAGAAACAATGAACGAAGATAATTCTCCCTCTTCTAACGAAGATAAGAAAGAAAAGGCAGAAGGTCCGAGTAGAAAGTCCTTCTTTGAACGTCTAGGTCAACTATTTCAGGGCGAACCAAAAGATCGCCAAGAGCTTGTGGATGTTATCCGCGACTCTGAAGTTAACGACCTGATTGACCATGACACTCGCGATATGCTTGAAGGTGTTATGGAAATCTCCGAAATGCGTGTGCGTGACATTATGATCCCGCGTTCGCAAATGGTTACAGTTGAGCGTACTCACGACCTTGATACCTTGGTTGCTTTGATTACCGATGCTCAACACTCTCGCTACCCTGTGATCAGCGAAGATAAAGACCATGTGGAAGGCATACTTCTAGCGAAGGACTTACTTAAATACTTAGGCTCAGGCAGTAATCCATTTGATATCGAAGAAGTCATTCGACCAGCGGTTGTAGTACCGGAAAGTAAACGCGTTGATCGACTGCTGAAAGAATTCCGTGAAGAACGTTATCATATGGCCATTGTTGTCGATGAATTCGGTGGTGTTTCTGGTCTTGTGACCATTGAAGATATCCTTGAGGAAATCGTCGGGGATATTGAAGATGAATTCGATGAAAGTGAAGAGACGGACATTCGTAAGCTGAGCAAGCATACGTTTGCTGTCAGAGCGCTGACAACCATCGAAGAGTTTAATGAGACATTCGGAACCAACTTCAGCGATGAGGAAGTTGATACCGTTGGTGGTATGGTCATGACTGCCTTTGGTCACTTACCTTCTCGTGGTGAACTGGTTGAAATTGAAGGCTACAACTTCAAAGTCACCGCTGCCGATAACCGTCGTGTCATTCAACTCCAAGTGACGATCCCAGACGAAGAAACCCTGGTTGAAGCCACTCAAGAGTAACGCGATACCCATTGGGAATCTCAGAAAATTACAATGATGAATGAACTCTTTCATCGCCTTAAGCGGCCCTTAGTGGCCGCTTTTGTTGGCGCCTCTACTACACTCGCTTTCGCTCCTTACCAGCTGTGGCCTATTGCCATTCTTAGCCCTGCAATTCTACTGATTCTTCTTGCTAACCAAACTCCGAAACGCGCACTATGGATTGGTTATGCTTGGGGGTTAGGTCAATTTGCAACTGGCGTTAGCTGGGTTTACGTCAGTATCTCCGGTTTTGGCGGTATGCCGCTCATTGCCAATTTATTTTTAATGGGCTTGCTTGTTGCCTACTTGGCTGTTTATTCAGGCTTATTTGCTTGGCTCAACAACAAGCTGTTTCCTCAATTTACGCTCACAAAAGCACTTCTCGCTGCACCTGCTTTATGGCTGATCAGTGATTGGTTGCGTGGTTGGGTGATGACTGGCTTCCCTTGGTTATGGCTAGGCTATAGCCAGATAGATGCTCCACTCGCAAGCTTTGCACCAATTGGCGGCGTAGAACTGCTTACTCTATTTATCCTTATCAGCGCAGGGGCGTTAGCCTATGCATGGATTCATAAGCAGTGGCTGATGGTGATTATCCCTGCGGTGCTACTCAGTACTGGCTTTGGGATTCGCAACTACGATTGGGTAACACCCCGACCAGAAGACACGACTAAGCTCGCACTAATTCAAGGTAACGTAGACCAAAACCTAAAGTGGCTACCAAGTCAACGCTGGCCAACCATCATGAAGTACGCTGACTTAACTCGTGAAAACTGGGATGCTGACATTATCGTTTGGCCAGAAGCAGCAATTCCCGCTTTTGAAATTGAAGTGCCTTCATTTTTGAGCAATATCGACAGCGCTGCAAAAATGAATAACAGCGCAATCATCACCGGTGTCGTCAACCAAGCTGAAGATCGACAGTTCTACAACAGTATTCTGTCCCTAGGCATCACACCATACGGTGACTACAGCTTCGATTTAAGCGAACGTTACCATAAGCATCACCTACTACCATTTGGTGAGTTTGTACCATTTGAAGATATTTTGCGCCCATTAGCGCCATTCTTTAACCTACCGATGTCGTCGTTTAGCCGTGGGGCTTTTGTGCAGCCAAACATCGTTGCGAATGGCATGCACATGGCACCAGCGCTTTGCTATGAGATCATCTTTAATGAGCAAGTGCGTCAAAATGTGACTGACGAAACAGACTTCATTCTAACGCTTTCAAATGATGCATGGTTTGGTCACTCTATCGGTCCTCTTCAGCATATGGAGATCGCCCGTATGCGTGCCTTAGAGTTAGGTAAACCGCTCATCCGCTCGACTAACAACGGATTAACAGCGGTAACCGATCACAAAGGTAAAATCGTTGAGCAAGTACCGCAGTTTGAAACTGCAGTACTGCGCGCAGAGCTCACCCCAACCGATGGGAAAACGCCATATCGAATCGTTGGTACTTGGCCATTGTATATTTGGATAGGGTTAAGTTTAGCTCTGGCTTTCGGTTTAAGAAGAAAACAGAGCTGATAACAGCTTGAAAGTAGAAAAGACAAAAAAGAGGCGACTAAGCCTCTTTTTTATTCATTGCATTATACAGTCGTTACTCGCCATTTATGGTTTTAATGACTGGCGAGTAAAGCCTTTGTGACCACATTTAATACACGGAATGATTACAGTTGGGTGGTTATACGTTGTCTTGTGACCACACTCATCACAGACCAAAGTGCCTAAGCCTATCACCTCTCCTGCTTCATATAGCCCTTGATGCTCTAAGTCATCGAACAACTCAACCCACTCAACTTTAGTTCGGTCTGTAATCTCTAACAACCCTTGCCATATCGAGTCCGCAATCGTTAAGTAAAACGGGCCGCTTTTACTGTCCTCGTAACTCTCTGAAAACTCTTTTAAGTCTGCTTTAAGGTACGCTTTGATTAAAGCCAACTCATCTTTGGTCAAGTCATTAGCAGCATCCACCACTTTGCCCGACGTCTCAATCGCTTTGTTAACTTCTTCCGGACTGTGCTTCAAGGTTTCAATCACATCCTCGAGCATTTCCTCATAACCTGTTTTACGTTTAGGCATAACTGACCTCCATCTTTCTCCTACCTGCGTCACTTAAGGGCGCATGGGTACAGATTGGCTATTGTTGTGATCCCTAGCTTTAGGTATTCTATGACGATCTATTTAAGTCTGTTCTAACCGAACTCACAAATTCCAAGATAACGGATACCATCGATGCAAGAACAATACAACCCACAAGATATTGAACAAAAAGTTCAAAAGCACTGGGATGACAACAAAACCTTTGTTGTAAGTGAAGACCCAAATAAAGAAAAATTCTACTGTCTGTCCATGTTCCCATACCCAAGTGGTCGACTGCACATGGGTCACGTGCGCAACTACACTATCGGTGATGTAGTATCTCGTTTCCAACGCCTACAAGGCAAAAACGTGATGCAACCAATCGGTTGGGACGCATTCGGTCTACCTGCAGAAAACGCAGCAGTAAAAAACAAAACTGCGCCAGCACCTTGGACTTACGAAAACATCGAATACATGAAGAACCAACTTAAGCTTCTAGGCTTTGGTTACGATTGGAACCGTGAATTCGCAACATGTACACCGGAGTACTACCGCTGGGAACAAGAGTTCTTCACTAAACTTTACGAGAAAGGTTTAGTTTACAAAAAGACTTCTTCTGTTAACTGGTGTCCTAACGACCAAACTGTTCTTGCAAACGAGCAGGTTGAAGACGGTTGTTGCTGGCGTTGTGATACGCCTGTAGAGCAAAAAGAAATCCCTCAATGGTTCATCAAAATCACTGAATACGCTCAAGAGCTACTAGACGACCTAGACAAGCTTGAAGGTTGGCCTGAAATGGTGAAAACCATGCAGCGCAACTGGATTGGCCGCTCTGAAGGTGTTGAACTGAAGTTTGAAGTTAAGGGTCAACAAGACCTAGAAGTTTACACAACACGTCCAGATACGCTAATGGGTGTGACTTACGTGGGTATCGCAGCCGGCCACCCTCTTGCAGCTCTTGCAGCAGAGAACAATCCAGAGCTTGCAGCGTTTATCGACGAATGTAAGAACAACAAGGTTGCAGAAGCTGAGCTAGCGACAATGGAGAAGAAAGGTATGGCAACTGGCCTTACTGCGATTCATCCATTGAACGGCCGCGAAGTACCAGTATACGTAGCAAACTTCGTTCTGATGGACTACGGTACAGGCGCGGTAATGGCTGTACCTGCGCACGACCAACGTGACTACGAGTTCGCAACGAAGTACGGTCTAGACATCGTGCCAGTTATCAAGCCTGCTGATGGCAGCGAGCTAGACATCTCTGAAGCAGCATACACTGAGAAAGGTGTACTGTTCGATTCAGGTGAATTCGATGGCCTAGAATTCCAAGCGGCATTCGACGCAATCGCAGCGAAGCTAGAAGCAGAGGGCAAAGGCACTAAGACTGTAAACTTCCGTCTACGCGACTGGGGTGTATCTCGTCAACGTTACTGGGGCGCACCAATCCCAATGGTAACGACTGAAGACGGTGAAGTTCACCCAGTACCTGCTGACCAACTACCAGTGATTCTTCCAGAAGACGTGGTAATGGACGGCGTAACCAGCCCAATCAAAGCAGACAAAGAGTGGGCGAAGACAACCTTTAACGGCGAACCTGCTCTACGTGAGACAGATACGTTCGATACGTTCATGGAATCTTCTTGGTACTACGCGCGTTACTGTTCACCACAAGCGGACGACATCCTAGACCCAGAAAAAGCAAACTACTGGCTACCAGTAGATCAGTACATCGGTGGTATCGAGCACGCTTGTATGCACCTACTGTACTCACGCTTCTTCCACAAACTACTGCGCGATGCGGGTTACGTAACTTCTGACGAACCGTTCAAGCAACTACTGTGTCAAGGCATGGTACTGGCTGATGCGTTCTACTTCGAGAACGAGAAAGGCGGCAAAGAGTGGGTAGCTCCAACAGACGTAGCCGTTGAACGTGATGGTAAAGGCCGCATTACTTCTGCTAAAGACACTGAAGGTCGTGATGTAACGCACTCGGGCATGATCAAGATGTCTAAGTCTAAGAACAACGGTATCGACCCTCAAGAAATGGTAGACAAGTACGGCGCTGACACAGTACGCCTATTCATGATGTTCGCGTCTCCAGCGGACATGACACTTGAATGGCAAGAGTCTGGCGTAGAAGGTGCGAACCGCTTCCTAAAACGTGTTTGGAAACTAGTTAAAGAGCACACAGCGAAAGGCGCAGCAGAAGCAGTAGATACCTCAGCGCTTTCTGGTGATCAAAAAGCACTTCGCCGCGACGTTCACAAGACTATCGCGAAAGTGACGGACGATATCGCTCGTCGTCAAACATTCAACACCGCGATCGCTGCGATCATGGAGCTGATGAACAAACTAGCGAAAGCGCCTCAAGAATCTGCGCAAGATCGTGCAATCCTTGACGAAGCACTGAAAGCTATTGTTGTCATGCTTTACCCTATCACTCCGCATATCTCATACGAGCTATGGGCAGCACTAGGTGAAACAGACATTGATAACGCGGCATGGCCGACGTTTGACGAAAAAGCGCTAGTTGAAGACGAAAAAACTATCGTTGTTCAAGTTAACGGTAAGCTACGTGCGAAGCTAACAGTCCCAGCTGATATCTCTAAAGACGATATCGAACAGCTTGGTCTAAACGACGAAAACGTGGTTAAGTTCACTGATGGCCTGACTATTCGTAAAGTCATTTACGTTCCAGGTAAACTGCTGAACATCGTTGCAAACTAATCACAGCTGTCAATTTGTCTCTGTGTAGCGAACTTATTTGTTAACCAAGAGTCATTAAACAGGGTAGTTAGCTACCCTGTTTATTTACCTCAAACCATTCACATGAGTGGTTTAAGGTAAATAACCCCTTCAATTTAGGATGAATACAATCAATGCGCTTTTTCTCTTTGATTAAACTACCAGTGGTATTGGTATTAGCGGGGCTTCTTTCTGCCTGTGGTTTTCACCTTCGCGGCGAGTATTCCGTACCGGAAGAGCTGCACACTATGTCTTTCTCCAGCTACGATGAATACAGTGAATTAACTCGCTATGTTCGCTCTCAACTCGAACTGAACAAAGTTGAACTTGTTCAACCATCATCGACGGTACCCAACCTTCATTTGACGGAAGCGACAATCGATGAGCGTACACTATCGCTTTATCAAAATAGCCGTGCAGCAGAAAAAGAGCTGACATACGTAGTAAAATACCGTGTGACAATTCCTGGCTATGGTTCTAAAAACTTTACGACAACAGTAAACCGCAACTACCTAGACAACCCATTGACCGCACTTGCAAAATCTGTTGAGCGTGACGTAATTGAAGACGAGATGCGCTTGCAAGCTGCAAAACAGATGATGCGCCAGTTGGGCCGTATTCGTGCCGAATATGAAGCAGGACAAATCTCTGAGCCAGCGAACAAAAACTCTTAGTCACTATGCGAATTTATGCCGATAAGCTAACGGATCATTTAACTAAACAAGTTAAACAGGTTTACTTAATCTTTGGTAATGAGCCGTTACTGATTCAAGAAAGCCGCCAAGCAATCCAAAAGGCAGCGTTTCAGCAAGGTTTTGAGGAAAAACACCGTTTTGCGGTGGATGCTAGCATCGTCTGGAACCAAGTTTACGACTGTTTCCAAGCGATGAGCCTGTTTTCAAACCGTCAATTGATTGAGCTTGAAATTCCTGAAAGTGGCGTAACAACCGCCGTCAGCAAAGAGCTGCAAACACTGTGTGATATGCTTCATGATGACATCATGCTCGTCATTGTTGGTAGCAAACTGACCAAAGCCCAAGAAAATGCGAAATGGTTCAAAGTATTAAGCTCAAAAGGCGATTGGGTAAGCTGCTTGTCGCCAGACCTTCAACGCCTACCTATGTTCATTCAGACACGTTGCCGCACGTTGGGACTAAAACCCGATCAGCAATCACTGCAAATGTTGGCTCAATGGCATGAAGGTAACCTATTTGCATTGACACAAAGCTTAGAGAAATTGGCCCTACTCTACCCGGATGGTGAGCTTACCATCATACGTTTAGAGGAAGCCCTAAGTCGCCATAACCACTTCACTACCTTTAACTGGATCGACGCCTTACTGGCAGGTAAAGCAAACCGTGCACAACGTATTCTTCGCCAACTTGAGGCGGAAGGGATTGAGACCGTGATCTTGATTCGAAGTGTACAAAAAGAGTTGAGCCAACTTTTAAATATGCATCAAGACTTAAGTCAAATGGGAATGAACCAGGTATTTGAGAAATATCGAGTTTGGCAAAATAAGCGTCCACTCTATAACGCAGCACTGACCCGCTTATCAGCGAGTCGTATTTGTGCATTGCTCTCCTTATTGGCTCAAGCCGAGATAAAAGCCAAAACTCAGTATGACGAGTCTGTATGGCCAACTATTCATCAGTTGAGCTTAGAAACCTGCTCTCCTGATATTAAGCTGGCAATTTAAAAATCAAAGCGTGATATAGTGCGCGACCTGTTTTGCAAGCAAGAATGTAAAACACTGTAGAGATAAGAGACAAACCGAGGAAAACCGAGTGCTTCGCGAAGAACTGAAAGACTTTTTAGCTGATAAAGCCGACGACATGAAAGCGGAAGACATTATCGTCCTAAATGTGGAAGATAAATCAAGCGTGACAGATTACATGATCATCTGTACTGGTACATCCAAACGCCACGTTTCATCCATCGCTGACCATGTTGCAACAGAAGTGAAAAAAGCCGGTCTTGAGCCACTAGGAATGGAAGGTGAAAACGAAGGTGAATGGGTAGTCCTAGATATGGGCGACGCCATGCTTCACGTGATGCAAGAAGAGCACCGCGAACTCTACCAGCTAGAAAAACTCTGGGGTTAATCTTTTGAAAATTCAACTAATTGCTGTTGGCACAAAAATGCCAAAATGGGTTGAGGAAGGCTTTCAAGAATATCGTCGCCGTTTCCCGCATGATATGCCGTTGGAGTTGATTGAAATCTCTGCTGGCAAGCGTGGTAAGAATGCCGATATCGCTCGCATCCTGCAAAAAGAAGGAGAAGCGATGCTCGCGGCGGTACCAAAAGGCAACCGTATCGTCACGTTAGATATCCCAGGTAAAAAATGGGACACTCCTCAACTCGCTGAGCAGTTAGAAGCTTGGAAATTAGATGGCCGTGATGTATCAATATTAATCGGCGGTCCTGAAGGACTCGCTCCTGCATGCAAAGCTGCAGCAGACCAAAGCTGGTCATTATCTGCCTTAACGCTACCCCACCCTCTAGTGCGTATCGTAATGGCAGAAAGCTTATACCGAGCGTGGAGCATCACCGCTAACCACCCTTATCATCGCGAATAATCGTTGTTTAACTTTAGAGCCAAGCGTTAATGATTCGTAAACGCCGCAGTCAAATCCGAGATTATCAAGCCGAAGCGCGTCTGTTTGCCAGCCGCGCTATTGTTGCTTTTATCGGCATTGTTGTCTTGATGGGAGCTCTGGTTGCCAACATGTACAACATTCAGGTGAACCAGTTTCAAGACTATCAAACCCGCTCGAACGATAACCGCATCAAAGTAGTGCCTATCGCGCCTAACCGAGGTCTAATTTATGACCGAAATGGCGTTTTACTGGCAGAGAACCGTCCCGTCTTTAACTTAGAACTGACCCCAGAAAAAATTAAAGACATTGATGCAACCATCCAAGAATTACAAACTATTCTGGAAATTACACCAGACCAGATTGAACGTTTCCACCACGAGCGTAAACGGACTCGTCGATTTAAATCGGTCCCACTGCTTACCCAACTGAACGAAAAACAAGTAGCGGTATTCTCCGTCAATCAGTACCGCTTTCCAGGTGTGGAAATAAGTGCGACCTTAAAGCGCTACTACCCTTTCAGCGAAGTCTTAACCCACGTGATTGGGTATGTTTCTCGAATCAATGATCGCGACATGCAGCGCCTGATCCGAGAAGAAAAAGACGCAAACTATCAAGCCACTCGCGACATTGGTAAGCTGGGTATTGAAAAATACTACGAAGACCTCTTACACGGTACAGCCGGATATCAAGAAGTCGAGGTAAACAGCCGCGGCCGAGTAATTCGTACCTTAAAGTACGTTCCACCTGTACCCGGAAAAGACATCGTTTTAAACCTTGATATCAACTTGCAGTTGTACGTACACCAATTGTTGGACGGCCGCCGAGGCAGTGCTGTAGTAATCGATCCTAGAGACAACGGCGTACTGGCTATGGTTTCAAGCCCTAGCTACGATCCTAACTCGTTCGTGCACGGAATCTCAGGTAAAGACTATCGCGCCCTTTTGAACGATAAAAACCGTCCTTTGGTCAACCGCACTACACTTGGCATTTACCCCCCTGCGTCTACCATCAAACCATTTATGGCGGTAGCCGCGCTGCAAGAAGGTGTCGTCACACCTAACACCACGCGAAATGATCCTGGTTATTGGCGCATACCAAACTCCAACACTCGCCCATTCCGTGACTGGTTGCGTTGGGGGCACGGACGCGTCGATATCATTAAGTCGATCGAAGAGTCTGTTGATACCTTCTACTATCAAATCGCTTATGACATGGGTATTGACCGTATTTCGAATTGGATGATGATGTTTGGCTTTGGTGATTACACTGGCATCGATATCTACGAAGAAAGTAAGGCGAATATGCCGACTCGTGACTGGAAAATGTCTCGCCATAAAACCCCATGGTATAAAGGTGATACGATCCCTGTGGGTATCGGCCAAGGATATTGGACAGCAACACCAATGCAAATCGCCAAAGCAACCTCCGTATTAGTAAACGAGGGAGAAGTGATCGCACCTCACTTGCTCAAAGCGACGATAGAAAATGGTAACGACTTCGAAGAGCAAAAAACGACAGAATACGTGACTTACCCACCAATCAAGAATGTGCCTAAAAAGTACTGGGATATGGCGAAAGAAGGCATGCGTCGGGTAAACCATGGCACGCGCGGAACAGCTCGCCGCTCATTCTACAAAATGAATTATGAAACAGCGGGTAAATCAGGTACTGCACAGGTCTTCGGTCTGGGTGAAAACGAAGAATACAACGCCGATGAGATCGCCGAGCACTTACGTGACCATGCGTTATTTACTGGCTTTGCACCATTTGATGATCCTAAAGTGGTCGTCACTGTAGTACTAGAAAATGCCGGTGGTGGTTCTAGTAACGGTGCCCCAGTAGTAAGGAAAATTTTTGACCGAGTCGTTCTTGGTCCAGAAGAAATTGAGCCTGAAAACAATGCGAAGAAAGAGGTAAAACAGTAATGAAGATGGATCCCTCTACAGGTAAAAATCGCGCCCTGTTTGAACGCTTCCATATCGACTTACCACTCCTACTTGGCATACTGGCCCTGATGGGGTTTGGCCTGGTGATCATGTACAGCGCCAGTGGCCAAAGTTTACTGATGATGGATCGCCAAGCCATGCGAATGGTGCTTTCACTCGTTGTGATGCTCGTCCTTGCACAGCTTTCTCCACGAACTTACGAAAGCTTGGCACCTTTGATGTTCGTTGCTGGCGTTATACTGCTTTTCGGCGTGCTGTTTTTCGGTGAAGCATCGAAAGGCGCGCAGCGTTGGCTTAACCTCGGTTTTGTGCGCTTTCAACCGTCAGAGCTATTGAAGCTCGCAGTGCCATTAATGGTGGCTCGCTATGTCGGTAGACAGCCCCTTCCACCAACGCTAAAAACACTCATTGTTGCACTGATTATGGTCTGCTTACCAACCATTCTCATTGCAAAGCAGCCTGACTTAGGTACCTCGATCCTGATCGCCGCTTCCGGTATTTTTGTTATCTTCCTCGCCGGCATTAGCTGGAAAATCATCGCTGGTGCTGCGATTGCATTAGGTGGTTTCATTCCAATTCTGTGGTTTTTCTTGATGCGAGAGTATCAAAAAGTGCGAGTTCGTACTCTATTTAACCCGGAGTCTGATCCGCTAGGAGCGGGCTACCACATTATTCAGAGTAAAATTGCGATTGGCTCCGGCGGTATTTCCGGCAAAGGTTGGTTGCAAGGTACGCAGTCACAACTAGAATTTCTTCCTGAACGACACACTGACTTTATCTTTGCAGTAATTGCTGAAGAATGGGGTATGATTGGCTTCCTTTGCCTTTTAGCCATCTATCTATTTATTATTGGACGAGGTTTATATCTCGCCAGCCAAGCGCAAACCGCGTTTGGACGAATGATGGCAGGCAGTATTGTACTCAGCTTCTTCGTGTATATTTTTGTAAATATTGGCATGGTAAGTGGCATCCTACCTGTAGTAGGTGTACCGTTGCCACTCATCAGTTATGGCGGCACATCAATGGTAACCTTGATGGCTGGTTTTGGTATTCTGATGTCGATTCATACGCACCGAAAAGCATTCTCTAAGGCGACCTAGACATGCAAAAACGCGCTTTATATTCCTTGGTTTTCTCTGCTCTTATTTTGGCAGGCTGTTCATCAACTAGCCAAAAAGAACAAGAAGGCCGTTACGAACTCGAATCCGATGTTGCACCGGATACACCGCTTTCAGTCGAACACATCGAGGATGCGCATCCTAAATATGAACCGTACAGCCTAGGTGGGAACAAAGATTACCACTTGCGTGGCAAAGACTACAAAATAGTTCGCAATGCGAAAGGCTTTAAAGAAAAAGGCCGAGCATCTTGGTATGGGAAAAAATTCCAAGGTCATTTGACTTCTAATGGCGAAATCTATGACATGTACTCAATGACGGCAGCGCATAAAACGCTACCGTTACCAAGTTACGTAAAAGTTACCAATACTGACAACGGCAAAACCACCATAGTACGAGTTAATGACCGAGGTCCTTTTCACGATGGCCGTATCATTGATTTAAGCTATGCCGCCGCGCACAAGTTAGATGTCATAAAAACAGGCACCGCGAACGTGGAAATTGAAGTGATCAGTATCAATCAGCCCACGGATAAAAAGTCATTAGAAGCGCACCCTAGGTACGTTATTCAAGTGGCATCATCAAAAAATGAAGAACGCGCGCGAACTTTAGGTACCGAGCTTGGTCAAAAATTGGATACAGAAACTTTCCTAGAGAGTGCGAAAGAGTCTTATCGCTTGTTGTTAGGGCCATTTACTGACTATTCCCTGACGCAAGCCACATTAGATAAAGTAAAGTTGCTCGGCTATTCGTCTGCATTTATTAAAAAACACAACACTGCCAAATGACCTCGTGTCATGAATTTCTCTTTGATCCCCCTCTTACATAACTAGGGATTCTGATAAGATGTCTGCAGTTAACCCAAAAATTTGAATTACCATGAATAAAAATAAGTTTGTGAAATCTATTCTCGTTTCTTCGGTTGCCCTTTCTGCAACTTTCGCTCAATCTGCTCTTGCATCACCTATCGTTGTTCCAGATGCCCCTCAAATCGCGGCGAAGGGCTACGTGCTGATGGATTACCATTCAGGTAAAGTACTGGCAGAGAAAGAGATGAACACAAAATTGTCTCCAGCTAGTCTGACTAAGATGATGACCAGCTATGTAATCGGCCAAGAGCTAGCGCGTGGTAATATCTCAGAAGATGATGATGTCACCATCAGTAAAAATGCGTGGGCGAAAAACTTCCCTGATTCATCAAAGATGTTCATTGAAGTAGGCACAACAGTTAAAGTACGTGACCTGAACCGAGGTATCATCGTCCAGTCAGGTAACGATGCCTGTGTTGCGATGGCAGAACATATTGCAGGTTCAGAAGATGCATTTGTTGACCTAATGAACGCTTGGGCCAACACATTGGGTATGACTAACTCGCACTTTGCCAACGTTCATGGCTTAGATAACGCAGAATTGTACTCAACACCATACGACATGGCACTGCTAGGTAAAGCACTTATCCGTGACGTACCAAATGAGTACCGAGTGTACTCAGAGAAGAAATTTACTTACAACGGCATCACCCAATACAACCGTAACGGTCTACTTTGGGATAAGAGCATGAACGTTGACGGCATCAAAACGGGTCACACAAGTAATGCGGGTTACAGCCTAGTAAGTTCAGCAACTGAAGGTCAAATGCGCTTGGTTGCGGTCGTTATGGGTACTAAAGATGCCAATGCTCGTAAGTCAGAAAGCAAAAAGCTGCTAAGCTACGGCTTCCGTTTCTTCGAAACAGTGGCACCGCACAAAGCAGGTGAAACGTTCGTAGAAGAAAAAGTGTGGATGGGTAACAAAGACACCGTAGCACTGGGTCTTGACCAAGATACTTACGTAACACTACCGCGTGGTGAAGCGAAAAACTTAAAAGCAAGCTTCGTCCTTGAAAAAGAGCTAGAAGCCCCAATTAATAAAGGTGATGTAGTTGGTAAGCTATACTATCAGATCGATGGTGAAGATATTGCCGAGTACCCACTAATGGCACTAGAAACCGTAGAGCAAGGTAGTCTATTTAGCCGCATGTGGGATTACATCGTATTGTTATTCAAGAGCTTCTTCTAAAAAGAACGTTAGAGTAGCAAACTTATTCGCAAAGCCGCCTGAATGGGCGGCTTTTTAAGTTTGAGCTCCTCGTCTTGAGTTCCCCCTAATTTGACTGTACTATTTCGCACCGCAACGAATATCTACTGGAGTTATCGATATGCTAACCATCAACTCTGATGCAAAATTAAAAGACCTGCTTGAGTTCCCTTGTTCATTTACTTACAAGGTAATGGGTCATGCAAAGCCTGAACTTCCAGAGCTTGTTCTTGAAGTTATTCAGCGCCATGCTCCAGGTGACTACAGCCCGACCGTTAAACCAAGTGCTAAGGGCAACTACCACTCTGTGTCAATCAACATTACTGCAACCTCTATCGAGCAGGTTGAGACACTGTACAAAGAGTTAGGTGAAATTGACATCGTACGCATGGTTCTATAATTTTTTGATAGATTAAATTTTTTTTGAAAGCAGCTTTGGCTGCTTTCTTTTTATTTATCAAAGAGATAACGAGGCTTTACATCGCTTTCAGTTAAAAATCTGTTACGCAGCGGTAGAGCATCAGGGTTATCCGGTTTATAATCCAAAAACTTTATATATTAGCAACAGGAATTCCCATGCAACACCAACTTGTTGTAAAACGACTTGGCCGCCAAGACTATGAGCCTGTATGGAAGGCGATGCATGAGTTCACCGACCAACGCACAGAAGAAACCCGTGATGAAGTCTGGTTGGTAGAACATAACCCAGTATTTACGCAAGGACAGGCAGGTAAAGCTGAGCACTTGATTAACACTGGCGATATTCCTGTTGTACAAAGTGATCGCGGAGGTCAGGTTACGTATCATGGCCCTGGTCAGTTGGTCGCCTACTTCTTGATCAACCTACGCCGCAAAAAATTAGGTGTACGAGATCTCGTTACCACAATCGAGAACCTCGTGATCAACACGCTAAAAGCATACAATATTGACTCAGCCGCGCGACCTGACGCACCGGGTGTCTACGTTGCCGGTAAGAAAATATGCTCTCTCGGTTTACGCATTCGTAAAGGATGCTCGTTTCATGGTTTAGCCTTGAACGTAAATATGGATTTAACACCGTTTCTGCGTATTAACCCTTGTGGTTATGAAGGTATGGAAATGGTTCAGGTCAGCCAATTTGGCGGCCCAGACAATGTAGAAGCCGTAGAAAAACAATTAATAGAAGAACTCGTTACTTTGCTCGATTATGAGCAAGTAGAATTCAGCACAGAAGCACCTTCTCAAGGTAATAAAGCATGAGCAAACCAATCCAGATGGAAAAAGGCGTTAAATATCGTGACGCCGATAAAATGGCATTGATTCCCGTAAAGAACATGCCTACAGAGCAGAAAGAAGTGCTACGTAAGCCTGATTGGATGAAGATCAAGCTACCAGCCGACAGCCAACGAATTCAAGACATCAAAGCGGCGATGCGTAAGAATAAACTTCACTCCGTATGTGAAGAAGCATCTTGCCCGAACCTAGCGGAATGTTTTAACCACGGTACAGCAACCTTCATGATCTTAGGTGCTATTTGTACTCGTCGTTGTCCTTTCTGTGACGTTGCTCATGGCCGCCCATTACCACCGGAAGCAGAAGAGCCTCAAAAACTGGCGAAAACCATTGCCGATATGAAGCTGAAATACGTAGTAATCACTTCTGTTGACCGTGACGATCTGCGTGACGGCGGTGCACAACACTTTGCCGATTGTAACCGCGAGATCCGTGCGTTAAACCCGCATATTAAGATTGAAACACTGGTTCCTGACTTCCGTGGTCGCATGGATGTAGCGCTTGATCTAATGAAAGACAATCCGCCAGATGTCTTCAACCACAACTTAGAAACCGCGCCACGTCTTTACCGTAAAGCTCGCCCAGGTGCGAACTACAAATGGTCACTTGAGCTCCTTAAGAAGTTCAAAGAGCAGCATCCAGATGTACCGACCAAGTCTGGTTTGATGATGGGTCTTGGTGAAACCAAAGAAGAAATCATCGAAGTACTGAAAGATCTACGCGCACACGGCGTAACGATGCTGACTCTAGGCCAGTATTTAGCGCCAAGCCGTCACCACTTGCCAGTAGAACGTTACGTTCCACCATCAGAGTTTGACGAGCTAAAAGAAGTTGCACTAGAACTTGGCTTCACGCATGCAGCGTGTGGTCCATTTGTTCGCTCTTCTTACCATGCCGATATGCAGGCTCAAGGTATCGAGATTAAGTAAGCTCTCGTTTGTTTTCAAAAGAAAGGTTGGCTCAGTGCCAACCTTTTTTGTATCTGTCAAATGATGATAAAAAGCCATTCTACCTCCGTCATTCTGAACAGCGAGGAACGAGCGTGATTCAGAATCTGTTTTCAGAATACTGATGATTTTTAGGGAAACGCTGAGTAAAAGAGTGTGCCTCAACAAGATTCCTGCTCTCGCCTAGGCTCGTCGGAATGACGCGGTTTGGATATATTGAAAGGGACAGTGTTGGTAGCCATCTCCTTATCACACACTCTTCGCTATATCTCATTCCAAACGCCAGACAAACAAAAAGGCCCTCAATTGAGGACCTTTAGTATATCAATGTTCAAAATAGATGAGTCGAGTTCTAGGAGAACACACGGAGTTTGCGCGAGCAAATGAGTATGTTCGACACCGAAATCGACTCACTCGATGAAAAGCAGTTATGCGTAAACTGGTAGACGCTTACAAATTTCTAGCACTTTCTGTTTAGTCGCTTCGATAACTTCTTCGTTGCCGATGTTATCTAGAACGTCACACATCCAGTTTGCTAGCTCTTTTGCATCTTCTTCAGTGAAGCCACGGCGAGTGATCGCTGGCGTACCTACACGAATACCAGACGTTACGAATGGGCTGCGTGGGTCATTTGGTACTGAGTTCTTGTTTACAGTGATGTTTGCTGCACCTAGTGCCGCGTCTGCGTCTTTACCAGTGATATCTTTGTCGATTAGGTCAACAAGGAACAAGTGGTTTTCTGTACCGTTAGATACGATTTTGTAGCCACGCTCTTGGAACTGACCAACCATTGCTTTTGCGTTTTTCACTACGCGAGCTTGATAAGCTTTGAACTCTGGCTCCATCGCTTCTTTGAACGCTACTGCTTTACCAGCGATAACGTGCATTAGAGGACCACCTTGACCACCAGGGAACACTGCTGAGTTCAGTTTCTTGTACATATCTTCGCCAGCATTTGACAAGATAAGACCACCGCGAGGACCTGCTAGTGTTTTGTGCGTCGTTGTTGTTACCACGTGAGCATGCGGTACTGGTGTTGGGTATTCACCGGCAGCGATAAGACCAGCTACGTGCGCCATATCAACAAATAAGTAAGCACCTGCTTTGTCAGCGATTTCACGCATGCGTTTCCAATCAACGATTTGCGAGTAAGCAGAGAAACCACCGATGATCATCTTAGGTTTGTGTTCAAGTGCTAGCTGTTCCATCTCGTCGTAGTTGATTTGACCAGCTTCATCGATACCGTAAGGGATAACGTTGTAGTGCTTACCAGAGAAGTTTACTGGTGAACCGTGAGTTAGGTGACCACCGTGCGCTAGGCTCATGCCTAAAACTGTATCGCCTGGGTTAAGAAGCGCCATGTAAACTGCGCTGTTTGCTTGAGAACCTGAGTGAGGCTGTACGTTAGCGTACTCACAACCAAATAGTTGGCATGCACGCTCAATTGCTAGTGCTTCAGCTTTATCTACGTACTCACAACCGCCGTAGTAACGCTTACCTGGGTAGCCTTCAGCGTATTTGTTCGTTAGCTGAGAACCTTGCGCTTCCATTACACGTGGGCTTGTGTAGTTTTCAGAAGCGATAAGTTCAATGTGTTCTTCCTGGCGAAGGGTTTCTTCCTGGATAGCTGCGAACAGTTCCGCATCGTAATCTGCGATGTTCATATCACGCTTAAGCATCTGTATCTCCTGACTCAGATTAGTACTGAAAGTTGCAAAAAAACTGTTGAATGACCCAACGCAAACGTTTTCGTCACCCTAATGGCGCGCATTCTACATAATTTGATTTAGGTCATAAAGAGAAATTTACAATTTTTCTCATGCAGTTTTTTCATGATGACAAGCAATGTTTACCATGCCAGCATTGCAATCGCATAACGACAATCTATTGCCTGTCAAATTTGTGCTTTACACCCTGTAAAACAGCAATTACATAGGTTTACCGTAAATTTTACCCTCTAGCTACCGAAAAGATCATCTTTTTACTACTATGCACGCCTTATTTATCACTAATGACTGCAACATTGATGGAAAAACACTCATTAAAAGAAGACTGGATAGCGATTCTCACGGGTACCTTTTTAGTAGCTCAAGGCGTTTTCTTTCTCCAATCCGCGAACCTTCTAACGGGAGGCACGACTGGATTGGCTCTGCTTATTAGCCAATTTACACCTTTTACCTTTGGTGTGCTGTACTTTTTAGCAAACAGTCCTTTTTACTTACTAGCATGGAAACGCTTCGGCCGTCATTTCGCCATTAATAGTGCCATTTCTGGCGCGTTGGTTTCTATCTTTGCCGATCATCTTTATTTGCTAATCTCGCTCGAATCGGTAAATGAAGTTTATTGCGCCGTCGCAGGCGGACTTTTAATGGGGCTCGGTATGCTGATCCTATTCCGACATCGCTCCAGCTTGGGTGGCTTTAACGTGCTGTGTTTGTTTATCCAAGACAAATTTGGCATTTCAGTTGGCAAAAGCCAAATGGCAATCGATGCATGTATCCTGTTTGCTTCATTCTTCTTTGTCACACCAGAAGTGATTGGCCTTTCAATTTTGGGGGCGTTTGCACTCAATCTCGTGTTAGCGATGAACCACAAACCGCACCGCTATTCCGTGACCTACGGTTCATAAATTTTTGATAATGATTGAAGCGCGATTTATAAGATTTCGCGCTCCAATCGCTATATAATACTTCGCGATTTCCAAATAGATCGGTACGGTATGCGCGACTTTCTGCAACAAGCTAAACAGACTCACAGTTGTATTGCGATTGGAGAGCTGATCTATAACCCGAAGACACAGACCCTTCATCAAGATGTTATCGCGATTGATCTTGAACCTCGCACCATTGAATTATTAGAACTGCTGTTAACAAGCGTTGGCCACCCACTCTCTGCTGACACCATTATTGAAACCATTTGGCAGAGCAAGTTCATCTCTAAGAATGTGCTCACGAACCGCATTAGCACCTTACGTGCCCTGCTACAGCAGTACTTACCCGAATACGATGCCGCTAAGCTTTTAGTCACTTACCCCCGCAAAGGCTACTTTCTTAACCCTGCCAATATTCGTTTGGTGCCACCAGCGAAAAGCCATCGACGCGTTATCCCAACTCAGGTTGCGAGGAATAAGAACTTCAAGCTGATTTTTGCTTATAGCTTGTGTGCCATACTTGCAGTTTGTAGCGTGACGCTCGCAAGCTTGTTATGGCAACGCCAAGAAATCTCAACACAACAAACACGTCATCAACTACTGATTCCCAAAGTCGAGCTACTACTCAACCGTGTCGATTCAATCGGCTCTCAGGCGCGAAAATACCGCATACTGGTCAAAGCCATCTTGCTGCAACAACAGGTCGAATATCCATACACCGACATCGCCAACCAAGATGCTCCCAGTTACTTTCTTGATCCTATCGGTCATACGCCATATTTCCCTGGCGCACGAAACATGCAGACCAGCGACTACGAGCTCAATATCGAGTTAAAAGACGGCGCAGAGCAAGGCATCTTGAAAGCGCAGATGAACCTTATTTATCCTGCGACGGGCAAGCTGGCGTTTCGCAATGAGTACACACTGCGTTTATCTGACCTACAATCGGATATTTTCCAAATGCACTCGGATGTCGCGCAATACTTCAATCTGCCTGCACCTTCGGCAAGTACGTGGCAGCTTTCGGATCTTCACAAAAAAATGTTATTCGAGAATGCCTTTTCTAGCCAACCTCTCCGACAATCTGATGAGTTTGCGGCTATAACAACGGCAAGACATCTCGCCTTATACGAGCACGAACATCAAAAGCTGGAAGCGTATTTAACTCAAGTACAATCGTCGTTTGATGTTTTGCCAGATGAGCTGAGCCTCTGGTTAGGTCTATTGCATTTCAAATTAGGTAACTTAGACAGGGCAAAAGCCCTGTTAACGACACCAGATGGCGACTCACGTATCCAAAACGCAATGATTTATACCTTTGTGTCTCACATTGCTTACAAGCAGAACAAACTTGAACAGTTCCGTCTCAACTACATGGAATCACTGGTGGCGCTGCTGCGCGTTTTACCTTCCGAAACCTTGTTTGAGCGTCTTTCTCAATCTGAATCAAAAGAGACTTGCCTCCAACCGTGGAAAACGTTGCATGTTAGTGTGACCGATCAAGAAATCATAAGCCGATGGAAAGCGCTCATTAACGAGTATTGCACTAATGTGGCCAACGAAATAACCACCAATAAAACAAAGACCTAAATATAAAATTAAGCTTTCGTTAACCCCTGTTAGCTTTTGTTTTTTGCCCTTTTTCTCTCGCTGAACTTAGCATGCTCGCATTCAAGCAACGGCCCAACATGAAGCGGCCTTATCAATCAGGAATGTAAACCATGCTAAACAAAATGACGCTTATCGCAGCAGCAACTCTGGCTCTTTACGGCTGTGGCGGAGGTTCGTCTTCTGGCAGTGCGAATCCAAACAAAGTGCCTCAAGAAAGTTTCGACGTCTCGATTCACAACTCCATTTTCGCTCCTATACCAAACACACAATTGAGCTATTCGTTTAGCTTGGATGGCCAACCAGAGGGCGACATGAAACTGAGCTTCCAAGCGATGGATAGCGAGCAAATATTGGCAGCATTGGCACAAATCCCAAACAGCGAGGCAATGGTCCAGTTGGTTAATGACTTGGTGAACTACGGCGCCGAACAGTTCTACTATTCAGACGAGCAGTACAACGACGACGAAGAGAGCAATACGCTTTACTTTGCAGGATCAGATGGTGCACTCCATGAAATCACTGACGCTTATTTCATTGGTCATCAGTTTATTGCCATGCTTATGCACAGCAGTCCGATTTTCCGCCTAAACGGTGACGACGTAAAAGAGAAAAGCCCGAATATTGACATCGGTGAAGAAACTATGTCTCTGCAAACCACTCTTACAGGCTACGCAGTTCACAACCTTCTAGACCGTTTTGAAGATCATGAGTGGGTACAAAACCTTCCTATGACAGCATCTTGCCAAGTGGTTTGGCAACAGCAAATCCGAGAGACTGGTGTGCGTAAAGCGTTCTCGATCTCAGGCAAGAAAATTGAAGCGGCATACCTGATGGAAGAGAACATCTACAACCTAAACTGTGATGATATGGAATCAATGGAGTTCGCCACTTCGGCAGAACGTTGGTTTAATCCGAGCTTAGGTCTGATTGAACAAATTGAACTGCTGAAAGTACAACAAGTACAAATCAATGAAGAGAAAGTGCAGCTAACAGCGATTGAAACAAAATAAGCCTGTACTCCACAAGTATCTCGCATCTCAATAAAAAAGGCTTTGGGGAGCACACCAAAGCCTTCATCTCGAACATCAATCTTAGGGGTGATGACACCCGAGTTTATTCTTCTATCAATAAAATACGAGTTTCGTAAGGTCGTAACACTTGATGGTTTGACGCGACTGCGCTCGCTGAGTTTTGATAGTTAGATAGCAAGTTTTTCGCTTTACTCATATCAAAACGTTCTGGCAGAACGCATTCCACCTCTTCTGCGTAGTAGTTATTGATACACAGCAGCGTTTGCTTATCGTTCTGACGAGCGTAAGCGAAAATACGTTTGTGCTCTGGCAGCAGGTCCTCGTAACGGCCATCGGTGATAACTGGAACCTGTTTACGCAGTTCAATCAGACGCTTGTAAAAGTAGAACACCGAGTTCAAATCGGCAACCGCAGCTTCAGCATTGATTTCAGAGTAATTCTGCGCCACTTCAAGCCACGGCGTGCCCTCAGTAAAGCCCGCGTGTTTTGCACTGTTCCATTGCATTGGTGTACGTGAGTTATCACGCGACTTCTGTGCCAAGATCGCCATCATATCGTCATGAGATACACCATCACGGTTGACCATGATGTCGTACATGTTAGTACTTTCAACATCACGATATTGGCTGATTTCGGTATAACCCGGGTTGGTCATGCCGATCTCTTCCCCCTGGTAAACATAAGGTGTGCCTTGCATCATGTGCACTGATGCCGCAAGCATCTTGGCAGATTCAACACGGTATTGCTCGTCGTTACCTAATCGGCTCACAACGCGTGGCTGGTCGTGGTTACACCAGAACAGCGCCCCCCACCCTTTGCCATTTAAGCCCGTTTGCCAATGATTGAAGATCTGTTTTAACTGAATGAAATCAAACGGCGCTTTGGTCCATTTTTCACCATTTGGATAATCGACTTTCAGATGATGGAAGTTGAACACCATGGATAGCTCTTTGCCGTCTAGCGAAGAATATTGCTGGCAGTGATCTAGTGTGGTGGAAGACATTTCACCCACTGTTACGCTGCCGTATTTTTGAAACACAGATTCGCTAATCTCTTGAAGGTATTCGTGCACACGTGGACCATCCGTGTAGAAACGACGACCATCACCAATATCGTCACTTGGAAAATCTTGCTGCTTGGAAATCAGGTTGATAACGTCGAGACGGAAACCATCGACACCTTTGTCTGCCCAGAAGCTGATGACTTCTTTCACTTCTTCACGCACTACTGGGTTTTCCCAGTTTAAGTCCGCTTGCTCTTTAGCAAAAAGGTGCAAATAGTACTGGCCTGTTTTTTCATCCAGCGCCCAAGCGTTACCACCAAACTTAGATTGCCAGTTGTTTGGTTCTACACCATCTACCGGATCTTTCCAAATGTAGTAATCACGGTATGGGCTGTTTTTATCACCCAGTGCGGATTGGAACCACTTGTGTTCTGTCGACGTGTGGTTCACTACAATGTCCATGATAATACGAATGCCCAACTGATGCGCTTCTGCTAGCAAAGTATCGAAATCTTCCATAGTGCCGAACTCAGGGTTGATCGAGTAGTAATCGGATATGTCATAACCGTTGTCGATCATTGGTGATTGGTAAACCGGCGTCAGCCAAATCGCATCCACACCAAGATGCTTAAGATAATCCAGCTTAGAAATGATCCCTTTGATGTCGCCCGTGCCTTTACTGCCACTGTCACAAAAGCTTTTTGGGTAAATTTGATAGATGGTTGCGGTTTTCCACCAGCTCTCATCATGCTTGGTCATAGCCATTTCTAACACTCACTTACCAGTAATCGGAAACTTAAAATTTGAAAAGAAAAATAGGAGGAGGCAGCCAAGTCACTGCCTCAAATAGAATTACGCGTTTGCAGGCTCAAGCTCACCTTTGGCTTGTGCACGCTTATAAAGAATTAACGTTAATGCAGCAGGTACCAGCATTGCGACTAACATAGCCAAAGCAAAAATGCCCCAGAACTGCGGTTGGATAGATAAGATGCCCGGCAAACCGCCCACACCGATACCGTTCGCCATTACGCCCGCACTACCACAAATAGCAGCAGCACACGCACTACCGATCATCGCGCTCAGCATTGGGAACTTGTATTTCAAGTTGATGCCGTACATCGCCGGCTCGGTCACACCAAGGTAAGCAGAGATAGCCGCAGGTACTGAGATATCACGCTCGCCATGTTTTTTACTGATGATAATGATGCCGACGACCGCAGACGCTTGAGCAATATTTGAAAGCGCAATCAGAGGCCAAATTGGCGTGCCGCCTAGCTCTTGCATTAATTGAAGGTCAACCGCGTTGGTGGTGTGGTGAATACCAGTAATGACCAATGGCGCGTATAGGAAGCCGAAGATGGTTGAGCCAATCATTGCGAAGTCACCCGTCATGGCTGCTTTTGCTGCGAAAGCAACGCCGTCACCCAACATACGACCGAATGGACCAATGATAGAGTGCGCAAGAATCACAGACACAATGATTGAGACAAACGGCACGACCACTAGGTAAAGGTAAGACGGAATGATGCGTTTTAAGTTGGTTTCAATAAACGCCAGAGCCATACCAGCAAGCATTGCTGGAATCACTTGCGCCTGATAGCCCACTTTTTCGATGGCGAATAAGCCAAAATCCCACACTTCGGGTACTTGCTTACCAATCAGGTAGGCGTTCATCAACTGCGGCGAAACCAATGTTACACCAAGCGTGATACCCAGAATCGGAGTACCGCCGAGCTTTTTCACTGTCGACCAACACACGCCAACTGGTAGGAAGAAGAAGATCGCCTCACCAATCAGCCATAAGAAAGAGTGTACCGTTGCCCAAAACTGGCTGATTTCCGTTAGCGTTTGACCATCAAACATCTTGATGTCGCCAATCACGTTACGGAAACCAAGGATCAGACCACCGGTGATGATCGCTGGTAGCAGTGGTACAAAGATTTCTGCAAGGTGGGAAATACCACGCTCAACGATATTCATGTTTTGACGAGCAGCGTTCTTCGCTTCGTCTTTGCTGGCTTCACTTTTACCCGTCAGTCCGATCAGTACCTTGTAAACTTCATCCACTTCAGTACCGATAACCACTTGGAACTGGCCTGCGTTGGTAAAACAGCCCTTCACCATCGGTAATGTTTCTAACTGTTTCGTATCTGCTTTGTCCGTATCATTTAGAACAAAACGCAAGCGAGTTAAACAGTGACTTACACTGGCAATATTGTCCGGCCCCCCGACCAGCTCAATAAGACGCTCCACGTCTTTACGCGCAATCTTACTCATAACTTTGTCCACCCTGTATTGGATACATTCGATTCATCATTTTGTTTTTATAAATGGGAACATTCCCATTTCTTAATTTTAATATTGCCATTCGAAGACAAAAAACAAAATGGGAACAGTCCCATTAATTGAGAATGATCACAGTATAATTTTAGAGCAGATCGTTTTAGTGTGGATTAACAAACGATAGGCTGTTGAGTAAAGTGAACCACTTCCTCATCGCCATTTAATTGATTGATCAGCATGTTAGCGGACTTCTCACCTGCAAGGGTATAACCTGGGTCGACACTAAATACTTTAGGGAAAAGGAAAGAGAGCAATTCATTACCTCCAACACCTGTCACAACCACGTCTTCACGTCCTAACTCTTGAAGACGCTTAATCACGCCCAACGCGATGGTGTCACTGGCGCACACGATGGCCTGAGTGTCAGATTGAAGGACTTTGTCTACCAACTGATAAGCACTTTCATGGCTCAGCTTACCCGTCTGGAAACAAGGTGTAATTTGTTTGCGTTGACACCAAGCTTTATAAGCATTTAGACGAGCTAAGCCAGTGGTTTTGTCTTCAGGGTCAACACCAATATAAGCAATGCGAGATAAAGATTGCTGCTCAAGATGAGACAAAGCCATGTCTATCACACCTTGGTTGTCGTAGTTGATCGAAGAAACCATTTGCGTGTCCATCGCGATCACGACGATACGATTCCCCCACTCCGCCAATGCTCGCTCATCACATCCAGTAAAGCCAAACACGATCACCCCATCGACGTTGCGACGTTTAAGCACATCCAAATGTTCATTGGTTTTATCGCGATCGAATTGGCTCTCCATGATCACCGCATCATAACCAGCGGAATACAAAGCATTGAGCATTGTGCCAACGGCGCGATTTTCTGATGGTGAATCTAAACGGGAGATGATAACCCCAATAACTTTTTGGCGGCCGCCACGCATTGATTGCGCAGATTTGGACGGCACATAACCAGATTCACGAATGATTTGCTCAACCTTCTCTCGCGTTTGGGGTTTCACTTTTGGATCGTTAGTAAGCACACGGCTTACTGTCGATTTGCCCACGCCTGCCAATTTTGCGATATCAAGAATGGTGAGTTTTTTGCTCATAAGTGTTCAGACTAAAAGAAGGAATCAAACAAAAGGGAAGCAGTGGCTTCCCTTATCTCAGTCAGTAATGAAGATTACTTGTTTAAGTACGCAGGCACATCTGCAATGCTATCTAATACTACCGTTGCAATGGCTTCGCCCTGTTCCGTTACTGGCTTACCAGTGCGAACCAAAATCTTAGTGCCAACGCCTGCCGCTTCTGCTGCCATCATGTCTTCAGCTTTATCGCCGATCATCACAGATTTCTCCATGTCGATCTTCAAGAAGTCACGCGCAGAAATGAACATGCCTGGTTTTGGCTTACGGCACTCACAATCTTGCTTGTACTCGCCAATGCCATGTTCTGGATGATGTGGACAGTAATAGATACCATCGAACTCAACACCATTATCAGCAAAGTTCCAATCCATCCATTGAGTCAGAGACAAGAAACGGTCTTCACTGAATTTACCGCGTGCGATGCCCGATTGATTCGTCACTAACACTAGAAGGTAGCCTTTATCTTTTAGCGCTTTCGTCGCTTCAAATACACCATCAATGTACTCAAAATCATGTTCGTCATGAACGTAGCCGTGGTCAACGTTTATCACGCCATCACGATCGATAAAAACAGCAGGTTTTGCCAAAACGTATTTCTCTATTAACTCGGTTTAATCAGATTATTACATACCTTATAAACTTCAACACTATCTAATTAATTCTAGGCCTCGACAAAACGGTTGATTTGTTGGGCAAGAATCGGTAAATCTGAGGGTGCCCCGCCGTCTACCTCCTGCTTGTTATCTATACATCTTCGTTTTAAAACAGAACATCCATACATTTAGACGTCTAGACGTAAAAATATCTATTGACTTCATTCTGCTTAACCCATAGCATCAACTGAAAATTGAGATAAAGCTCAACATTAAGTTCTGTCAAAGGCCGTTTTTGACAGCGAAGTTCCCCGTATCTTTGGGCAGGTTGAAACATGATAGAAATAAAAAACGTCAATAAAGTGTTCTACCAAGGCAGTAAGGAAATCCTTGCCCTGAAAGACATTGACCTACACATCGACAAAGGCACCATCTTTGGTGTTATCGGTTCATCAGGTGCTGGTAAAAGTACGCTGATTCGCTGCGTAAACATGTTAGAAGCGCCGACCTCTGGTTCCATCATCGTTGATGGTGTGGATCTAACCAAACTCAGCAAAAAACAACTAGTCGAAACACGCCGTAACATTGGCATGATCTTCCAGCACTTTAACCTGCTTTCGTCTCGTACTGTGTTTGATAATGTAGCACTGCCACTAGAACTGGCAGGTAAAGACAAATCGCAAATCACAACAAAAGTAACTGAGTTGCTAAAGCTTGTAGGCTTAGCCGACAAACACGAGAGCTACCCATCTAACTTAAGTGGCGGCCAAAAACAGCGTGTGGCAATTGCTCGTGCATTGGCATCCGATCCTAGCGTGCTGCTTTGTGATGAGGCCACTAGTGCGCTAGACCCGGCAACAACTCAATCTATCCTTGAGTTATTGAAAGAGATCAACCGCAAACTCAACATCACGATTTTACTTATCACTCACGAAATGGAAGTCGTAAAAAGTATCTGTCACGAAGTAGCAATCATCGGTGGTGGTGAGCTGGTGGAAAAAGGCACCGTTGGCGATATTTTTGCGCACCCTAAGACAGAGCTAGCGCACCAATTCATTCGCTCAACGCTGGATCTTTCCATTCCTGAAGATTACCAAGCTCGTCTGCAAGCAGAGCGTGTTGATGGCAGCTACCCGTTGGTTCGCTTAGAGTTTACTGGCGCAACCGTCGATGCACCGTTAATGTCGCAAATTTCTCGTAAATACAATATTGATGTGAGTATTTTGAGTTCCGACCTTGATTACGCTGGTGGCGTGAAATTCGGCATGATGGTCGCAGAGCTATTTGGTAACGAAGAAGATGACAACGCAGCTCTTGAATACCTGCGTAAGCACAACGTAAAAGTAGAGGTACTTGGTTATGTCCTTTAATACGATTTCTGAATGGCTGAGCTTAAACAGCAAACTACTTTTAGGTGCAACGTGGGAAACGCTTTACATGGTTGCGGTTGCCGGATTAGTCGGCTTTGCTGTGGGTATTCCATTAGGCGTAATCCTCCATATTACTAAGAAAGGCGGCCTACTTGAAAACACCAAACTAAATAGCGGCTTAGGCGCTATCGTTAACATTGGTCGCTCAGTGCCATTCCTCGTACTGATGGTTGCGATTATTCCAGTGACAAAAATGCTAGTTGGAACCTTTATCGGCACAACCGCAGCAATCGTCCCACTGACTATTGGCGCCATTCCTTTTGTCGCTCGTCTCATTGAAGGTGCTTTATTAGAAGTACCGACAGGCTTGGTGGAAGCAGCGCAGTCAATGGGGGCGACACCAACACAGATCATCACAAAAGTTCTACTACCTGAAGCAATGCCGACTATTGTTAACTCAGTAACGATTACGTTGGTCACTCTCGTTAGCTACTCAGCTATGGCGGGTACGGTAGGCGGCGGCGGCCTAGGCGACGTAGCCATTCGTTACGGTTTCCACCGCTACGATGTAACTATCATGGCCGTGACTGTCGTGATGTTGATTGTTCTAGTACAGATTATTCAGTCTATCGGCGACGCAGTGGTGCGCCGTGTAGACCACAGATAAGCATCAAAAATACAAATTATAAGGAGATAAAGATGAAATTTAGCCTTAAAGGTCTTTTGACTGTAGCAACGGCCGCCTCTGCTCTTGCTCTAGCGGGTTGCGGCGACAAAGAAGTAGACGTAAACAAAGTAAAAGTTGGCGTTATTGCTGGTGCTGAAGCACAAGTAGCCGAAGTTGCCGCTAAAGTAGCAAAAGAGAAATACAACCTAGATGTTGAGCTAGTAACATTTACCGATTACGTAACACCAAACGCCGCTCTGGATGATGGTTCAGTAGACGCGAATGCGTTCCAGCACAAACCATACCTAGACCAACAAGTGAAAGACCGCGGCTACAAACTGGCTATCGCGGGTAACTCATTCGTTTACCCTATTGCTGGTTACTCAAAGCAAGTAAAATCAATTGATGAAATTCAAGATGGCGCACGCATCGCAGTACCAAACGACCCAACTAACCTAGGTCGCTCACTACTGCTTCTTGAGCAGCAAGGTTTAATTACGCTACGTGATGGCGTTGGTCTACTCGCTACAGTACGTGACATCGTAGGCAACCCTAAAAATATCGAAATCATTGAACTAGAAGCCCCACAGCTTCCACGTTCACTGGATGACGTAACGCTATCTATCATCAACACCACTTACGCAAGCTCTATCGACCTATCGCCAGAGCGTGACGGCGTGTTCGTTGAAGATAAAGACTCACCATACGTAAACCTAATTGTCGCTCGCGAAGAAAATGTTAATGCGCAAAACGTACAAAACTTCGTAAAAGCTTACCAAACGGAAGAAGTTTACGAAGCGGCAAAAGAACTGTTCAAAGGCGGTGTTGTGAAAGGTTGGTAATCCCACTTTTCAAAACATGACTGAAAACAACGTTCTAAACACAAAAGGGCTGATGTGAAAACATCAGCCCTTTCTATTTGTCTATCTACCCATTTAAGTAGCTTCAATTCGCTACTTAAGATGGTCCCAAGAGATATTCGACACGATTCGGCAGTCATCACACTTAAAATGAAATATGTCATGTAGTGGCTCATCGAGTAGCCACTCGCCATCGCATTTTGGACACTTGCGCGCTTTCTCGCTCTCCAGCGACTGACCACCGACACGATACTGGTAATAGTACGTAGGGATCTTCGTGATGTATTCGATACGGCCACGTAAGTCCCAACCTCGGCGAAACAGCACACTATCCACATCGCAAATTTCGTGCAGCGCCGCATGTTCCGCTCGGCAACCCCCTGCCATTTGGATTTCATCACACGCTTGCCACTCAGTCTGCCACTTAATGACGGCTTTATGGTCTCCATTAAGTGTTGGCTCATTACGATACAAAGGAATTGGCAACAGGGTTTCACCACTTCGCAAAGGCGAACACGTATGAACATAAGTCGTGTACAACACTTGCCAGCTAGGTGTCTCTTCTTCGGCTGCTTGTTCTGAATTCAAATCACGCCCCAGCATACGCATTTTCGGAGCAAGCAAAGACGCATCCGACAAACGGTTCATGCACACTGTGACGAAATCTGAGTGATAACGTGGATGCAAGCTGTCTTGTTCTGGGCAAACAACACGAACGAAAAATTCACCTTCTCCCATCACTATCGGAAATTCACGACCCAATACTTGGCCGTTGTAACGCAGAGCATCCATCAAGCCATTAATGGCTTTGTCTACCGCGCTGACGGTGGTGTTATCAAAACACTCAAACTGCAACTCAACAACATACATACTTAGACGGCAGCCTCTAACTTATTCAAGAACTCAACCAATGAATCTGCCAATACATCACGTTTAGAGGTGCCCAAACGCTCTAGAATCACATTGCCAGTGAGGTTACAAATAGAAATCACATCCATTTCCTCATCTGTCGCTGCGATAAATACTGTTGGTTTAAGTTTCAAGCGGCGCTGCGTCACCAAATGACCAAGAATATTTTCTTGTAGACGCACGAAATCGTCATCGCTCCAGACTTGCAGCAGCGTCAACGAATTACCTTGCCAAGTTGCCTCCATATCAGCGCAGTATTGAGAACCATAAAAGGCTTTAACATCATCTTGCAGTGACAACTCAATCGCATTTTCCACATTGGTGAAATCGGCCATTTCATCACGTGCGACCGCTTTCCAAAGCACCTTTCCATCACGCTTCTCTTCGACACAAGGAGAAACAAGCTCTGCAAGCTCTTCACTGCTTGGCAACTCATTGTGCTTAGCTTGCCAAGCTTGTTGGTAGCGCAGGCTGAACTCTTGTAGCGCCTGAGTAACGTTTGGGGTCATGAAGGTCTCCTCATTCCTTATTTATCAGATAGCCGTACTTGCCGGATGGCAATTGACCAGCGGATTCAGTAAAATTCTCGCCATTCTAATCGAAAACGACCACAAAGTATGAGCAAATATTCTGACGCTAAAGAGCTTGCTGGCCTAACACTAGGTAAAACGACCGAGTATGCGAACCAGTATGACCCAAGCTTGCTGCAACCAGTCCCTCGCAGCCTGAACCGAGATGACCTCCAGTTAGGCGATACTCTGCCTTTCATGGGGCACGACATTTGGACGCTGTACGAACTGTCTTGGTTAAATAGTAAAGGTTTACCACAAGTGGCCGTTGGCGAAGTATACATTCCAGCCACCAGTGCAAACTTGATTGAATCGAAGTCTTTCAAACTGTACTTAAACAGCTATAACCAAACCCGCTTTGCAAGCTGGGAAGAAGTGACTGAGCGTTTAACACAAGACCTGTCTGAATGCGCAGGTGAAAAGGTGCTGGTTGAGGTGAATCCAGTGACCCACTATACCAATCAACCTATCGTAACAATGGACGGTGAATGTATTGATGACCAAGACATTAACATCACCAGTTACGATTTCGATGCCGATTTGCTTGAAGGTGCAGCAGGTGAAGTACAAGTTGAAGAGGTGCTACATAGCCACCTATTGAAATCAAACTGTTTGATCACTAACCAACCCGACTGGGGCAGTGTAAAAATTCGCTACCAAGGCGCAAAAATAGATCGTGAGAAGCTGTTACGTTACTTAGTGTCTTTCCGCGAGCACAATGAGTTCCACGAGCAGTGTGTAGAGCGTATTTTTACGGATCTAATGAAATACTGCCAACCAAGCAAACTGACCGTATTTGCCCGCTATACGCGTCGTGGTGGCTTGGATATCAACCCTTACCGCTCAACGGAACAAGATAAGCCAGCTCACAATCACCGTATGGCTCGTCAGTAAGCGCATAGGCAACAGAAATAAGTTCGGCAATCTAAAGGGTTGCCGGACGTTTTTATTGTCCAAGCATGTTACTATATCAAATGGCTTCAACCCGCATTTAAACGGCTAATTGAGGCTTTTCGCCGTTATCGCCATATCTAAAAACAGTTCGAGGGAACGAAAGGATGTTTTGGGACAGTTCGCGTCTATTCAAATTGATTGGCTTTCTTTGCTTGCTGTTTGTACAGCCACTTCATGCAACCATTTTATCGTCCGCGTTACTCAACGAAGCACAACAATTGGCGGAAATAGAGCCATCACAAGCAAAACAAGCGGCAACCAACTATTTGTCACAGCGTGAACTAACAGAACGCAAAGAAAGTGACAGCCCTTCAGCCATGTCTCGCGACGAAACAGATCGTAGCGTTCGCACACCAAGCAGCACCATCGAAGCGCACAAGATTATCGCTCAGGCAGATTACGCCATGGGTAATGTTCGTTCGGCTATCGAGCACCTAAATAAAGCGGAACGCTTAGCGCAAGAATATCAATTGCCGTACATGGACTTAGATCTCCAGCTGATACGCAACCAAATGATTTGGATGTACGACGAAAACTACTCAAAAGCGGAAGACACGCTTAACCAAATTGAACAACAGCTCGATGAAGCCGATGCCGTATTACAACGCACCGACAGCGTTCGCTACCGACTAATGATGCAAAGAGCACTCCTCGCTTCACATAGTGGCGATGTCATTAAAGCGGAAAACTTGTACTCTGAAGCAAAGACCATGCTTGACGATAGCCGCTCTGAGTTAGCCTTGATCGACTACTACACTGCCGTCGGCGAGTTTTACCTCAATAGCAAGAAATACAATTTGGCTTTGTCAGAACTGCTATACGGTTATTGGCAATCTATTGAAAGTAACAGTGGTGCAAGATTAGCAAAAGTGAATCGCCTTTTGGCTAGGCTCTTCCAGGAGCGACGAGTGTACGACAAAGCGATCGAATACTTATCTCAAGCCGCAGATTTTTATGACTCTTACCCTAGCTCTCCGATCCTAGCGGACGTCCTAGAGCAAATGGGCGACATCTACTTTTATCAGGGTAAGTTTAACCTTGCGTTAGTGCATTACTTCAACGTACTTGACCATGAAAGTACCAGTAAGAACATCAATAGAATCATTAAAATTCGCTTAAGCTTGGCGGCTACCTACCTACAACTCTATAACTACGCGCTAGCAGAGCAGTACTTAGACCGCTCTAAAGAGCTTTTAGAATACACCAATATTCCTAAGCTTGAAGCAAAGGCTGCCCTGCTTCAGTCAGGTCTGGCTTATCATCAAAATGACAGTAAAGACGTCATTACTAATGCAAAGCTGGCTTTAGCGCTTGCTGAAAAGTCACCTGAAAATAACAACTTCATTAAGCAGCAGTCATACCGTTTACTTGGGTTGGGTTACGAGCAGGCAGGCGAATACAAACTTTCTCTGCAAGCTTATAAAAAATACACCAACCTCGTTCGTCTAGAACAAAAGCAGCTTAACCAAATCAGTGAGGATGCGTTCCGTCAGCAAAAAGAATTTGCCGAACAAACCATCCATTACATCGGTCAATCAGAACGCTTAGAGCAAGTGGAAAGAGAGCATCGTAAATTCCAGAAAATCTCATTTGCATTGTTTATTACTGTCTTGGTCATGTTTTTGTTCATTATGCGCCGTGGTGTCATTATGCAGCGCCAAGCAAGTGAAATCGAAAAACTGCGTAACGACCTCTTCACCCACTCTCGCTCTCGTTTACGTAACTTGCGTATGCTGAATGTTAAGCTTTCTCGCTCATTGAAAAAGTCGAGCGAAACTTTCGAGCAATGGCAAATGGGTGAATTGATCCACGAACCACTTAATGATCGCCTACGCTTTGTTATGATCGATTTGCCATTCTTACGAAGCATGTACGTCCATAACGGCTATAAGGCAGGTCTAGAACTAGAACGGGCATTTGGCGACTTCCTTGCGGAAAAAATAGAAAAACCGTCGCGTCTTTACCATTTCTCAGATGCGAACTTACTCTACATAGAACCGAACGCTGACCGTGATGCTTCTGCCGAAGTCATGTTCGAAAAATTCCAGACTTGGGTGGATGAGTTCGCACAGCAGCACAACGTCAATCGTATTATTCGTATGGGCATCAGTGATTATCCGTTCTTACCCCGAGCCTACACTGCAATTAACGATGAGGAATTACTCGATCTGTTGTTGCTTGCGACTCACATCGCACGAGAAGTCAGCTTGAAGGATAAGCAAAGCCACTGGGTGTTCTTAAAAGCCATCGATAATGCGCCTGCTGCTAGCTTTGCAACAGGTAACATAAGAACTGCCTGTCAACATGCCATTAGCCAAGGCCTGATCAAGATCCATTCGTCCTACAAGAATGAGGACGACATCAAGAAAATATTAAAAAATGGATAATTAAACGCCTGTTGAACGTAATAACTAATGACGCTATAAAGTTTTTTGTTATTATCAGATAATTGTCAGTAGTACATGGACTTAACCGTAGTCACTTCATGGGAATCTTGGAATCCGATATTCAGTCGCAGCTGCATCAGCTGAGTTGTCAACTTGACCAACTCAGACTGACTCATCGTGATACTTCACTCAAATTCAAACGTGAACAACAAGTTCTTAAACGCGTTGTGGCATCATTGTCTTCAGCTTGCCAGGGTTCGAATACTCAGGTATCCAACTACCTATTTGAAATCCAACAAGAGCTGCAACATCAAAAAGATATCAGCACTCTTATCCCGCGTTTAGCGGTATTAGAGAGGATGCTCAAACAGCAGTCGAAGACGATGGATAAACAGAACGGTTACCTTGACGAACAAATCAAGCACAGTGGTGAAACACTGCAACGTGTCACGGGCTTACCTGCGCAGTTAAAACGTGAACTACGGAACCTGATGAGTTTCTCTGAAGTTCACGCCAGCAATAAAGCTGATCAAGCCACTAAGCTACTGAGTATTTACGAACGCGCTCTGAAAATCATTACGTCTAATTCACGTCTACATCTTAGTGAATTTGAAAACAATCCTGACAGATCTCAACTTGAATGCTTGGCCAGCGACCTTCAACATACTATTACAGAGCTGGATTTCGAGGGAGAATCAGGCGATAGATTGCTGGATATTCGCGCTAAGTTGCTCCTTGGCGTGAGTGCCGAGTCTCTCATTGAGCTTACGCTCTCAACGCTGAAATTGGTTGTCGAAGCAACAAAGTTCGAGCGCGAGGCGTCTAGCCAATTCCTTGATCAGCTGAACACTTCTCTCGCAAGTAACCTAAAAACCGTTCATCAGAACGTCGACCAGCATCATACCTACTTTGAACACCGCCAAGAGCTCAACACAGAAATGAACAGCTTGGTTGAATTAAGCCAAAAGTCACTTAATCAAGCTCAAGATATCGCGGTTGTGAAAAAAGAAATCACGCCTCTTCTCGAAAAAATGGCGTCGCTGACAGAGCGACTGAAAATGACGGAAGAGCGAGAGCAAGCGCTGCAAGAGCGGTTAAGTTACAGTAAGAACCAACTCGAAGCGGTATTTGAAACTACGCAAGATTATCGTCGACGCTTAGATGACCAAGCTCAGCGTATGTTGCTCGACCCGCTGACTAAAGTTTATAACCGCACTGCATTTAACGATCGACTAGAGCTAGAGTATCGCCGTTGGATTCGCTCTCAGCAAAACCTTCGTGTTGTGCTATTTGATGTAGACAACTTCAAAGCGGTGAATGATAGCTATGGTTATACGGCTGGCGATAAAGCGCTGAAGATCATCGCTCGTACTATTAACAAGCGCGTATCAGAAACGGAAACAGTAGCTCGCTTTGGTGGCGAGGAGTTTATTCTACTCGTCCCGGAACAATCTGAAGAATACACACTGGATCTGATTAAGCATATCCAGCGTGATATTAGCCAATTACCCTTTAAGTTCCGTGAGCAAAATATCATGATTACCTTAGCTGCTGTATCGACGTCTTTCAAAGAGTCCGATACGCCAGAGTATGTGCTCGATCGTCTTGGCAAGATGCTTGCGGACGCTAAAACACGTGGAACAAATCAGCTTAACTGGAGCTAAGATTCGTACAAAAAGCGAGCAAACAAACCAAATTTGGTGCAATCTACGCTTTATAACCACCCATTTTCAACGAGTTATCACATTTCTTCCCTTTTAGTCTGCTAAGCTGTAAAAACCCAAGTCACTTCAAGATGATGTATTTATAAAAGGCAAATGTATCATCTTGAGGTTGCTTGGGAGTTGATAACCATAAAACCAAATCGGCCAACTACCTTTCATCAAACCATACGTATAACACCCAAAAGGTAAGTTGGTACTTTCCCTCAAATTAATGCAACACAAGGAGGCGTTATGATTACCCATATAAGCCCCGCTGGTAGCATGGACTTGCTATCTCAACTAGAAGTAGAGCGCTTAAAGAACACAGCCTCGAGTGAACTTTATCAGCTGTACCGTAATTGCACATTAGCGGTGTTGAACTCCGGTAGCCATACCGATAACTCGAAAGAACTGCTCGATAAATACCAATCGTTTGATGTCAACGTCGTGCGTCGTGAGCGTGGTATTAAGCTTGAGCTGACTAATCCGCCAGAGCACGCTTTTGTTGACGGCGAAATAATTAAAGGTATCCAAGAGCATCTGTTCTCCGTATTGCGTGATATCGTTTACGTAAACATGCATTTGGCAGACGCCCAACGGCTCAACCTTACTAACCCAATTCACATTACGAACCTCGTATTCGGCATTCTTCGTAATGCAAGAGCATTAACTCCAGGTATCGCACCGAATCTTGTCGTATGTTGGGGTGGTCACTCTATCAATGGAGTGGAGTATCAGTACACACGTGAAGTGGGTAACGAACTGGGCCTGCGTGAACTTAACATCTGTACAGGTTGCGGCCCTGGCGCAATGGAAGGGCCGATGAAAGGTGCAGCGATTGGGCACGCAAAGCAACGTTATACTCAGCAACGTTATCTTGGTTTAACCGAACCCTCGATTATTGCGGCCGAGCCACCAAACCCAATAGTAAATGAACTGGTCATCATGCCCGACATCGAAAAGCGCTTGGAAGCTTTCGTCCGTATGGCTCATGGTATCGTTATTTTCCCAGGAGGCCCAGGCACAGCGGAAGAGCTACTGTACATTCTTGGCATCATGATGCACCCGGATAACGCCGATCAGCCAATGCCTATCGTATTAACAGGACCAAAAGAAAGTGAAGAGTACTTCCGCTCTATTGATGAGTTCATTCGCGACACACTTGGTGAGGAAGGGCAAAAGCACTACGAGATCATCATTGATGACCCGGCAGAAGTCGCTCGTATTATGAAACGCTCCATGGACTCGGTACGCCTTCACCGAAAAGAGAAAGGCGATGCGTACAGCTTTAACTGGTCATTGAAAATTGAGCCAAACTTCCAACTGCCATTCGAGCCTACTCATGAGTCGATGGAACAATTGGATTTAAGCCTAGATCAAGAACCGCAAGTTTTAGCGGCCAACTTGCGTCAAGCCTTCTCTGGCATAGTGGCAGGTAACGTAAAGGCTGAAGGCATTCGAGAAATAGAACGTAGAGGGCCTTTCACCATTCATGGCGACGCAGTCCTCATGAAAAAACTCGATAAGTTGCTAAAAGACTTTGTCGAACAGCACCGAATGAAATTACCTGGCGGTTCAGACTACGAACCGTGTTATCGAATCGCTCACCCGGAAATTGGTGGTCGATAGTCAGGCTAGCATTCGTTACACTAGGGGCATTACGCCCCTTTTTTATTGCTAAGTCATTATGTCTATTCATCTTGTTATCATTGATGCCCTAAACCTGATCCGCCGAGTGCACTCAGCACAACCAGATCCAACCGACATAGCAAGAACCATAACCACAACGCAAAGAACCCTCACTCGCATTCTGTCAGAGGCCAACCCGACACACATCATCGCGGTTTTTGATCACCACGAACAAGACAGAGGTTGGCGCGCTGAAATTCTCCCTGACTATAAGCAAAACCGAAAACCAATGCCTCAGCCATTACTGCAAGGGTTAGATGCGATTCAACAAGCGTGGTGGGAGCAAGGTATTGATTCATTGCTGTCTGAAGGCGATGAAGCAGATGATTTGGTTGCTACACTCGCAACGAAAGTGGCTAGCCATGGTGAAAAAGTCACCATCGTTTCCACAGACAAAGGTTACTGCCAGCTACTTTCCCCTACCCTACAAATCCGTGATTATTTCCAACATCGTTGGTTAGATGAACCATTTATCGAAAAAGAGTTCGGCGTAAAACCAAGTCAACTAGCGGATTACTGGGGATTAACAGGGATAAGCTCTAGCCAGGTTCCGGGCGTACCTGGAATTGGCCCGAAAGCAGCGAAAGAGATTCTCACTCAGTTTGAGAGTATTGAAGCTGCCTACGCTAGTGAAGATCTCGTACCGAAATACCGTAAAAAATTGGATGAGCACATTGAGTCTGCTCGTTTATGTAAACGCGTCGCCGCTTTAAAGTGCGATATAGAACTAGGCTTTAACTTGCAAGATATTCGCTTTTTAGGGCCAAACAAAGCGGAGTAGTGCCCGATGGTAGTTTCACACCATGAAACCCTCAGATATTAAAAAAGCGCCATTTGAAGGCGCTTTTTCTATTCTAATCACTATCCCCAAAAGACTCAGGGAATAAAGTTAGTAAGGTGAAATATTCGACAGACATTGGATATGAATCGTGATCTCTTCACGATCATGATACAAATGTTTAGCTTGTAGCTTGAACTTTACCTTATTATCAATGAGGAACTGCTTCAGATTTTCAAGGTCTTGCAGCACTTCGTCATAACGCCCTTTCATTGGCAGCTTAAGGTTAAAGATAGCCTCTTTTGCCCAACCTTTTAACAGCCACTGTCCCATCAGGTGAGCAACACGAGCTGGCTTTTCCACCATGTCACAAACAATCCATGTTACGTTCTTGCGGTCTGGTTCGAACTTAAAGCCATCCACCATATGGTGTTTGATCTGGCCAGTTTCCATCAAACTGTCTGCCATCATGCCGTTATCAACGCAGTGAACGAACATTGAGCGCTTCACTAATTGGTACGTCCAACCGCCTGGACATGCACCTAAATCCACACCCCACATACCTGGTGCTAAACGCTCATCCCACTCTTCACGTGGAATAAAGACATGAAATGCTTCTTCCAGTTTAAGTGTTGAACGACTTGGAGCGTCTGCTGGGAATTTAAGGCGAGGGATACCCATGAAGAACTGTGAGTTGTTGTCAGTGTAAGAGTAACCAACGTAACAGTGGCCAGGCTCAACAAAGCAAATGTGCAGTACTGGTTTTTTCGCGTTATCTTTGTTCAGCATTAAGCCTTTGCCGCGCAACGCTTGACGCATTGGGACGGTAAACTTACGGCAGAATTTCAGTAGCTCTTTCGCTTCATTTGTATCTGGCGTTTCAATTCTCAAATCACCACAACGAGGGAATGCTTCAATGTCTGCTAGTTCATTCAAAATTGGACTAATGCGGTCATCACTTGGCAACGATTGAAACTCAGCTGCTACCGCAAACATTTGTCGAGCAAAAATTAAAGACTTAAAGTCTAAACCTCTCGCAAGTTTGTCGGCATCTCCATCTTGGTAACACTCGAAGACAACATAACCTGAGTTTCTCTTCACACGAGGGAAGCCATACACTTCCAACTGTGTCGCTTTGTCCTGAATTTCACCAGCACACTCTTTCTCAAAGCCAGAACGGCAATAGAGCATTAGTTGTTTCACTTGGAGACCTCTTTGATATTGAACGCAGCAAAAAAGAACAGACACCAACCAATCATGAACAGTAATCCTCCCACAGGAGTAATTGGCCCAAACCACTTAATGCCCGTCAGCGCCAGCGCGTAAAGACTGCCGCTAAAACAAAAGATGCCGATAATAAAGCAAATCGCCGCAATGAAAAAATATTTTTGTGCTTTTTGTCCCAAATTGAGCAGAAGCAGAATGGCACAAAACACAATCGCCAACGTGTGAATAAATTGATACAGAACTCCGGTCTCAAATACACCGAGCAAATAAGGGGCCAGTGTCGCTTTTAGCCCATGAGCAGCAAATGCTCCAAGAGCGACCGAAATCAGCCCAGACAGAGCAGAGAATGAGAGTAACCACTTACTTTTCACTGTACACCTCTTTTATAAACGCCGCTAACTGCTCTATCGCGAGTGCAATGTTACCCACTTCAGTATGACCTGAGATCTTGCGCGGTTTGAAGCTGTGGTCACCATCAGGTAAAAAGCTCACCGTTACTTGTGACGAAAGGACGAAATCATCGAATTCCTCACGCTTACCAAAGGTGTCTCGTTCCCCTTGCAGAATCAGCGTAGGTTTCTCAATGGTTGCTAAGTGTTCGCCTTTGTATTTCTCTGGCTTTCCCGGCGGGTGAAATGGAAACCCTAAACAGGCAATGCCCGCCACCAGCTCATTTTCAGCCAACAAGCTCGACATACGACCGCCCATTGACTTACCACCAATAACCACGGGAGAAGAAGTAAAGTGAGCGATCACTTCGCTGTATGCTTCGAGCAACTTTGGCGCGCGATCGGGCGGACGCTTTTTGCCATCTTCCGAACGTTTCACCATGTAAGGGAAATTAAAACGCACTACACGAATACCTTGCTCCACTAATCCTTTGGCGACCGCTGTCATGAAATCATGCTCCATCCCCGCACCTGCGCCGTGAGCAAAAATAAACAGCGGTCCGTTTTCAGGTCCCTCAGCTATCCAGTGATTCATCCAATACTTCCTCTTGTTCTTTTCTCGCGGTTGCTAACATCCAATCTCTAAACGTTGCGATTCGGCCCATATCTGCCTGCTGTTCATGACACACCACATAGAATGCATTCTTAGATATCAACACCTCGTCGAATGGTGCAATGAGTCGCCCGGCTTCCATTTCAGGTTTGGCGAGTACGTTGTTACCGAGCGCGACCCCCTGACCGTGTGCAGCAGCCTGTAGCACCATCGTTGAGTGACTAAAAATAGGACCGTGGTTTACGTTGATGCCTTCAATGTTGTAATGACGAGCAAACTGCTTCCAGTCTTTACGCGAAGTATCGTGTAACAAAGTATGTAATTTGAGGTCACTTAAAGATTCTAATGGTTTGTTACCCAAAAGTAATGAAGGTGAACAAAGTGGGATCAAAAACTCTTGGTACAATTTATCTGCTCGCAAACCTGGCCAGTTCCCACGGCCATAGTAGATCGCCACATCAACATCATCAGTCAGTGAGCCTTCATCCATATCTACGGCTTTAATACGAACATCGATATCGGGCTCTTGAGCATTAAAATCGGCCAAACGAGGTACAAGCCATTGGATAGCAAAACTCGGCGGTAGGCTAATCGTCAATGCCCCTTTTTCGCTACGTTCCAACACCTTATCTGTCGCTTCCGCAATCGAGGTGAAAATATCTTTGATATCGAGAAAGTAACTTTGGCCTTCTTCTGTTAACAACAAAGAACGATTACGTCGACGGAAGAGCTTCAATGATAAGAACTCTTCAAGCGCTTTAATCTGGTGACTGACCGCGGCTTGAGTAACAAATAACTCTTCTGCTGCTCGTGTAAAACTGAGATGACGAGCAGCCGCTTCGAAGACTCGAAGCGAATTTAATGGAGGCAATCTGCGAGACATATGGGACCTCTAATAGGATTAGTTTTTTTAATCTGAAACATTATAAAATGTCCGTTGTCGAACAGCCAGATAAATTCTATATTTCACCCCGCAACACGGGCCTGAACGGCTTGATTTCTTTGGAAATCAATTGGCTTCGTTGTTGCGATGTTGTGTTTGCAAACTCGTATTTCGAGTTAGGTAGATTTCTACCATAATGTTTTGTCCACACTCCCTGTGACAAAACATATACTTCCTGTATTTATTTTTGACCTGTCTGTCAAATTTGTTACACCGCCTAAATTAGGCGGTGTTTTTTTATCTATCAAAAATCTCATCCGCATATCTGGCAGCAATATCACTTTATTACTCTTCTTTCGGATTAATTATCGTTATATCAACACAAAGTGTATGGCTTTGCGATAAGCCTCAACATTATGCTAAGTAATGGTTGTCTGTAACGCGATCAAAAACAAAAAAGGCGCAAATTGATGTCTCAATTTGCGCCTTTTAACGTATTTTAACAGTCAGCTATGGACGGTAAACTTTTACGTTGCTGAAGCCTTGCTCTTGCAAGTAAAGCGCTTGCAGACGGCTCATCACACCGCGGTCACAGTAAAGTAGGTATGTCTTAGACTGGTCTAAGTCACCAAACTGTGTACCCAGCTTGTAGAAAGGGATATGTTTCACATCCACACCTTCGATTTCAAGTGGGTTATCGTCTTCCTCTTCAGGACTACGAATATCTAGCACAACCGCGTGCTCTTCTACCGCTTGAACTTGCTCTACTTCTGGTGCGGCTTGCTCAGACTCTTTCGCAATATCACGAATGTCCATCATGCGAGCTTCTTGAACCACTTGCTCAAGGATACTAAAGTCGAATTTCTCTTCTTCAGCTTCTAGCTTGCCTTTCACCGCTTTCACGGTTGGCTTCTTAGAGATAACACCACAGTATTCTGGCATTGTCTTCGCGAAATCTTCTGTGCCGATTTCACGTGCTAGATTGATGATGTCTTCTTTATCCCAGTTGATAAGTGGACGCAGAATCAGCGTGTCAGTTACGTTATCGATGTGGCGTAGATTGGTTAGCGTTTGGCTCGATACTTGACCTAGCGCTTCACCTGTTACCAATGCTTCGATCTTCATCTTCTGAGCGATCATGCCTGCTGCACGCATAAACATACGCTTCAAGATCACGCCCATTTGGCCGTCATCGACTTTCTCTAGGATTTCCGCAACCACAGGCTCGAAATCAACTGAGATAAAACGTACTTTTGCTGAAGAACCGTATTTGTTCCATAGGTAGTGAGAAACCTGCTTAACGCCGATTTCGTGTGCTGGACCACCCAAGTTAAAGAAGCAGTAATGTACTTTTGAACCACGCTTGATATGAAGATAGCTTGAAACACCAGAATCGAAACCACCCGAGATCAGGCTTAACACGTCTTCTTGCGTACCCAGAGGGAAACCACCTAGGCCTTTATGACGAGACAATACTTGGTTTAGCTTGTCGTTCGAGACTTCTACCTTGATCGTCACGTCTGGGTTTCGTAGCTTAACACTAGCGCTTTCAATCGCTTGATTTAAACCACCGCCTACATAACGCTCTAGTTCAATAGAGGTAAAGTCATGCTTGCCACGACGCTTCGCACGTACAACAAAGGTTTTATTTTCGAGTGCAGCACGGTTGAGTTCTAGCACTTGCTCGAAGATATCGTGCAAGTCTTTAAATTCAGTTTGCTTCACTTCCAGTACGTGGTGAATGCCTGGTGTATGAGTCAAAACCTCAAGAACTTCAGCGTGGAATTCGTTACTCTCAGAGGTCACTTCAATGTGATCACGACGGTTAAATACCGCGACAGACTCCGTGCGGCTCTTAATGATGTTACGAATGTTGCACTCTAAAATCTTTGTGAAGCGCTTACGCACAGATTCACTTTTTACAAAAATTTCTGGATGGGGCTTTACAATAAATTTCATAGTCTAATTCGCAGGTTAGTTTCGCAATCAACAAAGAGTGACACTCAACTTCAATACTTCATACGCAGTAAAACCGCGTTTCAGTCACAAAAAGTAGTCTGAGCTCACTTTTAAGGCGCAAGATTATACACCCAAGCGGATTGGAAAAACAAAAAAAGCGAGCAATCTGCTCGCTTTCTTGTCTCTTTACTGACTTAAAACTAAAGCCTAGTTATTGAATTACCGGCACTTCTTCACTGTAGAGAGGCTCGCCTTGCATAATGCTGATTTCAACCCGTCGGTTAAGTGCGCGATTGTCATCAGAATCATTCGGTAACAAGGGCTCCGTATCCGCCATGCCTCGTACTCTTAAACGTTGATGAGAGAAGCCTCTCACTTTCTCCATCTCTTGCGCGACTGATACTGCGCGCTGAGAAGAGAGATCCCAGTTAGAGCGATAAAGTTCCGAATCTAGCGGTCGATTGTCTGTATGGCCAGATACTCGAACAATGCCTGGCACATCTTTTACTAGCTCTGCAATCTGACGAACTAAAGGGCGAAACTTAGGCTGCAAGAAGGCCGAACCTTCTGGGAATGCACCTTTTTCACGCATACGTATAACAATCTGCTGACCGAGGTTTTCAACTTCAATGGCGCCTTGTTCAATCTCTCGCTCTAAGGCTTTCTTGATGCTTTCCATCAAGGTTTCCATCTCTTGCGACATCTCTTTAGATTGCTGTTGCTGCATGTCCGCTTCGGCAGATTCATTGTTTTGAGTTGACGTTTCTGGCGATTGCCCACCCGTTAACTTGCCTTCATCACGTTTTGTGCCACCAGCTCGATCAGACTCCCCTTCATGAAATTCGAGCGTCTGCTGAGTGATGTCCATGGTTTGCTGCATGATGACATCAATCGGAGTTGGTTCCGGCCGACCCGGTCGAAACTCTTGGGCAATAATGCTAGTACCTTTGGGAATGTCTTTCACTTCAAGCTGATTTTGCACACCGAAGGCAAATTTCATTGATCCTGCAATTTGTTTGAACTTCAGTACATCCATCTCAGAAAACGAGAGTAGAAGAACAAAGAAACACATCAGTAGCGACATTAAGTCCGCGAATGTCCCCATCCATAACGGGAGACCGGGTGGCGGACAATCGCATTTGTTATCTTCATCATCCATCACTACTCTCCAAGTTACTCGTCAATCTCAAGGGCACGTTTACCTTCATTGAGGTAGTTCTTCAAGTAACTATCGATCACTCGCGGGTTTTGGCCATCTTGAATCGCTAATACGCCATCCATGATCAAACGGCGATTTAGCGTTTCTTGGTCACGGCGAAGAGAAAGCTTATCCGCAATAGGGAAAAACACCATATTGGACAGGATCGCGCCATACAATGTGGTCAAGAGTGCAACGGCCATTGCTGGTCCAATCGCTTTAGGGTCATCCATGTTTGAAAGCATCGCAACAAGACCAACCAAGGTGCCAATCATTCCCATCGCAGGAGCAACGTCGCCAAAGGCGCGAAATACGCCAGTACCTTGCGTATGTCGTTCATCCGTAAGCGCGATGTCTTTTTTGAGTGCCGCTCTCACAACGTCGGCATCATGGCCATCAACCAGTAGATCAATGCCTTTCTGCATGAATGTGTTGTTTATTTCCATCTCTTCAAGAGCAAGAAAACCACCTTTACGCGCCGCATCGGCCATTTCCACAATTTTTGCGATCAGGTCTTCGGGTTCATCCGCTTTAAACATGAAGGCTTTGCCAGCAATCTTTGTCGCACCAAAAAACTGTCCCATTGTGAACTTCATCAACACGACGAATATTGAGCCGCCAACGACAATAAGGATCGACGTGACATCGACAAACATGCCGATGCTGCCACCAAGCACCATCGCCATAATGACGAATGCAAAACCACCAATCAAACCTAATAGGGTTGCTAAATCCACAAAGCACTCCTCACGCTATACTCAAATACTGCCATTGGGCGGATTATTACCTGTATCGACAACTCGCGCAGAATTTTTAGAAAAATCTTAGCTAATGGATCACAAATTACACTTAACAACCTCAACCAAAATATGGGGTTTCATCGCTTAGACTCGTTGAACGCTAATTTTGTGACAATTATATAAGGTTAAATTTGACCAAGTTACTAGGCTAAGGTAACTTTCGTGCATCTTACCCGAGGCTTGATTAAGGCAGAAAAAAGATGGCGGTCAAGAAACCAGAAAACATGACCTTTGAAGCAACCATTGAAGAGCTTGATAGCTTGGTTGATCAATTAGAAAATGGCGATCTTGCTCTAGATGATGCCCTGCGTAAGTTTGAACGAGGCATTGCCTTAGCTCGTGCAGGCCAAACTAAATTAAGCGACGCCGAACAGCGCGTGAGCATTCTTCTTAGTGAAGATGATGAAGCACCACTGAGTGACTTCAAACCAGATTCAGAATAACAATCAGTAGTGAGCAATGTGATGCAACAGACATTGACGTCTTTTCAACAAAGAAACAATCAGCAATTGAATTTGTGGCTCGATCAGCTTCCATATCAAGAGCAGCCATTGATTCAAGCAATGAAATACGGCCTTTTGCTAGGTGGGAAACGCGTTCGCCCTTTTCTTGTTTACATCACAGGTCAAATGCTCGGCTGTAAACCTGAAGACTTAGACACCCCCGCCGCTGCTATCGAATGTATACATGCCTACTCACTCATTCATGATGATCTGCCAGCCATGGACGATGATGAACTGCGTCGAGGTCAACCAACTTGTCATATTAAGTTTGATGAAGCAACCGCAATACTGACAGGTGATGCACTACAAACTCTTGCCTTCACTATTATTTCTGATGGTCAATTAAGCTCGGCGGCAGAAGCTCAACGCATCAATATGATCAAAGCCTTAGCGCATTCCTCTGGTGCCAGCGGCATGTGTGTAGGGCAAGCCTTAGATTTAGGCGCGGAAAATCGCCTAGTTTCTCTTGAAGAAATGGAAGAGATACACCGTAAAAAAACCGGAGCTCTGATTGATTGTGCGGTAAAATTAGGTGCATTAGCTGCTGGTGAGAAAGGTATCGAGGTTCTACCTCACTTGGAGCGCTACTCAAAAGCAATTGGTTTGGCGTTTCAGGTTCAAGACGATATTCTTGATATCATCAGTGACACAGAAACACTGGGTAAGCCTCAAGGTTCCGACCAAGGTCTGAATAAGAGCACTTATCCTTCCCTGCTGGGTTTAGAGGGAGCCATAGAGAAAGCTCACACTCTGTTACAGGAAGCACTTCAAGCATTGGAAGCTATCCCATACAATACTCAGTTACTCGAAGAGTTCGCCCGATATGTCATCGAGCGCAAAAATTAACACTATAAGCGCGCATTTATATGACTCTTGATATTTCAAAGTACCCAACACTGGCGTTAGCAAATACACCGGAAGAATTACGTCTTCTTCCGAAAGAAACATTACCAAATCTGTGTGATGAACTGCGAACGTATCTGCTAAATTCAGTGAGCCAATCTAGCGGACACTTAGCGTCTGGCTTAGGCACCGTAGAGCTAACTGTCGCTCTGCATTATGTTTACAACACCCCTATCGACAAATTGATCTGGGATGTTGGTCATCAGGCTTACCCGCACAAAATCCTCACCGGACGTCGCGATAAAATGCCAACAATTCGCCAAAAGGATGGTCTACACCCTTTCCCTTGGCGTGAAGAAAGTGAATATGACACCTTATCTGTCGGCCACTCTTCGACATCTATCAGTGCAGGCCTTGGCATGGCCATCAGCGCACAAAAAGAAGGCAAAGGCCGTAAAATCGTCAGTGTGATTGGTGATGGCGCAATTACAGCAGGCATGGCATTCGAAGCCATGAACCACGCTGGCGACGTTCATCCTGATATGTTGGTGATTTTGAACGACAACGAAATGTCGATTTCAGAAAACGTCGGCGCCCTGAATAACCACCTTGCAAAAGTACTTTCTGGTAGCTTGTACACTTCTATCCGTGAAGGCGGTAAGAAAGTGCTGTCTGGTGTTCCACCTATTAAAGAGTTGGTTCGCCGTACGGAAGAGCACCTAAAAGGCATGGTAGTGCCTGGTACTCTGTTCGAAGAGTTCGGCTTTAATTACATTGGCCCGATTGATGGGCACGACGTCAATGAACTCGTCAAAACGCTGAAAAATATGCGTGAGCTCAAAGGTCCTCAATTCCTACACATCATGACCAAGAAAGGCAAAGGTTATGAGCCTGCCGAGAAAGATCCTATCGGCTACCATGGTGTTCCTAAATTCGATCCAACGCATAATTGTCTGCCGAAGAGCAGTGGCGGTAAGCCAACTTACTCAAAGATCTTCGGTGACTTTTTATGTGACATGGCGGCCCAAGATCCTAAGCTAATGGCAATTACGCCAGCAATGCGCGAAGGATCAGGTATGGTGCGTTTCTCAAAAGAGTACCCAGACCAATACTTTGATGTGGCGATTGCTGAGCAGCACGCAGTGACACTGGCAACAGGCATGGCAATTGCGGGCGATCATCCAATCGTTGCTATCTATTCGACTTTCTTGCAACGTGGTTATGACCAATTGATCCACGACATCGCGATCATGGACTTACCAGTGATGTTTGCGATCGACCGCGCAGGTCTAGTTGGCGCAGATGGTCAAACTCACCAAGGTGCGTTCGATTTGAGCTTTATGCGCTGTATTCCGAACATGGTGATCATGGCGCCAAGTGACGAAAACGAGTGCCGACAAATGCTTTACACTGGCCATAAGCATTCTGGCCCGAGTGCGGTTCGATACCCTCGTGGTAGCGGCATGGGCGTAGAAATCGAAACTGAGTTTACGGCGTTAGAAATCGGTAAAGGGCGCATGGTTCGCCAAGGTGAAAAAGTTGCTATTCTGAACTTTGGTACTTTCTTGGGCAACGCGCTAGAAGCGGCAGAATACCTTAACGCCACTGTTGCTGATATGCGCTTTGTGAAGCCGCTCGATGAGGCATTGATTCGTCAACTAGCCGCAGATCATGACGTGCTCGTGACGTTAGAAGAAAATGTTATCGCGGGTGGTGCTGGTGCTGGTGTCGTTGAGTTCATGATGAAAGATAAAATCATTAAACCTGTGTTGAACCTAGGTTTACCAGATGAGTTTATTCATCAGGGAACACAAGATGAACTGCATGAAGAGCTTGGTCTCGATGCAAAAGGAATTGAAAAATCCATCTTGGATTATTTAGCAAAATAGAATGTAAAAAGGGATGCTCATAGCATCCCTTTTTTTACGGTCAACGTTTAATTCATCCAGCCCGCATATTTTGCGACTAGAAACAGGGCAACACCGGCCATAACTCCCGCCACGATATCATCAACCATAATACCCAGCCCACCGTGAACTCGCTTATCTAGCCACCCAATTGGCCAAGGTTTTACCATATCGAAAAAACGAAACAAGATGAAGCCAGTGATCAACCACTTCCATTCAGTGAGTGGAATATTCAGTGCAGGTACAATGCTCATCGTAATCCAAAAACCCGCAAATTCATCCCATACGATTGAACCATGATCATGTACTTTCATGTCTGCAGAGGTCACTTGGCATATTTGAATGCCGATCACACACGAAATCAGAACAACAATGACATACGCCGTAAATGGTAATTGTGCCAACAACAAAAAGAAAGGCACGGCCGCCAGTGTGCCCATTGTTCCAGGGATAAACGGGGATAATCCACTGCCAAAACCCGTCGCCAATAGATGCCACGGGTTCTTTAATGAAATCAGAGAAAGAGGGTTGGTCATATCCTTAAACCTATACTGCTAGTTTGGTTTCAATCGTCATGCCTGCGAGTTACTCAATAGTAACAGGCTCTTGGCTAGAGCTTAGCTTAGATCATTTAAAGTGGTCGAAGCCACTTAAGTCCCAATCAAGTGGTTGATTGTTATCATGCAGCTCGAAGGTTCCATTTGGTCGGATTTGACCAATACATGTGACCTTACAGCCAGTATGAGATAAAGCGCTTTGTAACGAGCCTCGATTTTGCTCCGGCACGGTAAAACACAACTCGTATTCTTCGCCACTTGCTAAAGCATACTGCTGCGCGCTGATCTTATCATCTAAAAACTGGACTAATTCTGAAGAGATCGGTAGCTGAGAGACATCAATACTAACCCCAACCTGAGATCGCTGTAAAATGTGCTTAATATCAGAGATTAAACCATCTGAAATATCTATCGCCGACGAGGCTAAGCCAACAAGAGCTTGTCCAGCAAGCACACGCGGAGAACTAAGATAATGAGCTCGCTCTAGTGCTTCCGCGCCGGCTCTGCTGCGCAGAGAGTCATCTAGAATCACATCCAAGCCAGCTTTTGCATCGCCAAGGTTTCCCGTTACATATACCCAATCCCCAGGCTTGGCTCCGGAACGTGTGAGAGCTTTACCTTCAGGAACAAAACCTTGCACCGTTAGAGTCAGACACAATGGCCCTTTGGTGGTATCACCGCCTATTAACTGAATACCATAGTAATCAGCCAGTTCGAAAAATGCATCACAGAAAGGAGCAAGCCATTTTTCATCTGGCTCAGGCATCGTTAATGCAAAGCTCACCCATGCAGGCGTTGCGCCCATCGCCGCCAAATCACTGATGTTAGAAGCCAATGCTTTGTGTGCGACCCATGCTGGGTTCGCGTCGGCTAAGAAATGCGTTCCAGCTACCAATGTATCCGTGCTAATCGCAATCTGAACATTAGCTGGCGCTTTGACCAAAGCGCAATCATCACCAGCGGCTAAATGGACATCTTTACGTTGGCTCTGACGACCGACGAAGTATTTGTCTATCAGATTAAATTCACCAGACATAATTCACTTACTTTTTGATGTAAAAGCTTTTGATACAAAAAAGGTCAGCATGTGCTGACCTTTTCATTGAAGAAATCGTTATTTCTTACGAATGTGAGGTGCTGCTTTATCAAGTACACCATTCACAAACTTGTGGCTATCTTCTGCTGCAAAAACTTTTGCAAGTTCAATCGCTTCATTGATAACAACTTTGTAAGGAACATCTTCGCGACGAGTCATCTCGTACATAGCAAGGCGAAGAAGAGCAAGTTCCATCATATCTAAATCCTGCATAGGACGAGAGATGTATGGACGAATTTTGCTATCTAGCTCAGCGTGGCTAAGTACAACACCGCTTAATAGTTCACGGAAGTAAGCTACGTCTGTCTCTGGAGCAGCAAGCGCTGGCTCAGATGCATGAAGTTCTTCTTCATCGTATTTGTCGCCAGACAAAAACTGTTCTTCAATCTTGGCAACATTCTCTTTAGTAATTTGCCATGAGTAGATCGCCTGTAGAGCGAATTGACGTGCGTTACGACGTGCGGCTGGTTTCACACTGGCCCCCATTAGGAATCAATTTCAGATAGTACATTAATCATTTCAAGTGCGCTTAGTGCAGCCTCTGCACCTTTATTACCAGCCTTGGTTCCTGCGCGTTCAATCGCTTGATCGATCGTATCAACAGTCAAAACACCAAATGCTACTGGAATGCTGAATTCCATAGACACTTGTGCTAGACCTTTGTTCATTTCACTACAAACATAGTCAAAGTGAGGCGTTCCACCGCGAATAACAGACCCTAGAGAAACAATAGCGTCGAATTTGCCAGTTTTAGCAACACGCTGAGCTACTAGAGGTAGTTCTACGGCACCTGGACAACGCACAACCGTGATGTTGTCTTCGCTTACTTGTCCGTGACGCTTTAGTGTATCGATCGCACCAGAAAGTAGGCTTTCGTTAATAAAACTGTTGAAACGAGAAATAACGATAGCAATTTTTGCATTTGGCGCTGGGAAGCCACCCTCGATCACTTTCATAAGCTTTCCTTTAACTCTATTTATAAGTGAAATATGTTCATCAAGTGAGAATCGCCGGATTCTAGCACAAATTTGTGAGCAATATCTAATGGAAATTGGAGGCAAATCACCGGTTCCTAGCCATTGACGAGTTAAGCACGTCAAAGACTAGGAACTTATTGTTCGGTTGTTACTCGCAGACGTACTCAACAACGTTCAGACCAAAACCACCTAACGCGTGGTACTTTTTGTTGGTCGATGACAGAAGGCGCATATCATGTACACCGAGATCCGCAAGAATCTGTGAACCAACGCCAACACGGCGAGACGTGCCTTGTTTTTTAGCAAGCGTTGGGGCTTCACCTTTGTCTTGCGCTTCGAACATCTTCACGCGATGAATAAGTAGATCGGTCGATTCTTCATGGCCAAGAACAACCAGCACACCGCCTTCTTCACCAATGCGTTTCATTGCCTTATCTAGTGTCCAGCTGCGCTCTGCATTACGATCGCTACGTAGTAAGTCGGTAAAAACGTCTTGAAGATGAACGCGAACCAGTGGCGCTTTTTCTTTCAAATCGCCCTTGCACATTGCGTAGTGCACTTGGTTATCAATGGTGTCTTTGTAAGTGACTAACGTGAACTCGCCAAACTCTGTCGGTAGCTTGCACTCTGCCACACGTTCAATCGTTGTCTCAGTGTTATTGCGGTACTCAATTAGGTCGGCAATAGTGCCCAATTTAATACCGTGCTTCTCTGCAAAGATCTCTAGATCTGGGCGACGAGCCATGGTGCCGTCGTCATTTAAGATCTCAACAATCACCGATGCTGGCTCTAAACCAGCAAGACGAGCCAAATCACAGCCAGCTTCAGTGTGACCTGCGCGAGTCAGTACACCGCCGTCTTGAGCTGCGAGAGGGAAGATGTGACCAGGCTGCACCAAATCCGCAGCTTTAGCGTTTGGCGCGACTGCTGCTTGAACGGTACGTGCGCGATCTGCGGCTGAAATACCAGTCGTTACCCCTTCTGCTGCCTCAATCGAAACAGTAAAGTTGGTGGTGTATTGCGCATTATTGTCTTGCACCATTGGTGGCAGACCTAGACTTTCGCAACGATCTTTGGTCATGGTTAAACAAATCAGGCCACGGCCATAGGTTGCCATAAAGTTGATGGCTTCCGGCGTAATATGCTCGGCAGCCATGATCAAGTCACCTTCATTCTCGCGGTCTTCATCATCCATTAGGATGACCATTTTGCCTGCGCGAATATCATCAATAATTTCTTGTGGCGTACTGATTGGCATAGTCTGTTATCCCGTTATTCTAAATTTGTTATTGCGACAGCAATGAAAAATTACGTTGCAGTGAATGCTAGTTAGGTCAATAGTTTGAGCTTTGCATTAAGCAAGTCAATGAATCTCGCGGTGTTCTGTGAGTCTGCTCTTTATCGCATGCCTCACGCAGCCACTCCCAAGACTTATGCAAAACCGTTTTGCTGTAAAAAGTCCATCGTGATACGAGACTCGGCCTTATCTTCTTGTTGTCCTTGCAGTAAACGCTCCATATAACGCGCAAGTACATCAACTTCTAAGTTGACTTTGCGCCCCACTTGAAACTGGTCAATCGTAGTTTCTTCACTCGTATGAGGAACGATCGTCAGCTTAAAAGCATTTTTACGTAAGTCGTTGACGGTTAGGCTAATACCATCAACAGTAATCGAGCCTTTCTCTGCAACGTACTTGCTAATTTCCGCAGGCATTGCAACCCAAAACTCTATCGCACGGCCAACTGAATTGCGTTCGACAATTTCACCAACCCCATCGACATGGCCAGAAACGATATGTCCACCCAATCGCGTTGTTGGCAACATGGCTTTTTCTAGATTCACCTTATCGCCTACTTGGTAATCAGCAAACCCAGTTTTCTTCAAGGTTTCTAATGACAGATCAGCACTGTAATAGTGGCTTCCGAAGTCAACTACCGTTAAGCAAACACCATTGGTCGCAATGCTATCGCCTAACTTAACGTCTGACATATCAAGCGTACCCGTTTCAACCGTGACGGTGATGTCTTCGCCCTTCGGCGTAATCGCAGCTAACTTGCCCACTGCTTCTACTATTCCTGTAAACATACTATTTCTTATCTAATTTCATTACGTTTTATGGTGGCGGTGATGCGAATGTCTACCCCAACCATACGAACGTCTGTAATGTTTAAATCTATGACGTCAGCCATAGCGCTTAACCCTAAAGCACCGATAAGCCCCCGACCATCGCTGCCCATGAGTTTTGGCGCAAGGTAAACAATGAGCTCATCTACAAGATTAGCCTTTATCATCGCACTCGCTAGCGTAGCTCCAGCTTCAACCCATAAGTGATTGATGTGGTGCTCATCCGAGATACGTTTTAATGTCGTTGATAAGTCAATTTGGTCAGCGCTGTCCAATAGAGGGATACAGTCTCCATCAGAGCGAACAATAACTCGTTCTCCATCGGTATGGAACAGCTTGAGCGCATCAGTTAAATGGTTCTGACGGTCTAAGATTACACGTACTGGTTGACGAAGCTCTTCTTGTAAATACTGCGCTTGAACACTATTAGGTAAGTCATCCCAGCGCACATTGAGTGATGCATTATCATCAATCACCGTTTTGCTAGTAGAAAGAATGCCACCACTTATCGCTCGATAACGCTGCACATCTTGGCGGGCCGCTGGGGAGGTGATCCATTGGCTCTGACCATTATTGAGTGCGCTTTGCCCATCCAAACTGGCCGCCATTTTTAATTGAACAAACGGCATGCCTGTACGCATGTACGTTATAAAACCAGGGTTAAGGGCAAGGGCATCTTGCTCTAACAAGCCGATTTGAACTTCAATTCCGGCATCACGTAACATCTGGATGCCGCGACCTGCAACTTTCGGGTTTGGGTCTACCATGGCGCAAACCACACGTGCCACTTTCGCTTTAATCAGCCCTTCGGCACATGGCGGTGTACGGCCGTAATGAGAGCAAGGTTCTAGCGTCACATAAGCGGTTGCACCAACTGCTTTTTCACCCGCCATGCGCATCGCGTGCACTTCGGCATGCGGCTCACCAGCACGATGGTGATAGCCTTCACCGACAATTTCTTCATCACGAACGATGACACACCCTACATTTGGATTAGGGGCGGTGGTATAAATGCCACGTTTCGCTAACTTAATAGCTCGTGACATCATGGCGAAATCTAAATCAGAAAACGCGCTTTCAGGAGTGTGTTGAGTCATGAGCTACTCAGTCTTCTAGGCGGGCAATCTCTTCGCCAAACTCGCGAATATCTTCAAAGCTGCGGTAAACGGAAGCGAAACGAATGTAAGCCACCTTATCGAGCTCTTTGAGCTGGTCCATGACTAAATTACCAATCATTTCACTCGGAACCTCTCGCTCACCCGTCGCACGCAGTTGTGATTTGATCATACTGATCGCTAACTCTATAGAATCGGCACTCACTGGGCGTTTCTCTAAAGCGCGTTGAATACCGCCAACCATTTTATCTTCATCAAATGGTTCACGGTTGCCATTCGATTTGATCACTTTAGGCATCACTAACTCTGCGCTTTCAAACGTAGTGAAACGCTCGCTACACGCCAAGCACTGACGGCGACGTCGAACTTGATGGCCATCAGCCACTAAGCGGGAATCAATAACTTTGGTATCGTTCTCGGAACAAAAAGGACAATGCATATCACCTCCATATCTATACCAAAATAACCTCATGAGCAATCACGGATAACCACGCGTTCATGGTTATACGGACTCTATTAAAGCTATTTGGGTATAACGCTTTCAAACCGAAATAAAAGCTCATGTAGTGTAGCGGAATTGGTATGTTAGACAAAACAAAAAGGGGCGCAAAGGCCCCTTTTTCACTCAAGATCTCGTCGAATGTGTTAACTGCGTGCTAAGTAGTTCGCTTTACCAACCCACTTGTAGCTAGTTAGCTCTTCTAAGCCCATCGGACCGCGTGCATGTAGCTTTTGCGTAGATACTGCGACTTCTGCGCCAAGGCCAAATTGCGCACCGTCTGTAAAGCGCGTTGAAGCATTCACATAAACCGCCGCCGAACCGACAGAATTGATGAACAGTTCTGAGTTTTCCAAACTATTGGTCATGATCGCATCTGAGTGGCTCGCGTTATGGACACGCATATGAACAATGGCATCTTTCACATCAGACACAACTTTTACACCAAGAGTGTAGCTCAACCATTCCGTATCAAAGTCACCTTCAACAGCATCGCGAATTTGTGTTGCTTGAGGCATCAGTGCTTTTGCCTTAGGCTCTGTCACGAAGGTCACTTTATCGTTCATGCGCTCTACGATCATTGGTAGGAATTGCGCTGCAATTTTTTCATGCACGAGCAGCGTATCTAATGAGTTACACGCAGATGGACGTTGAACTTTAGAGTTCTCAACCACATTCAGGGATTTCTCTAGATCAGCGGATTCGTCGACAAAGATATGGCTGATACCAAAGCCACCAATAATCACCGGAATCGTGCTGTTTTCTTTACACATTTTGTGTAGGCCAGCACCACCGCGTGGAATGATCATGTCGACGTAATCGTCCAACTTAAGCAATTGAGAAACAAGCTCACGATCTGGTTTTTCAATGTACTGCACAGAAGCGGCTGGAAGGTTCGCCTTTGCGAGCGCAGACTGAATAACCTTCACTAATTCCATATTCGAGAAAAAGGTCTCTTTGCCACCACGTAAAATGCTTGCGTTGCCGGTTTTCAAGCACAACGCTGCGATATCAATGGTTACGTTTGGACGCGCTTCATAAATTACGCCCACGACACCAAGCGGCACGCGACGACGAGACAGTGACATCCCATTTTCCAGTACCTTACTGTCTATTTCGCTGCCTACAGGATCGTTCAAGCTAATGACGTTGCGAACATCATTCGCAATTGCAGTCAATCGTTCTTCATTAAGCAAAAGGCGATCGAGCAGCGCATCGGTTAAACCCGCTTCACGGCCAAGTTCGATGTCTTTAGCGTTTGCCGCCAAAATAGCAGCAGAGTTTGCTTCTAGCTCATCAGCAATGATGGCTAATGCTTGGTTTTTTTGCGCAGTTGACGCTGTCGCTAATTCGAAAGCTGCATCTTTAGCAGCTTTACCCATATTCGTTAAATCCACTTTGCTTCCCTCTAATTCTATTCCTGAATGACGACCAAATCATCGCGGTGAATCACCTCAGAGCCATAATCATGACCCAAAATAGAGATGATATCTTTACTGTGCTTACCCGTAATTTTAGTTAGGTCATCACTTGAGTAGGCGCTGATGCCACGAGCCACCAACTTACCGTGAGCGTTTGTTACACGCGCCACTTCGCCTCGTGCGAAGTCACCACTAACTTTGATGACCCCTTTAGCAAGTAGGCTACTGCCCTTGCCGACCACAGCATTGACTGCACCATCATCAATAATGATGTCGCCCGATGCCGCAGGTCCCGCTAGAATCCAGCGTTTACGGTTCTCTAAGGCTTCAGCGCAAGGTAGGAAGCGCGTGCCCTGAGGTTCAGCACTTAAAGAGTCAAAGATAACATTCGGCGCACTACCAGCAGCAATAATAACCTCTATACCTGCGCGGCGAGCGATGTCTGCGGCTTGCAGCTTCGTTGCCATACCACCAGTACCCAATGTTGTACCGCTTCCACCTGCGATTTTACGCAGCGTATCGTCGATGGTTTTTACTTCCTTGATAAGCTCTGCGTTCGGATCTCTACGAGGGTCAGCAGTAAACAGACCTTTTTGGTCCGTTAAAAGCAAGAGCTTATCTGCACCACATAAAATGCCTACCAAAGCGGAAAGGTTGTCGTTATCGCCAACTTTAATCTCGCTAGTCGCAACGGCATCATTTTCGTTTACGATAGGAACAATATCGTTCGCAACGAGCGCATTAATAGTGTCACGCGCGTTAAGGAATCGCTCACGATCTTCTAAATCGGCACGGGTTAGTAGCATTTGGCCGATCTTGATACCATAAATACCAAACAAAGACTCCCATGTTTGAATCAAGCGACTCTGCCCCACCGCGGCAAGTAACTGCTTACTCGCCATCTCGTTGGGCAATGCGGGGTAACCAAGATGCTCACGGCCTGCTGCAATCGCACCAGACGAAACCATTACGATTGAATGGCCTTGTTTTTTAAGCTCAGCACACTGGCGTGCTAACTCAACCATGTGTGCACGGTCGAGTGCCAGAGTGCCGCCTGTCAGCACACTTGTACCCAGTTTCACAACGACAGTTTGTGGTTGTGAAACAACTGCATTTTGTTGATTCGTTGTCATGATGTCTTCTGAAGTGAAAAACAAATAAAGAGAGGATGTTTTAACAATCAAATAGGGAATTAACAAGAGAAAAGGTGCGTTTTCGCACCTTTTTGTTTGGTATTAAATGAAAACAACCAAATTAAGCGAAATCGAAAGACTCCGTGTGATATTCGACTTCTAATTTGAAGTGTTCTTCTAAAGTATCAACCAGCTTTTGATGGAATGTGCTCTGCGTGAGATACACTTCCTCTACCACTTTTTTGGGAAGGGCTTCAGATACCCATTGCCCTTCTTTGTTGTACTTGCCAATATGATATTTAGCAGTAAAGCCTCCCTCGATGGATTCCAAATCCATCCACCAGCCCCAAAATTCACGCTTCTCAGGCGATTTTTTGTCGTCTACACATACAGATAAACAATCAAAATAATAGCGCCCTTCTTGCGATTGTGGTTCGCGCAGGTAAGGCCCTATCGCCTTCAACTTTGACATCAAGCGAAAGTGAGTCGGGCCCTGAGTCGTCTCTGACATATGAATCTCCGTTTTCATAGTTAAAAGTAAACACCCAAGAATGATTATTATTTTTAATTATCATGAGCTTATTTTTTGCTCAGATATATCACTCTTAACTAATTTAGGAGAATTGTCACCCTAATAATTCATCTTCTAGCCACTTTATGGCTAAATCGAGGGATTGCTCATATCCTTTTGTAATTGTTTTGGAACTGATTTTTTTTGCTCTACCATACTGGCTAAATAGAGCAACAAGTTGATTATCACTGTGTGGCGACACTGGATCGCCTTCAAGACTCAAAGCCAAAATAGGCACTTTGGTTTTTCGACTGCTCAGGAAGCCCTGAACCTTCAATGACCACGCCATCATCTGACCAGCCATGCTATTAATATCAACCGCATTTTTCCCCAAACGGGAAGCCAAAAGATCTAAATACATCTTCGGCATTTTTTGTAACTTCTGAGGGGAAGTAAAAATATCATGTACGGGTGCGCCTAGAGCGACACAAGCTTTGATCTTTTCCTGCTCGACAAAAGAGAGTCTGATCATGGCATTACCACCAAAACGAAACCCAACTAACCCCACTTTGTGATGATCAACCCAAGGTAGCGAGTAAAGCTCATTCAATACCGCTTGATGTAGGCAACTTGAATTCTCGGTCAAGGGCCAATGAGAGCTATGCCCTACTGAAGGCATGTCTACGGTTAACATCGCAATATCTCGCGGTGCAAGACGATTACGGAACAAACGCCACATGTCGGTTTGTAGAGTATCCAAACCAGCGCTCACCATGACCACAGGCAACTGTTTATCCGTTCTTGGTAAATGGAGGTTCGCGATGATTTTGCGATTTTGGTAAGGCACTTCAATTTGCTTGATGGTGTACTTAGTTTTTTCTGCGCCGTCAGAATACGCTTTGTTTGCCAGTACTTGAGCCTGCGATGCCAAATTGTCATTTTTTAAATGTGGGTAGCCTGCAATACTAAAACACAAAGAAGCAGTGAAGAGTTCATCCGCTGCCTCTTCTCCTTGCATTTCATTTGCTCGCTTCTGATGATCCATACCAAGCTTGATCCACTCAAATGTCCAGTTACCACTGTGATAACCCATTACAGTGTCTAACCAATCATCATTGGTTCGCGAGTGAGAAGATGAAGCAATTTTAGACAGTACGCCTTCCATTTCGATCGGAGACAATCCTTGCCAAGCCCATTGCAAGCGACGCAAATGACGATACCAAGCACGATCACCTTGCGCTTCTCGTTCATCAAGTATTTTTTTACTGGTCGGCATGTACTGGGTAAGCGCGGAGGTTTCTTTTGCTTGCTTATGTTTCACGAACAAAGTTTCGGAAAGATTTTTACTGACGTCTTCAGACATAGGAAGAACCCTAGGCTATTAGCATGATTTAATATCATAATAAAAAAAATGCCCCTATAAAGGGGCATTTCTCAATATTCTTTAACCGCGCTTATTTTTGCTTGCGGTTTACTGGCTCAGCATACTGGATTGACATATCCCAAGGCTGCTCGATCCAAGTGTCTTGAGCAATATCTACAACGTAATCATCCAGCAGCTCTTTGCCTGATGGTTTCGCACACACAGCGATCATTTTCGCTTTTGGATACATCTCACGTAGTTTGCGCGCTGTATCACCACTGTCTACTAGGTCTTCAACGATTAGGTAACCTTCGCCATCACCTTCAGGTGCTTTTAGTACCGTCATGTCGCGCTGATGATCATGGTCGTAGCTTGAAATACAGATTGTATCAACGTAACGAATACCCAGTTCACGAGCCAAAATAGCGCCAGGAACCAAACCGCCGCGGCTTACCGCCCAAATTCCTTTCCATTGCTCAGCTGGCATTTGTTTTTCAGCCAGTTCACGGCAGTAAGTCTGCATTGCATCCCAAGTGATAATGAATTTTTTACTCATTGTAATAACCTAATAATTTGAAAATATGCATCCTCAAAATCTAGCGAAGTCACTCAAAAGCGGAATGCTCACTAACTTCTCCAAAATGTTTGGAGACGAGGATTTCAAGCTGCGCAAACGATTATTCTACCGAAACACACCGCTAATACCAACGGTGATATCAAAATTCTCTGCCTATTCCGCAGAAAAACCGTCTTCTGTGAACAACGTAAAAAAGAAAAAGCCAGCGTGAATAAATCCACACTGGCTTTTTGCTCGAGAAATTAACCGACGAGGTATTTAACGATGAAGATGGCTGACATCACCCATACACTCATCGACACTTCACGGCCCTTACCGCTGAATAACTTGATCGCCGCGTATGCGATAAAGCCTAACGTGATACCTTCTGCAATCGAGAATGTTAGCGGCATAACTAAACAAGTCACAACAACTGGGGACGCTTCAGTTAGGTCACGCCAATCAATGCTTACTAGCCCAGACAGCATCAAGATCGCCACATAGAATAGCGCACCTGACGTTGCATAAGCAGGGATCATACCCGCAAGTGGTGAGAACAATAGAGCAAGTAGGAAGAGTACACCAACAACCACGGCTGTTAGACCAGTACGCCCACCCGCAGCCACACCAGAAACGCTTTCAATATAAGATGTCGTGTTAGAGGTACCAAGTAATGCACCTACTGACGTTGCTGTTGAGTCAGCAAGTAACGCTTTGTTTAAACGAGGGATGTTGCCATTCTCATCAGTTAGACCTGCTTTTTGAGAAACGCCAACGAGCGTACCTGCGGTGTCAAATAAATCGACAAATAGGAAAGCAAATACGACGGAAATCATGCCTACTTCAAACAAACCAGAGAAATCCAGTTGCATGAAAGTTGGCGCAATGCTTGGTGGCGTTGACATAATACCGCCCCACTGCACATCACCAAATAGAAGACCAAGCGCTGTAACGCCAAGAATGGCGATCATCACCGCACCTTTCACACCACGGTGAACCAATGCAATCGTAAGAAAGAAGCCAATCGCGGCCAATACAGATGGCAATGATGTGATCTCTCCCATAGAAACTAATGTCGCTGGGTTATCAACGACGATACCTGCATTTTTTAATGCGATAAACGCTAAGAAAAGACCAATACCAGCTGAAATACCTGTTCGTAGAGAATGCGGGATCGAGTTAATAATCCACTCACGGATCTTAAATACGCTTAAAAGAATGAACAGAAGGCCAGAAACAAATACAGCCGCCAACGCAACTTGCCACGTATAACCCATTCCTAATACAACAGAGTAAGTAAAAAATGCGTTCAGGCCCATTCCTGGTGCCTGTGCGATTGGGTAATTGGCAACAAATCCCATGATAAAACAGCCGATTGCGGCAGCAAGACAAGTTGCGACAAAAATGGCGCCACGGTCCATACCGGTATCCGACAGGATCGCTGGGTTTACAAAAATAATGTAAGCCATAGTTAGGAAGGTCGTAACACCTGCAATGATCTCAGTGCGCACATTTGTGCCATTTTCACTGAGTTTAAAAAGCCTCTCGAGCATGATCGAATCCTGTAAAGGTAAAAAGTAAACGGTTGCGTAATCGATTGGCGGGAATTATAAAGTTATCAAATAGCAAATTCTAGATAGAATCTTCACTCTAATGCGTTTTTTTTCTTTGGATATGAAACACATTCTCTAACCCATCAAAGCAAGTAAAGAAATATATTCTTATAAAACAATAGGTAACCCAGATAACACAGTTCTCTAAAAGAGAATAAAAACTGAGCAATGTACTAAACTTTCAGATGAAAAAGGCCCATTTTAAACATGGTATCTAACAGATTTGATGGAAAAGTCGATAAAACCGAAGAATGGGGAATAGAAGAAGGCTTTGATGGCAATAAGTGAGTCAGGAAGAGAAAATAGAGATAAAAAAACGCCACCCAATTTGGGTGGCGGTGAATCATGTCAGCACTATCACTGAAAAAAAATTCCAATTTATAGGGGTGAACAAACTGTTCGAGTCACATGCGTTGACTTCACTTAGTAGCCAAAGCTTGTTGGGTATACAAAGTTACCGGTGTAAACAGACTTGCTATTCCAGAACATTGTACTTGGTAAACCTTTCATAACTATCACCTTTTAAATCAATTAAACATTCGTTGATTTCTCGGTTCCTTGGAGGCGATAAAACGGACTCATCCTTTGAGCATTTCATTCTTCTCTCAGAAGCTGGTTACAAATATACCACCAAGAAATTTAATTACAAGCATTTTAGTGATTGGAATCACAAAAAATACACAAATTGACCTTTATCAAAGTTTATATGTAATTAAATTACAATTTTATGAATTAAAAAATAAAGCCACTTTCAGAATGTATGATAGAGAACACATAGTGCTTGTTATTGTATTCACAAACTGTGACAGTTCTGAGAGAAATCCTTGTGATCGCGACTACTCGTACTCCTTATCTGGTGGTATGCTAACGGCAATTTGAAGGCCAAATCGTCTAGCATTTAATGCTACCTTGACAACATTTTTACGGTATATATTTGGCAAAGCACATCAAAAGGAGTCCTCCGTGTCTGAGTTCCATTCTGAGATCAGTACCTTATCACCTGCTCCACTTTGGCAGTTTTTCGATAAGATTTGTTCTATCCCTCATCCATCGAAACATGAAGAAGCATTAGCACAGTACATTATCAACTGGGCAACAGAGCAAGGCTTTGACGTTCGCCGTGATCCAACCGGTAACGTGTTCATCAAAAAGCCCGCGACACCAGGAATGGAGAATAAGAAGGCTGTTGTACTTCAAGCACACATCGACATGGTGCCGCAGAAAAACGAAGACACTGAACACGACTTCACCAAAGATCCAATCCAACCTTACATCGATGGCGAATGGGTAACTGCGAAAGGCACGACGCTTGGTGCAGATAACGGTATTGGTATGGCTTCTTGCCTTGCTGTATTGGTATCTAAAGATATTAAGCACGGTCCACTCGAAGTTCTGCTGACGATTGATGAAGAAGCAGGCATGACTGGCGCATTTGGCCTTGAAGCTGGTTGGTTAGAGGGTGAGATTCTTCTAAATACAGACTCTGAGCAAGAAGGCGAAGTCTACATGGGTTGTGCAGGTGGCGTTGATGGCACCATGACTTTCGATATTTCTCGAGAATCAACGCCTGCAGGTTTTGTAACACGCCAACTGACGCTGAAAGGCCTAAAAGGTGGTCACTCAGGTTGTGACATTCACACAGGTCGCGGTAATGCCAACAAATTACTTGGTCGTTTCCTTGCCGGTCATGCTCAAGAGCTTGATTTACGTTTAGTCGAATTCCGTGGTGGTAGCTTACGTAATGCAATCCCTCGCGAAGCGTTTGTTACTGTCGCGCTTCCTGTCGAAAACCAAGACAAACTTGCTGAGCTGTTCAACCACTACACTGAGCTGCTTAAAACTGAATTGGGTAAAATCGAAACAGGTATCGTAACCTTTAATGAAGCGATCACGACTGACGCGCAAGTATTTTCAATCGCCGATCAGCAACGATTCATTGCGGCACTTAACGCTTGTCCAAACGGCGTAATCCGTATGAGTGATGAGGTGGAAGGCGTTGTTGAAACTTCTCTAAACGTTGGTGTGATCAGCACAGAAGAAAATAAAGTCACCGTGCTTTGCTTGATTCGTTCTCTCATTGACTCTGGCCGTAGCCAAGTGGAAAGCATGCTGCGCTCGATTACTGAGCTAGCAGGCGCACAAATTCAGTTCTCAGGCGCTTACCCTGGCTGGAAGCCAGATGCAGATTCCGAGATCATGGCAATTTTCCGTGATATGTATGAAGGCATTTACGGTCATAAGCCGAACATCATGGTCATCCATGCTGGTCTTGAGTGTGGCCTATTTAAAGAACCATACCCACACATGGATATGGTTTCTTTCGGTCCAACAATAAAATTCCCTCACTCTCCAGATGAGAAAGTGAAGATTGATACTGTTCAGTTGTACTGGGATCAGATGGTCGCGCTTTTAGAAGCGATTCCAGAGAAAGCATAATTCAATCACGAAAAATGACAAAGGGTGCCATACGGCACCCTTTTTTTGGTTTAGTTGAACCCAACTACACACGGTTTTGCGCGTAAGCGGCTAATTCATCCATTGAGGTTTGTGCAGCAACTTCACCATCAATGTAGTAAGTAACAAACTCACCATCGCGTACACCCATGAGTGTCGCCTTTTCACCGTTACTGTAAGTAATATCCATTTGAACAGTGTTCTCATCGATTTGCTGCATTCGCCCCTGCTCAATGACACGGTTATCCGCTAATGGTGCGATTGGTGCCGTCGTTAACGACTTATCTAACTGGTGATTGACATCAATGTAAGTATCTACCTTTGTATCGAAGATATGTGGCTTACCATTTAACGGGTTCTTACCCGTCCAAAATTCTAGAGAGTTAAACACGATATAATCCGCTGCGATCGCGACACCATAAACAGGCGCTAAAAGCATATTTAGACCACCTCGAGCGTAACGGTTGTCAACAGCTTTCAAGTTAAACCCCATAACATAACCTGTCACGGCATTACTACCTACGCAACCTGAAAGTGAAACTGCTACCGCAGTCAATGCACCAATTTTAGCAATTGCCTTTTTCATCAAAACCTCTAGTTAGAAAGTGTGAAACCTCAAATTCGGCGCGGATATTATCGGATAAAAAGTAGGGTTAAAAGTCCGTTTTTTTGTCCTCCATGAACAGTATTATTTTTAATACAGTCACATTTTTTAAGGCTATTATTGCGCACTCTTCTCTATGTCTTGTTATGTATTAAACTGATAGAAAAGATCATATTGAAAACAAAAACTTCACACATACCAAAATTTCACGCATGACGATTAAAGTAATTTGTCGTGTCCTTAATGAGAATGATTAGTGCGATTTTGCAGCAATTGTTACATTGCTGATGACGCATTTGACAGAGATGGTTTATGGCCAGAAGTAAAAAAAGCAAAGTATTTGAGCTCTTAGGACATCAAATACAACCAGGACAACGATTAGAGATCGAATTTGAAGCAGCGAAGCTATATACACATTCGCCTTTATCTATTCCTGTGGAAATCATCCATGGGAAACAAGAAGGACCAGTGTTAATGGTGAATGCCGCTATCCATGGTGATGAGCTTAATGGCGTAGAAATCGTTCGTCAGATCATTAACCAACTGGATCCACAAAAACTGAAAGGCACTGTCATTGCAGTACCTATCGTTAACGTTTTTGGTTTCATCCATAAATCTCGTTACTTGCCCGACCGACGAGATCTCAACCGTTGCTTTCCTGGCAGTGAAAAAGGCGCACTTGCATCTCGTATGGCACACGGGTTCTTTAACAACATTGCCAAGCGTTGTGACTACATTTTGGATCTACACACAGGGGCCATTCATCGCACGAACTTGCCACAGATCCGCGCAAACTTAAGCAACTCAGAAACTCTGCGTATTGCTCAAGCATTTGCAACGCCAGTGATTGTTGATTCAGCATTGCGTGATGGCTCTTTACGCAGTGAAGCAGAAAAATGCGATATTCCAGTGCTCACCTACGAAGCTGGCGAAGCATTGCGTTTTGATCCACTTTCGATCAGCGCTGGTGTACTCGGGGTTCGGCGCGTAATGCAAGCCATTGGTATGTTGCGAGCGAGCAGGAAAAAGCTGCCTGAGCCTATCATAGCGAAGTCCACCAGCTGGGTTCGCGCGTCAGGTAACGGCATTTTGCGTACTGTCGTTAATCTGGGAGACAAAGTAGAACAGGGTGAAACGCTCGCTTATATTAGCTCTCCTCTTGGTCATGACGAGATAGAACTAAAAGCCCCGAAGCGTGGTTTGGTTATCGGTCAACAAACATTACCATTGGTGAACGAAGGCGATGCAATTTTCCACCTTGCCTATTTTAACCAAGGTGATAATGCTTTAGAGCAAGCAGTCGAAAGCTATATTGAAGGCCTCACTGAATTCGATGCCGAGCCGCTGACCACCGGACAGATACCGTTAGAAACTCAGTAATTCCTACCAAGTAGGCGCCTGATTAGCTCAAAAGGAGCAACAGTGCTCGCACTATCTTGTTTAAAGCCAATAAGCTCAGCGTCCATGATGCTGGGCTTTTTGTTTTATGTACGCTAACGATACTTATCGTAGTTTCCACGAATGGATAAAAAACTTTACAATCCGTCGCAAAAACACATTTGATAATTAATATCATTATCATTTATTAATCGTGATAATGTTCTTATAATCCGAGCTTCATAAAAACACTATAAATCATCAATATGAAACGATTAAAAAGTCATCCACTCAAAGTAAATCTCATTTCACTGGCTTTGCTCTTCCCTCTTTATTCATATGCCGAGACAGCGCCAAATGAAGAGCTTGAAGTCATAGGCGTTCGTTATGCCAAACCTATTACCATTGCTGAGCCTGCGCAAACCACCATTAATTGGTCAGAGATTGAAGAGCAACAGTACTCTAATTTTGCCTCAATGATCGATGCCGTTCCCGGTGCATCAATAGATGGTGGCGGTCGTTCTGGTGGCGAACGTATTAACATTCGTGGTTTTGATGATCCAAGCGATATCGCCGTGTTTGTCGATGGCGCTCCAATTGGCTTTCAACAATACCGCTACGGTACCTTCTTTTTTGATCCGTTCTTAATTGGCGAAGCAGAAATTATCAAGGGCGCGCACGACTATCGAGCACTCAACGGGAAGTTTGGTGGCTCCATTCGCATTAAAACCAAAAGTGTCGATGATCTCCTGTACGGCGAAAGAAACTTTGGTGCTCGCATCTCAAGTGCATACAACACCAACGGCGATGAGAACGCCTACACGCTAACACTCTATGGTAAAAACGATACTGGTTTTTATTTTCTAGCGAATGGCTCGGTAAAAGATTCTGATGACATTAAAGTCGGAGGTGGTGAAACGCTGGATTACTCAGGTTATGAGCAAGAAAACATGCTCGTAAAGGTCGGTTATGAAAATAACGATCACGAGTTTGAAATTAGCCATACTCGCTACAAAGATGAAGGTCGTAAACCTTGGGCTAACCGCCGCGGAAAAATGCCTAACATCACCGAATACAATATCAAGAAATACGGCTCATTAGAAAAAGCCCAATACGCTTACACCGTCGATAACAAATACACGGACAACACCACGACCATCTCTTACCACTACATGCCGACTAACCCGTATATTGATTTCAATATCAAAATGGCACGTTCCGAAAACGATCGTCATTGGGTTCGCCCTGACGTAGCATTCGAGAAAATGTTCGTTTCTGTTGGCAGTTACGGTCATGAGTCATGGCTGAGTTACGAGCGTGACTACGTTGATGTGTTTAACCAAGCACAATTCGGAGACCACACTCTAATCACTGGGCTTCAATATCAAAAAACCGATAGAGACTCGTTAGTATTCAACGCATCATACGACAGTAATGAAGCAAAAAATTACGGTTGGTACACCCCTTACTACGAACCATCTGGCACGCAGTCAATTTATGCCGCTTACATTGCTGATCACTATCAAGCAACAAACCGCCTAACAATCACACCTTCTCTGCGTTACGAATACATCAAGAGTGAAGGAAAAGGGAACGCTGCGCCGGATTATAATGATCCAGCTGCCGGACATAACTACGGTGAAACGACGCATAAAGGCTTTAGCCCACGTTTGGATATCGACTTTGATGCGAGCAATAATACGCGTTTAAACGCCTCCTACGCCTACGCTTTAAAAGCACCAACCGTTGATAACATCTACTCAGTGCAATATGCGCGAGCTACCGCTACGGCTACTGCTTTGAATCTGGACGTGTCTCGTATCCATGCTTATCAAGCAAGCGTTATCAACTTAACGGAAGGGCTGGTGAACTCTCGCGATAACCTCGCAACAGAGTTAACTATGTTCTATAACGATGTTAGCGACACAGTTGATATACGAACGGGCGAAAACCTCGACAAAAATACTACTGAGTTACAAAGCTGGAATACAAACCTAGATGGCTTTAAAAACTATGGCTTTGAGCTAATTTCACAATACCGGATTGAAGATTTCTACAGTAATTTCTCAGCAAGTTACATTCGCGGCAAAAACAAAGGTAGCCTATCTGACTCTACAGGTTCAGATGATGATCATCCTGATGTACCGCCATTAAACATTAATCTGGGTTTAGGTTACGAATGGATTCCTGGTTTACGTACGGGCTGGGAAGTCCGTTGGTATGATGCGCAAACCAAAACCAAGGCAAGCGGTAATAATTTAAAAGTGAAATCGCCAAGTGAGCAATACACGCTACAAAACGCTTACGTGGTTTGGGAAATACAACAAGTCGAAGGCTTGAGCGTTGGCGCGGTTGTGAAAAACTTAACCGATCGTTACTACGAAGCATACCTATCTAATGGCGTGCCTTCGCCTGGTCGCGAAGTCAAACTGCACCTCACTTATCAATACTAACCATACCTAAAAGATGCAGGGCAGACATTAACTGCCCTGTTATATCGTATCCAATGGCCATAATTGCACGCCGTTTTATTTATCAGTATTATCATTTCCTTTTTCTTGCATACACATTATGAACAATCTAAAAACACGGCTTCTTCTGATTTGCTTCTTCCCTGTAGGTAGCCTAGCGCAAGCTTCTGAGAACATTGCAGACTACTTAAAAGAACAAAGCAAGCACCAAGTTTCAGAAGATTTTTACGCACAGCCAACAGCAAATAACCTGAATCTAGATGCAAAAACTAACTCTTTAACTTGGCACGAAGATGGTAAGCCGGATCACTGTCGTTACGCCAAGCAGCCCAAAGACGTCGCAACACATTTCGACTACGGTGAAGCAAACGATCTATCTGACGGCTTACAACACTTTGATTTACCGGAAAGACATTCTGCAAAGGTCAAATCGACACATCGCACTTATGCTAATAACCCTCACCTTCTTCCTGGCAATAAACAATTTGCAGCCCCTGAAGACGGCACGTTTAGCCTGTCCGTATCATCGGATTGTTTTTAGCCGATATAAATAAAAAATGCCCTGAGACAAAACTCAGGGCATTTTCACTATTTGTTTGATGGGTAACGTCACCATCTCACCGATTTAAACTTATTCTTCGTCAGTGTCTACTTCGGTTTCACGTGCTTTGCGGGCTTCTTCTTTACGAACTTTTGCCGCTAGTTGTTCTGCTTCACGCTCTTGACGTTGCGCTGCTTTACGCTCGTTACGAACCACTTGGTTTTGGATAAATCCAGCCAGTTCTTGTTCAGCCCAAGCTTGTGCTTTCTCTTCGCTGTCAAAGCCTGTTTCACGCTTTGATACTACAGTCTTACGAGATGTCACTTGGCGAGTGATTTCTGCGCTCCAGCCGTTACGTTTTTCAGTGACGCGGATAGCAAATTTTGGATTCTTAGACATTTCTTTCATTTCCTAAGGGATTTAGGGATCAATCAGGGATTCGGTCAACTTGATAACTCCATCTAAGCTGAGCTGTTTAACACCATCCCTTGGTAAGCGCGGTATTAGAGCATAAAAGTAATCTAAACGCTGCAAGTTTTTTACGCTAGATAATAGATGACAAAGAAGAGGCAGAACAAAGCAACGTTTCGCCAAGTCACTAGAAAGAGCGACGAAGAAAAAAAGAGTGATAAGAAAAAAGAAAGCGCTGGTCTCTCAACCAACGCTTTACTTAAGCTACATTAACCTTTGGTTAATTAACCGATATTCTTACGGGCATTTTGGAACATACGCATCCAAGCGCCATTTTCACCCCAACCTTCCGGAGCCCAAGAATTTGCAACTGTGCGGAATACGCGCTCTGGGTGAGGCATCATGATAGTTACGCGACCGTCTGCTGTTGTTAAACCGGTAATCGCGTTTGGCGAACCATTCGGGTTGTTCGGGTATTGTTGTGTTGGGTTACCGAGGTTATCCACGTAACGAACCGCAACCGTACCTGATGCATCAATCGCTGCTAGGTGCTCTGCATCACGTACTTCTACACGTCCTTCTCCGTGGGAAACCGCGATTGGCATACGCGAACCAGCCATGCCGTCGAAGAATACAGAATCAGATTTCTGAACTTCAACTAGACTAAAGCGCGCTTCAAAACGCTCAGATTCGTTGCGCACAAAACGTGGCCACAAGTCTGCACCTGGGATCAGCTCTTTCAGGTTTGATAGCATCTGACAACCGTTACATACACCTAAAGAGAACGTCTCTTCACGGTTGAAGAAGGCTTGGAACTGTTCACGAGCTTGTGCGTTAAACAGGATAGACTTAGCCCAACCTTCACCCGCACCTAGTACGTCGCCGTAAGAGAAGCCACCACAAGCTACTAGGCCATGGTATTCATCCAGTACCGCTTGGCCTGTTAGGATATCGCTCATATGGATGTCGGTTGCTTCAAAGCCTGCTCTGTCAAACGCTGCTGCCATTTCGACGTGGGAGTTAACGCCCTGCTCACGTAGAATTGCCATCTTAGGTTTAGCACCTTTCGCAATGTACGGTGCTGCAACGTCTTCATTTACGTCGAAGCTGAGCTTAACGTTTAGACCCGGGTCAGAGTTGTCTTTCTTAGCTTCGTGCTCTTGGTCTGCACACGCTGGGTTATCACGTAGGCTTTGCATCTTATGCGTTGTTTCAGCCCAGATAACGCGTAGTTCGGTACGTGAACGTTCAAGCACAACTGCATCACCAGAAGTGATAACAAAGTCGTCTGAAGCTTCAACAGAACCAATCACATGTGAGCATGCCTCTAAGCCGTTTGCCGCCAGAGTAGATAGAACTGAATCTAGATCATCATTCTTAACTTGAACAACCGCACCTAGCTCTTCGTTAAATAGAACGGCTAGCGCATCATCACCCAGCTCTGCGATGTTCGCTTTTACGCCACAGTGGCCCGCGAATGCCATCTCAGCCAGTGTAACAAAAAGACCGCCGTCGCCTTTATCGTGGTAAGCCACTAGCTTGTCATCACGTACTAACGCTTGCATTGCATCAAAGAAGCCTTTTAGCTGCTCTGCATTATCTACGTCAGCAGGTTTGTCACCCAGCTGTTTGTATACTTGTGCCAATGCTGTCGCACCTAAGCGGTTTTTGCCGTTACCCAAGTCAACAAGAACTAGAGAAGTCTTTCCGTTGTCAGTGCGTAGTTGTGGAGTCACGGTCTTACGTACGTCTTCCACACGACCAAATGCCGTGATAACTAACGACAGTGGAGAAGTGACTTCTTTGCTCTCGCCGTTTTCTTCCCACTTGGTTTTCATCGACATGGAGTCTTTACCTACTGGGATAGTCAAACCTAACGCAGGACACAATTCTTCACCAACCGCTTTCACTGCTTCGTAAAGACCCGCATCTTCACCTGGGTGACCCGCTGGAGACATCCAGTTCGCAGACAGTTTAATGTGTTTAATATCACCGATGTCTGTTGCCGCAATGTTCGTTAGTGACTCACCAACGGCTAGGCGAGCCGATGCTCCAAAGTCTAGTAATGCCACTGGCGTGCGCTCACCCATCGACATTGCTTCGCCATGGTAAGTGTCGTAGCTTGCCGCTGTTACTGCGCAGTTTGCTACTGGTACCTGCCAAGGACCAACCATTTGATCACGAGCAACCAGACCCGTTACTGTTCGGTCACCGATAGTAATTAGGAATGTTTTTTCTGCAACAGCAGGAAGACGAAGTACGCGATCCACCGCTTCATTAAGCTCAATACCATCACGAACAATGGCAGGGCTTTCCACTTTTAGTGTGGTTGCGTCACGGTGCATCTTCGGTGGCTTACCAAGCAGGATATCCATTGGCATATCGATTGGCGTATTGTCGAAGTGAGAATCTTCTAGCGTTAGATGACGCTCTTCTGTCGCCACACCCACCACTGCATACGGTGCGCGTTCACGCTTACAGATGGCGTCGAATGCTTCCATGTTTTCTGGCGCTACCGCTAGAACGTAACGTTCCTGTGATTCGTTACACCAGATTTCCAGTGGGCTCATGCCCGGCTCATCGTTTGGTACATCGCGTAATTGGAACTTACCGCCACGCTCACCGTCGTCGACAAGTTCAGGCAATGCGTTAGAGATACCGCCTGCACCCACATCATGGATAAATGCGATTGGGTTGTCGTCGCCTAACTGCCAACAACGGTCGATCACTTCCTGACAGCGACGTTCCATCTCTGGGTTTTCACGCTGTACTGAAGCGAAGTCCAGATCTTCTGCTGACTGACCAGATGCCATTGAGGACGCCGCGCCACCACCAAGACCGATGTTCATTGCCGGACCACCAAGTACGATTAGGCTCGCACCCACTGGAATCTCTTTCTTCTGTACGTGTTCATCTCGGATGTTACCCATACCACCAGCAATCATGATTGGTTTGTGGTAACCACGAATTTCTTCACCCGCATGAGAAGTGACTTTTTCTTCGTAAGTACGGAAGTAACCCAATAGATTTGGACGACCAAATTCGTTGTTGAATGCCGCGCCTCCTAGAGGACCTTCAAGCATGATGTCTAACGCATTTACAATACGACCCGGCTTACCGAAGTCGGTTTCCCATGGCTGTTCAAAACCAGGAATACGTAAGTTAGAGGTTGTAAAACCAACCAGACCCGCTTTTGGCTTACCGCCGATACCCGTCGCGCCTTCGTCACGGATTTCACCGCCTGAGCCAGTCGATGCGCCCGGCCACGGAGAGATTGCCGTTGGGTGGTTGTGCGTTTCTACCTTCATCAAGATGTGCGTATCTTCATGGTGGTACGTGTATTGACGAGATTTAGGGTCAGGGAAGAAACGCCCCGCTTTAGAACCTGTCATAACGGCTGCGTTGTCTTTGTATGCAGACAGCACATAGTCAGGTGTCGTTTCAAAAGTGTTTTTGATCATTTTGAACAAAGACTTAGGTTGATCTACCCCGTCGATAGTCCAATCTGCGTTAAAAATTTTGTGGCGACAATGCTCTGAGTTCGCCTGAGCAAACATCATCAATTCAATGTCGTTTGGGTTACGCCCAAGCTTAGTAAAGTTCTCTACCAAGTAATCAATTTCATCTTCTGCGAGTGCCAAGCCAAGGGAAACGTTTGCCTCTTCAAGCGCAAGACGACCGCCAGCTAAGATATCAACATGTGCGACAGGCTTAGGCTCTGCAACAGTAAATAATGCTGATGCGGCTTCAAATGCTGTGAATACTGTTTCCATCATGCGGTCGTGAATTAACGCTTTAACAGCGTCAGCTTGAGCTTCTGATAGAACAACTGAAGATTCGACATAATAAGCCGTACCACGCTCTAGACGTTTCACTTTATCCAGACCACAGTTAACAGCGATATCGGTAGATTTAGAAGACCAAGGCGAGATAGTGCCAGGACGAGGCGTGACAAGAAGTAGAAGACCTTCAGGCTCATGCTCTTCGATGGTTGGGCCGTAAGTTAGTAACTTTTCAAGTTTTTCTAACTCTTGGTCATCAAGGTCTGACTTTAGATCGGCAAAGTGCATAAACTCGGCATAAATACCAGTTACAGGCAGATCTTGTTCACGACAAAGTTCCAGTAGTTTATTAACACGAAACTCAGAAAGAGCTGGGGAGCCACGCAAAATTCTCATGTGCTTAGGTCTCTTATGCAATTGATTAAGGTGATATTGGAATAAATTCAGACACTTAAAATAAGCCCTGTCGAACCTATGCCGATTCCACCTCGTCATTGCGAGCGCATTATATAGTAATTGTTTTTGTGATGTAACACCAAAAGCAACCGTTTGCGTCATTTTTTTTGTCAAATTTGAATTACAACTAAAATGTCGATAAAACACACAATGTCACGTTATAAGTGTGTGATTCACTTTGCCCCATGAGCTCGCTTTGATATAAAGGCAAATAGAAATTTTCCAAGATGTACCTATTAATGCAAATAAGTCACTTCAACCGGCTCAAGCGCAGTGCTCTAATTTTAGTTTCTGTTCTTTTGCTCTCTGCTTGCCAGATTGAGTCGGAGCCCAAAAGTGAATTTGAAAAAATTCAAGAACGTGGTGTGCTTCGTGTTGGCACGCTAAACAATCAGCTTTCCTACTACATAGGACCCGATGGTCCCGCAGGGTTGGATTACGAATTGGCGCGTCAGTTTGCGGAGCAGCTCGGCGTCAAACTCGAGATTAAACCAGCCTTTCGCCAGGCTGAGCTTTTTCCTGCTCTTAAGAAAGGAGATATCGATATCATCGCTACGGGTTTAAATCAAACGTCACAAGCAGTCAAACGATTTAGACCAGGCCCTGCCTATTATTATGTAAGCCAACAAGTGGTATATAAAAAAGGGCAACTTCGACCACGTGATATCGAACAACTCATTGAATACCAAGCCTCGAAAGACGACGAGTCCGACGAAGATACAAATGCAGGAGCGCAAACATTAAAGATCGTTGAACAATCGCAATATGTTCCGACCCTAACAGCGTTAAAGAAGCAGTATCCAGAACTTCAGTTTGAAATTGTTGGTGATGCTGACACGAGAGACTTACTCAAATACGTATCGACGGGTGAGTTACGTTTTACTGTGACTGATTCGGTGGAACTTTCCCTAGCTCAACGCCTTTACCCCGATCTTGCGCTCGCATTTGAACTTACAGAAGATCAACCAGTGTCTTGGTTTACTCGACGTTCTGAAGACGAAAGTTTGTATGCGATGCTGATAGAGTTTTTCGGTAACATCAAACAATCAGGAGAACTGTCCACCCTCGAAGAAAAGTACATTGGTCATATTGAGGCATTTGATTACGTTGATACTCGCGCATTCATTCGAGCTCTGGATGACAAATTGCCTAAATGGGCACCTTTATTCCAAAAATACAGCGAAGAGTTCGACTGGCGCTTAATTGCAGCATTGGCGTATCAAGAATCACACTGGAAGCCAACAGCAAAATCGCCAACGGGTGTTAGGGGGATGATGATGCTGACTCTGCCAACAGCGAAAAGCGTCGGGGTAACAAACCGTTTAGACCCTGAGCAATCTGTTCGTGGTGGTGTCGAGTACTTACGTCGTATTGTAAGTCGCGTGCCTGATAGCATTAACGAGCATGAAAAAATATGGTTTGCGTTAGCTTCATACAATATTGGTTACGGCCACATGATGGACGCACGACGACTCACCAAAGCACAAGGTGGCGATCCGAACGCTTGGGCCGATGTAAAAGACAGGCTGCCTTTACTTCGTCAGAAGCGCTATTACAGCCAAACTCGCTATGGGTACGCCAGAGGCGATGAAGCGCGTAATTACGTAGAAAATATTCGACGTTACTACCAATCCATCATTGGTCATGTCAGCCAACAGCCAGCGATTGATGAGAATAGCGATGACTTGCAAGTGATTCCGCCGCTCAACCCCGACATTTTGATATCGGGCGCAGTAGAGACCGTCGTAGAACAAGTCTCTGGCGCTTCTGACGTCACGGTTGAAGAAGACACCGAACAAGAAAGCATTGAAGAATAAACCCGCGGTAAACTAAAAAATGACGAGCCTATGAAGCTCGTCATTTTTGTTGAGTCCTAACGAAAACTTATCTAGAATCCAATATTCTGAGTGACACCAACCACACTCAACCATTCCTTTGGTTGGTCGCCTTTTCTTCATCGTTAGTAAAACTGATTGCTTTGTAACCACATGGTTTAGCTCACTTGATGAAGCGGCGCCTTCGGCTACACTCTGCCGAAATAACGTCACTCCTATTATTAAGCATCGTATTGAAATTGTTTGCTGGCTCTGTGCAATGCAGAAGTCAAATGAAGAACGTTTAAACCATACAATGTTTAGTGCGATTATCGAGCCTATTGCCAAGCATCGATGAGCCGCGCTTTACTGGTATAAGTCTTGTCTGCAGGAGGTTTTGAATATGAGAAGACGTAGAGTGCAGTCAAAGCGTTTAAATAACACAGTAGCTGCTATCCGACGTAAACGTAAACTGACATGTATGAAAAAGAAAGTAAGTTCACGTAATCGTGTTTTTGTACATTTAGTCAATCACTAGTGCGTCCAAACAAACATCTACCACGTTGTAGGTGTTTGCTAGCCCTCACTACTCCCACTACCTTGCTCGCTCTCTCGATTTTCTAATGCTTTTTGTGCTTGCTTCTTCGCTTTAATTTCCTTTCGGCGACGCTTAAAAAACGCTTGTAGCTGAGTGCGGCACTCATCTTCTAGCAGCCCCTTTTCAACTAAGGCGTAATGGTAAGCGGCTTGGCTTTCAAACAAATTAAGCACTGTTCCTGCAGCTCCAGCTTTTAAATCTGGCGCTCCAAAAACAACCCGCTTAACGCGGCTATGCAATAAGGCTCCGGCACACATTGGGCATGGCTCAAGTGTTACATATAACGTCGTATCCAGAAGGCGGTAATTTTCTAGCTTTTGGCCTGCTTTACGCAGCGTTTGGATCTCAGCATGTGCGGTAGCGTCATTAGTACCAATAGAGCGATTCCACCCCTCAGCGATAATTTCACCATCTTTGACAAGCACTGCGCCAACAGGTACTTCCCCCTCAGCTTCTGCTTGCTCAGCAAGCTCCATCGCTCTGCGCATAAACAATTCATCTTGAGGGGTAAACGGATGGTTAGACAAAGGAGGCTCCAAAGAAACAAAAATGATTGAAGTCGGGAATTTTATCACCAACTTCGGCTTCACTACAGCGACACATCACGGGACAAAGTCTGCAACTCCAAAAAACTAGTTACAAGACCTATCGATGTTCGTTTTACGAGAACAAAAAAGCGCAGATCGAAGACCTGCGCTTTTTGGCTGCCAATTAGCGGCTTTCACACCCTAAACGTTTTTACATTGTGTAAGTGTAAGGAGCTTGAATGCCTAGCGGGATACCTACCATCCAATAAGCAACTAGGAAGATAGACCAACCGATCAGCATTGCGATCGAGAATGGCATCATTAGTGACGCAAGCGTACCGATACCAGCCGACTTCACATAACGCTGACAGTAAACCACTACAAGAGGGAAAAATACCATTAGAGGCGAAATGATGTTCGATACAGAGTCACCCACACGGTAAGCCGCTTGAGACAGCTCAGGCGAGATACCAACCGCCATTAGCATTGGCACTAAGATTGGACCAATTAAAGCCCATTTTGCCGATGCCGAACCAATAAGTAGGTTTACAGACGCGGTTAGAAGGATCATACCGATGATGGTCACTTCACCTGGTAGGTTCATCGCTTTTAAGCCTTCTGCGCCATACAACGCTAGCATCGTACCGATGTTTGACTGAGCAAATGCAGATAGGAACTGAGCACAGAAGAACGACATAACAATGTATGCGCCCATGGTTGACATAGTATCAGCCATCGCTTTGATAATGTCGTTGCTGGTCTTGAACGTTCCAGACACTTTACCGTAAACGTAACCAGGAATGATAAACAGAATAAAGATCAACGGCACGATAGACTTCATTATCGGTGCTGAGAAGGCAGTAATTTCACCTTCAGGCGAGCGAAGTGCTGATGTTTCTGGAATTAACGCTGCAACAAGTAAAGCAATACCCGCCATCATTGCCCAACCTGCATAACGGAATGCTTTTGATTCCAGTTCAGTAAATGAACCTAGGTTTGGCGCGGTTTCCGCATCATCATCAATTGGCATTTTTGATAAACGAGGCTCGATGATTTTCTCTGTCACGTACCAACCAATCCCCACAATAATGATAGAGGATAGGCCAGTGAAGAAGATGTTCGCTAATGGGTTAACCACATATTCAGGATCAAGAACCTGCGCCGCAGTTTGCGTAAAGCCAGCCAATAGCGGATCGATACCTGAAGGGATAAAGTTTGCAGAGAAGCCACCAGATACACCTGCAAATGCTGCCGCAATACCTGCTAAAGGGTGACGACCTGCCGCATGGAAGATAATACCGCCAAGAGGAATAACCAGAACATAGCCTGCATCTGCCGCAGTATGCGATACAATGGCAACCAAAATAAGCATTGGAGTAAGAAGCTTAGCTGGCGTGAAGTTCAGCATCTTCTTAAGACCCGTCGTAATAAAGCCCGAAGAATCTGCAACACCCACACCTAGCATTGCGACAAGTACGATACCCAGTGGCGCAAAGCCAGTAAACGTCGTCACCATGTTAGCAAGGAAACTTGCTAGCGCTTCGCCCGTAAGTAAGTTGGTGATAGTAAGAGCTTCGCCCGTTCGAGGGTTTGGAAGATCGAATGATACATTCGACAAAAGTGCTGACGCCGCCCAAGTAATGATCAATGCCCAGAAGAACAAAATCGCAGGATCAGGGATTTTGTTACCTGTCCTCTCGATAAAGTTTAAAAAGCGCTCCATCCCGCTCGGCTTCGATGATGGTGCTTTATTTACAGCTTGGTTACTCATGGTAACTCCATAGTGAATGATGTTGGTGCCAAGGCCTATTTGAATAATTATAACGGCCTACTATCCAACGAGTATTCTAGTAAACACTAATGGAGAAAGCACAAGGTTCTAGATTTTTTTTCATAATTGGAGACATATTTTGCAAAAAAACAAAACCAAAGATACAAGCCTGAAACATTATGGAAAAATCAACATATACATTTAGTAAACGAGCTGGCAAAAACAGAGGTTGCATAGAGCGATGAATAGATAGTTTTAAGAAAAGAAACTATACGTGATGAGAAGCAAGAAATAATTCTCTTCAATATAAAAAGGGCAACGCGGACAGTGAACACCTTATCCAGAACTCCAATCGGTTTTGATTGAATCGGCGTAAAACAGGAACCTAGACTATTTAATCAAATTCGCTATGTTTAGAGATCATGGTTTTCAGCTCTACCGATTGTATTTTACCGTGGCGATCTTGCCATAGAGCTTCCATATGTATCGTTTTAAGTGCGCCCGACAGAGTTGCCGTTGGCACAGACCAAGATAAAGTATACAAGGGGTGCGTAGTATCTTCCCCAGAGACAATATTTGTATCAAAATTAGCGGCGGGCATCGAGGGGACTGCAGAAATAGCCCCACGCGTACGAAACCACTCTAATTTCTGCTCAGCAAGATTTAGCGCTTCAATGCTATGCATCGCGTAATCTGCCCGCAGCTCAATGTAAGCTTGCAACTTAACCAATCCAAGAGCACCGACACCAATTAAAATAAAAGAAATCATTATTTCAATTAAACTAAAACCATGTTGTTTACTTGGCATTCCAACTTCCCTCTTGCCAACGAACATCATTTCTCCTTGTTGTAGGTCTTTTGCTGGAATCAAATAGTAACTCCATTGAGCCCGCAATTGAGGTTTTTAACCCATCAGTATCAAAACCATAACCACCCGTTGCGTGAAATGCCCCTGCATCAACATAAACAGTTTGTGTAAGATCAGTATATTGTTTACCAATGGTAAAATTAGTCGGTGAGCCATCAGCATTCGAGAACAAACTTTCCCAATAGCTTTTTAACTCATCAGGAGCAAACTGTGGTTTAGTTTTATCGACTAAATGAAAAAGCGAACCCTGAAATGTTGTTGAACCAGTATTGATAAAAATACCATCTTGAATAACTAACGTATATTTCTCATGGTTGCCTTGAAGTGCTAAATTCCCGTGAATGGCGCAGTCACCAGTAATCCAAACCTTATCTACTTCCTTAAAAGCATTTTCGATAGCTGATTTACACTGTGTCGCATTTGACAAATTGATTTTCCCAGCTTTCGGAAATGAAGCTTTGACTTTATCAATGTTTTCCGGTGTTTTTTTGTAATCAAAAAAGGTTTGGAATGGATCGACTTCAGAGTCATAAACAAAATCGCCTTTTAGCTGCGGATCAGAAGTTTCAGGTTTATTAGTTTTCGTAATTGCATTCCCAGCTTTTACTGTAACATTGGTTGTCGTTGCAGCGGTACACCCTCCAGCAGGAGAACCATCATATAAGCTATTCGCTCTTATTGATGCAGTGTTATATTTTGATCCTGTGCTTCCGCCTTCCATGGTATAACTATACCGATAAGTCAGTGATATGCATTCATACAGATTGTCAGAATTAAGATCACCTTTCGCATCTGGATGAACCTTTAAATCACCATAAGTAGTTAACTTGGATGTGGTTTGTATCGCTCCTTTTCCACGATTACTTAGTGTACTGAAAGTTTTATTGAGCTGGGCCCAACCATTGTGAGATATAGAATTAATACGATAGACTCCTGCCCCTATATCAGTAACGTTCAGCTGGCCAAGGTTTAATTCCCTCTTACATAAGGTATTTAAATTATTGTGATTAATTGGGATGAGCTCGTTCACTATGGATACATCATCTGTGACATAAGCAAATAGACACTCAAGCCCTCCTTCCGCTTCCCAGTGCTGTTGCCGAGAACTAACTTCATTCTGCGCACGCTTAATTTGATAAAATAGATTCTTATATGAGCCTAACGTCACAACCAAAGCGACAGAGAGCAGTATGGAAGTAATAAGTAACGTGGCCACTCCTTGTTGATGCTTACGTATCATTGCCAATTCCTTTGCTGAACTTGTAATAAAATGGCGTGAGAAATTGCCGGATCATTTTTTAATTCAGCGGCCATTGAAATAGAAATAAACGCACTCTCTATTGACGAACCTGATAGTAATGTTCGACTAACACCAAATTGAGTTACTTTAATTTGCTTAGGATCAAAAAGATCAAAACATCCACTAGCAGCAGACACGACACTTAAAGGTGATGGTGAATCATCCTGGCAATATTCCAACATATTATCCTTTAACCGATATATCGTATTACTCACAGAGCTTGCTGTGTTTCGATAAACATAACCGATTTTTTCGGATTGTTGATATAGAACGCTAGGAGAACCGGAAAGCATCATTGATTTTGTCGTAATACCATCAAACCCTGCTCGCTGAATATCCTCTTTCACTTGTTGAATTACACTACTCATCTGCTGAAGTAGCATTATTTCCTTGCTTCGCTGCACAGCTGTTTTTTGGTTAGAAAGAAACACTGCGCCAACAATGCCCAAAGCGACAAGTCCTAACAACGCAGCAATCATAAACTCAACAAGTGTACTACCCTGCTGTTTAGCATTGTTCAAAGCCATATTTTGCCTTATTCATAGCGCACACTTTTACTCGCCCTGCTCCGTTATGAACAGTTACTTTTATCGGACTGGTATCCGCTTGAGATTTCTTCAGGTGAATACTTCCCGCATTTTTGGGATTCCCCATAACACGATCAAACTTGACGCTAGTTATATTACTCGACACCACCAGACCCCGATATAGATGACCTTGCAGCTCAGCAACAGTATTCATTGAAGTAATGTCAGTGACATTCGATACACTCGAGAGTGTGAGCTTCCAGCTTCCGGTGGATGAAGGCAAGCCTTGAATATGAACCCAAAAATCTTGATTTCTCATCACCGATTCCGATTTCGCTTGGATCAAAAAACCCTGTAATTCGTTGGCTAAATTCACTATTTTCATGTGTTGGCTAACTTTTGAAAAACTTGGGGCGACAAAAAGTAGTAGTACTGACAAGACAGCAACAGTAATAAGAAGCTCCAACAACGTAAACCCGCGAGGCATTTCCCAAATTCCTATGTAAACGGCAAAAGGGCCGTAATTCATCTTGCACAGATGCTATCACCTGCCAAAAATAGGCGGAAAAGTGAAAAGGAAACTACTCGTGATGATTCGAATTTCTCGTTGTAACGGCTACAAAAAAGGATTGAGAGGGATGACATTGATCGAATTACTGGTAGCTGTAGTGATTGTCGGAATCATTGCGGCTGTCGCCTACCCTTCTTACACCAATCATGTGCTCAAGTCTCATAGGACGGTTGCCTTGAGCGATCTTAGTCGAATTCAGCTAGAGCTAGAGACATCTTATGATGGTGGGTACGACTGGAGTCATATTATCTCTGGAGGCACATGCACTCTATGCGATTCAGACACAGATAGATTTTCTTTCAATATTGCGAGCTCTGCAAGTACGGCCTATACCATTACAGCAACAGCAAAATCGGCTCTGGGACAAGACGACGACGAGTGTTTGACTGGCGCTAAAACGATTACTTTAACGTCAACAAATGTCGAAGAACCAAGTGATTGCTGGAATTAGAAGAACACCGAGATGCAAAAAGGCCTGCATTTTAGCAGGCCTTTGTATTTGTGCTTTTCACTAAAGTCTTAGCTGGTTAAATCATCAAAGAACTTTTTCACACCGTTGAAAAAGCCTTCTGATTTAGGCTTGTGCTTTGTCGCCGCTTCACCACCACAAGATTCTTCAAACTCTTTGAGCAGTTCTTTTTGGCGTGAGCTTAGATTTACTGGTGTTTCGACAACCAACTTAACAATCAAGTCACCGATACCGCCACCGCGAACGCCTTTCACACCTTTACCACGCATGCGGAACATACGACCTGTTTGCGTTTCTGAAGGTACTTTTAGGCTTACGCGACCATCTAGAGTTGGTACTTCAACTTCACCACCTAGAGCTGCCATCGCAAAGCTTACTGGCACTTCACAGTATAGGTTGTTGCCATCACGCTCGAAGATATGGTGCTCTTTCACGTGCACTTGTACATACAAGTCGCCAGCAGGCGCCCCCATTTCTCCCGCTTCACCTTCGCCAGATAGGCGAATACGATCGCCAGTATCAACACCTGCCGGGATCTTAACGTTAAGTGTTTTTGTTTTCTGCTTACGACCTTGACCATGACACTCATTACAAGGGTCTTTAATGATTTTACCTTTGCCGTGACAGGTAGGACAGGTTTGTTGCACTGCGAAGAAGCCCTGGCGCATCTGTACTTGACCATGACCATGACAGGTACCACATGTTTCAGCAGATGAACCTTTCTTCGCGCCACTACCATCGCAGGTATCACAGTGTACTAGTGTCGGTACTTCGATCTCTTTCGTTACACCACGAACCGCTTCTTCTAGCGTCAATTCCATGTTGTAACGTAGGTCAGCACCTCGCTGGGCACGGTGGCCACCACCGCCACGACGACCACCACCAAAGATGTCACCGAATACATCGCCAAAGATGTCGCCGAAATCAGCACCGCCGCCGCCAAAGCCGCCGCCACCGAAACCACCGCCGCCTTGTTCAAAAGCTGCATGACCGTATTGGTCGTACGCCGCTTTCTTTTGAGGGTCGGTCAGAACTTCGTACGCTTCTTTTACTTCTTTAAACTTGTCCGCCGCAGAATCATCACCCTGGTTTCGGTCTGGGTGGAATTTCATCGCTAGACGCTTATACGCCTTTTTGATATCGCGCTCTGAGGCATCACGGCTTACGCCTAATACTTCGTAAAAATCACGTTTTGACATGTTCTTCGTCACCAGTTAATTACTACAAACGGCATCGATTCACCGCTTGGTGTTTGTATCGTTCTAGGTAAGTGCACTTGTCTGCAACATACTTAACTAGAAAGACAGCGTTTACAAACAGACGGGCGTAAGAGTTGCCCCAAACGCCCGCACACGAAGTCTTATCGACCCCAGATGGCTATGCAGCCATCTGGTTAAGAAATATTATTTCTTGTCGTCTTTAACTTCTTCGAACTCAGCATCTACAACGTCGTCTTCTTTAGACTGTGCACCTGCGTCAGCACCTTGTGCTTGCTGCGCTTGAGCTTGTTGTTGAGCGATTTCCATCAGCTTTTGAGAAGCAGTCATTAGTGCTTGAACTTTAGCATCGATAGCTTCTTTGTCTTCGCCTTTACGTGCTGTTTCTAGCTCAGAAATTGCTGCTTCAATCTTCTCTTTCTCTTCTGCAGGTAGCGCTTCACCAGCTTCTTCTACTTGCTTACGAGTACCGTGAATCATTTGGTCAGCTTGGTTACGTGCAGTCGCTAGCTCTTCGAACTTCTTGTCCGCTTCTTTGTTAGCTTCTGCTTCTTGAACCATTTTCTCGATGTCTTCATCGCTTAGACCGCCAGAAGCTTGGATAGTGATCTTCTGCTCTTTACCAGTCTGCTTGTCTTTCGCAGACACGTGTAGGATACCATCCGCATCAAGGTCAAACGTAACCTCGATTTGTGGCATACCACGTGGTGCAGGCTGGATGCCTTCTAGGTTAAATTGGCCTAGAGACTTGTTGTACATCGCTTGCTTACGCTCACCTTGTAGAACGTGGATAGTTACCGCGCTCTGGTTGTCTTCCGCTGTAGAGAAAACTTGGTTCGCTTTAGTTGGGATAGTTGTGTTCTTCTCAACTAACTTAGTCATCACGCCACCCATTGTCTCGATACCTAGAGACAGTGGAGTTACGTCTAGTAGTAGTACGTCTTTAACGTCACCAGCAAGTACACCACCTTGAACTGCAGCACCCATTGCTACTGCTTCGTCAGGGTTTACGTCACGGCGCGCTTCTTTACCAAAGAACTCAGCAACTTTCGCTTGAACCATTGGCATACGAGTCTGACCACCAACTAGGATTACGTCAGTGATGTCGTTTACTGATAGGTCAGCATCAGCTAAAGCTACTTTTAATGGCTCAAGAGAGCGTTGTACTAGGTCTTCAACTAGAGATTCTAGTTTTGCACGAGTCACTTTAATGTTCATGTGCTTAGGACCAGTTGCATCTGCAGTAACGTAAGGTAGGTTTACGTCTGTTTGAGAAGTAGAAGAAAGCTCGATTTTCGCTTTCTCTGCTGCTTCTTTAACACGCTGCATTGCTAGTGGGTCGTTCTTAAGGTTGATGCCTTGCTCTTTGTTGAACTCATCAACCAAGTAGTTGATTAGACGGTTATCAAAGTCTTCACCACCTAGGTGAGTATCACCGTTAGTTGCTAAAACTTCGAATGTTTTCTCGCCTTCAACTTCATCAATTTCGATGATTGAAATATCGAATGTACCACCACCAAGGTCGTATACCGCGATAGTGCGATCGCCGCCTTTCTTATCTAGACCGTAAGCTAGTGCAGCTGCCGTTGGTTCGTTGATGATACGTTTAACTTCTAGACCTGCGATACGGCCAGCATCTTTTGTCGCTTGACGCTGAGCATCGTTAAAGTAAGCAGGTACTGTGATAACTGCGCCAGTTACTTCCTCACCAAGGAAGTCTTCAGCAGTTTTCTTCATTTTCTTAAGAACTTCAGCAGAAACCTGAGGAGCTGCCATTTTTTGGCCTTTCGCTTCTACCCAAGCATCACCGTTGTCAGCCTTAACGATTTTGTAAGGCATGATTTCGATGTCACGCTGAACTTCTTCGTCTTCAAAACGACGACCGATTAGACGCTTAATTGCAAATAGCGTGTTTTCTGGGTTAGTTACTGCTTGACGTTTCGCTGGTTGACCTACTAGCGTCTCACCGTCAGTGTAAGCAATAACCGATGCAGTAGTACGTTCGCCCTCTGCGTTTTCAATTACACGTGGTTTGTCGCCGTCTAATACAGCAACACATGAGTTAGTAGTACCTAAGTCAATACCAATGATTTTACCCATCTGGCTATCTCCGAATAAATTCTATTTTCGTTTGGTTATAACCCCAATGTGGGGGGAGGAGAATCGGGTTTCAACCCTTGCTCACAAACAAAAATAATCAATGTTTGCTTCTCTATGCCACATAGATAAGGGCGGCAAAATGCTTTTCAAGGGCAGAATTAAAAAAAAGCGTCTTTTTTCGAAATTTATGTGTTTCTTTCTGATTAGTTGGGAACTCGTCACACTGCTGTAGCGCAACAAAACGTCATTTCCCAGATAAATTTATTTATGTCCGACTCTTCCTAAATAAAAAACGAGCTCATAAGAGCTCGCTTCAATATTAGGGTTAAAATAAATTATTCAAGGTATTAGGCGTTCGCTTGAGCAGGCTCAGCATCAACACCTTCTTCTTTACCTATCTCACCTTCTGTTTTTGCAACAATGGTGTTCACTGCCGTGTCGCCGACAACGTTAGATGATGTACAGAACATATCATTTATACGGTCGACCGCTGCAATGATTGCTAAACCTTCAGGTGGTAAACCTAGTTGGTGAAGCAAAACGCCTACCATTACCACGCCGCCCCCAGGAACGCCGCCAGCACCAATAGATAACAGAAGAATAGTTAAGCCAAGTGTGAAGATGTCTGCGGTGTTAATTGGCTGGCCAAAAGCGTTCGCAACAAACATCGTTGCTAGAGCAATATAGATAGACACACCAGACATATTCATCGTTGCGCCCAGTGGTACACCGAAGCCAGCAACCGATTTAGAGACCTGAAGCTTTTCTGTCAGTGTGCGCATCGTTACCGGGATAGTCGCGTTTGAGCTCGCGGTAGATAGAGAGAAAAGAATCTGCTCACGAGTTGCACGTAGGAAAGTCTTTGGAGAAGTTCCTGTCGCAATACTCACTGCCATTGGGTAGAAGAAGAAGATCCAGAACACCAACATCGCAACCACCAAAGCCACGTAACCGGCAACGGACATTAATGTATTGGCGTTTAGCGTTGCACCTAGTTGAATCATTAGTGCGAACACACCATATGGTGCAAGACTCATCACTAATCCAACCAATTTCATCATGATTTCATTTGCCATTTTGAATGTGCGAATAGCTGGGCCACCACGAGAATCCAAAGCTTGAATTGCAAGCCCCGTCAAAATTGCCATAAAGATGATTTGCAGCATGTCGCCGCTAGCAAACGCTTGTACAGGATTGCTAGGAACAATGTTAACAACTAAAGAGAAAATGTCCGGCGTCTCTGTCGTTGTCAGCTGTACAGCCTCAGATACCGTTCCTGCTAGATTAGCGCCCGCTCCTGGCTGGAAGATCAAGCCGACAGTCAAAGCCGCCGTAATCGCAATGATGGTGTTAAGAATGTAAAGGGTAAAAGTTTTTCCACCAAGACGACCAAATGCACTGATGTCTTTCAAGTCAACAATGCCGCATACGATTGAAACGTAAACTAAAGGAACAACAAGCAATTTGATCAGTGAGACGAACATGCCGCCAACACCTTCTGCTGCTCCAAGTAGGTATGTATCAAAAATCGCAATACCGCTAAATAAGTACTGAATTGCTGTCCCCAGCACAAGGCCGGCAAACAAGCCTATAAAAATCTTACTAGAAAGCGATTTATCCATTATAAATCTCCGATATGTTGTGTTTACTATTTACATTTTTGTAGTTATATATGCTTACTTTTAAAGCATTAGTCGCAAATCATACACACCGAAGTTACAAAATAAAGTGATAATTTACATTTTTGTTAACGACATTGTTTTAGAAAAAATGACTATATTTACATTCCTATGCAGAACAAATATTCACACAACGAATGATTACAATCACTTATAGCCCTTTCCGTTAATAAACACGCAGCGAGATGAGAGAAAATCTCCTATAGGAAAATAATTAACCAATAGGAAAAAATATGAAGGGGATCAAATTTTCATTTATCGATATACAACGAAGTTCGATGCAGTCATTTATGTTTAAAACAAAAAAGCGCCCATCAAAAATGATGGGCGCTTTTATATTTAAAAAACAGGTAGTTAAAGTTACTTAGCAACCATTACCATTGCCGGACGAATCACACGGCCGTTTAGTTCGTAACCTTTTTGCATAACAAACATAACAGTGTTTGATTCATGATCAGGGCTCTCCTGAATCGACATCGCTTGATGGAACTCTGGATTGAATGCTTCACCTTCAGGGTTGATTGCTTTCAAGCCAAATTTCGCTACAACGTCTACAAACGTTTTATGTGTTAGTTCAACGCCTTCTAGGAACGGCTTCACAGTTTCATTCTCTGTATCTGCCGCTTGAATTGCACGCTCTAGGTTATCAATAACAGGAAGCAGCTCTTCTGCAAACTTGTTCAACGCAAACTTACGTGCTTTATCGATCTCTTGCTCAGTGCGACGACGCATGTTTTCTACTTCAGCTTTAGAACGCAACACCGCATCTTGTTGCTCTTTTACTTTTGCCTCGCTAGACAATAGTGCCGCTTCTAGTTGAGCAATCTTAGCGTCTGTCTCATCACCAAGCTCTTCAAGCTCAGCTTCAACTTCTTGTGCTTCAGCTTCTACTTTTTCAGCCTCTTCGATGATTTGATCAAGCTCTTCTTCTGTAACTTTGTTTTCTTCGTTGCTCATGATATCTCCAGAATTCAACATAATGCCCTTAAAGCCATGCGCGTTTTTGCGGGCTTTAACCACATAAAAATTCGCATATTTAGGTGACTTGCCATTATTATGGGGATGAAGATTCCTGATTCAAGCCTCTTTAATGCGGAAATGCTATGAAAAATCCATGTAACGTGATCGCGATTATCGGAAAACCAAGAGATCAACAAGCAATTCAAACTCATAAAGAGTTGTACCAATGGTTGACCTCTGAGGGCTATAAAGTATTCATTGACGATCGCCTTGCCGCAATACTGGATGATATCCCACAGAGTCAGTTTGCTAGCTTAGTTGAACTAGGAAAAAATGCCGATCTAGCCATTGTGGTTGGTGGCGATGGCAACATGCTAGGTGCAGCAAGAATTTTATCCCGATTTGATGTACCAGTTATAGGCGTGAACCGTGGAAATCTGGGCTTCTTAACTGACTTGAACCCAGACGACTTCCAAGCGTCTCTGCAAGCGGTACTCGACGGTGAGTATATTGAAGAGGAGCGTTTTCTTTTAGAGGCGGAAGTACACCGCCACGGACAAATAAAGAGTCATAACGCTGCGCTAAACGAAGCCGTACTTCACCCAGGGCAAATTGCCCATATGATTGAATTTGAAGTGTACATAGATGAAAGCTTCGCCTTCTCTTTACGGGCCGACGGTTTGATTGTCTCCACTCCGACTGGCTCGACGGCATATTCACTTTCTGGCGGCGGCCCAATTCTTTCTCCTAGCTTGAATGCCATTTCACTCGTGCCAATGTTCCCGCATACATTGTCGAGTCGACCTTTGGTGGTTGATGGAAAACGTCGAATTAAATTGGTGGTATCACCAGAAAACCGTGGAACACAAGAAGTTAGCTGTGATGGACAAGTCTCACTTCCAGTTACCCCTGGCGACGAAATTCACATCTATCAAAGTCCAAATGTACTAAAGCTCATCCATCCAAAAGACTACAGCTACTATCACGTCTTACGGAATAAGCTTGGCTGGTCTAGTAAATTGTTCTAACACTTGTTACTCAGGGTAATAACTTCAATAAAAAAGCCAGCAGCTCAATTGCTACTGGCTTTTGGCTTTCTTAGACAAGAAATAGACACAAAGTAGTGAGGCGACACGATATTTGTCATCATTAAAGAGAAGCTTATAAATTTTGATCCTGTGGGCAAACTTTACACAAAAGATAGAAAAGCAAATTCAATGATCTATGTCCGGTGATATTCTCACCATGAATAGAGTATTAACTCTATTTCATACAATCAATAAAGGACATATTATGAAGAAAACCATCATTCTGTCTGTTCTCAGTACATTAGCACTTATTGGCTGCCAATCAGAGGAAACGCAAGTCAACAGTGTGTCCAATGCAAAAGCGGAAGATATCACTAAGACGAAACGGGCCCTAGCTCAACAATTGAGTGAGAATTATGCTGCCATTGAACCCATGCTGAGAAGAGATATTACTCCGCAACAGACTAACGTGTCTGTATCAGCATTTGTTAAGCAAAACCCTAACTCAGAGTTCAGCCGCCAGCTTGTACAAGCTGACACTCAAATTCGTAGCTGGAAAGGTATTTCTGAATACTCTGATCAGTTGTTAGAAGTTCGCTTGGCAAATGAAGCCATGATAACAGCATGGCAAAGTGGCGAGGTCGAGCCATTATTTGCATTTGAACCAAGTGGTGATGATGAGAATTGGCAATACATCGAAGCATTTGATGTTTATGGCAACATCCATCAACTCGATGTTTACCAGCTCCCTGAGGTACCTGTACTTGTCGTTGATAACAATAGCTCTGCAGAGCTAAAAGCAGGCTTGCAAGCTATGCAAGCTGAGATGAAAAAACTCGGTCAACCAGCTTTAGTTCAACCATATATTGCTGATGAACAACGCCAAAATACACCGCTATTGTCAAGTAGCGCAGTGGGCGAAGCGGCTCCAATTCAAACCACGCAGTTGAAAAAGATCCGTCTAGCCGATGACAAAGAACCTTGGATCTCTGGCAAGGCAGAAATCTACGCTATCGTAACGGGCGTCAATCCAAGTCGTGATGAACCTACTCTCGATTTGGTGGAGCTTCCATACTTAGACTACGATAACCAAGATTACTATCCAAATCAGATCATTATTCACTGGTCTCGTTACCGCTGGGGTGCGGCAGACATTGTGCTCATGGAGCAAGATGACGGCACAGACTATAAACAATTGGCAAAACTCCTTGTTCAAGTTGCCGAAGAAGTATTGAAAGCGATTCCAGATCCAGAAGTTCAGGCTTACGCGATTATTCCGCAAATCACGAACAAGATCATCGACACTATCCCCGATGGTGTACTCACGAATGATGATGACTTCGTCGACGTTTACTACACTCTAATGCAAGATACTTCATACGTAGATCACCCAGGTGCAGGTGTGAATGCAGTCGTCACACTAGAACCACTAACGATTAACCCAACTCGTCCGTAACCTGTTCAATTTTAATGAGTCGTTGTAATCACATCGGCTCATTTTTCCCACTTCATCACAAAAAAACAGCCTACAAAGAAAATTTTCCCTACCTGACTTTACTGTATAAAGAAACAGTATATACTGTTCCCTTATACAGTATTGTTCAGTTATACAGGTAAATAAAATGCTGGCTCATCTAAGTGTTAATAATTTTGCGATTGTTAAGTCTTTACAACTCGAGCTTTCTAAGGGCATGACCACCATTACAGGTGAAACAGGCGCGGGTAAATCCATTGCTATCGATGCTTTAGGGCTCTGCTTAGGCGGACGAGCCGATGCCGGCATGGTGCGACAAGGTGAAGAGAAAACCGAAGTTAGCGCCGCTTTTTTATTGGACAACAACTTACATGCAACACGTTGGTTAGAAGATAACGATCTGCTAGATGGCAGTGAGTGTATTTTGCGTCGTATTATCACAAAAGAAGGCCGCTCAAGAGCCTTCATTAATGGCAGCCCTGTTCCACTATCACAACTCAAATCTCTAGGGCAGCTACTTATCAATATCCATGGGCAGCACGCTCATCATCAATTGATGAAAAGTGAGCACCAAATGGCCATGCTCGACCAATATGCTGGGCATTTAAACCTACTAAAAAGCACACGAAGTGCTTACCAGCATTGGCGTCAGGCGGATAATAACCTCAAGCAGCTAAAAGAAAATAGCCAGCAAAACCAGGCGCAAAAACAGTTGCTTGAATACCAAATCAAAGAACTGAATGAGTTATCGCTAGGTGAAGAAGAATTTGCAGAGCTCGAGCAAGAGCATAAACGACTATCCAACAGTGGTGAACTCGCCACTACCTGTCAGCAAGCCATCGAACTTATTTACGAAGGTGAAGAAGTCAATGCGCTTGGTATTTTGCAATCGGCCAATCACTCCCTAATTCAATTAGCCGAATTAGATGAAAAGCTATCTGAGCTACCTAACATGCTGTCAGAAGCGATGATTCAACTTGAAGAAACGAAGAATGAATTACGCAGCTACTTAGATGGCATCGATGTTGATCCAGCTCGTATGGCTTATGTAGAAGAACGTTTTTCTAAAGTGATGTCTGTAGCTCGTAAACACCACGTAATGCCAGAAGAACTCTACCAGCATCATCAAGATCTTCTGGCCCAAGTAGAAGCGTTAGATTGCTCCGATGAACGTTTAGATGAACTTGCTCAAGAAGTAGAACACAAGTACCAAAGCTTTCTAACACAAGCAGAAAAACTGCACAAATCACGCAGCCGTTACGCAAAAGAACTGAACAAACTGATCACACAAAGCATGCACGAATTGAGCATGGAGAAAGCAGTATTCAGTATCGAAGTTAGCAATGACAACACGCACCCATCGCCGCTTGGCATGGACAGCGTGTGCTTCTTAGTATCGACCAACCCGGGACAACCATTGCAACCTATAGCAAAAGTTGCGTCAGGCGGTGAGCTATCACGTATCTCTCTAGCTATCCAAGTGATCACCGCTCAGAAAGTAGATACACCAAGTTTAATCTTCGATGAAGTGGACGTAGGTATTAGTGGCCCAACAGCTGCCGTAGTGGGCAAAATGCTACGCAAGCTTGGCGAATCTACTCAAGTATTGTGTGTCACTCACCTCCCTCAAGTTGCCGGATGCGGCCATCAACAAATGTTTGTTGCTAAGCAAACCAAAGCAGGCCAAACCGAAACCCAAATGCACGCATTAGATGAACAACAACGTGTGGCAGAATTAGCTCGCTTACTTGGTGGTAGTCAAATAACCGACTCAACGTTGGCAAACGCAAAAGAACTGCTTATCGCCGCTTAATAAATCGATAAGGGATGAGATATGGATATCAGAGCAATACACAAAACCAACTGCTTAGATCTCATCCCTATTTTTATTGAGTTAGAACATTACTACTTCAAAGAAAAAGCTTCATCAAAACACGATCTGGTCCATTATCTAAAGAGCCAAGTCTTCTCTGAACATTCTGGTGTTAATATCATTGCGGTTTACGATAATGATGACGTCGTAGGCTTTGCATCTTATACCGTCATGTTCCCTGCCCCAAAACTCTCAGGGCAGATGTACTTAAAAGATCTGTTCGTATCTTCGAAGGTTCGAGGAAAAGGGGTTGGTCTCAAGTTAATGAAGTATCTGGCATCTTTGGCGATCAAGTGTGGATGCCAAAGGTTGGACTGGACAGCTGAAAGTAGTAACCCTACCGCAGGTCAGTTTTACCGCTCAATTGGTGCAACACTAATTCATGAAAAAGAGTATTATCGTTTTTCAGGTGATGCATTACGCGAATTCGCCAAAACCGACTAACGAGTCACTAGGCTTTGCTCACCGCTGAAAGCGTCCATCACCCTACTTCCGATTGAAATTTGCTCTTCGTCACCTAACTAATACGTCATGTGGTGACATTTACCGCCTAATATCGGTGAATAAATGCAACTCAACTCAAAATTCGTTGTCAGATTGTCTACCATACGACGCATAGCTTTTTACATCTGCGTCGAGCTTGTTTATTATCAGCGCAGTATTTTAAAGGTTACTAAGAAATTATTATGCAATTAAAGAAGTGGTTAGTTGCCGTACCATTAGCAATGACATTGCTGACAGGATGTTCGGTATTGGAAAGACTGGTTTATCGTATTGATATCAACCAAGGCAACTATGTAGAACAAAGTGCGGTTGATAAATTAAAGTTTGGGATGACTAAAGCACAGGTTCGCTTCGTATTAGGGTCGCCAATGCTTATTGAAAACGGCTATCCAAACACTTGGTATTACATCTATCATCATACTCCTGGCCATGGCGAACCAGTACAGAAAGATCTGATTGTAAACTTTAATGACCAAGGCACACTCGCAGACATCAGTGGTGACTTTCCAAAAAGTGACGCATTTTACGAGCAAATTCAGTAAACTGACTTTTGCAAAAAAACCTCCCGTTTGGGAGGTTTTTTATTATATAGAAATCACGTTAGTCAAACTTTGAGTAACTCACATGAGCTATTGGGTTTATATTAATCCTGCTTATTTTTACGTACAGAACTAGGCTTGCCACCGGTGACTGGGTCTGCACTCCCCTCGGCTTTAGCCTGCTCCGCCCGTTTACGGCGAATCTCTTTCGGATCGGCGAGTAACGGACGATAAATCTCTATTCGATCTCGATCTCGAACGGTCGCATCTAACTTCACGTTACGACTAAACACACCCACTTTGTTCTTGGACAAATCAATTTCAGGGTACAACTCCAATACACCGGATTGTCGAATGATCTCTTCTACCGTTGCGTGATTATTTACCACTAAGTTAAATACACGCTGTTCATGAGGAAGAGCATAGACAACCTCAACGTGAATCATATCTGACTCAATACTCATAACACTCGTAGACCTGTTTTGCGCGTTTAGTAAATGCATTTACCATATTACTAGTAAGCTCGTTAAAAATCTTACCGAAGGCCATCTCAATCATTTTACTTGAGAATTCAAACTCAAGCTTTAGTTCAACCTTGCAAGCTTGTTCATCTAGCGCGGTAAAAATCCAACCACCACGCAACGTCTTAAACGGGCCATCCACCAAGTTCATCATAATTGCCTGACCGGGGATCAACTCATTTGAAGTCGTAAACGTTTTGCTGATTCCAGCCTTCGCCACATCGACAGAAGCCACCATACCATTCCCCGAAGACTCAATGATTCTAGAGCCCGAGCAACCAGGCAGAAATTCAGGGTATTTAGCAACATCATTAACCAGATTGAACATCTGTTCGGCGCTAAAAGACACAAGCGCAGAACGGCTGACTTGCTTCATACATACTCCTATCGATACATGTACAGATTTAAAGCTACTCGCCAATTTTACTTTTATTCCACGATTGCGCAAATAAAAGGATTTCCTATCCGATATCCAACCCGTATAATGACGCTATTATGGCAAAGAAAAAAACGAAACAAAAAGCGGGTAGCAATACTATCGCGCTGAATAAAAAAGCTCGCCACGAGTATTTCATCGATGATGAAATCGAAGCTGGCTTGGAGCTCCAAGGTTGGGAAGTGAAAGCCCTTCGCCAAGGTAAAGCCAATATTTCTGAAAGTTACGTATTTATGCGTGACGGTGAAGCCTTTGTGAGTGGCATGACAATCACTCCTTTAAATCAGGCATCGACACACGTTGTGGCGAACCCTACACGTGTGCGTAAACTACTAATGAGTCGTCGTGAGCTGGATAACCTATTCGGACGTGTAAACCGTGAAGGTATGACATTAACGGCCCTCTCACTGTACTGGTCTCGCTCTTGGGTGAAACTAAAAATTGGCGTAGCAAAAGGTAAAAAGCTGCACGATAAACGTACGGATCTAAAAGAAAAAGACTGGGCAAGAGAAAAAGCACGCGTAATGAAGAGCGCGCTGCGTTAATCTTGACCACTTAAACGCATAGTACTGGACAGCCAATGCTTTTCTGTTACTATGCGAATATTACCTGGGGCTGATTTAGGATTCGACGGGAATTCAGAAGTCTGAGGTGCATGCCGAGGTGCGGTAGGCCTCGTTAACAAACCGCAAAAAAATAGTCGCAAACGACGAAAACTACGCACTAGCAGCTTAATAACCTGCTAAGAGCTCTCTCGCCCTAGCTTCCGCACGTAAGACGGGGATCAACGAGGGATCAAACCCAAACGCGCTAGCCCGGATTCTCCCGCCTGAGAGATGAACGGCGAATTTTAATTCAGGCTAGTCATTCATTAGCGTGTCGGTTCGCAGGTGGGTGGCGAAATTAAAGATCGACTAAGCATGTAGTACCAATGATGAACGGTTTTCGGACGCGGGTTCAACTCCCGCCAGCTCCACCAATCATAAAAATCAAGACGTCTCAGGACGTCTTTTTTTATGCCCCAAGCCTAGTATTTTCAAGGCGTTACAGGTACACAAGGTTTCAAGAGGTATTGCTACAGCTCAGATTTTTAGTATTATTCTTAGTATTACCACTCTCGGTAGTACTACTCTGGTAATACTAAAAGGCGTCAATATGGCTAGAACCGTTCAACCACTTACCAACACGCAAGTAAAGCAAGCCAAACCCAAAGATAAGGTTTATGACCTTTCAGACGGTGGCGGCTTACAGCTACGAATCAAACCCAACGGCTCCAAATTGTGGAACTTCTTTTATCCGCGTCCTATAACGAAAAAGAGAAACACCATTAGCTTTGGTAGTTTTCCAGAGGTAACACTTGCTCAAGCTAGAGAACTACGAAAAGAAGCGCGCGCCCTACTTGCTCAAGGCATTGATCCAAAGACCTATCGAGAAGAAGTTCAAGCGGCCAAGCTAGAAGAAGAAACGAACACCCTAGCCAACGTAGCCGCGCAATGGTTTGAGAAGAAAAAGAAAGGTGTCACTCAAGCACACGGTGAGGATATTTGGCGTTCTCTCGAATTACACGCATTCCCCACGCTAGGGCAATTCCCGATTAGTAGTATTACCGCACCTAAAGCAATAGCCGCGCTCAAGCCACTTGAAGCAAGCCAAAAACTCGACACCTTAAAGCGAGTCAATCAACGCCTAAATGAAATTATGGATTTTGCCGTTAATACTGGCCTTGTTCACTCTAACCCACTAACAGGCATCAAAGCAGCATTCGACAAACCAGTCAAAACGAACAATCCCCACATTAGACCCGAGCAGTTGCCAGAACTACTAGCAGACATAGCCAAGGCTAACGCTAGAAAGGTAACAAAGCTTTTAATTACATGGCAGCTTCACACCATGACGCGCCCTAATGAGGCAGCCGGAACACGGTGGGATGAAATAGATCTAGATAGCCGAACGTGGTTGATACCCAAAGAGCGCATGAAAGGAAGAATGGATTTGCGCAGAGAACACCGCATACCTATCACTGACCAGATGATCAGTATTTTGGAAGAAATGCGCCCTATCAGCAGTAATAGCCCGTTTGTCTTTCCAGCCGATCGCAATCACCACAAGTCAGCCAATGAGCAAACGGCCAACAATGCGTTAAAGAGTATGGGTTACCAAGGCAAACAAACGGCTCACGGATTGCGCGGCCTAGCCTCAACCACACTACACGATAACGGCTTTGAACATATCGTCATTGAGGCATGCCTAGCCCACAGGGAGAAAAACTCAGTATCAGCCGCTTATAACCACAGTGACTACTTCGAGCGAAGAAAGCCGATTATGAGCTGGTGGAGCGAACACATAGAACAGGCTAGTTATGGGAACTTGAGCCTCACTGGTACGCGCGCACTAAAGGCAGTGTAAACAAGAATTCAGATAATGCGCTGGCTAGGGTAGCTCCCGAACGTCGTCACTCTAACGGCTACCAGCGCCCCCTTTTAGAGTCACATTGAGAGAGTGTGAGTTATGGCGAAGAAGCCTCAACCCTTAGCCCTAGAAACCAAACTACCTTACATAGAGTATTGTACGCTTGAGCAAGCCGCCGAACTTCTCAGTGCTCCGTTGTGGATGATAGATCACTACATTGAAATAGGTGCTGTTCATCCTGTAGTTCAGCTAAATAGACGGGTGGATAGTGAAAACATCACAACTATAGACGCGAATGGTCACGTTGCTGTCCCAGACGCTAATACACTAGAGAAAGCTAATGAATGTAGATATAGCAAGATAAGAAGTATCGGTGACGGTGAATATTTGTTGTCGGGTCTCTGGAAGATAATAAACCTCGTGATAATTAAGGACATTTTGTCTTGTAGAGAGCCTGGGCAACGGGCTGTTGGTTTATCGAGCTTAGTCCGTTTCTCTCCGGTAGATGTAAAAGGAGAGGTCTTTGTATCAAATCTTTGTACCTATACAGTATTTGATGACCAGATAACAAGAAGCGATTTACTTCTTTTAAGGGATGACTTGCTAGCTATTGAGGGAGCCATAGAAAAGCATCAACCAATTAGCAACATTTACAACGATAAGAAATTATCCAAGGAACATACAAAACAACTAGCAGCAAACCAAGCTGGTGCCGTTCGCACCACACCAAAACAAAGCGATCTTATTGTCGCATTGATCCTCTCTCATCCGAAGTTAGGTAAAGAAGTCCTAAAAGAACCTTTTGCAGCATGGGAAAAGATAAACACGCAGTTTTCGAGTGACGCCATCAAATTCAACGAAAATATAACGAAAGAATCAGTAGGAAGGTGGATTAACGCTAGCTCTAAAGCATGACCTTATTTTCATTGAAAATAAGAAAAAAACTCCTTATTTTCAACCGCTACCATTATAAATTTTATTTAATAGCCCCGAAGTTCACAAAGAATCAAGAAGAAATAAAAGGGGCTAACCATGTCACATCACCACAATGACCACCCAACTAAAAACCAAGTCCGATTTATCCGACTATCCGAAGTACTGAATAGAACCGGATTATCCAAGGCTCACGTATACCGCTTGATGAATGATGGCGAGTTTCCGCAGACGGTTAGCTTGGGCTTACGTGCTGTTGCTTGGCTTGAATCAGAAGTTAACCAATGGATTGAACAGAAACTTACTCAGCGCAACGAGGTGGTCAGCTAATGGATATCAACGAGAACGGGAGCAAGCGAGTACTAATCCTCGTCAATCCAACACCTAGCGCTGGTGGGCATACAAGACCGGCTAAATCATTCCTCAGTGAGCAAAGCGCACTAGATTATGCCTTAGAGGGTGATGCACTTCTCTATGTGTTCGAAGACTCGACAGTATACCCGATGGTTCGAGGTGCAAGGTCTGGGGCTGGATGGGGGCGGTCTATGGCTGAATCTTTCCTTTATTCAGGGCTGGAACTGGAAAAGGGTGAGGTCATTGATATGTGCTTTCACGAAGATAAACAAACAAGCATTGGGTTTGTTAATGTGCTGGTGGATTACGTTATTGAATGTCGTAAAGAACAGGAAGCGGGGCTATGAAAAAAGAAAACGCCCAGCAAGGGGCGCAATCCGTTTCAGTTTCCGATAACGAGTATAGCACTATCCACCCGATAGCCAATGCTGGTGAACCTATAGCTATGAGCAGTAGAGAGGTAGCAGCACTAACTAGTAAGCGTCATGCTGATGTAATGAGAGATGTTAGGGTAATGCTTGATGAGCTTGAAAAAGATGTACGCAATTTTGCTCACATCTATTTTGATGCTCAGAACCGAGAGCAAACCGAATATAGGCTAGATAAAGACCTAACCTTAACTTTGGTTTCTGGTTACAGCATCAAGCTACGTCACGCGATTATTCAAAGGTTAGATGAGCTAGAAAGAGCATCACAGCCCCGAATGCCACGCACCAGAACGGAGGCTATCGAGATGATGCTAGAGCAAAGCCGAATGTTAGACCACCAGCAAGCCTATATTGAAGAGACTAAGCATGATGTTGAGTTTGCTAAGGCTGTGAGTTCGTCTAAGGACGGGAAGAAGCTAGAGGAGTTTGCAAAGGTTGTAGGTATCGGCAGAAACAAGTTATTTGCCTATTTGCGAAAGGCTAAAATCCTCCAAACAGACAACGTTAGAGAGCACAGTGATACTCATAATGTACCTTATCAGCGCTATCTCGATGCTAAGTACTTCACTGTTAGCCGTAAAGCATACCAAAGCTCATCAGGTAGACATCGAGGCCACACAACTCTAATTACTGGCAAGGGTGAGTTATGGCTAACTAAGCAGCTCATTAAAGATGAACTGTTGCCAGCACCAGCACAAAAGCCACCAGCACACGCCCACCAGCTTTAGGACTAAATAGAATGAAAACTACAGTGTATGCGGTAAATTCGCAGGGGTTCGGCTTGCCTAAAGAAAACCATAGCGGTATATTCGTTCGCACTAAAGCAAAATCTTTAGTCGGGATTGGTCTCCCGCAATATTACTCGGCGCATAGACGCCAGCTCACTATTAGTGCTGGTTTTTTTATGCGTACAATCTGCACACATTTTTGTAATTCCTTAGGGAAGTTGCATCTAAATTATGGTGGGCTGGTTGAGGGCGCTTCGGCGCGCCGTTTCCGAGTATGCGGTAAGACCAACCTTGATCAGTCCACCACCAGCCGATTGGTCTCTGCTTGTGGTGGTTATATCAAACCATACTCGGAGGCTGTCATTATGACTACTACCCCTACCCAAGCTGTAACCTCAGCAATGATCTACACATTTATTGTCGCTGGTGGCGTTCGTGCGCTATCTGACTTTAAGCGCATCCGTACTATTTCAACCCACGCTAAAAGCGAACAGGAAGCCCGTCACGCCCTTTTAGGCTTGCCGCTGGTGTTTGTGTCTCGTACTCCCTCAAATGCTCAGGAGGTGGCTGCATGAGTCCACAAGAAAAGGATAATCAGGTACTGGCTCTGGAAATGGCTTGTAGCGTTATCGAGTGCGCCTACGATGCTCTGTGTCTTCAACGGGAAAGTGTACAAGATGATCTGTGTTGGGCTTTAAAAAGCCTGTACGAATCCTTAGTAGATATTGACTGTCCTTGCGCCCAAAAAATAGCTGGCCTTGCGAATATTGTTTCAGAGAACATAAGCTCTGGCGCGAAATTTAAACACAATGATCTACTTAACATCCTTACTTTCATGTTGAATGTTGCTCAAAAGTCTCTAGAGAAACCTGAACAACAGCCAACGCTCCTACACCAGCGATAGGAGCACATTTGATGACAAATACAGCATTGAAACTGAACGCTCTAATTAATCATGAATACTCTGTGTCATTGACGATTGAAGAGTTGGCGCGTCAGACGTGCATGCCTGCAACCGAGATAGAGGCGGCAATCAAAGTTCTTGAGGATAGAAATCTTGTAACCGTGGTTAAGCTCCCTTTGTCGGAACCTCGCTACATTATTGATATTAAGGGCATTAAAAATCAGGGAATGCGAAATGGCTAAAGATCGCAAAAACAGGGGGCGGTTTGCTGGCATTCCTGTGTTTGTTATGGAGTCTAGCGCCTATGTGACATTACCACCCTTGGCTAAGTGTTTGTTGTATGAACTTGCCGCACAGTACAACGGGAAAAACAACGGCTATTTGAGTCTGACTAGAGCAGATTTAAAGGATAGAGGCTACCCCTCTACAAATTCAAATACAAAGGCAATAAACATATTAGTTCAAGCTGGGCTTATCACGCAGACTCGCAACGGTGGGGTAGCTAAAGGTAGGCGAATTTGTAATCTGTTTGCTTTGAACTGGCAGCCAATAGACGAAAGGATTGATAAGTCTCTTGAGCGCGGTTTTCCGTTCAATGGTAGTTTTCAATTGTGGCTAGAAGATATGAGTAAACAGGTTAAAATCTTAGCTCGCTAAAAAATCAGGCGTATTGATTTAATACACGGTAGTCCTATTTACGGTATTGATTTAATACACGGTAGATCTCCAACGGTATTGATTTGATACACGGAAGGAAAAAGTCAGTTTAACTAGAAGCCCCGTCCCATATAGGTTTGGGGCTTTTTTATGGAAGTTGTTAAATATATGTACCGTGTATTGATTTAATACACCTTTATATATAACCATACCTATAAAATAAAAATTATGGCTTACGTATGCGCGCGGGTCATTTTCGGATTAAACGCTTTTTCAGTTTTGTAGGTAAATCACCATACTTCAGAGCTAAGGCGATGCCGAAGAGATTATATGAGCCATTGGCAAGTACGTGAAAGACAGCCATAACTATCGGAAGACAATATAGCCTGAACGAAAATGGGTCACTTTAACGCTATCCAGAACGATGTGAAGACTAACGCTTGATTGGTTTTATACTAATTTTGTTTTATATTGACGCTAAATAGTCGAGGAAAAAACAATAAAGTTTGATCACAACAACTACAATCACATAGCCAGCGCATTTAACGCTGGCTTATTTTTGCCCCAAAGTTTGTTTCGTCAAAAAGAACAGGATTGTTACTGGTTGAATTTTGACCAAGTATAACTAATCTGACATCCACGATTCACAAAGTACGAAAAATGGGCATCATTGTGCTGTTCTTGTTTCAAGCGCACTCGCTGACTTTTGCCCTGTAAATCAAGTTCAAAGTGTCACAAACTTTCAAAACGATTTTGGGCCATTTAGGTATAGATTTCTTATTAAAACCGTTGCTAACGCTTTCTAGGTAACAGGAAGCCTGATTTTTGATAGCTAACTTACGGATTTACCATAGTAGGAATAATGACTACCTAATTTCTAATGCCACGCGTTATACCTTTAGTCGACTTGACATGAAAAACTACACGTTATTGAGCGATATTTGGCATGCTTGCTGTAATCTCTGCCATCAAACCAATACGTTTTTTGATTTACCGACACAGAGCAGCTATTGATCGAAGTACTTCCTAAAGCGCAAAATGATAGTTGTTTTTTTAGAGCCTCTGGCTCAATGAAGTACTGGCAAGTTAAAGACAACTCTTCTTGGTTATCATAACGTTGTAATACGCCGATTCTGTCCTTTTTTACTTCATATAATCCATCTTGACGCTTTACTGAGTCTTGGAAAATATCTTTATCCGCTCGTAATGCACAGAACCCATCACTCTCAGCATAAAGATTGACTTTTACAGGCTCACTTGCATTAGCAACCCCTGTAGAAACCATCAACATTGCTACAGTACTAACTATCAATTTCATAGAATCCTCCCTGAGGTATAACGCCCCGCATCACCGGCAGCAGAAAGCAGAGCGACGAGGAACGAGGTGCGGCGCTTTTTGCTGTCCGAGTGCATGCAATTGTTAGCTGCTATTTATACATGTTGGAAATAACAAAGCTATTTGCCATAAGATCAAACAGCTTTTCGTATTTTTTTAACCCACCACGCTCCGCAGGCTCTCCATTAATTGATGTCATTACTTGGCCTTGAATTTGGATCATTTTGTTTTTGTAGAAGATGGTGTACATGATTGTCTCCATGCCGACTGTGTTTCTTACCCTCGACATGTTCAATTTGAAATGCACCCAAAAACCAGGCAAGTTCTCTAGTGTTAATTTTCCGCTGTTAATATAAACTCCACCATCAGGTATGAAATCTTGAATATCTTTAGGGTTTAATATTTCCAACACATCTTTTTCTGTGATTTTCTCACCGGCCTGCAATGGTACTTCTTTGATTAGGATGAGCAGCATCTCAAGTCCTCTGCCGCTCTCACTAACAAATTTTTGTACGATATTTGGCCGATTGCCTTCTTTCGCAACCCATGTTTTAGGTGATTCAATAGAAAATGCTACGCCCTTTGCTTTTCCAACACCATTTGTTGAGTACTTGTATTTGTAACCATCAAGAAACTCTCGCTCTGGGTTATTTTCATAACCAGACTTAAAAAGTAGCAATGTCTCAATAACTGGAGATTCTATATTTCCTTTTGCTCTTTCTCGGACTAACTCAACAAATTGACGAGCTTGTGTTTCTGATATTTGCTCAATGTTGATAGAGCTCGCAATTTGAGTGGTGAGTTGTTTTTTGATTTTACTCCATTCGCTTTTGGCGTATTTCGTCATTAACGCATCCATGCCTTCAATAGACGATTTGAAGGTTGCTGAAAACTCCTTCTCCGCTATTAGAGCCATTCCTGACATTGAGGGGTATTTCTTGGAAATTTCGTTCAAGGAATAGTTTTGCCCCAAGTAGAAACCATAAGCTTGACCGATATCTTTAGCCAATGCATTGGTGAGCTTGATTTCCGCATATGCATAGGGGGTCGATACGATTACAAGCAATAGCATTAAAATTAGGCGAACTGCGTTATTCATGGTTATTTCCTTATATTTATTGCTCTGGTTTTTCTTTTTCCTTCTTATTCAGAAAAGAGAAAAACAGGTACGCAAAAACGAATGCGCCACCCATATCAAGCGGGTTGCTTAGCGTGATTGTTATACCTATATCTTCTGAAATTACTTGGTATCTAATGAATTTGGCAGCAGACAAAGCAACAACATTGACGAAAAACAACAGTATCGTCAGTCCCCAAGCAATGCCACGTGAGGCGGGCGCATTCTTAAATGCTGTTTTATTCAGTATCGTTGCCAGTCCCCAAATTATCAGGCCATAAACTATCCAATCTACGATCATTTTCGATTCTCCTTGTGCAGCTAACGCCCAGTTAAGGTGATGAGATGGTCTCCCCCTACCACTTCACATGGTCATAAGCCATGCTTGGAGTGTTCAGGTCCTGAAGCAAAAGGAGAAGACCATGACTCAGCATAAAATCATCGGCATCGACTTAGCAAAAAATATTTTCTTCCTTGTTGAAATCCATCATAAAGGAAAGAACCTCAATCGTAAGAAACTTCAACGAAGTAAACTACTTAACTATATCGCAAAACAAAGTCCATGCATCATCGCGATGGAGGCTTGCTCTGGTGCACATTACTGGGCTCGCGAACTCGAAAAGTTAGGTCATGAAGTTATTTTGTACCCACCTCAGCATGTCAAAAATCAGCGCCGCAAACAAAAGAACGACTACAACGATGCTGAAGCGATTGCTGAACTCGCACTCTATCAACGGACCTACCCTGTCCAACATAAGTCCATCGAACAGCAAGATATTCAATCATTGATTCGAATGCGCAGGCTATGTGTCACCGAGAGAACCCGCCTGATTAATCAGGTTCGAGGGCTAATTGCCGAGTACGGCATCATAACCCCGCAAGGTAAAGCGTCTTTTAGGCAAGCTATTCCCGAAATACTGGAAGACATCGAAAACCAGCTCTCACCAATATTACGTGAGCTTCTATCTCGTCAGTACGAACGCTATTTATATATCGATGAACAGATCCAATGGTTTGAAGATAAACTCAACCAAACCGTTAAACAATTTGATAATGCCAAGCGGCTGATGTCCATCCCTGGCTTTGGACCACTTACTAGCCAAGCTGTTGCCGTATGGCTTGGCTCAGGGCAGCAGTTTAAGACTGGGCGAGATGCATCTGCTGCTATGGGGTTGGTACCGAAACAAGATACGACGGGTGGAAAGGTCATTCTTCTCGGGATAACTAAACGAGGTAATACTTACATTCGATCTTTACTGGTTCATGGTGCTAGAGCCGCTTTAAGACGAGCCAAATTCAAGTCCGACAAACTGAGCAAATGGATGTTAGATCTCCAAGAGCGACGAGGTGCCAATCGCGCTGCAGTAGCGCTCGCAAACAAGCTTATGCGAATAGCTTGGGCCGTCACAACAAAAAATGAAGAGTATCAACCAACATAAAGCAACGACACCACCCTTTGCAAAGTACGTAGTGAGATGAATAACAGGATAAATCCTACACGTTGAAAACCTTCTGCTCACGCTGGCTTTTAAAGTCGATAAGGTGATTAGGACTTCGTGTTCGACTGCCTCATCTTGGCCAAGGCGATAGCCGCTAAAACAGGCCGTATATATGGTAGTTAACCTGCGCTTTTAATCATACTGCTGACTTGCAAAACTGGGGGAGACCATATATGTGAGCAACGCAATACCGATACTACCGCATACCACCTTAAACACTAAAAGCAACGCATAGTAAAAATGCCATGCGTTGCGAATCACTCTTAAACAGATTGTTATATTTTTATTTGACACATGAGCCCAAAGCCAACTCAAAGACACTACCTGAGAAATTTGATGCTGCGCCTTGTAGTTTAACTAAATGGCTAAATAAATCTTCCACCTCCTTCTGTGATAAAGCCTTAAGCTTCTCACTGCATGGACCTGTCATTTTATCTAACAAGTCACTGTTTTTTGCACCGGCTAGCATCGGACGACAATAATTAACGTGCTCTGTAAGCTCGGAAATTTTCCATCTGGAGATAACATCTAAAGTGGCGGCATATGTCATTAAATTTTTATTATCCACAGCACTAGAGACTGTGAAATCCACTACACATTGCTCTGCCTCGGTCAGTGTAGTTTCGTCTTTTACTTTTTGAACTACTTCGTCAAGTTGAGGTTTTTCTTCGCAACCTACCAAAAGAAGTACTCCAATTAATAATGGTATTTTTTTCATTCTTATCCTCCTAAAAATATAACGCCGCATTAAGGTGTGAGCAACGCTGCCACACAACTAAACCATACCACCGTAAACACAAAACCCAACGATGACACCGAAAATGCCAAGCGTTGGGAATCACTCTTAAATGCTTTGTTAGCAGTATATCTTACGAGAACTCGACTTCTTCAGCTTGTTTTTCATAGATATGTTTCTGCCTCAAAACGGATACTTGGATTACAGCAGGGATTGTTACACGGTATGCAGCACCAGCAACATCAACAGCAGTCCATAGACCAGTAATAGCCCAACCAATTGGTCCAGTCAAAACCGCCATTGTTCTAGTAAGCGCTGCATTACCCGCGAACGTCAAACCACGACCAATTAATGCTTTGGCCACGGCATTTACGATAATTAGTGTTAGCTGATATGACTTGAAACCTCCGGCACGAAATACCGCCTGAAAAACACCAACCATTGCTTCTTTCGTTATGCCTGAAGTATTTTTTACACCCGTACTCAATGCCAATTCTTTGAGCTCTTCCGGAGACATTTTTTCAATAGCCTCCTCGAGAATTTTCATTAACAAATTTTGCTCAATCTTTTCGACACTAGAGTTTTTATTGTAATTTACTTTCATCTTATCGCAGACATCAGTCAACACTTCCTTATACTCGACGCCTTTACCACCACGTAACAAAGTCACAAAAGTGTTGGCACCGAAGCATTGTATTTCTGCAGCTATTTCTTCCCAGTACATCGAATGATCTGGATAGTGTCTTTTATATTTAGCGTGCTGAGTTAGTTCTTCAGTAAAACGCTCCTCACCATCTTTATCATGAGTTAAACAATAAACTAAGTCACTAAGGTCTTCTGATTTAATTGCTCCTAAGAACTCTAAGTCACTATCATATCTGTAAGCCATTTTTTTTCCTTTATTACTATTTTACTTATTACACTAACTTGTACTGCTAACGCCCTGTTAAGGTGTGAGCAACGCAATACCGAAGTCACCGCATACCACCTTAAACACTGAACGCAACGCATAGTAAAAATGCCACGCGTTGCGAATCACTCTTAAACAGTTATGTGAATTTAAACCCATATGCTTTGATCGAAATATCCTTAATTTTACTTTCACCGATACATCTTTTTAAATTTGAGTACACTTTTAGTGCTTCACTGTAAAATTGCTCATGTTCAGGATCATCAGAAGCACAATCGACAGCCTTTGCAAAACATTTGGTGGCAGAGAACAGCTTGGAAATACAGATAATCATCAACATATGCTTCAAAGCGAGGCTTTCGTTACGAGTATCCGGTAAGGGGATAACTGCAAACTCACCTTTATGATTCAAGGCAGACCTTGTCTCATCTGCTACCTGTTGTAACGTAGGGTGCTTCATTTTGCACAATAGCTTGTAGTTGTGATAACACAATTTCCAAGCCGTATTAAATTCATCATCATTTGGGAATTCATCCGGAATGTTCCCGTATAAATCTTTGTATGCTGCCATTTTGCAAAGTTTTCGAGCACCCCAAGGAACATCACCATTCTTGTTAAGTAGAACTTCATCAGCCAAGTCTTGACGCTCAACAAGGCAATTAACAACAAGTGCATTTTCATAAAGCGAAGCAGCGACACATGCTGCTTGGTAAGGATAACCCCAATTAATCAATAACCACGCACCTCTAAAATCACTCATGGTACGCTTCAAAAATGCAGCAGAAAGTTTGATAGATTTTGAACCTGAGTTTTTACCTTTGAGAAATGGAGCTTTAATAGCCAAGTTCATACAATCTTCAGCTAAAGAATCCCAAGGCTTTAAGTCTTCAAAACTTCGGTCTATTGCACCGACTTCGAGGCGAGCCAAATAGTTCCAATAGTGATCTTGCCAGTTGTCTTCAGAAATCATATTTCAATCACTTACATAGGATCCCAATAATTCACATAACGCCGCGTTAAGTGGTGAACAACGCAAACCACCAAACCTAAGCCATTGTACCTTAAACACTTAACCTGACTTGAACTGAAATCGCCAAGCGTTGTGAATCCGTCTTAAACGCTTTGTTAGCTATTCTTTTGCGTACTTTTTAGCAAACTCTCTTAATACCTGACTATTATTCGCAGATTCCACCCGTCCACACGCCACCCCATTAAACTCAATTTCTGGATTCGAATAAGCAGATATTACATTTTCCTCATAAGACATAACTGTTCCACGCTGTGAACAAACAAAACCAAGTGCATAACTCTTTTTAGGTGGATAGTAACTTCTAAAGTACTCTTCCAAATCAAAATTTTCATCAGCGTCTTTTAACGTTCTTATATCATGTGAAGCACCACTCAAATGCCCAATTTCATGCTCCATAACATGATCTGGACAATTCAATGCAATTGTATAGGTAAACGATGAGTTTGAACTGTACCCACACCAGTTTGATTCATGACTTTCCAACCAATTAGAAAACACAATTGCAGTAAATATTGGCTCACCTCGTTCATTTACTTCGGGCAGCTCTCGTTTTAAATTTAACTTCAGTAATGCTTCTGCTACATTGACGTCCTGAAACCAAGTAGAGTTCATAGCTGTAACATACTCTATGTGTGTTGCTTCTCTTACTATAGGAATACAAGAATTTTCCAAGGTTAAATTGGAATAAGCAACCCATGAGTTAATTTTTGCTCCCACAAATTCCCTAGAATACTCGTCAAGAACTTGTTTATTTACGTAGAAATGTAGCTCTGTTTTCAATGGATTTTTTACTTCACATTCCGGCAACGAGAGCTGACCAGCTTTAGTCGTATACGATATTATGACTAACATTATCAAACAGCTGAGAATTTTCATTGTACCTCTTTGATAGCTAACGCCCTGTTAAGGGGTGAGCAACGCTAACCACCCAACCTAAACATTTGCACCGTAAACACTTTTACCAAATTTAGCATTAAACCGCCAAGCGTTGGGAATCCCTCTTGAACAGTTTGTATGGATAATAAGTACTCCAATCGGGTAAGGTGAGACCCAGACTTTAGCTGCAACTAAAGTTCTTCTA